>NZ_VOSW01000007.1 GCF_009690905.1 Paraburkholderia madseniana
TTTCCGCCGTCTCGCACGTGACTATGAACGTCTACCCGAAACGCTTGCCGGGTTGCATTTCGTGGTCTTCGCAATGCTCATGCTCGTTCACGCGGTGCCAGTACTTCCAAGTTCCTAACACGCTCTAGTAAAACGGTTCGATCCTACGCTTCAAATTCATCTCGAAAAAACCTTCTTTGCAACCTGACACACCACGCCATGGCGTTACGTCGACCTCCCAGTCGGCGTAAGCTATCGGTGACAATTCGTTTGATCAAGACAGAAGCATTACCAACCCGTATGGAGGCTTCATCGCAATGTCGCTGCCGAACGCTCCCGTTTCTGACTCTTCCGCCACCCAGACCACCGGCGCGCGTCTCGTCGTCGACGCTTTGCTGACGCACGGCGTCGAACGTGTTTTTTGTGTTCCCGGCGAGAGCTTTCTCGCCGTGCTCGATTCGCTGCACGACGAAACAGACCGCATCCAGACTATCGTTTGCCGGCACGAGGCGGCGGCCGCGAACATGGCGGAGGCCGTCGGCAAATTGACCGGACGCCCGGGCGTCGCCATCGTCACGCGCGGACCGGGCGCGACGCATGCATCGATCGGCGTGCACACCGCGTTTCAGGACTCGACGCCGATGATCCTGCTGATCGGCCAATGCGCGCGCGAGCATCTCGATCGCGAGGCCTTCCAGGAAATCGACTACCGGCGCATGTTCGGGCAGATGGCGAAATGGGTCGCGCAAATCGACGACCCGAAGCGTATTCCCGAATATCTGAGCCATGCGTTTCACACGGCGACGTCGGGACGTCCGGGGCCAGTTGTGTTGTCGTTGCCGGAAGATGTGTTGAGCGATGCGTGCGACCTTGTTGCCGGCGCACCCGCGTACAAGCGTGTGGCGGCGTCGCCGTCCGCGGCTCAGATGGAAGAGTTGTGCCGATTGCTGGAAGGCGCGCAACGGCCGATGGTGATTGCCGGTGGCAGCGGTTGGACACCAGCAGCATGTGCCGACCTGCAATGCTTCGTCGAGAATTGGCAATTGCCGATCGGCCTCGCGTTTCGCTTTCAGGACACGCTCGACAACGAGCATCCGAACTATGCGGGTGATGTTGGTCTCGGTATCAATCCGGCGCTTGCTCAGCGTATCCGCGATGCGGACCTGCTCCTCACGCTCGGTCCACGGCTAGGCGAAGCGACGACCAACGGCTACACGCTGCTCGACATTCCGAAGACCAAACAAACGCTGGTGCACGTGCATCAAGGCGCGGAAGAACTGGGGCGCGTGTATGCGGCAGATCTGCCGATTGTCTCGGGCATGCCAGAACTTGCAGCATTGCTTGCAGCGTTGAGGCCGTCTTCCGACAAGCTCGCATGGACCGGCGCTGCAGAAGAAGCGCATCGCGCGTATCTCGACTGGCGCAAGCCACGCGAGATCCCCGGCGACGTGCAAATGGGCGAAGTGATCCAGCAGTTGCGCGCGCATCTACCGGAAGACGCGATCCTCACAAACGGTGCGGGCAACTATGCAACGTGGCTGCACCGGCACTTCTCGTATCGGCATTTCCGTTCACAGCTTGCGCCGACCAGTGGCGCGATGGGCTACGGCGTACCAGCGGCGATTGCGGCGAAGTCGATGTATCCGCAACGCGCAGTGGTCGCATTAGCCGGCGACGGCTGCTTCATGATGTCCGCGCAAGAACTCGCGACGGCGATGCAATACGACTTGCATGTGATTTTCATCGTCGTGAACAACAGCCACTTCGGCACGATCCGGATGCATCAGGAGCGACACTATCCAAATCGCGTGCATGGTACAGGCCTCACGAATCCGGACTTCGCGGCGTTCGCGAGGTCGTTCGGCGCACATGGAGAAACAGTGGAGCGGACGGAAGACTTTCTGCCGGCGTTGCAGCGTTCCATGGAGGCCGGGTGCGCAGCGGTGATCGAGATTCGCATGCCGCAGGAGGCGAGCACGCCGGGCGCAACGTTGGAGCAGATTCGCGAGCAGGGAAGGAAACTGCGAGGCGAGACGGCTTAGCGTAGAAGGCTTGTGGACAACGTCCCTCTGCGCCGATGCGTCTTAAGTCGAATTTTTGACATACAGCAGACTTACCATGCGATCACCTTGTGCACCGTTTGACGAATCGGCTAGGGTAGCCATTCGTCTGAACGATTCAGGGAGTCAATATGCTTAAGGCTGCGGTATTTGCAAGTGCGCTGGGATTGTCGAGCGCCGTGTTCGCGATGGACGTGTCCTGTCCAGTTCATCCCACGGCAGAATGGATGAAGGAGAGTGACGCCCGTGCGCAGATCGAAGCGCAAGGCTACAAGATCGCGAAGTTCAAGGTCGACGACAACTGCTATGAGGTCGAAGCCTACAACAAGGACGGCAGAAAGGTGGAATTGAACTACGACACCAAGACGCTTGCAGTCATCCGGCAGAAGATGGAGTAAAACCCCCGGTTTATGCAAGGCTCTCCATGAGAAAAGCCTCGCATCAATGCGGGGCTTTTTTGTGCGCCACGAGCACATGACTCAAGCGTATATGACCGATAAAGCGCCAAGCTCCTTCATCAGAGCAGGCTTGTGAGATTCAATCACGTCGGATTGGATTTGATAGATCACGGACTTGATGACCTCAGTCTGGCTCATATCCGTGTCATGCATCAGCGTCTTGATATCTTCGGCGATGCGAGGTGTCACCTTCATCGACAGTCGTCGCCGTGCAGCGCCTCTGCGTTCCTTGAAACGCTCCGACGCTGATCGGTGCGCCTTAATCAACCGTGCCCGCGGATATTCACCGGATGCAAACCGGTGCAGATAGAGCGTCATGAGCACCTTCCGGAATTCGGTCGAGCTCGCGCTGTCGACCATATAAGCGGCCAAATCGAGAGCATCCAGATAGATGGCCGGCAGTTGCGCCTCAATCGGCCTGACTTCCTTCTGCCGCGCTTCGCGGACGGCTGGCGTGGATTGCGCGGGAATAGCGACCACGTGGTTACAGACGTCGCACACCGCCGCGAGAATATTCTTCACCTCACCTTTGCCGTCGCTGAAAGGCACGTCACGCCGTGCAAAGGTCGTGCTCACGAGCTGCTTGCAGTGGTGGCAGATTGCCTTGCTCTTCTCGCCTTCTTCGTAGAGTTTCATCTTCATGGCTTCGCTCACTGGTGCACGCTGATAAACACGGTTTCCGGATTGCCCACGAAGTAGAACTTCACGTACCAGCCGCAAGGTATAAAAGCGCCCTACTGATTTCGCGCCACCCGTGGAGATTGTCGATGAGTTTTTTTTCGGGAGAAGGCTAACTAATCGAGTTCACGCCAGCAGCACAAACTCAAAGCGCCATAAAAAAACCCCGCCGAAGCGGGGTTCCTGACATCCAAGCAAGCAGCGAAAAACCGCTTACTTCCCGCCCACGCTTTGCAGCGTCGTCCACTTGCCGTCGACAACCTTGTACAGCGTGATGCCGCCGTTCTTCAGGTCGCCCTTGCCGTCGTACGCGAGGTTCGCTGCCGTCACTGCCGGCATCGAGGTCTTCGCGAGCAGCGGCAGGTACTTGGCCGGATCTGTCGAGTTAGCCTTCTTCATGGCGTCGAACATGGCCATTGCGCCGTCGTAAGCGTACGGCGAGTACGTTTGCACATCTTCGTTGAAGCGCTTCTTGTACTTCGCAACGTAGTCCTTGCCGCCCGGCATTTCTTCCAGCGGCAGGCCGGCGAGCGATGCCACCGTACCGTTCGCTGCGTCACCCGCGATCTGGATGAAGGTCGGCGTGTGTACCATTTCGCCGCCCATCAGCGGTGCCTTGATGCCCAGTGCCTTCATCTGCTTGACCATCGGTGCCGCTTGCGAATCCGCGCCGCCGTAATAGATCAGGTCCGGGTTGACCGACTTCAGCTTGGTCAGGATCGACTTGAAGTCGACAGCCTTGTCGTTCGTGTATTCACGATCGACGATCGAGCCGCCCGCTGCCTTCGCTGCCTTTTCGAACTGATCAGCCAGACCCTGGCCGTAGGCCGTGCGGTCGTCGACGATCGCGATCTTCTTCACGCCCAGGGTCTTCACAGCGAACGTGCCGGCGACCGAACCTTGCTGCGTGTCGGACGTCATCATGCGGAACGTAGTCTTGAAACCTTGTTGCGTGTACTCGGGCGCCGTCGCCATTGCGATTTCGGGGATGCCCGCATTCGCATAGATGCGCGAAGCCGGAATCGTGGTGCCCGAGTTGAAGTGGCCGAGCATGCCCTTGATACCGTCATCCACCAGCTTTTGTGCAACGGTCGTGCCGGTGCGCGGGTCAGCCTGGTCGTCGGCCGAATCCAGCACGAAGCGAATCTGCTTGCCGCCGATCACCGGCTTGGTTGCGTTCATGTCTTCCACAGCCAGCGTGATGCCGTTCTGGAAGTCCTTACCGTAGTGCGCCTGTGCGCCCGTCATCGGACCGGCAAAGCCGATCTTCACGTCTTCGGTCGATTGAGCGTTGGCCGTCCCCGCCAGCGACATTGCTGCAACCAGCGCTGCGCCTGCCAGCTGTTTCATTTTGTGTTGCATAGCTTCTCCTTGGTACCAGGTGTGGATGGAGCGGTTTTTCGGGGTCGCCGTACCGCTTCCGTTTTTTTGAAGTAATCGATGAGGTTCGCTCAACCGATCGTCATCAAATTTGCATTACCGCCTGCTGCTGCCGTATTCACGCTGACCGAGCGTTCGGTCAACAGACGCTCGAGCGCGTAGTCCTCATCGCCGCTTTCCAGCGCGCGAGCCGCGACGCCCTGCACCGAGACGATCGGCCCCGCACGTTTCGCAACTTCCTTCACCAGCGCCAGCAGTTCGTCGCTATCGCCTTCGAACAGGACGGCGTCGAACGGCGTATCGGCGCTCTTCTTCACGCTTGCGTGGGACTTCAACGCGGCAGGAAGCTGCGCCACCAATTGTTCACCAGCCGCGCCCTCGAACAAGGCGTGATTTCCCGTAGCCAGCGCCGCAGCGAACTGCACGCGTGCGCCGCTCGCCGTCGAGGCAATGCACAGCACCGTGCCGCGTGCGCCCAGCGTGTACGTGTTGCGCTCGCCGGTCGGTCCAGACAATACCGCAGTTGCGCCCGCCGGCACATGCGACAGATAACCGTCGCAGCGTGCGGCCAGCACCGGCTGCTGTTCGCTGATCAGCCAGTCGCGCAGCGCCGTCAAGGCAGCGGACGGATTATCCCCGTTCACGCCCGCTTGCGGCACATCAACGATCAGTGCATCGGCCAGCGACTTCGGCAACCCTGCCGGACGCGTCGCCAGCAGACGCTGCAGATACAGCGCGCCACCTGCTTTCGGACCCGTGCCCGACAGACCTTCACCGCCGAACGGCTGAACACCCACCACCGCGCCGATCACATTGCGGTTCACGTAGATGTTGCCGACATGCGCGCGGCTGATCACGTGAGCGATCGTTTCGTCGATCCGCGTGTGAATGCCAAGCGTCAGGCCATAGCCAGTCGTACGGATCTGTTCGAGCAGCTTGTCCAGCTGGCTGCGGCGGTAACGCACCACATGCAGCACCGGGCCGAACACTTCACGCTTCAATTCGTCGATGCTGTCGAGTTCGATCAGCGTCGGCGGAACAAACGTGCCTTGTCCCCCGCCTTCCGGCATCGGCAGTTGCTCGATCTTGCGACCTTTCTCGCGCATTGCCGCGACGTGCGCGTCGATACCGCGCTTCGCATCGAGGTCGATCACCGGGCCGACGTCGATCGACAGGCGGTCCGGATTGCCCACCGACAGTTCGCGCATCGCGCCCGTCAGCATTTCGAGCGTGCGATCCGCAACGTCCTCTTGTAGACAAAGAACGCGCAACGCGGAACACCGTTGACCGGCGGAGTCGAACGAGGACTGCAGCACGTCCGCGACCACCTGCTCAGCGAGCGCCGACGAATCGACAATCATCGCGTTCTGGCCGCCGGTTTCGGCGATCAGCGGGATCGGCTTGCCTTCCGGATCGAGACGGTTCGAGAGCGTCTTGTTGATCAGGCGCGCGACTTCGGTCGAACCGGTGAACATCACCGCACGGGTGCGCGGATCGGCCACCAGCGCTGCACCAACCGTTTCACCATTGCCCGGCAGCAGTTGCACCGCGCCCGCCGGCACGCCGGCTTCGCGCAGGATACGCACGGCTTGCGCGGCGATCAGCGGCGTTTGTTCGGCCGGCTTCGCGAGCACGGTGTTACCAGCCGCCAAAGCTGCAGCCACCTGGCCCATAAAAATCGCCAGCGGGAAGTTCCACGGGCTGATACAGACCACCGGACCAAGCGGGCGGTGCGTGTCGTTGGAGAACTCGTTGCGGATCTGCGTCGAGTAGTAGCGCAGGAAATCGATCGCTTCGCGGATTTCCGCGACCGCGTTCGCCAGCGACTTACCGGCTTCACGCACCACAAGACCCATCAGCGTGTGCATCTGGGCTTCGAGCAGATCGGCCGCACGCGCGAGGCAATCGGCGCGGGCATCGACCGGCGTCGCTTGCCAGATCGGCGCGGCGGCGACTGCGTGGGCCATTGCGGCGCTCACATGTTCCGAGGTCGCTTCCACCACAGTACCGACGAGGTCGCGATGATCGGCCGGGTTGCGCACATCACGTGCGACGCCCACGGCGATCTCGTTGTCTTCGAGCATCGGCGCGGCGCGCCACGGATGATGCGCGCTCGCCAGCAACGCCGACGACAGCGAGGCCAGACGATGTTCGTTCGACAGATCGAGGCCCATCGAATTGAGACGCTCGGCGCCGAACAGATTGCGCGGCAGCGGAATCTTCGCGTGCGGTGCGCCGAGCGGGACGATCTTCGAGGCTTCGTCGACCGGGTCGGCGATCAGGTCCTTGATCGCGACGTTTTCGTCGGCGATGCGGTTCACGAACGACGTGTTCGCGCCGTTTTCCAGCAGGCGGCGCACGAGGTACGCGAGCAGCGTTTCATGCGTGCCAACCGGCGCATACACGCGGCACGGACGGTTCAGCTTGTCGCGGCCGGTGACTTCCTCATACAGCGGTTCACCCATGCCGTGCAGGCACTGGAACTCGTACTGGCCGGGGTAGTAGTTATTGCCCGCGAGGTGATAGATCGCCGACAGCGTGTGCGCGTTGTGCGTGGCGAACTGCGGATAGACGGCATCCGGCGCGCTGAGCAGCTTCTTCGCGCAGGCAAGGTAGGAGACGTCCGTGTAGATCTTGCGCGTGTAGACCGGATAGCCTTCGAGGCCGTCCACTTGTGCGCGCTTGATTTCGGTATCCCAGTACGCGCCCTTCACGAGACGGACCATGATGCGGTGGCGGCTGCGGCGCGCCAGATCGATCAGGTATTCGATTACGAATGGGCAGCGCTTCTGATACGCCTGCACCACGAAACCGATGCCGTTCCAGCCAGCCAGTTCCGGATCGAAGCACAGCGCTTCAAGCAGATCGAGCGAGATTTCGAGGCGGTCGGCTTCCTCAGCGTCGATGTTCAGGCCGATGTCGTAGCGGCGCGCGAGGATCGCCAGCGAGCGCACGCGCGGTAGCAGTTCGCTCATCGTGCGTTCCTGCTGCGAACGCGAGTAGCGTGCGTGGAGCGCCGACAGCTTGATCGAGATGCCCGGGCCTTCGTAAATGCCGCGGCCGCCGGCCGCTTTGCCGATCGCGTGGATCGCCTGTTCGTACGAGGCGTAGTAGCGTTGCGCGTCGGCTTCGGTGGTCGCCGCTTCGCCGAGCATGTCGTACGAGTAGCGGAAGCCGCGTGCTTCGTACTTGCGGCTATTCGCCAGCGCTTCGGAGATGTTCTCGCCCGTGACAAACTGTTCGCCCATCAAGCGCATCGCCATGTCGACGCCCTTGCGGATCAGCGGCTCGCCGCCCTTGCCGATCAGACGCGTGAGCGCCGACGAGAGGCTCGCCTCACTGTTGGTCCCCACCAGTTTGCCGGTGATCATCAAGCCCCACGTTGCGGCGTTGACGAACAGCGACGGCGCCTGGCCGACGTGCGACTTCCAGTCGCCCTTGCTGATCTTGTCGCGGATCAGCGCGTCACGCGTGGCGCGATCGGGAATCCGCAGCAGCGCTTCGGCGAGGCACATCAGCGCGACGCCTTCCTGGCTCGACAACGAGAACTCGTGGATCAGCCCTTCGACGCCGCCGCCACGGCTCTTGGTGCGCAGCGTTTCGACCAGCTTGCCGGCCATCGTCTGTACGTCGCCCGCGAGGTTGGCCGGCAAACGCGCCTGGCCGAGCAGGAACGGCACGCATTCCGGCTCGGGACGGCGGTACGCAGCGGTGATCGCCGCGCGCAGCACCGATTGCGGTTGCACGTTCTGCGCGAATTCGAGGAACGGATGCGACGCACCGTCTTCCTCGTGCTCCACCGCGGCGCCGTCAGCCAGATCGGCCGAGCCGGTGTGGCCCGACAATTCCGACGGCAATTGGCCGTGCTCGATCTTTTCGAGGTACGCGAAGATCGCCTGCTTGATCAGCCAGTGCGGAGTGCGTTCGAGCCGGGTGGCGGCGTCTTTCAGCCGGGAACGCAGGAGGTCGTCGACCTTGACGCCAAGGGTGGTGCTAGCCATGTTTCCTTCTTCGGATACCAAACGAATTCGCTGGGAAAGACTAAAAGTTGGGCGAATCGTACGCCTCCAAATAAAAAGGTGCAACCATGCGCTGAGCATGGTTGCACCTTTTTAAAAGCCCTGTACGGCGGGGGTTTGCGCCGAATGGCGCTGCGCGTGGCGACGGCGGTTGCGATCAGTATTTTCCCTGGCGTGATTCTTTTCGCTTTTACCCTTATCAGATTGCTCGGCGCGCCGTTATACAGAATATGGATGGTCGCGGCCGCAAGGCACGCACATAAAAACGGTACGGGGTTTTAGAGGACTGGCGAAATGGAAAAGTGGTTAGTGATATTGGGCATCTGGGCGATGTGCGCCACGTGTGGCGTGCTTTTCATCCGCGGCGCGACGCGCGGCCCGGGCAGACGTGAGACGGAAGAAAGGCGGGCGCGTCCGGCATCGCGCGCATCAGCTGGCGATGCGCGGGCAGCTTTGAACGATTGAGGGGCTAAGCCCGACGGTTAATGATGGACATCAAGACGCCGCTCCTCGACTGACACCGCAAAGCAGGTACGCGCCGCACGGCTCACACCGGGCGGCGATGCAGACGCACGCGTCAATGCCGTGGAATGGGGTCGTACTGTGCACAGGCGTCGTCAGGCGAAACGAGCTGGTCGTGCAGACGGCATAGCCGGCTATCCGCCACGCTCGCGCCAAACCCGGAACTGAACACGGCGAGGCCCGGAATGCTCTGCTCCAGTGAATGCCGATCCTCGGCGCGATACCGGCAGCTTGCGCAGCGCGGCGCGCACGCATCGAAGCGTGCGTGGGCTGTGCCGGCGATGCGGACCGCCTCGCTCATCACGTGCCCTGCCCCAAGCTATTCCAGTACGGTGCGAACACGTGCGCGGACAGCGCGTAGCCGATGGCGATATTGACTACCACGCCCGCCGTAAAGGCCAGGAACGGTTTCAGGCCGGTGGCCGAGAGCGCGCGCAGGCGTGTGGTCAACCCGATGCTCAGGAAACAGAACGTGAACGCCCACGTGCGCAAGGCAGTGATCGGCGCGACGAATTCGGGCGTGACGACCTTGCGGTAGTCGGCCAGCGAGTAGTGGCTGGCGATCCACGTCACCAGCGCTGAAGCGATTACGAAGCCGATCACGAACTTCGGAAAACGCGCCCAGATTTCACCGACGTTGGCCTTGGCTTTGACGCCGCTGTCCTGCGACTCCCAGCGCGTCGTCGCGACGATGGCGAGCACGAACGCCCAGATACCGATCCAGATATCGCGGCCGACCACCTTCATCAGCGTGAACGCCTGCAGCGACGCCTCGGGGGCGCCCGCAATCGCACCGCCCGCGTGTTTCGCGAAGTCGCCGTAAGCTTGCGCGGCGGCAATACCCGCGGCGTCGGCGAACTCGGACGTGCCGATCCATGCGCCCGCCACTGCTGTCGAGAGTCCCAGCGAGCGCGACGCAAAGGGCAGGACGAAAATCATCACGATCGCCCACAACACCACCAGCGTAATCGCTACCGACACCTGCTCGCGTTTGGCGCGCACCGCACCGGCAATTGCGATCGCCGCCGACACGCCGCACACCGCGCCACCCACGCCCAGCACGGCCGCAAACCGCCGGTCGAGACCGAACGCCTTGGCGGCAAAGAAGATCACGAAGAACGTCACGAGCGAGACGATGGTCGCCTGCCCGACCGCGACCGGCCCCGCCCACACCAGCAAGGTGAACGGCAGCGTCGCGCCGAGCAACACGATGCCGACCTTGATATAAAACTCCACGCGCAAGCCCGCTGAAAACCACTCGGGCAACGTGAACACATTGGAAATCAGGAGGCCGAGCGCCAGTGCCACCAACGGCGGCTCGAGGTTGTACTTCGACGCATTGACCCACGCGCCCAGCGTGAAGATCAGCGCCGATGCGATGAACAGGATCAGGAACGAGCCAAGGAAAATGCCGACCCGCTGCTTCAGCGCGGCAAGGCTCACGCCGAACAGCACAGCGAACACGACGAACAGCGCGACATAGTTCGGCAGATGCTTGCCGATGTCCTGCGCGGCCTGTCCCACGCTCGCCCATTTGGCGGGCGCCACCGCCAGCCACTTGATGCTGCTGCCCGAGGCGAATAGCGCCCAGGCAATCACGATCACCAGCAGGCCGATCCAGACGGCCCACCAGTCTTCAGTTGAAAAGAGCCCGCCGCCGTGTGCGCTATGGTCACTGCGCGGTTTGCCGGGCGCGGCGCCGGTCGGCAACGTCTGGTTGGTATCGCTCATCGCAAATGCCCCGAGGAAGTTGAGGTGCATCGGCGCGGGATTTTTGAGTTTTGCCTGAAGGTGCGCCGATTCGGCGAAATATAGGCGAGCGACGTCCCAAAACGAAACGACCATTCGCTCTATGAATATGACTTAAAGGAGTAATGCTGCGAAGTTGTCGCAAAGCGGCCGGCAGCGGGCGTCAGATGTCGAGGGGATCGACTTCGAGATTCCAGCGCAGCACGCCTTTCAGGCCGCGCAGCATCGGTTGCCATGCGCGCAAAGTGGCCTGCAACGCGGCCCGCGACGCGCTTTCGATCAGCAATTGCGCCCGATGTACGTGCATCACCTTGACGATGGTGAGCGGCACGGCGTCATAGACTGTCACGCGCCCGGCGGCCGGGATCTCCGTCAGCGCGGCGGCCGCCTGCTGCAGGAACGCGAGCGCGGCTTCGAGTGTGCGGCCTTCGGCGCGCAGCAAAGCCTGATAGGCGAACGGCGGCAGATGAGCGTCGCGCCGCTCGGCCAGCGTCGAATTGGCAAAGCCGACGTAGTCATGTCGCCCCAGCGCGTGATACAGCGCATGGCGCGGATAGCGCGTCTGCACCAGCACTTCACCCGGCAAACCGGCGCGGCCTGCGCGGCCGCTCACTTGCATCAATTGCGCGAAGAGGCGTTCGCTCGCGCGGAAGTCGTGTGAAAACAAGGCGGTGTCGGCGTTCAGCACGCCGACCAGCGACACCCGCTGGAAGTCGTGGCCCTTTGCGATCATCTGCGTGCCGACGAGGATGTCGACCTCGCCGGCGTGGACATCGGAAAACAGCGCCTGCGCGCTGCCTTTGCGGCGTGTGCTGTCGGCGTCGATGCGCAGCACGCGGGCGCCGGGCACCGCGCTCGCCAGCGTTTCTTCGACGCGTTGCGTGCCGCGTCCCATCGGCGCGATGTCGACATTGCCGCAGTCCGGGCACGAGCGCGGAATGCGCGATTCCCAGCCGCAGTGGTGGCAGCGCAGCGCGCGCTCCGGTTTGTGCAAGACGACGTAGGCGCTGCAGCGAGGGCAACCGGCCACCCAGCCGCAGGCGTCGCAGGAAAGCTGTGGTGCGTAACCGCGCCGGTTCAGGAACACGAGACTTTGCTCGCCGCGCTCGAGCCGCGCCTTCAACGCCGCAATCAACGGCCCGGACAAACCCTCCACCGAGGCCCGCCCGCGCCGCCGCTCTTCTTCGAGATCGATCAGCTTGACGGTCGGCAGAACGGCCTCGGCAACTGCACGGCGCGACAGCGTGAGACGCTTGTAGCGGCCCTGATCCGCCTGCCACCAGCTTTCCAGCGACGGCGTAGCCGAGCCGAGCACAACCGGCAAACCGAGTTGCTTGCCGCGATAGATCGCCAGATCGCGTGCCGAATAGCGCAAGCCTTCCTGTTGCTTGTAGGCCGGATCGTGTTCTTCGTCGACGACGATGATCGCGAGTTTCGGCAGCGAGGCAAGCACCGCCAGCCGCGTACCGAGCACGATGCGAGCGCGCCCGGTGTGCCCCGCGAACCAGTTGCGGGCGCGTTCGCCTTCCGCGAGACCGCTGTGCAGCGTGACGATCGAGGTGCCTTCGAGCGCGGCAAAACGCGCACGGAAGGCCGACTCGAACTGCGGCGTCAGATTGATTTCAGGAACGAGGACAAGGGCCTGCGCGTCGGGCTTCGCCGCCAGAATCTCGGCGAGCGCGCGCAGATACACCTCGGTTTTGCCGCTGCCCGTCACGCCGTGCAGCAGGAAGGGCGCGAAGCCGTTCGCGTCGCGGATCGCTTCGACCGCAGTCGCCTGTTCGTCGGTGAGCGTGGGGAGGATGGGTGCAGGCGTGTCCGGTGATGCGGGGCCAGCGAGCACCTCGGCGGCTTCGATCACCTCCAGCGCGACCCAGCCTTCGGACTGCCATGCGTCCAGGGTTGCGATGGCTTTGGGATGAAGCGCGCGAGCCTCGGCGGCGCTCAGAAACTCGGCCTCCGCCAGGGCCTGGGCAAGCTTGCGCAATGCGCTTGCACGCGCCGGCAATGTTTCCGGCAACGCGGCGCGACCCTCGGCGGTCAGGCTGTAGCGCTCCTCAGGTGCGAACAGGCGCGACCAGCGCGACGCGTCACGCAGGGCTTGCGGCAAGGCAGGCAGGGCCACTTCCCCGAGGCCGCGTTGATAGTAGTCGGCGGCGAAGGCTGCGAGCCGCAGCCATTCGGTCGACACGGGCGGGCAGGCGGTACAGACATGGGTGACCGCTCGCAGACGGTCAGCGGGTACGTCACTGTGAGTGGTCACTTCGCAGACGAGACCCACCACGTGACGCTTGCCGAACGGCACGCTCACCATCATGCCCGGCGCGACACGCTCGGGCGTGCCGCAGCGGTAGTCGAACAGGGTCGGCAGCGGATGATCCAGCGCGACGCGGACGAACACTTCACTCACGCGGCGATGTGGATCGAGCGAACGGATGCGGCATGAGGCCGCGTCTCGGTGCACATTGAGCAAACGGCGAGTCCATCGAAGTTAAAGTAAAACTTCAATTTCGGCGCTAAGTTTTGGATTCGGCTGAACAATTGCAATCGGTCCGCTTGCCTGTGGATAACTTTGTTGAGAACTTCGTTCAGATAGGCCGGGAACCGCGCTGCAGCGGCCTTCTGTGGGTTTCCGCACATTTTGCCGTGCCCCCTTGAAACCCTTGCCAGACAAGGCTTAGATCAAATGCGCCTGCAATGTGCAAGGGCTAGGGCACGACGAAAGCTTCTACCGCGCCGCAGCGTGAACAATGTGCATAAGTCAAGTCTTGACTTTCGCAAGACCGCCATCTGACGGCCTGCCGACTACAAATATTCCCTTAGGCCGAGAGCCCAGTTCGCTGCGCTGCAGCAAAAATGGCAACGTTTTCGGCGTCAGCTTGGTGCATGCGCGCCACTGCGAATCGCGCGGCTATGACGATGGACTTCATCCACGAGCTCAGCAACATTCTCCGGCGGCGTGAACTGCGAAATGCCGTGGCCGAGATTGAAAACGTGACCAGGATGATTACCGAAGCGGTCGAGCACGGCACGCGCTTCCATGCGGATTGCGGCCGGCGGCGCAAACAGCACCGAAGGATCGATATTGCCTTGCAGCGCCACCTTGCTACCCACGCGCTCGCGCGCCTTGCTCAGGTTCACGGTCCAGTCGAGACCCACCGCATCCACGCCGATATCGGCGATCTCGTCGAGCCACAACCCGCCGCCCTTCGTGAAGGTGATCACCGGCACTTTTTCTCCGTCGTGATCGCGTTTCAGTTGGCTCACGACCTGCTGGATGTACTGCAACGAGAAGCGTTGGTAGACGCCGTCCGCGAGCGCCCCGCCCCACGTGTCGAAGATCATCACGGCTTGCGCGCCGGCTTCGATCTGCGCATTCAGGTACGCCGCAACCGATTTCGCATTGACGTCGAGAATTCGGTGCATCAGGTCCGGACGCGCGTACAGCATCGATTTGACCGTGCGGAAGTCCGCTGAACCGCCGCCTTCCACCATGTAACACGCCAGTGTCCACGGGCTGCCCGAAAAGCCGATCAGCGGCACGCGCTGGCGGCCTTGCGCGTCGGTCAGCGCGGTGCGGATTTCGCGCACCGCGTCGGTCACGTAGCGCAGCGTGGCGTCGATATCGGGGACGGCCAGGCGCGCCACATCGTCTTCCGTGCGCACCGGACGAGCGAATTTCGGGCCCTCGCCAGCGACGAACTCGAGACCCAGGCCCATGGCGTCAGGCACGGTGAGGATATCGGAGAACAGGATCGCGGCGTCGAGCGGATAGCGCTCGAGCGGCTGCAGCGTGACTTCCGTTGCGTACGCCGGGTTCTTCGCCAGACCGAGGAAACTCCCCGCGCGACCCCGCGTCGCGTTGTATTCCGGCAGGTAGCGGCCAGCCTGCCGCATCAGCCAGATCGGCGTGTAGTCGGTCGGCTGGCGCAGCAGCGCGCGCAGGAAAGTGTCGTTCAGGAGTTTATGGGCCACGTTGCGTACGACTGAAGGCAAAGAAGCATTTTACCGGACCCGGCAGGCCGCATCGCGCTTGATGCGGGCAATAACTGTGGCGCACCTTGCTTGCGGCCGGCTTTTTTGCAGCCCGGTGCGGCGCCATGACTCGGCTGAACGGCCAATGTTCAAGCGTGAATTGCCGGGCTATCATCCGACGGCCTTACCAAACAATTACGCGCAACCAAGGAGACTCGATGAACAAGGCAGCACTCGCACTGCTCGGCGTTCTGGCCGGTGTTTTGATGCACGCAGGCGTGGCCCAGGCGCAGAGCGCCGCCACCGCCGCGGCGCCCTCGCGGCTAGACGACATTCTCGCGCGCGGCACGCTGCGCGCCTGTACGACCGGCGATTACAAGCCGTACTCGTTTTACAAGGCAGACGGCCAGTTCGAAGGCATCGATATCGACATGGCCGAATCGCTCGCCAAATCGCTCGGGGTGAAGGCGGAATTCGTCAAGACATCGTGGCCGAACCTGATGAACGACTTCGTGGCGAAATGCGACGTCGGCGTGGGCGGTGTTTCGCCGACGCTCGAGCGCCAGAAGCGCGCGTTTTTCACGCAGGCGTACATGATCGACGGCAAGACGCCGATCGTTCGGTGTGACGACGTCAACAAGTATCAAACGGTGGCGCAGATCGATCAACCGGCGACCCGCGTGATCGTCAATCCGGGCGGTACCAACGAGCGTTTCGCCAAGCAGTATTTCCCGCATGCGAATCTGACCGTCTATCCGGACAACGTGACGATCTTCAAACAAATCCTCGCCGGTAAGGCCGACGTGATGGTGACCGATGCATCGGAGACCCTGCTGCAACAAAAGCTGAATCCGGGCCTTTGCTCGGTGCATCCGGACAAGCCCTTCCAGTATGGCGAGAAGGCTTGGCTGCTGCCGCGCGGCGATGTGGCCTTCCAGCAATACGTCGATCAATGGTTGCACCTTGCGCGAGCGACCGGGGAATATCAGGCGATCTCGGATAAGTGGCTGAAGTGAAGGTTGTGAGGTGCGGCCTGCGTCGCGCTTAATTGGAAAAGGCAAGCGGCTTGAACGATTAATAGGTCCGCATGGCTGACACAATCGTGTAACCAGACCCCAAGGCGCTACGCAAAACCCGAACAATGCCGTTGAACAAGGGTCCAACGAACCGGCCGCTTGCACGATTACCCTCATGTGCGGGGTGTTGCAGCGCAGCGCACATACTCGTCCGCACACAGACGGACTTCGTAACGCTGGAAAAGCGCCTGTAATACAGCCGATTCATGCAGAAAAAGATGAGCATGCAACCATTTCATGCGGAATCGACTGAATGGATTACGCCGCAATATGCGTCGCGAATAGCATCAATCAAGCGTATGAAATTGCGTTACAGTCATCGGTAAAAATTACGTTTAAAACGTTTCGGATTGGAAATAAGTCCCGCAACGCCTTATCTGGCGGGCGTTACAACCTGAAACACTTTGTTACCGCGCTCGTAGGTTAATTCGCCCACAATGCCCTCAACGGTTTCAACACGGATGTGGCTGGGTGCGTGGTGTGAGCGGATACGATGCACTTGCCGGTCGGCGTTTGCCGAAGCCCTGTGAAGGGGCATCCCTGCTGGGGCCGTAGTCGACGCAGGGTCGTCGTCTCAGTTGGTTCCATCTTTGGTCTCCTCGCGCTAACCCCGTAGCGTGTGGTTTTTAGCGGGCTCCAGGCCCGCTTTTTTTTCGTCTGGTCAAACGTTTGCGAGCTGCCGGGCGGGTCAATTTGCGGCCCACGGATTCATTCGATGGCAAACGGTTTTCCCCAAGATGTCGGCCGGCGCCGCGCGAATCTTCGCGCGGCGCCGAACCCGCTTGGCCATCAGGCCGTCTTGTCTTCCTGCACCTTCAATTCACTGATCATCCGTTCGCGCATGACGAATTTCTGCACCTTGCCGGTCACCGTCATCGGCAGTTCGTCGACGAAGCGGATGTACTTCGGCACCTTGTAGTGCGCGATCTGGCCCTGACAGAACTGCTGGATTTCCTCCGCTGTGGCCTGCTCTCCTGAGCGCAATACGATCCACGCACACACTTCCTCGCCGTACTTCGCGTCGGGCACGCCGAAGACCTGCACGCTTTGGATTTTCGGGTGGCGGAACAAAAACTCCTCAATCTCGCGCGGGTAGATGTTTTCGCCGCCGCGAATCAGCATGTCCTTCAGGCGGCCGACGATGTTGCAGTAGCCTTCGGCATCGAGCGTCGCCAGATCGCCGGTATGCATCCAGCCGTCGACGATGCTTTCCCGCGTCTTCGCTTCGTCCCCCCAATAGCCCTGCATCACTGAATAACCTTTGGTGCACAGTTCGCCCGTCTCGCCGATCGGCACGATCGCGCCGAGCGGGTCGACGATCTTCACCTCCAGATGCGGCTGGATACGCCCGACCGTCGTGGTGCGTTTGTCGAGCGGATCGGTAGTCGAACTCTGGAAGGACACCGGGCTGGTCTCCGTCATGCCGTATGCGATCGTGATCTCGTTCAGATGCATCTTCGAGACGACCTTCTTCATCGTCTCGATCGGGCACGGCGAACCGGCCATGATTCCGGTGCGCAGCCGCGAAAAGTCATAAGTGGCGAAATTCGGATGATCGAGTTCGGCGATGAACATGGTCGGCACCCCGTGCAGCGCGGTGCACTGCTCTTCGGCGACGGCCGCCAGGGTGGCAGCTGGATCGAAGCCCTCACCTGGAAACACCATATTCGCGCCGACCGATACGCAGGCCAGCACCGCCAGCACCATGCCGAAGCAGTGATAGAGCGGGACGGGAATGCACAGGCCGTCCTGCTCCGTTAGGCGCATCGCCATCGCGATATAGCGCGCGTTGTTGACGACGTTCCTGTGGGTCAGCGTCGCGCCCTTCGGATTGCCGGTCGTACCGCTGGTGAACTGAATGTTGATCGGGTCGTGGGAGGAAAGCGTCGCGCCGATGGCGTCGAGCCTGGCGACGTCGAGTGTTGCGCGGCCCTGCTCGATCACGTCGGAGAAGGTCAGCATGCCGGGCGTTTCCGTGTCGCACATGCGGATCACGTAGCGCAGATCGGGCAGGCGTGCGGCGTGCAGTTCGCCCGGCGCCTGGGTCGCCAGCTCCGGCGCGAGCTCCTGCAGCATCTCGAGGTACATCGATGTCTTGAAACGCTCTGCGGCAATGATCGCCTTGCAGCCCACCTTGTTCAAGGCGTACTCAAGTTCGGCGAGCCGGTAAGCCGGGTTGATGTTGACGAGCACGGCGCCGATGCGTGCCGTCGCGAACTGCGTAAGCAGCCATTCCACCCGGTTCGGCGACCAGATGCCGACGCGGTCGCCCTTCACGATGCCGAGTGCGAGAAGACCGGCCGCCAGCACGTCGATTTCTTCGGCGAACTCCTTCCATGTCCAGCTGATTCCTTGCTCACGAAACACCACGGCCAGGCGCTCAGGGAAACGCGCCGCGGTGTCGCGCAGAAACTGGCCTACCGGTGCTTCGCTCAACGGGATCTCGGTCGACCCGCGAACATACGACAGGTTGTCCTTGGGTTCGATGAGTGCGCCTTCGCCTGACAGGTGGGTTGCCATGGTGTTGTCTCCGTGAGCGGAAGCTCGCCCAGTCTATTGAAATGAAATTGAAATCGATTGTGCCACCGGCGTGTGTCTGTACGGCATCAAGTCTTACCCGCACCGCATCGACTGCTGCTGGGGGCGCCGCAACCGCTCATTGTTCGCTCGGAATGCACGATTTTGCTGACCTTTCCGTAAACGTCAAGTGAAGGTCAAAAAAAAGCAGCCACGAAGGCTGCTTTCTCTCTGATACGTGGTGCTTAGTTCTGACCGCGCAGCTTGCGCAGACGCTGGATCGCAGCGAGCTGAGCCGTCGCGTACGCCAGTTCCGCTTGCGCGGTAGCGTATTCAAGGTTCGAACCCGTGTTCTGCAGCGCTTCTTCTGCGCGCTTGCGTGCATCTTCGGCCTTGGCTTCGTCGAGATCCTTGCCGCGGATCGCCGTGTCGGCGAGAACCGTCACAGCGCCAGGCTGGATTTCGAGGATACCGCCGGCGACGAACACAAACTCTTCTTCGCCGTTTTCAGCTTCGATGCGCACCGCACCCGGACGAATCCGCGTGATGAGCGGCGTGTGGCCCGGCAAAATGCCGAGTTCACCTGCTTCGCCCGGCAGCGCGACGAACTTCGCCTGGCCCGAGAAGATCTGCTCTTCCGCGCTGACGACGTCTACTTTAATGGTTGCCATATCGACTCCTGTGGCGACCCGAGTTAGCGCTTTGGCGCTTATTCGGGTCCCATGCAAGGCTGGATTGAGTGTAGTGAGAGGCGCCGTTTCCGCGAAATACTACCCCGCAGGTAGCATTTCAGCGCGGAGCGGCACCCGCTTCGTTACACCCGACCTTTACTGGATCTTCTTGGCCTTTTCGAAGGCTTCGTCGATCGTGCCGACCATGTAGAACGCTTGTTCCGGCAGGTGGTCGCACTCGCCTTCAACGATCATCTTGAAGCCACGAATGGTTTCCTTCAGCGGCACGTACTTGCCCGGCGAACCCGTGAACACTTCAGCGACGTGGAACGGCTGCGACAGGAAACGCTGGATCTTACGAGCGCGCGCCACGGCGAGCTTGTCTTCCGGCGCCAGTTCGTCCATACCCAGAATCGCGATAATGTCGCGCAATTCCTTGTAGCGCTGCAGCGTTTGCTGCACGCCGCGCGTGATTGCGTAGTGCTCTTCGCCGATCACGTTCGGGTCGATCTGACGCGAGGTCGAATCGAGCGGGTCCACTGCCGGGTAGATACCCAGCGAAGCGATGTCACGCGACAACACGACGGTTGCGTCCAAGTGGCCGAAAGTCGTAGCCGGCGACGGGTCGGTCAAGTCATCCGCAGGGACGTACACGGCCTGAACCGACGTGATCGAGCCGGTCTTGGTCGACGTAATACGCTCTTGCAGCTTACCCATTTCTTCAGCCAACGTCGGCTGATAGCCCACTGCCGACGGCATACGGCCGAGCAGTGCCGACACTTCCGTGCCTGCCAGCGTGAAACGGTAGATGTTGTCGACGAAGAACAGCACGTCGAGGCCTTCGTCACGGAAGTGCTCAGCCATCGTCAGACCGGTCAGCGCGACGCGCAGACGGTTGCCCGGCGGCTCGTTCATCTGGCCGTACACCAGCGCGACCTTGTCGAGAACGTTCGAGTCCTTCATTTCGTGATAGAAGTCGTTCCCTTCGCGGGTACGCTCACCAACACCGGCGAACACGGAGTAACCACCGTGTTCCTTAGCGATGTTGTTGATCAGTTCCATCATGTTCACGGTCTTGCCCACACCGGCGCCACCGAACAGGCCAACCTTACCGCCCTTGGCGAACGGGCAGATCAGGTCGATAACCTTGATGCCGGTTTCGAGCAGTTCCGTCGACGGCGACAGTTCGTCGAACGCCGGGGCCTTCTGGTGAATACCGCGAACCACGTCCGAGTTGATCGGGCCGGCTTCGTCGATCGGGCGACCCAGCACATCCATGATCCGGCCGAGGGTCGGCTTGCCAACCGGCACGCTGATCGGCTTGCCGGTGTTCTTCACCGTCGTACCACGGCGCAGACCGTCCGATGCACCCAGACAGATGGTGCGGACGACGCCGTCGCCCAGCTGCTGCTGGACTTCGAGGGTCAGTTCCGAACCTTCGAGAATGAGCGCGTCGTAAATCTTCGGCATGTGGTCACGCGGGAATTCCACGTCGATCACCGCGCCGATGCACTGTACGATCTTGCCTTCTACCAAAGCAGTAGTACTCATCGCTTTTCCTTTAGATACTCAATTCTTCACTCGCGCAAAGGCGCAGTTTTGGTGGGGGCGCCCAGCCGGGTGCGCCTCACAGGGCGCACACGAAGCGGCGTACCTGACCTTTATGGTCAGACTGCCGCCGCGCCACCGACGATTTCCGACAGTTCTTTCGTGATCGCGGCCTGACGGCTCTTGTTGTACACGAGCTGTAGTTCGTTGATGACCGTCTTCGCATTGTCCGAAGCGGCCTTCATTGCGACCATCCGTGCCGACTGCTCCGATGCCATGTTTTCCGCGACGGCCTGATAGACCAGCGCTTCGACATAACGCACCAGCAGTTCGTCCACCACTGCCTGTGCATCCGGCTCGTAGATGTAGTCCCACTGCGTGCTCGGCGTCGTGCCGTCTTCGTCCTTGCGCTCGAACTGGTCTGCCGACAGCGGCAGCAGTTGCTCGATCACCGGCTCCTGCTTCATCGTGTTGACGAAGCGCGTGTACGCGAGGTACACCGCCGAAACCTTGCCTTCCGAGTACAGGTCGAGCTGCACCTTCACCGCGCCGATCAACTTTTCCAGATGCGGCGTGTCGCCCAGATGCACGACATTCGACACCACCTTGGCGCGCAGACGATTCAGGAAACCCAGACCCTTGGTACCGATCGCAGTTGCTTCGATCGTCTTGCCCTGGCCTTCCAGTTCCTTGAACTTCTGCAGCGACGCACGCAGCACGTTGGTGTTCATACCACCGCACAAACCTTTATCGGTCGTGACGAGGATGATGCCGGCCGTTTTCGCGCCTTCGTTCGACACCATGAACGGGTGACGATACTCCGGGTTCGCACGGCTCATGTGCGCAGCGATATCGCGGACCTTGTCGGCA
The DNA here is from genome assembly GCF_009690905.1 of Paraburkholderia madseniana. Classification (GTDB taxonomy): domain Bacteria; phylum Pseudomonadota; class Gammaproteobacteria; order Burkholderiales; family Burkholderiaceae; genus Paraburkholderia; species Paraburkholderia madseniana. The sequence continues at coordinate 21,503 of NZ_VOSW01000007.1, forward strand.
TACGGGCGAGCAGCGCGCATGCGCTCCTGAGCGCGGCGCATCTTCGATGCGGCCACCATCTCCATCGCTTTCGTGATCTTGCGCGTGTTTTGCACGCTCTTGATCTTGCCGCGAATTTCCTTCATTCCAGCCATTGCTTACTCCTTGTCGGCCCGAGTCAGCGCTTTAGCGGTTACTCGGGTCCCATGCAAAGCGATCGAAGCAGCGCGAGTTCAGTTGCCTGCGGCCCGCGCCGCTTCAAGGTCCGTTTATGCCTTGCGGGTCACTCGCGGATCAATAAGCGCCGGACTTCTTGAAGTCTTTGAGAGCCGTGTGCAGCAGGGCTTCGTCGTCCTTCGAGAGTTCCTTGGTGTCTTCGATGCGCTTGATCAGGTCTGCGTGCTTCGACTTCAGGTAATCGCGCAGGCCCTTTTCGAACGGCAGCACTTGCGCGACTTCGAGGTCGTCGAGGTAACCGTTGTTCGCAGCGAACAGCGCGACAGCCAGTTCCCACACTTGCAGCGGCTGATACTGCGGCTGCTTCAGCAGTTCCGTCACGCGGCGGCCGCGCTCCAGTTGCTTGCGGGTTGCTTCGTCGAGGTCAGATGCGAACTGCGCAAACGCTGCGAGTTCACGGTACTGCGCCAGGTCGGTACGGATACCGCCCGACAGCTTCTTCACAACCTTGGTTTGAGCCGCACCACCCACGCGCGAGACCGACACACCGGCGTTAATTGCCGGGCGGATACCTGCGTTGAAAAGGTCGGTTTCCAGGAAGATCTGGCCGTCGGTAATCGAGATCACGTTCGTCGGAACGAATGCGGTCACGTCGCCTGCTTGCGTTTCAATGACCGGCAGTGCCGTCAGCGAACCGCTCTTGCCCTTCACTTCGCCGTTCGTGAACTTCTCGACGTACTCTTCCGAGACGCGAGCAGCACGCTCCAGGAGACGCGAGTGCAGATAAAACACGTCACCCGGATAGGCTTCACGGCCCGGCGGGCGGCGCAGCAGCAGCGAGATCTGACGGTATGCCCAAGCTTGCTTGGTCAAATCGTCATAAACGATCAGGGCGTCTTGACCGCGGTCGCGGAAGTATTCGCCCATCGTGCAGCCGGCGTACGGTGCGAGGTATTGCATCGCAGCCGATTCCGAAGCCGAAGCGGCCACGACGATCGTGTATTCCAGCGCGCCGGTTTCTTCCAGCTTGCGGACCACGTTCATGATCGACGAAGCTTTCTGACCGATCGCGACGTAGATACAGAAGAGGTTCTTGCCCTTCTGGTTGATGATCGCGTCGACTGCGACTGCGGTCTTGCCGCACTGGCGGTCGCCGATGATCAGCTCACGCTGGCCACGGCCAACCGGCACCATCGCGTCGATCGACTTCAGACCGGTTTGAACCGGCTCCGAAACCGACTTACGCCAGATCACGCCCGGAGCAATCTTTTCGATTGCGTCGGTTTTCTTCGCGTTGATCGGGCCCTTGCCGTCGATCGGGTTGCCGAGTGCATCGACCACGCGGCCGAGCAGTTCCGGACCCACCGGCACTTCGAGAATACGGCCCGTCGTCTTGACGATGTCGCCTTCCGAAATATGTTCGTACTCACCCAGAATCACGGCGCCGACCGAGTCGCGCTCGAGGTTCAGTGCGAGACCGAAGGTGTTGCCCGGGAATTCGAGCATTTCGCCCTGCATCACTTCCGACAGGCCGTGGATACGCACGATACCGTCGGTCACGGAGATCACAGTGCCCTGGTTGCGAACGTCTGCGCTCGCTTCAAGGCCCTGGATCCTGCTCTTGATCAGCTCGCTGATCTCAGAGGGATTGAGTTGCATTATTCGCTCCTGATAGTCAATTCTGTTGCGTGCCAGCCGCTTCAGCGCCTTGGGCGCTTCAGGCCGTCAGAGCCGTCTGCATGCTGGCAAGCCGCGCGCGGACCGAGGTATCGAGCACTTCGTCGCCGACCGTCACGCGCACGCCGCCGATGAGCGACGAGTCGACTTCGACCGTCGGCTTCAGCTTGCGCTTGAATTTGCGTTCGAGACCTGCGACGAGTTCGTTCAACTGCGCGCCTTCGAGCGGGAATGCGCTGACGATCAGCACATCTGCCGCCCCTTCGCGGGCGTTCTTCAACTCTTCGAACTGCGTGGCGATTTCCGGCAGCAATTGCAGACGATGGTTATCGACCAGCATTTGCACCAGATTCTTCGCTTGCGCATTGTCCTTGAGCGGCGACTTGACCGCGGACAGCAGCAGATCGCTGACCTGTGCGCGGCTCACTTTCGGGCTCGAGGCGATCGACAGCACTTCGGGCAGACGCGCAACCTGTGCCAGCTCCTGCACGAGCGTGGACCAGGCGGCGATGTCACCAGCTTCGGCCACGCCAAACAGCGCTTCTGCGTACGGACGGGCGATGGTTGCAAGTTCGGCCATGATCAGAGCTCGGCTTTCAGTTGATTCAGCAGGTCAGCGTGAGCTGCCTGGTCGACTTCGCGCTTCAGGATCTGTTCAGCGCCCTTCACTGCCAGCGCGGCAACTTCGCCGCGCAGCGTTTCGCGGGCCTTCACGACTTGCTGTTCCGCGTCGGCCTTCGCTTGCGCGATGATGCGAGCGGCTTCAGCTTGTGCTTGAGCCTTGATTTCGTCGGCGACTGTCACTGCGCGCTTTTCTGCCTCAGCAATACGTTGCTGACCGTCATTGCGTGCCTGAGCCAGTTCCTGGTCGACGCGCTTGTGGGCGGCTTCGAGTTCAGCCTTGCCCTTTTCAGCGGCAGACAAACCGTCAGCAATCTTCTTTGAGCGCTCGTCGAGGGCGTTGATCAACGGCGGCCACACGAACTTCATCGTGAACCACGCGAGGATCAGGAACACGACCATTTGCGCAAACAGGGTTGCGTTGAGATTCACGGTGTTTCCTTAAACGTTGCTAGTTCGGAAAGTGAAACGGCAAGGCGCTCATCGATTCTGTATTCGATCAGCGCCCAAGTGCCCGTTCCGCCCTGCGCCTTTACCAGTTATAGCTCAGGCGCAAACTTCCGAGGAACCTCAGCCTGCCAGCTTCGACAGCAGCGGGTTCGCGAACGCGAACAGCATTGCCACACCAACGCCAATCAGGAACGCAGCATCGATCAGACCAGCCAGCAGGAACATCTTGGTTTGCAGCGGGTTCATCAGTTCCGGTTGACGAGCACATGCTTCGATGTACTTGCCACCCATCAGGCCGATACCGATACAGGCGCCGATTGCACCCAGGCCGATGATGATGCCGATACCGATGGCGGTCAGACCCTGGATGTTGGCGATGAAAGCTTGCATGATCACTCCTTTGTGAAAAGTCTTTTAGAACTGGTTGGAACTGGGATTTAATAAAAACAAAACTAAAACAATTCGTCGTTCGACACGCCGTGATTAGTGGCTGTCGTGTGCCTGTCCGATGTACACCAGCGTCAGCATCATGAAAATGAACGCTTGCAGCAGAACGATCAGGATGTGGAAGATCGCCCAGACCGTGCCTGCAATGACGTGGCCGATAAAGCCGAGCACTGACGCGTCCGCGCCGAAACCCCACATGCTGCCGAGGAGAGCAATCAGCAGGAACAACAGCTCGCCCGCGTACATGTTGCCGAACAGCCGCATGCCGAGCGAAACCGTCTTTGCGACGAACTCGATGATGTTCAATGCAAGGTTCGGGATCCACAGCAGCGGATGCGCGCCGAACGGAGCCGACAGCAGTTCATGCACGAAGCCGCCTGCGCCCTTGATCTTGAAGTTGTAGTAAATCATCAGCGCGAACACGCCGAGTGCGATACCGAGCGTACCGTTCAGGTCGGCCGTCGGCACGATGCGATGGTGGGGGATGGCTTCCGACAAACCCAGCCAGCCGATTACGCGGCCCGGCAGATCGACGGGGATGAAGTCGAGCGAGTTCATCAACGCGACCCAGACGAACACGGTCAGTGCCAGCGGTGCAATGAAGGTACGCGTGCCGTGGATCATCGACTTCGATTGATCTTCGACCATCTCGACCAGCATTTCGATCGCGCACTGGAAACGACCCGGCACGCCGGACGTCGCCTTGCGAGCCGCCAGATGCAGGATGGCGATCGTGGCCAGACCGCAAACGATCGACCAGAAAAGGGTGTCCAGATTCCACACGTGAATGTCGAAAATCGACGTCTGGTGCGCGGTGGAAAAGTTCTGCAAGTGGTGCGCGATGTACTCGGACGGATCCAGAGCGCGCGTGCCTTCGCTAGCTGCCATATCGTTAATGCCACCCAAATTGTCGAAAATCGTCTTAGGCCGTTCCCGCCGCAATTCTGTATTGCGGGAACACGCCGGGTGCGGATCGTGTCATATCCGCACTCCTTACGCCAGCGCTGCGCGCCAGCCTGAATTTTGTGTTGCTACTCTCTGCTCCTACCTTAGCGCCACGCGAGGGCGATCCAGTAGGTCTTGAGCGCGATGAGGTAAGTCACGAGCAGCGGCACCCAGCGTACGTCGTGATACCAGAAGGCGATGGCTACAAACATCGCGATCGTTGTCCCCATCTTGAGCGCTTCGCCGATCATCCAGCTCATCGCTGTTTCGGCGCCGCTCAGCGTTCTAAGACGTGCCGCGAACAACGCGCTCGGCACCCAGCAAATCGCTCCCCCCAGGAACGCGGACAGCGCAGCAGCGCCCGGCGGCTTGTAGAACAGCCACCACACCAGCGTAGCACCCAGGGACAAAACCATTTGCGCCACCACGACCTTGAAAGGCGTGACGCGCGATGGACGACTCACATTCGGGCCAAACAGCTTTTCGGCCTCGACCCGCGTGAGCGGAACGATATTGTTATCTTGTTGCTCGACATCCCACGCATCGTCAGTTGTAACGTGCTGACCGGTGGACGCATCGGAAACGGTGCGTTCAGCGCGGTGGTCGTCACGCCCATTCTTCGGCGCTTGATTCGACGTTTTAACCGCCATCGCAGTGTTCCGAAAGTCTTGTTCCAGCCCGCGAGCTTACGCTGCGCTTACGGGGTTGCCGTGCAATTAAATCCGGGCGATTGTAAGCGATAGTTGCAGGCAATTCAAGACTTTAGGCCGTTCAATAACCAGCATGAAAACGGCCGCCACGATGCGGGACCGCGATCTCGGGCGGTGTGTACACGGCAAATGTAAGGCGGTCGGGGGATGGCAAAACATGCGCGATGAATCAGGTCGCTTGAAGCGCGTGGATGTGTCGTTTCGACGCTGCTACGGACGTCTCAAAAATGCAACAGACGATGTTTTTTACCACCTTTGGTAGACATGAAGGACGGCGCCGGGTAGAAGCGCAACGGCGACTGCAGGCCGTGGTCCTTCCTATGGTGACCAAACATCACCGGAGGCCACCCTCGGTCCTGACGGTCGACGCAACGTGCAGTCAGGCGCCTGCCACTTCATGCCGATCCCGCCCTGCCCTCGCACCTTAACAATCCCCGCGTTGGCACCTAACACCCGCTGCCGAATCCGGGCACGTGAAAGGACGGAGCATGCGGAACCCGTTGCAACATCGCAGCAGTAAGGCCAAGCCTGCACGAGCAGCTCAACTCACCGCACAACCCGGCCTCGTCTGCGTCACCACGGAAATATCCGCAGAAGCTGATACATCGCAATCCTTATTATTACACGCGACATATAGTTAGGTATCCAACTGATATCCACATGGGCTATCGGTCGAACAGGGAGACCATCAAACGAGCCATGTTTGCGGCGGATACGACCGCTGCCCCACCGCTACCGCCGAAAAACACACCAGGCGCGCCAAACGGCTTGCGAGCGAGAGGCGAGAACCGACAACCACCCCCAGCCAGCCCGCAAGCATGCTCAACATCCCTCAACAATCAACCCGCCACGATCAGGCCGTAGCGTTACCACGCAACCGGACGAGAATCCCTTCTAACGCGTCCAGATCGCCGAAGTCCACCAGCACCTGACCACGGCCGCGTCGGCCGAGCTTGATCTTAACCGTTGCGGCGAGCAGATCGGACAATTCCTCCTCAAGCCGTCGCGTATCGCGGCCGCCGTCCTGATTCGCTCGCGCTTTGACCGCAGGCGCAACCTTGGTCGTCGTCGTCACCAGTTTTTCGGTTTCGCGTACCGACATACGCTTGTTGACGACCTGGTTGGCCAACGTGATCTGCGTCGCGGCATCGACGGCCAGCAGCGCGCGCGCATGCCCCATGTCGAGGTCACCGGCCAGCAGCATCGTCTGCACCGGCGACGCCAGATTCAGCAAACGCAGCAAGTTCGATACAGCACTGCGCGAACGACCAACCGATTCGGCCGCCTGTTCGTGCGTGAAATTGAACTCGTCGAGCAAGCGCTGAATACCCTGCGCTTCTTCCAGCGGATTCAGATCTTCGCGCTGAATATTCTCAATCAACGCCATCGCAGCGGCGGCCTGGTCCGGCACGTCCCTCACCAGCACCGGCACCTCATTCAGACCGGCGATGCGTGCCGCGCGGAAGCGCCGCTCGCCGGCGATGATCTCGTACCTATCCGCCGATACCGGCCGCACCAGGATAGGCTGCATGAGCCCCTGAGCACGGATGCTGGCGGCCAATTCCTGCAACGCGCCTTCGTCCATGCGCGTGCGCGGCTGGTACTTGCCGGCCTGCAGCTTACTGAGCGGCAGCACGTTCGGCGCACCCTCGATCACGACGGCCTCGGTAATATCCGCACTGCCACCCAGCAGTGCTTCCAGACCCCGGCCCAACCCTTTCTTTCTTGCTACTGCGTTCATCGTGCTTCCTCGATCCGCTTAGGACGCCTGGGGCGCGTCATTCAATGTGCGCACCCGCTCAATCATCTCTGCACCGAACTGCACATACGCCTGCGCACCGCGCGAGGCCTTATCGAACACGACGCCCGGCAACCCATAGCTAGGCGCCTCGGCAAGGCGCACATTGCGCGGAATCACCACATCGAACACCTTGTCGCCAAAGTGCTCTTTCAGTTGATCTGAAACTTGCTGTTGCAAGGTGATGCGCGGATCGAACATCACGCGCAGCAGGCCGATCACCTTCAGGTCGCGATTCAGGTTCGCGTGCACCTGCTTGATCGTGTTGACAAGGTCGGACAGCCCCTCAAGCGCGAAGTACTCGCATTGCATCGGGATCACTACGCCATGGGCGGCGCACAGACCATTGAGCGTCAGCAGCGACAAAGCCGGCGGGCAGTCGATCAGCACGAATTCATATTCGCTTTCGACCTCCGCCAAGGCGACTTTCAGTTGACGCTCGCGATGCTGGACGCTGACCAGTTCGACTTCGGCACCCGCCAGTTCACGGTTCGCGGGCACCACGTCGTAGCCGACGGCTTCCGGGCGCACTCGCGCATCCGCCACGGATACGCCGTCCACAAGCACTTCGTAGACGGTATTCGCACACGCAGCCTTGTCGACACCGCTGCCCATCGTGGCGTTGCCCTGCGGGTCCAGATCGATGAGAAGGACTCGCTGTCCCTGCGCTGCCAAGCTCGCGGCCAGATTGACTGCCGTCGTCGTCTTGCCGACGCCGCCCTTCTGGTTCGCAACGCAGAAGATTTTTGCCATCGTTGGTGTGTCCCTTTTGCTGCTTGAATAAAGTAGAAAGCGCTCGTGGTATGCGGTGCGTACCTGGCACCTACTGGAGGCGGCCCTCAGCGGCCCTCGTCCACCCGCACCTTGATCAGATGCCGCTCAGCGTCGAGCGACGGCACATTCAGCCGGATGATCTGTTCCACCTGGGCACCCGCTGGCAGGCGCTCGATTTCACCATCCGGACGCACACCCTTCATCGCCCAGATCGCACCCTGCTCCGCAACGAGATGACGGGCCAGTGTAACGAAATCCGCGAGCTCTGCGAATGCGCGCGACACGATTACGTCGAACTTTGCCGGTACTTCGGCGCCCGACCGCAAAGTCTCGACCCGGCCCGTGACAACCGACAGATTCGCAAGGCCGAGCTCCGCTTTGGCTTGGGCCTGAAAAGCCGTCTTCTTGTGCACGATGTCGTTCACGGTGACGGTCCACTCAGGCAGGACGATGGCCAGCACGATGCCAGGCAAGCCGCCACCGGAGCCCACGTCCAGCACCGAAGACGCACCGCGCGTAGCGAGATGCGGCACGATCGAAAGCGAATCCAGGATGTGCTGGATAAGCATCTGCCGCGGATCGCGAATCGCCGTCAGGTTGTAGACGGCATTCCATTTGGACAGCAGCGCAACGTAGTCGAGCAGTTTGCCGAGCTGCGCGTCGCTGAGATCGAGGCCGAGCTCTCGGACGCCGTCCGCTAACAGCGGCGCCAATGCCTCACTAGTGCTTCCCTTCTGACCCACCGTCATTGCACCACCGGCGTGTTGTCGGTGCCGGGCTCGGCGGGTTTCGTCGAACGGCGTCCCAAGCCACGCTTGAGGTGGACCATCAGCAAGGAGATCGCCGCCGGTGTAATGCCGGAGATACGCGACGCCTGGCCAATGGTTTCAGGGCGGAATTGCGTCAGCTTCTGACGCGCTTCAAACGACAGTCCCCTTACCTCGGCGTAGTCCAACCCCTCAGGCAAACGCGTGCTTTCGTGCGATTCATTCCGCTCGATCTCATCGGCCTGGCGGTCGATGTAGCCTTGATACTTGATGCCGATCTCGATCTGCTCCTTGATCTGGGCGAGCAGAACGTCGTCTTCAGCCAGCGTCTCACGCGCAGCACATGCACCCTCGCGCAAACCGCAGACACCGTCGTAAGTCACGCCCGGGCGGCGCAGCAGATCGGCCAAACTGTATTCATGGTCGATCGGTTTGCCGAGCAATGCGGTCGCTTCTTCAGCCGGTAACGTCTTAGGATTGACCCACGTCGTACGAAGGCGCTCTGTTTCACGTGAAACAGCATCACGTTTGCGGCTGAATGCGTCCCAACGGACGTCATCGACTACTCCGAGTTCGCGGCCAATCTCCGTTAGACGCATATCGGCGTTGTCTTCGCGCAGACTCAGACGGTATTCGGCTCGACTCGTGAACATGCGATACGGCTCGGACACCCCTTGCGTCACCAGATCATCGACCAGAACACCCAGGTAGGCCTGATCGCGGCGCGGGCACCATGCATCCTTGCCCTGCACGTGCAAGCCGGCGTTGATCCCCGCCAGCAAGCCTTGCGCAGCCGCTTCTTCATAGCCAGTCGTGCCATTGATCTGGCCCGCAAAGAACAGCCCATTGATCACCTTGGTTTCGAGCGATGCCTTCAACCCACGCGGATCGAAGTAGTCGTATTCGATCGCATAGCCCGGCCGCAGGATATGCGCGTGCTCCAGACCACGCATCGAACGCACGAGTTCCAACTGCACGTCGAACGGCAGACTGGTGGAAATCCCGTTGGGATAGAACTCGTTCGTCGTCAGCCCCTCAGGTTCGAGGAAGATCTGATGCGACTCCTTCGATGCGAAACGGTGAATCTTGTCCTCGATCGACGGGCAGTACCGCGGCCCCACCCCTTCGATCACGCCGGTGTACATCGGAGAACGGTCTAGACCACCGCGGATGATGTCGTGCGTGCGCTCATTCGTATGAGTGACCCAGCACGGCACCTGGCGCGGATGCTGCTCGACGCGGCCTAGGAACGAGAAAACCGGCACCGGATCCAGATCGCCCGGCTGTTCTTCGAGCTTCGAAAAGTCAATCGTCCGACCGTCGATGCGCGGCGGCGTCCCGGTCTTCAGGCGGCCTTGCGGCAGCTTCAGCTCCTTTAGACGACCGGACAGCGACACCGCTGCCGGATCGCCAGCACGGCCGCCGGTGTAGTTGTTCAAACCCACGTGAATCTTGCCGTCGAGGAACGTCCCGGCCGTCAGCACGACTGCGCGTGAGCGAAAACGAATTCCCACCTGCGTTACCGCACCGACCACACGATCCCCTTCCACCATCAGATCGTCGACCGCTTGCTGGAACAGCCACAGATTCGGCTGATTCTCCAGCCGATGCCGGATCGCCTGCTTGTACAGCAGACGGTCCGCCTGCGCACGCGTCGCGCGAACGGCAGGCCCCTTCGACGAATTGAGGATGCGGAACTGGATCCCGCCCTCGTCCGTCGCGGCCGCCATCGCACCGCCGAGCGCATCGACCTCCTTCACCAGATGGCCTTTACCAATCCCGCCGATGGACGGGTTGCAGCTCATCTGACCGAGGGTTTCGATGTTATGCGTCAGTAGGAGGGTGGTATTGCCCATGCGTGCCGAGGCCAAGGCGGCCTCAGTGCCCGCATGACCGCCGCCGACGACGATTACGTCAAATTCTGTGGGAAAAAGCATCGCGGATCTCACGCCAGATCGTCGCGTGAGCCTTTCAAAGGAAAATGTATGGGCGAATTATAACGGGTTCGGTTTAGGCCCGAATTTCGACCGAATGCTCAGACAAGAAAAAAGCGGTGTGTTTCACGTGAAACACACCGCTTTGAAGCGCAGCGATCAGAACGAAAATGGAGAACTAAGCCACTTTCTTGGCCAACCCCAGATACGTCTCGATCACGCGCGGATTCTGCGCCAGATCCGCGGCCGGCCCTTCCAGCGCCAACTCTCCGGTTTCAAGCACATAGCCGTAGTCGGAGATCTGCAGCGCAGCGCGTGCGTTTTGCTCGATCAGCAGCGTCGCCACACCCGTCTGCCGCAGCGCACTAATAATGTGGAAAATTTCTTTCACGATCAGCGGCGCGAGACCCAGGCTCGGCTCGTCGAGCATCAACAGATCGGGCTTGCCCATCAAAGCACGGCCCACCGCAAGCATCTGCCGTTCGCCACCGGACAACGTCCCGGCCGCCTGCTTCCGTCGCTCTTTCAAGCGAGGAAAAAGCGTAAAGACCGGCTCGAGCTGATCGAGAAAGTTGCGCTCTCCTGCCCGTTTGCGCCGATACGCACCGAGGACGAGGTTGTCTTCAACAGTCATCGACGCAAACAGCTCGCGCTTTTCCGGCACCAGGCACATGCCGCGCGCGACCCGCTTTTCAACCGGAACCGCGCTGACGTCTTCACCCTGATAGAGGACCGAGCCCTTCGCATGGCCCGTCGTCGGCAATGCGCCCATGATCGCGTTCAGCAACGTGGACTTGCCCGCGCCGTTCGGACCAATCACCGAGACGATCTGACCGGGCCGCACCCTGATTGCCGCGCCGTGCAGCGCTTCGACCTTGCCATAGCGGACCGACAAACCGTTCACGTCGAGAATCGGCGCAGCATCATTCATCGTGTTCTCCATTACTCCACCCCGCCCAGATACGCTTCGAGCACAGCCGGGTCCTGCTGGACATCTTGCGGCAAGCCTTCGGCGATACGCGTGCCGAACTCCATCACCACCAGTCGATCGGTGAGATTCATCACGAAATCCATATCGTGTTCGACCAGCAGCACGCTCATGCCTTCGGCTTTGAGGCGGCGCAGCAAGTCTGCCAATTGCAGTTTTTCCTGGTACCGCAGGCCGGCGGCAGGTTCGTCGAGCAGTAGCAGGGTCGGGTCACAGCACAGCGCGCGAGCAATTTCGAGAATCCGCTGTTGTCCTAGCGCCAGGCTACCCGCCTCGTCATACATATGCTGTTCGAGTCCGACGCGACGAATCTGGCGAGCCGCTTCAGCCATCAAGCGCGCTTCTTCCGCACCGTTCAGGCGCGCGACGCTGCGCCAGACGCCAGCCTGGCCGCGCAGATGCGCGCCGATTGCAACGTTCTCCAAGACCGTCATCCCCGGTAGCAGCTTGACGTGCTGGAACGTTCGGCCAATGCCGCGCTTGACGATTTCACGTGAACTCAGTGAGTCGATACGCTCGCCGCGAAAGGTGATTTCGCCGCTCGTCGCCTGCAGCACGCCCGTCACCAGATTGAAGGTGGTCGATTTGCCGGCGCCGTTCGGGCCGATCAAACCGATGATCTGTCCTGCTTTCACCTCGAAGCTGACATCGTTCACCGCGACCAACCCGCCGAACTGCTTGCGCGCCTTATTCACCGTCAGCAGATCTTCACCTGCGTCCGGCTTGCTGCGTTGCGGCAACGGCTCCGCATGATCCGACAGGTGCGCGCGCGGTCCCTTCGGGAAAAATCGCGCGACAAACGGCCAGACACCCTGCCGAGCGTATTGCAGCAACAGCACCATCAGAATGCCGAACACGATCACTTCGAAGTTGCCGTTCTCGCCGAGCAGCTTCGGCAACAGCGTTTGCAGATAATCCTGCAACACGGTCAGGATCGCCGCACCGAGCACAGCGCCCCAGACATGCGACACGCCCCCCACCACCGCCATGAACAGAAACTCGATGCCGTGGTTCAGACCAAACGGCGTGGGATTCACCGCACGTTGCAGGTGCGCATACAGGAACCCTGAAATCGACGCCAACACCGCGGCATAGACAAAGATCACCACACGCATCCAGCCCGTGTTGACGCCCATCGCTTCGGCCATCATGCCGCCGCCGCGCAAGGCGCGGATCGCCCGCCCTGGCCGGCTATTAAGCAGATTTTGAACAGAAATCACCGCGCCGAGCACCACCACCCAGATCAGGTAATAGATATGGCGGCCGGACTCCAGATTGATACCAAAAACATTCAGCACCGGAATCCCATTGATGCCGTCGTACTTGCCGAGCATCTCCAGGTTGCCGAACAGATAGAACAGCGCGAGCCCCCACGCGATCGTGCCGAGCGGCAGAAAGTGGCCCGATAGCCGCATCGTCACGAGCCCAAGCATCAGCGCAATCAGCGCCGTCACCACCACGCCCGCGATCAGCGCGAGCCATGGCGACACGCCGTACGCCGTCGTCAGATACGCGGTCGCATACGCGCCGATGCCGACGAACGCCGCCTGCCCGAAGCTCGTCATCCCACCGATCCCCGTCAGCAGCACGAGACCGATCGCGACGATCGAATACAGGCCGATGTAGTTGAGCAGCGTCACCCAGTACTCGGGCACATGAATCGGATGTGGCAGAACCGGCAACGCGAACAGCACAACGAGGAACAACCAGAAGAACTTGTTTTGCATGATCCGTTTCATCGTGTCACTCCTCTTCCTCTTCCGAGTGCGGACTGGCCAGACTCCGCCACAACAGCACCGGAATGATCAGCGTGAATACGATCACTTCCTTATAGGCGCTCGCCCAGAACGACGAATACGACTCCAGAAGACCGACGAGGATCGAACCCGCGGCTGCCAGCGGATAGCTGACCAGGCCGCCGATAATCGCGCCCACAAAGCCCTTCAAACCGATCAGGAAGCCCGAGTCGTAGTAGATGGTGGTCAGGGGTGCGACAAGGATGCCGCACAGCGCACCGAGGCCCGCCGCGAGCGTGAACGCGAGGCGCCCCGCTTGCGTCGTGCCGATGCCGACGAGCCGCGCGCCGAGCCGGTTCACGGACGTCGCGCGCAAAGCCTTGCCGGAGATCGAGCGATCGAAGTACAGGTACAGCCCGCCGATCAGCACCACCGCCGTGCCGACCACCCACAGGCTTTGCCCGGAAATCGACAGCGTGCCGAGGTTGAAGGTCGCATCGGAGAACGCCGTGGTGCGCGAGCCTTCCGCACCGAACATCACGAGCCCGAGGCCGACCATCGCAAAGTGCACCGCCACCGCGACGATCAACAGCAACAGCGTGGTCGCCTCCGCGATCGGCTCGTACGCGAGCCGGTAGACGAACGGCCCCATCGGAATCACGATCAGCAGCGTCAGCGCGATCTGCGCGATCATCGGCAGCGGATGCAGGAAAACACCTTGCGTAAGCGCGTACACCGCAATCGGAAACAGCAGATATTTGCCGACCAGCATCACCAGCGTGCGCGCCGCATGCCGGCGTCTTTCGGGATGCCGCACCAGCCCCGCTATCTCGACGACAAAGCATGCCGCGCCCATCGCCATCAACAACCAGCACGTCGCTGGAAATTTTTGTGTCTGCAGTGCGGCGAGCGTCAGCGCGCCGTACGAAACAAACTCGCCCTGCGGGATAAAGATCACCCGCGTCACGGAGAACACCAGCACTAGCGCAAGCGCGAGCAGCGCGTAGATCGCGCCGGTGGTGATGCCGTCCTGCGCGAGGATCGCCGCAATTGATAGATCCATACTTCCTCGTCCTGAAGCGTCGAAGTCAAAACCGGGAACAGTCGTGGCGGCAGAACCCGCGGCCGGCCACTCACCAGCGATGCCTGAAAAAGCGACCGCCGCGCCGGAATACGGCGCAGCGGTCGTTGCCATTGTCATCGAACAGAATGGCAATGCGGCGTCTTGCGCCGCATGTTGCGCGAGAGGCGCGTATCGTTTTTGTTGTTAGTCGTTCAGCAGCTTCCACTTGCCGTCGACGATCTGCACGATCACGCGTGCACGCTTGTCGAGGCCGTTGTGGTCGGTCGTCGTGGTGTTCATGATGCCGTGCGAGACCGGCAGTTCCTTGATGTTTTCCAGTGCACCACGCAGTGCCATACGGAATGCTTCGGTGCCCGGCTGAGCGGTCTTCAACGCGACCGGAATCGCAGCTTGCAGCATCTGGCCGGCGTCCCATGCATGACCGCCGAAGGTCGCCACCGAGCCCGCGCCATACGCTTTCTCATACGCATCCTTGTAGGCTTCAGACGACTTCTTCACCGGATTCGATTCCGGCAGTTGATCCGCCACGAGGATCGGACCGGCCGGCAGGAGTTCGCCTTCGCAATCCTTGCCGCACACGCGCAGGAAGTCGTTGTTGGCGACGCCATGCGTCTGGTAGACCTTGCCCTTGTAGCCGCGCTCCTTGAGCGTCTTGGCCGGCAGCGCCGACGGCGTACCCGCGCCCGCGATCAGCACCGCATCCGGGTTCGCGCCCATCGTCTTCAGCACCTGGCCGGTCACCGAGGCATCGGTGCGGTTAAAGCGTTCATTGGAGACGATCTTCAGATGATGTGCCGCGGCCGCCGCAGTGAAGACGTTGTTCCAGCCGTCGCCGTACGCATCAGCAAAGCCGATGAAGCCGACCGTCTTCACGCCGTGACGCTCCATGTAGTCGGCGATCGCGTCAGCCATCAGGCTGTCGTTTTGCGGCGGTTTGAAGGCCCATGTGCGCTTGGCGTCCATCGGCGAGATGATCGCGGCCGATGCCGCCAGCGAGATCATCGGCGTCTTGCCTTCGGACGCTGCGTCGAGCATCGCCAGCGAATTCGGCGTGACGGTCGAACCGACGATGGCGTCGACGTGGTCTTCGTCGATCAGCTTGCGCGTGTTCTGCACGGCCTTGCCGGTGTCCGATCCATCGTCGAGGATGATGTATTGCACCGTCTTGCCGCCGATCTCTTTCGGCAGCAGCGCGATCGTGTTCTTCTCAGGAATCCCGAGCGACGCGGCCGGTCCCGTGGTGGACAGCGTGACGCCGATTTTCACCTGCGCGAAGGCAGCGCCCGCGCCGCACATCAACGCCATCGCGATACCGGTGCGTACCCACTGCTTTGTCTTTTTCATGCAAGTCTCCAAACGCTTTGAAGCGCGTATCTGTAATCCGGCGCACGGGCCGGGTGTCTGAATCTAGTTATAGGGTTCTGGCATGCCAAGCATGGTTTTCCCTGCTCAATATCAATGCCGTCGCCGCTCTGGTGCCACTCCCCTGCTGCGAACCACTGTTGCGATTTCCAATGCCCGAAACACTAACATGTTAGTAGTATTGCGTTCTGCATCATTCACGGTCAATAGACTGTCGCCCGAATGCGGGTTTGTCCTGAAACGAGCCGCTTAGGCCGCGCTTCGACCACGTTTTCATCTCCGATCCTTCGCTTGTCCAACACACTTCAAGCACCGCCACTCATCAAATGCGGGCAATAAAAAAGACGCGTCAACTGCACGCGTCCTTTTGAGTAGGTTCCGTATCGCTTCGCCTTCGCTCAGTCGCCGGACAGCTTCCACTTGCCGCCAGCGATCTCCACCATCACACGCGCCCGCTGGTCAAGACCAGCGTGGTCGTTCACGCTCATGTTGAAGATGCCGTGGGAAGCAGGCATGTCTTTCGTGTTTTCGAGTGCCGCACGCAGCGCTTCGCGGAACGCAGGCGTGCCCGGCTGACCTTTCTTCAGCGCAAGCGGGATCGCGCGTTGCAACAGCAAGCCTGCATCCCATGCGTGACCGCCGAATGTCGACACCGAACCGGCGCCGTACGCAGCTTCATACGCATGCTTGTACGCGAGCGCAGTCTTCTTCACCGGGTTCGAATCGGGCAACTGATCAGCAACCAGCAGCGGACCAGCCGGCAGATAGGTGCCTTCGCAATCCTTGCCGCACACGCGCAGGAAGTCGTTATTGGCGACGCCGTGCGTCTGATAGTACTTGCCCTTGTAGCCGCGTTCCTTGAGGGTTTTCTGCGGCAACGCGGCCGGTGTGCCCGCGCCGGCGATCAGCACCGCATCCGGGTTCTGCGACATGATCTTCAGCACCTGGCCGGTCACCGAAGCATCGTTGCGCGCAAAGCGTTCGTTCGCGACGATCTTGATCTTCGCGAGATCGGCAGCCTTGCCGAATTCCTTGAACCAGCTCTCGCCGTACGCATCTGCAAAGCCGACAAAGCCGACCGTCTTCACACCGTGATTCGACATATGCTGCGCGATCGCGGTGGCCATCAGAATGTCGTTTTGCGGCGTCTTGAAGACCCACGCGCGCTTCGCATCCATCGGTTCAACGATGCTCGCCGCGGCGGCCATGGAGATCATCGGTGTGGTGCTTTCGGCGGCGACGTCGATCATGGCCAGCGAGTTCGGCACGACGGTCGAGCCGATCAACGCATCCACATGATCTTCGCTGGTGAGCTTGCGCGCGTTCTTGACGGCCTGGGTCGAATCCGTGGCGTCGTCGAGTACGATGTAGTCGATTTTCTGCCCTGCCACTTCTTTAGGCAGCAGCGCGATCGTGTTCTTTTCCGGAATACCGAGCGACGCAGCCGGCCCCGTTGCCGACACCGTGACGCCGATTTTCACGTCCGCGAATGCGTGGCCACTCCATGCCGCGGATACCCCGGTGGCGACTAGTGCCGCGCTCATCCAACGCAATGCCGACTTCATCCCGCTCCTCTATCTACCGCGTTATTCATTTGAATTTAAATCCGCAGATTCAATTCACCGACCGATCGGTCGGTGAATGGCAAGTTTAGCGGACGAAAGCCCCGTGCTGCAAGCATTTTGCAGGGTAATGGCAGATGAAATTCGGGGTGGCTCGGCGAACAAAAAAGGGGCACCGAATTAGCGGAGGAATTGAATGGCGAATAACGAAAAGCACAAATAAAAAGCGCTGTTGGATATCAATCCAACAGCGCTTTCGTCTGGGCACTGAGTGCCTCATTGTCTCCTCGTTCTCCACCTGCAAAATTCGTGGTGCATCAGAACTGCATGAAGATTAAACGAGCACCCTCCCCCTTACAACTAGCAATTACCCTAGTGGTGCACTGCGGCACAAATGTGGGGCACGTTTTGTGCCGATTTAGCGCGAGCCCGACCCGCGCGCAACGCAAGATCCAGTCTGGCCGACTTCACGAGCGCCGAATTATATCGGATGCCAAAGCAATTTAAAATTCAGTGCCGCTCCAGTGCCGTTTCAGGCCCGCAATGGCCGCACTCTCGCGATGATCTCACCGACAATACCGCGCCGGAACGCCAGCACGCAGGCAATGAAAATTACGCCTGTCACGATGGTCACGGATTCGCCCAGCGAGCGGAACCATTCGACGCCCGTCGACGATGCCAGGGCCGTGCCGATATCGCCGAGCCGGTCTTCGAGCGCAACGATCAGCGCCGCGCCGAGCAGCGGCCCGAACAGCGTCCCCATGCCGCCGACGAGCGTCATCAGGATCACGAGACCCGACATGGTCCAGTACGCGTCGCTCAGCGTCTCGAAGCCCTGCACCAGTACCTTGAGCGAGCCCGCCAAACCGGCGATCCCAGCGGACAGAATGAACGCCAGCAGTTTGAAGCGATCGGTATCGTAACCGAGCGACACGGCACGCGGCTCGTTCTCCTTGATCGCTACCAGCACCTGCCCGAACGGCGAGTGCACGATCCGCACGATCAGCAGGAATGCCAGCACCATCACGGCCAGCACGACAAAGTACAGCGTCACGTCCGACGAGAGATCCAGCAAGCCGAACAGCTTGCCGCGCGGCACGCCTTGCAGGCCGTCCTCGCCGTGCGTGAACGGCGCCTGCAGGAACACGAAGTAGACCATCTGCGCGAGCGCCAGCGTCACCATTGCAAAGTAGATGCCCTGCCGGCGGATCGCGAACAGCCCGACCACCAGCCCAAGCAACGTTGCCGTGGCGGTGCCGGCCACCACGCCGAGCTCCGGAGAGAAGCCAAGCGTCTGCATCGCATAACCGGTGACGTAACCGGCCGAGGCGAGAAACATTGCGTGACCGAACGAGAGCAGACCCGTGTAGCCAATCAGCAGATTGAAGGCCGCCGCGAACAACGCGAAGCACAGCACCTTCATGACGAAGAGCGGATAGATGCCGAGCACGGGCACCGCGAGAAGCGCGATCAGCAGCAGACCGTAAAGCACTTTTCTCTGCATCATTTTTCCTTGCCGAAGAGACCCGCCGGGCGCACCAGCAACACGAGCGCCATGATCACGAAGACGACGGTCGCCGACGCTTCCGGGTAAAACACACGCGTCAGCCCTTCGATCACGCCAAGCAGCAGGCCGGTCAGGATCGAGCCCATGATCGAACCCATGCCGCCGATTACGACCACCGCGAACACGGTGATGATCATCGGCTGGCCCATCAACGGCGAGACCTGAATCACCGGCGCGGCAAGCACGCCGGCGAACGCAGCCAGCGCGACGCCGAAGCCATAGGTGAGCGTGATCATCAACGGCACGTTGACACCGAACGCCTCGACCAGCTTCGGGTTCTCGGTGCCCGCGCGCAAGTAAGCGCCGAGGCGCGTCTTCTCGATCACGAACCACGTGGCGAAGCAGACCACGAGCGACGCCACCACCACCCACGCGCGATAGTTCGGCAGGAACATGAAGCCGAGATCGGTTGCGCCGGAGAGCGCCGACGGCACGTCGTATGGCTGGCCGGATGAACCATAGATCGACCGGAACACGCCTTCGACAACCAACGTAAGCCCGAAAGTGAGCAGCAGCCCATATAGATGATCGAGCTTGTACAGCCAGCGCAGCATCGAGCGTTCGATCACGATGCCGAACACGCCGACAATCAGCGGCGCGAGCACCAGCATCACCCAGTACGGCAGGCCGAAATACGACAGGCCCATCCACGCGAGCATCGCGCCGAGCATGAACAACGCGCCGTGCGCGAAATTGATCACGTTAAGCAAGCCGAAGATCACCGCCAGACCCAGGCTCAGAATCGCGTAGAACGAGCCGTTCACGAGCCCCAGCAGCAACTGGCTCAGCATCGCCGGTAGCGGAACGCCAAAGATTTCCATTGAAGCCTTAATCCCTTAAGCCATCGTCCGGGTGAGATCGGTTACGTACGATCCCGCCGGCGTGCGACCGGCGAGCCATCCGCCCGACCGCGCGCGGCATATGAAGCAGCTTGCCGTCAGTCTGTGTACCAAAACGGCGCTATGTATTTCCCGCCAGGCAAAGCAGACAGACGGTCATCTGGTTACCAACCTGCACTCATTTCCACATCGCGCAGCGCGTCTCTGCCTTGGTTGTGAACGCCTGCTCGCCAGGAATCGTCGCAGTGATCTTGTAGTAGTCCCACGGCTCTTTGGATTCGGCCGGCGTCTTCACCTGCATCAGGTACATATCGTGGATCATGCTGCCGTCCTGACGGATGTAGCCCTTCGCGTAGAAGTCGTCGATCTTGGCCTTCTTCAGTTGTGCCATCACCTTGTCGGAGTCGGTCGAGCCGACTGCCTGCACGGCCTTCAGGTAAGTCATGGTCGCCGAATAGTCGGCGGCCTGCAGGCTGGACGGCATCTTCCTCATCTTGTCGAAATAGCGCCGCGCCCACGCGCGCGTGGTGGCGTCCTTGTTCCAGTACCAGCTATCCGTCAGCACCAGGCCCTGGGTCGTTTCCAGACCCAGACTGTGGACGTCGTCGATAAACATCAGCAGTGCGGCCAGCTTCATCGTCTTCGTGATGCCGAATTCCTTGGCGGCCTTGATCGAGTTGATCGTGTCGCCGCCCGCGTTGGCGAGGCCGAGGATCTGCGCCTTCGAAGCTTGCGCCTGCAACAGGAACGACGAGAAATCCGATGCCGAAAGCGGATGACGCACGGTACCCAGCACCTGGCCGCCGTTGGCCTTCACCACATCCGACGTATTCTTTTCGAGTGCCTTGCCGAACGCGTAGTCAGCAGTCAGGAAGTACCACGTCTTGCCACCCTGCTTCGTCACCGCCGAACCGGTGCCCTTGGCGAGCGCCGTCGTGTCGTATGCATAGTGGATCGTGTACGGCGTGCATTGCTCGTTGGTCAGGGTATCGGCGCCTGCACCGATGCTGATATAGACCTTGTGCTTCTCACCGGCCACCGTATTCATCGACAGCCCGGTTGCCGAATTCGTGCCGCCGATCAGCAGATCGACGCCATCCCGATCGAACCATTCGCGCGCCCGCGACGCCGCGATGTCGGCCTTGTTCTGGTGATCGGCATAGACCACCGAGATCGGCTTGCCGTTGACCTTGCCGCCGAAGTCGGCCACGGCCATGCGGATCGCTTCGAGACCGCCCTGGCCATCAATATCCGCATACAGACCCGACATGTCGGTGATGAAGCCGATCTTCACGGCATCGTCAGCGGCCTGCGCGCTGCCCATCGTCAACGCGGCGCCGGCGGCAACCGCGAAACATAGTGTGGCAAGTCGCGCGAGTGGGTTCTTTTTCATTCCTGTCTCCTGGTTTCTTCGCTTGTGGTTATCAGAGGCAATCGGACGTTTCTCGTTACTTTCTGTCTATACGCCCAGTAGGTCGTGCAGTACGGGCATCTTGCTTTCGAGCTCAGCGGCCTCGAAGTGCTCGACGATCGCACCATGCTCCATCACGTAGAAGCGATCGGCGAGTGGCGCGGCAAAGCGGAAATTCTGTTCGACCATCACGACCGTGTAGCCGCGCTCCTTGAGCGTCATGATCATGCGAGCGAGCGCTTGCACGATGACTGGCGCCAAGCCTTCCGAGATTTCGTCGAGCAGCAGCAAACTCGCGCCGGTGCGCAGAATGCGCGCGACCGCCAGCATCTGCTGCTCGCCACCCGAGAGCCGCGTGCCCTGGCTCATGCGGCGCTCCTGCAGATTCGGAAACATCGAATAGATCTCTTCGAGCGACATCATGTGCGCCTTGTCGCCGACGGGCGGTGGCAACAGCAGGTTTTCCTCACACGAGAGGCTCGAGAAAATCCCGCGCTCTTCCGGGCAGTAACCGATGCCGCAATGCGCGATGCGATGTGTGGGCAGGTTGATGGTTTCGCGTCCGCCGATGCGGATCGAGCCGGTGCGCCGGCCGGTCAGCCCCATGATCGCGCGCAGTGTGGTGGTGCGCCCCGCGCCGTTACGGCCCAGCAGCGTGACGACTTCGCCGCGGTTCACCGTCAGATCGACGCCATGCAGGATATGGGACTCCCCGTACCATGCCTGCAAACCCGTGATTTCCAGCGCGGGGGCACCGCCAGCCGTGTCGCTCACTTCGAGACTTTCGCGCTCGGCAATCGTATTCATGCGTGGGCTCCGGCGAGCGCCGCGTCGGCGCTGCCCATATAGGCTTGCATCACGAGCGGATTCTTCGACACTTCGGCATAGCTGCCTTCTGCGAGCACTTCGCCTCGTTGCAGCACGGTGATGGTGTCGGAGATGCCGGCGATCACGTTCATGTTGTGCTCGACCATCAGGATCGTGCGGCCGCTCGATACTTTCTTGATCAAGGCCGTGACGCGATCGACGTCTTCATGGCCCATGCCTTGCGTCGGTTCGTCGAGCAGCATCAACTCGGGCTCCATCGCGAGCGTGGTGGCGATTTCAAGCGCGCGCTTGCGGCCGTAGGACAGTTCTACCGTGAGCACGTCGGCGAAATCGGTCAATCCGACCTGGGTGAGCAAGTCCATTGCCCGATCGTCGAGTTGGCGCAGCGTGCGTTCGCTCTTCCAGAAGTGAAATGCCGTGCCGAGCACGCGCTGCAAACCGATGCGCACGTTCTGCAATGCTGTCAGATGCGGAAATACAGCAGAAATCTGGAACGAGCGGATGATGCCGCGCCGGGCGATTTGCGCGGGACGTTCACTGGTGATGTCGATTCCGTTGAACACGATCTGGCCCGCGGTCGGTTCAAGGAATTTGGTGAGCAGATTGAAGCAGGTGGTCTTGCCTGCCCCATTAGGGCCGATCAGCGCATGGATCGAGCCGCGGCGCACGCGCAGGTTCACCCCGTTCACGGCGATGAAGCCTTTGAACTCGCGGGTGAGGCCGCGCGTTTCGAGAATCGTATCGCCGAGAATCATGTTCCCTTCCATACGGAGTAAGGCGAAGCATTACGATCTTCCGCGCGAACGGCTGCGCGACTTTTATATGACGGCGGCACCCCGTGCCGCTCATTGGCGTACTGCACCAATCCGGACGGTAATCCATGGGCGGCACGCAGCATGGCTGCCATTGTCGCGCCAATGATGCAGCGCATTCATTGGGATTTGCACTTAGTGGATGACGACTGTTTGAAGCGGGCCCGAGGCGTGCTCAAGCGGCACGTCACCCTTGCTCGGGGCCCGCCTGAAGGATGCGCACGCGATGCGTCAACCTTGCTCGGCACGCGCCAAGGGGATCCGCGAGCGATGCGTCCATCGCGCTCGAGGCATGCCAGGGAAAGTCCGAGGCGCGCACCGCGGCCTCGGCTCCCACAGTCACGCCGAGTGTCACACGGCTGACATGGACGGCGCACCGCTAGTCTGAACCAGGACATTGCCGCCCAAGCGTGCGCGGCGGTCTTCGCGGATCATGTCGCTGGCGCGTTCGGCAATCATCAACGTCGGCGAATTGGTGTTGCCCGAAGTGATGGACGGCATGATTGATGCGTCGACCACCCGCAAACCGTCAACACCGATAACTCGTAGGCGATTGTCGACGACCGCGCCGGGATCGTCGGCGGTGCCCATCCGGCAGGTGCCGACCGGATGAAAGATGGTGGTGCCGACCACGCTCGCGGCCTGCTGAAGTTCTTCTTCGGTCTGGTACTGGATACCGGGCAGAATCTCTTCCGGCCGATAGGGCGCGAGCGCAGGCGCCGCGGCAATGCGGCGCGTGAGGCGCAATGCGTTGGCAGCGACGTGCCGGTCGTAATCGGTGGAAAGATAGTTAGGCGCGATCAACGGCGGCGCTGAAGCATCGGCCGATCCGATGTGAATGCTGCCACGCGAGGTCGGCCGCAACTGACACACCGACGCGGTGAATGCATTGAAGCGATGCAACGGTTCGCCGAAGCGATCGA
This sequence comes from Paraburkholderia madseniana, assembly GCF_009690905.1. Lineage (GTDB taxonomy): Bacteria > Pseudomonadota > Gammaproteobacteria > Burkholderiales > Burkholderiaceae > Paraburkholderia > Paraburkholderia madseniana. The sequence goes on from NZ_VOSW01000007.1 coordinate 44,894, forward strand.
GCGAGAGCGGCTGCACGTGATACTCGAGGTCGGGGCGCGTGAGCGATCTATCATCCGGATCGGATTTGGCGAACGCACCGAGTTGCGATGGCGACATCGACATGGGGCCGCTTTGAAACAGCGCGTACTGCATGCCGATCATCAGCTTCCCCCACCAATGCGCGGAAGCGGTATTGAGCGTGCGCACGCCGTCGACTTTGTAGGCCATACGCAACTGCAGATGGTCCTGCAGATTTTCGCCGACGCCGCGCAGATCCTTCACCACCTCGATGCCGAGATTCTGGAGACGCGCGCCATTCCCGATACCGGAGAGTTCGAGCAATTGCGGCGAGTTGACCGCACCGGAACTGAGGATCACTTCGCAACGGGCTTTGGCGAGATAGTCGGTGTTGTCGCCGCGATATTCGACACCGGTGCAGCGACGTCCTTCGAACACGACGCGCTGTGTGTGGGCACCGGTGATGACAGTGAGATTGGGGCGCTTGAGCGCCGGACGCAGGAAGGCTTTCGACGCATTCCAGCGGATGCCGCGTTTCTGATTGACGTCGAAGTAGCCGACGCCGGTGTTGTCGCCACGATTGAAGTCATCCGTGGCGGGTATGCCGGTTTGTTGCGCGGCTTGTGAAAACTCTTCGAGAATCTTCCATTTCAGGCGTTGCTTTTCGACGCGCCATGGGCCGCCTGCTCCGTGCGATTCGGAGGCGCCGGCGTGGTGGTCTTCGCTGCGTTTGAAGATGGGGAGGACGGCGTTCCAGGACCAGGAGGCGTCGTTGGTGACGCGGGCCCATTCATCGTAGTCCTCGCGTTGGCCGCGCATGTAGATCATGCCGTTGATCGAGGAGCTGCCGCCTAGTACTCTGCCCCGCGGATATGAGAGGGAGCGGCCGTTCAGGCCGGGTTCTGATTGGGTTTTGTAGAGCCAATCTGTGCGGGGATTGCCAATGCAGTAGAGGTAGCCTACCGGCACGTGGATCCAGTGGTAGTCGTCTTTGCCGCCGGCTTCTAGCAGGAGGACTTGTACTTCTGGATCTTCCGATAGGCGGTTGGCGAGGACGCAACCTGCTGTGCCGGCGCCGACTATGATGTAGTCGAATTCGCCTTCCAGGCGGTGGGGTTTTGTTTGTGTGTTTTCTGAGGTGTTCATCGTTTCGTCTCCTAAGCTTTTTTGCCTTCGCGGCGCTTTTTGTCAGTGTTCTTGGGGCGTTGGCCTTTCCTTGATTTGCTAGTGGTCTATTAGCGTTGCCCCTGTGCGGGGCGGCACCTACTTCTCTTTGCTGCTGCAAAGAGAAGTAGGCAAGAGAAAGCAGCTCAAACCGCTAATTCTAAGTGGGCACCGTGGTCTGCAACGGGTAGTGGTGCGACTGGAATCTGGGTTCGTGCCCCTGCACGTGCTTGTGACAAGGGCGTCATACTTCCGGCGGCGCTCCGCGCGCCGACGAGTATTTCATAAAACCATCCGCCCACTCAGTCCCACCCCATTCGCAATCGCTGCCTTCACATCGAGCGCCTAGCACTCGCCACTAACTAGTCAAGCACCTCGCCGAGGCAAAGCCGACGGCCCCCACAAACCTCAACCGAAGCCCCTGGTTTCCCATGCAGACTCGTCCGCGACGCACGCAGTGCGGAGTGGGAACTGATGAATCCTTCGTCACTAACGCGGAATGTGCGAGAACACGGATTCCAGATGCACCACTACCCGTTGCAGACCACGGTGCCCACTTAGAATTAGCGGTTTGAGCTGCTTTCTCTTGCCTACTTCTCTTTGCAGCCGGCAAAGAGAAGTAGGTGCCGCCCCGCACAGGGGCAACGCTAATAGACCACTAACAAAACAAGGAAAGGCCAACACCCCAAGAACACTGACAACAAGCGCCGAACAGGCAAAAACGGCTATTTGGCCACTGGCATAGTGAACTCAGCCCCCTTGGCGATGCTATCCGGCCACCTCTGCATGATGCTTTTATAGCGCGTGTAGAAGCGCACACCTTCTTCCCCATACGCATGGTGATCCCCGAAGAGGGACTTCTTCCACCCACCAAAAGAATGCCACGCCATAGGCACAGGAATCGGCACATTAATCCCCACCATCCCAATCTGGATCTGCCGCGAAAACGCCCGAGCCACGCCACCGTCGGAGGTAAACAACGACACCCCATTAGCAAACTCGTTAGCGTTAATCAGCTCAACAGCAGAAGCAAAATCCGGCACCCGCACAACGCACAACACCGGACCGAAAATCTCCTCGCGATAAATCTTCATATCGGTCGAAACATCATCGAACAACGTGCCGCCAAGAAAGAACCCCTTCTCATGTCCGGCCACCTGATGGCCACGCCCATCGACCACCAGCTTCGCACCAGCCGCAACGCCCGCATCGATATAACCCGCCACTTTCTGGCGATGCGCCGCCGTCACCAACGGCCCCATCTCGGCTTCCGATTCCATACCGTTCAGAATCTTCAGGCTCTTCACCCGCGGTGTCAGTCGCTCGATCAATTCATCGGCAATATGCCCGACCGCAACCGCCACCGAAATCGCCATGCACCGCTCGCCAGCGGAACCGTAGGCAGCGCCAATCAATGCATCGACAGCCTGATCGAGATCCGCATCCGGCATCACCACGAGGTGATTCTTCGCCCCGCCCAAAGCCTGCACGCGCTTGCCGTGCTTCGTGCCTTCCGTATAGATGTATTCGGCAATCGGCGTCGAACCGACAAACGACAACGCGCTCACCTCGGGATGCACGAGCAGCGCATCCACCGCCACCTTGTCGCCATGCACGACGTTGAACACGCCGTCCGGCAAACCGGCTTCCTTGAACAATTCAGCTAGACGGTTCGATGCCGACGGATCACGCTCCGATGGCTTCAGCACAAACGTGTTGCCGCATGCGATCGCCACCGGGAACATCCAGCACGGCACCATCATCGGGAAATTGAACGGCGTGACGCCGGCGACCACGCCCAGCGGCTGACGCAGATTCCAGTTGTCGATGCCGCCGCCGATCTGGTCGGTGAAGTCGGTCTTCAGCAGATTCGGAATGCCGCACGCAAACTCGACGATCTCGATGCCGCGCATCACCTCGCCCTTCGCATCGGAAAAAACCTTGCCGTGCTCACGCGTGATCAACTCCGCCAGTTCGTCATGGTGACGGTCGAGCAATTCCTTGAACTTGAACAGCACACGCGCCCGCTTGATCGGCGCGGTTTCGCTCCATGCAGGAAACGCAGCACTGGCGGCAGCAACCGCCGCATCCACTTCAGCGACGCTTGCCAGCGGCACGCGTGCGCTCACGCTGCCAAGCGCGGGATTGAAGACGTCGCCGAAGCGGCCGCTCGTACCGTCGACCGTCTTGCCATTAATGAAATGGGTCAGCGCGCGTGCGCTCGTCTCGCTCCGGACAGTCTCGTCCTGATATGTCTCGCTCATTTTCTTGTCCTCTTCCTATGAAGGTCTTCCGCCCACCGCGAACGGCTTGATGAACGCAAGCGTACGGCGCTTCGGGGCGACAAATCCAATGAGTAATGCTCAACTGCGCTATAAGCCGAGCTAATATCAGGATATGGACCTGACTCTGCTACGGGCGTTCGTCACCGTCGCACGCGAGGGCAACCTCACGCGTGCCGCGGTGCAGCTTCACCTGACCCAACCTGCCGTCAGCCTGCAAATCAAGCATTTGCAGGAGACGCTCGGCGTGACACTGTTCACGCGGACCTCGCACGGGCTTTCGCTGACACGCGACGGTCAGGCCCTGTTGCCCCACGCCGAACGCGCGCTGGGCGCCGCGAGCGACGTGCAGCGTGCGGCGGCGTCGCTGCGCCACGAAGTGCGCGGCCGTTTGCGGATCGGCACGATTCTCGACCCGGCGTTTCTGCGCCTCGGCGGCTTTCTCAAGCAACTGGTGGAAACCTGGCCGCGCATCGAGACGGCCTTACGCCACGGGATGTCGGGGTGGGTGCTCGAACAGGTTCGTGCGGGTGAACTGGATGTGGGTTACTACATAGGCCTTCCAGCCGATGACGATGCCCGCGACGGCGCCACCTTTCATGCCGTCACGCTCACGCACTTCCAGTACCGCGTGCTGGCGCCGGCAGGATGGAAAGATCGCGTGAAGGGCGCGCGCGACTGGCGTTCGCTCGCCGCACTGCCGTGGATCTGGACGCCGCCCGCGTCCGCCCACAATAGGTTGCTGTCGCGCTGCTTTGGTGAGGCCGGCGTCAAACCGGTTAAGGTGGCAGAAGTGGATCAGGAGCCGTCGATGCTCGATCTGGTCAAGTCAGGTGTCGGTCTGACGCTCGCGCGCGATGCCACCGCGATCGCCGAAGCGCATGCCCACGCGTTGACCATCGTCGAAGGCGTCACCGTGCCGACCCAGCTCAGCTTCATTACGCTCGCCGAGCGGAAGGACGAACCGGCAATTGCAGCGGCGTTGAAGCTGATCGAGCAGCAATGGGCGACTTGAAGATTGCATGAAGGTCGGCATGGAACCATGCCTGAGGGCACCACAACCGCAAGGGCGATATGAGCTGTTCTCATGACAGCCATGCACCATGCGACCGATCGTCATCTCGTCGCGTTTCCTCGCAGACCGCTTTCGGCTGGTGGCGCAAGCGGAGCACCCTCGCTGGCGGTCCATCGAGGTTCGCCTCGAAGCCCACATTTTCTGGCCCCGTCATCTGAAACCACACCGTCACGCACTTTTTGTTAGATTGAGGGTTCGCGCTCACGCGCCGGCCCCGCATCGTTTCTGTTCCGTCTGACTTCGTCCTTCCCGGCAGCTTCGCCCCGGCAACACCGGAAGCTGCCGACCACGCCATCCTTCGACAGGAGCCTGACATGGCACGCAACATTGAAATCAAAGCCCGCGCCCAGCATTTCGAACAACTGCGCGAACGCGCCGCGAAGCTTGCGCCGGACGCGCCGCTGATCTTCCGCCAGCAGGACTTTTTCTACGACGTGCCGCGTGGCCGCCTGAAGCTGCGCCAGTTCGACGACGGCACGCCGGCCGAACTGATCTTCTACCAGCGCGACGACCGCGACGGTCCGAAGGCGTCGTATTACACGCGCAGCCCGGTGACCAACCCTGAAGCGATGCACGCGCTGCTCGCCACGGCGCTAACCACGCGTGGCATCGTCACGAAGGAACGTCACGTTTATCTGACTGGACGTACGCGGATCCATCTGGACCGGGTCGATGGCCTCGGCGACTTCGTCGAACTCGAAGTGCTGCTGGCTCAGGACGACGACGAAGAAGGCGGCCACGCCGAAGCACATGCGATGTTCCAGACCCTCGGCGTACCGGAATCGGATCTGGTGGCCGTGGCCTATGTGGATTTGTTGAGCCCGGACACCAACCCGAAGCAGGCTGCGTAAAACTTAAGCATCACGGGCCGCGGCGACGTCAATCATGGAACCGCGGCCCCGAAGACCCCAAACACCAGAAAGTCCGGGAAGCCCCTGCATCAAGCGGCTGCCGCCCCCGGCGACAGATGACCGAGCGGCAACGGCCCATTGCGCTTGAACGTGGTCAACACGATATTGGAGCGCACACTGTCGACGCCCGGCACACGCATCAACTTCTTCATCACGAACGTCGAGAGATAATTCAGATCGGGCGCGACAATGCGCAGCAGATAATCGGCGTCGCCGACCACCGCGTGACATTCCAGTACTTCCGGCAGCACCTCGATCTGTTGCTGGAATTGCTCGATGATCGAGTCGCCGTGATGCTTCAACTTCAGACTCGTAAACGCCGTCACGCCGAGCCCGAGTTTTTCCGGGCGCAGCACGACGCGATAACCGTCCACCACACCCACCTGCTCCAGGCGCTGCAAGCGCCGCCCAATCTGCGACGGTGACAGCGGCACCTGCTCAGCCAATTGCTGATGGGTCGCCCGGCCGAAGCGCTGAAGCACGTCCAGCAGCGCGAGATCGAAGTGATCGAGTTCTAACATGATTGATATCCGCATTGAATCGGCAATTAATGCACGATTATTGCATATTGACACGCCATAACGCCATCATTGCGCCCTTTCCGCACGCCTACCGCTCTACACTTGCATCACCGTTTCAACCCGCAGACACCGTAGAGCGCGCAGCATCATGTCCACCGCCAACACCGCCAAACTCAAAGAGCAATTCGACGCCGGCCTCGAAACCCACGCCGACTTCACCATCGACCAGCCGACCGAACGATACGGCTCAGTCGACCACGCTGTATGGCAGCAGCTTTATGCACGCCAGACTGCGTTGCTCAAGGGCCGTGTGTGCGATGAGTTTCTGGCAGGCGTCGACTGTATCGGCATGCCGCACGACCGCGTGCCCTCGTTCGACGAAATCAACGCCAAGCTGACGCCCGCGACGGGCTGGCAAATCGTTGCCGTGCCCGGACTCGTGCCCGACCAGGTGTTCTTCGAGCATCTGGCGAACCGCCGTTTTCCCGTGACATGGTGGATGCGCCGCCCCGACCAACTCGATTATCTGCAGGAACCGGACTGTTTTCACGATCTGTTCGGCCACGTACCGCTGCTGATCAATCCGGTGTTCGCGGACTACATGCACGCGTACGGCCGCGCGGCGCTTGCCGCCAATGATACCGGCGCCCTGCCGCTGCTCGCCCGGCTCTATTGGTACACCGTCGAGTTCGGCCTGATCCGCGACGCGGCGAGTCCGAACGGCGTGAAGATCTACGGCGCGGGCATCGTGTCGAGCAAAGGCGAGACGCTCTACAGCCAGCAAAGCGCGGCGCCGAACCGGCTCGACTTCGACCTCGAACGCGTGATGCGCACGCGCTACCGCATCGACACCTTCCAGAAAACCTACTTCGTGATCGACGACTTCGCGCAGTTGTTCAGCGTCGCGCAAACCGACTTCGCGCCATTGCTGGCCAGTCTCGCCGCGCAGCCGGCTTTCGCGGCAGGCGACGTGCTCGAACAAGATCGCGTGATGACGCGCGGCTCGCGGGAAGGCTGGCAAGCCGACGGCGATATCTGACAACACAGCCTGAGCGGGCCGACAGCAGGTTAATTGCATCCGTGAAAAAATAGCGGAGGCGCACGCCTGCCGGCGCGCCTGTTCAGATCAACGAGGTAGCACCATGATTAACAAACTGACTTCCGAAGAACGCGCCACTCAGGTCGCCGAACTGCACGGCTGGCAAGCCGTGGCGGGGCGCGACGCGATCCAGCGCCACTTCAAGTTCGCCGACTTCAACGAAGCATTCGGCTTCATGACGCGCGTGGCGATCAAGGCGCAGGAAATGGATCACCATCCGGAATGGTTCAACGTGTACAACAAGGTGGAGATCACCCTGTCGACGCACGAGGCTAATGGCTTGACCGAGCGGGACATCAAATTGGCCCGATTTATCGACAGTATTACTGCGTAATACAAGCGATCAGGTGCCTTGACGCACGCTGGATCGAACGATTCGACGGTAATGAAAGGGCATTGCAGGCAATCTGGCGCCCAAACCTTCAGTTCTACAGGCTATTATTAAGGCGCACGTAAGAATCCCACGCTTGCCTCGCAAAGCCGTCTAAACGATCCGGTGATAGCGTCTGCTGACGCTGTACAATCATCAGCGCATACGGCTTGGAGAGCGCGCTTGCCTCCTTGCACAGAACGAGTTCGTCGCCGCTCGAAGGTGAGCGGGCGCGCCAGAAGTTGATCGCGGCTTCCAGTTCGTGGATCGTTATCTCGGACATGACTTCGTGGTCGCTCAGTGGCTGCTTGATGGCTACTTCATGGCTGCTCGACAGCTGTTTCGTGGCCGCCTGGTGCCAGTTCGGCACGGCCACGCGGCACACTGCCTGTGCAGCAGGCGCTCCGGCGAACCGCTTGCCCAAACGCCTAAAACCATTGTACTTGAGCGAAATCCATGCGACTCCTTCTGATCGAAGATGACCGCCCCATCGCACGCGGCATCCAAAGTAGTCTCGAACAAGCCGGCTTCACCGTCGACATGGTCCATGACGGCATTTTCGCCGAACAGGCCCTCACCCAAAACCGCCACGAGCTGGTGATTCTCGATCTGGGCCTGCCCGGTATCGACGGCATGACGCTGCTCGCGCGCTTTCGTCAGAGCAATCGTCACACGCCGGTGATTATCCTCACCGCGCGCGACGAGTTGAACGACCGCGTGCAAGGCCTGAATTCCGGCGCGGACGACTACATGCTAAAGCCGTTCGAACCCACCGAACTCGAAGCGCGCATCCGCGCCGTGATGCGCCGCAGCGGTCCGCATGGCGACATGCCGCGCCCGGAAGTGTCGTTGGGCGGTGTGCGTCTGTCGGGCGTCGATCGCCGCATTTTTAACGACGACAAGCCGCTCGAGCTGTCGCCGCGCGAATTCGCGGTGCTCGAAATGCTGCTGCTGCGCCACGGCCGCGTGGTCAGCAAGGCTCAGTTGCAAGACCATCTGACGCACTTCGGCGGCGATCTCGGCGATACCGCGATCGAAGTTTATGTGCACCGGGTGCGTAAAAAGCTCGAAAACTGCCGTGTCGAAATCGTCACGGTGCGTGGCTTCGGTTACCTGTTGCAGGAAATCCGTCAGGCCGCATAATCGTTGCAAGGGCCGCAATCCGAATTGCGGCCCGACAGCGCCGGGCCGGCGCCGCGCACTCAGTGCGCAATTCGCCGGCTTCCGGCGAATTTTCACGGTGCCACGGTGCTTTAAGCCGTTGCTCCTTTCCCGCGCGTTCGATCATGCCCCAGCCGGCCGCCAATAGTCTGCGCCGCACGCTGCTGCGGCGCCTCGCTGCTCCCCTTTCGCTGCTCGCATTGATGAGCGGCCTGATCGCTTACTGGCTGGCGTGGCAATACACGCAGCACGTGGTCGACCGCTCGCTCGCCGATCTCGCCACCGCGATCTCCAAACAGATCCAGATTGCCGGCCCTGATGCCAAGGTGACGGTGCCGCCGCTCGCGCAGGCCATGTTCTCCGATCCGGTCGAACAACTCGTTTATCGGATCAGCAACGGCGAAACCGAGATCGCCGGCGACCATAATCTTCCGCTGCAAGGCACCAGCGTACGGCGCATGCACTATGCGTACGTCTTCGAAACGCAACACGAAGGCGTGACGGTGCGCGTGGCCCAGGTACGCGTCGACCAGCCGACCGGCAATCCGATCGTCGTCGAAGTGGGCCAACCGGTGCATCACCGTTTTCGCATCGCCGCCGAGTTTCTGGTCGCGATCATGATGCCGCTACTGTTGCTGCTGCTGGCGGGCTGGGTGATCGTGTGGCGGGTCGTCAATCAGCAGCTCAATCCGCTCACCGATCTCGCGGACTCGCTGAACCGGCAGACCCACACGTCGCTCGAACCCGTGGACGAGACCTATGTGCCGGTTGAGATCCGGCCGCTTACCGGCGCGTTGAATGCGCTGCTCGATCGTCTGAAAACCGCCCTCGACGGCCAGCGCAAATTTATCGCCGACGCCGCGCATCAGTTGCGCACGCCGCTCACCGCCGTCAAGCTGCACGCGGAGCAGGCCGCGGTCGCGCGTGACCCGCAGCAAACGCTCGCCGCGGTCCGTGAACTGCGCGCGGCGGCTGACCGCGCCGTGCGGCTGTCGAATCAGTTGCTTTCACTGGCCCGCGCGGAGCCGGGCGAACAGGCGGCACGTTTCGTCAACGTGGACATGGCCGCACTCGCTTTCGATACGGGTGCGGAATGGGTGCCGCGTGCGTTGACTTTTCACGTCGACCTCGGCTTCCAGCGCCTCGACGATCCGGGCAACGATCATCCGCTGATGGCGCGCGGCAATCCCGTGCTGCTGCACGAAGTGATCGCCAATCTGCTCGATAACGCGCTCAAGTACGTGCCGCCTTCACGCTTCGATGGCGGTCGCATCACCGTGACGGTGTCGCAAACCGTGATCGACGATCTGCGCATGGCCGAGATCGTCGTCGAAGACAACGGGCCGGGCGTGCCGCTCACGCAGCAAGCCGACCTGTTCAAACGGTTCTTCCGCGGCGACGGTCAGAGCGACGCCGGTGTGGATAGCGGCGCCGGTCTCGGTCTCGCAATCGTTCACGACATCATGGTGCTGCATCACGGCAGCGTGCATTACGAAGATGCGCCGGAAGGCGGTGCGCGCTTTATTGTGCGTATTCCGCTGATACCGATCAGCGTTCAGCACGGCGTCGATCCCGAAGTGCGGCGTCCGGCAAAAAAATCGGCGCACTCGGCGCCGATCGATATGTGACTCTGCAGTGCGTCAATGTACTGCCACGGGTTGCCTTGAGTTCACTTACGTTCAACTCAGGCAGCCCGCGTTTCATTTCTTCTTCGCTTTTTTCGCGGACGTCTTCGCCTTCTTCACCGTCTTGACCGTTTTGTCGGACCTGGAAGCGCCCTTCTCTTTCTCCGCCGGCGCCAGCATCGTGCCGCGGCACTTGCGCGCCCCGCAGCGGCATTCGTATTCCTTCTTGAGCTTCTTGGTCTGGCGCGCGTCGATGACGAGGCCGTAGTCGTAAAAGACTTCCTCACCCTCGGCGATGTCGCGCAGCGCGTGCACGTACACGTGACCGTCGATCTCTTCGGCTTCACAGTTCGGCGCGCACGAATGGTTGATCCAGCGCGCGCTGTTGCCGTCCACTTTGCCGTCGATCACCTTGCCGCTGTCGAGCGCGAAATAGAACGTGTGATTCGGTTCGTCCGGATTGTGCGGATGACGGCGCAACGCTTCTTTCCAGGAGATCCGCTCACCCTTGTATTCGATCAGCCGTTCGCCGGCCGCAATCGGCTCGATGGCAAACACGCCTTTGCCGTGCACACCCGAACGGCGCACGGCGATCCTGCGTGAACTCATTGAATGAATCCTTGTGAAGAACTAGGGGTGAAGATCCGGCAGCCGTCAGAAATGCACGCGTCTAACGCGCTGCTTTTTCCGACGCGGATAGCAAACGCGGCGCCTTGCGAGCGCCGCGTCGACCTGCGACGCTCATGCGCCACATCCGGCATCCTACACGCTCAAGACGGCTTCGTTCAACCGTCAATAAGACGTGCGCGCGCAAGGCGCGTTGGCAGCTTCACCGTTGTCCAAACGAAATCTCGCCGAACAGGGCTTTTTGGTCGCGCGGTTGCGAACGCCAGTACTGCGGCGGCGCTTCGACCGTCGCGCCGAGTTGCGCGGCGGCATGCCACGGCCAACGCGGGTTGTAGAGCAACGCGCGGGCCATTGCGATCAGATCGGCATCGCCTTCTTCGATGAGTTGCTCGGCATGCAGCGGATCGGTAATCAGGCCCACGCCGATGGTTGTCAGGCCGGTTGCCCGTTTGACGGCCCTCGCGAAAGGAATCTGATAGCCCGGCTCAAGTGGAATCTTCTGCAATGGCGAAACACCGCCGGACGACACGTCGATCCAGTCGCAGCCGCGCTTTTTCAATTCCTGCGCGAACGCGATCGTGTCCTCGAGCGCCCAGCCGCCTTCGACCCAGTCAGTCGCCGAGACGCGCACGCCAACCGGTTTGTCGGCGGGAAACGCGGCGCGCACGATGTCAAAAATTTCGAGCGGAAAGCGCATACGGTTTTCGAGCGAACCGCCGTAATCGTCGCTGCGCTGATTGGCGATCGGCGACAGAAACTGGTGCAGCAGATAGCCATGTGCCGCGTGCACTTCCAGGGCGTCGATGCCGAGACGCGCGGCGCGCCGCGCGGAGGCCGCGAACGCTTCGCGAATCCGGTTCAGTGCGGGCGTGTCGAGAGCAAGCGGCGGCTCTTCACCCGCCTTGTGCGGCAACGCCGACGGCGCATGTGGCAGCCAGCCACCTTGCGACACCGGAATCAGTTGCCCGCCTTCCCAGGGCACATGGCTCGACGCCTTGCGCCCTGCATGCGACAACTGCATGGCGACGCGAATCGGCGAATGCTTGCGGATCGCGGCCAGAACCGGCTTCAGGGCGGCTTCGGTAGCGTCGTCCCACAGCCCGAGATCGCCCGGCGTGATGCGGCCATCCGGTTCGACGGAGGTCGCCTCGATGCACACCATGCTGGCGCCGGATAACGCGAGACTGCCGAGATGGATCATGTGCCATGCCGTCGCCTCGCCACGTTCGGCGGAATACTGGCACATCGGGGAGACAACGATACGATTGGGAAGCGTCACGCTACGCAGCGTGAGCGGGGAAAAAAGCGCGCTCATGGATTACGCCCAGTAGAAACCCGAGAGCGATCGAGCATAGCACCGCGGATGATTGTCTGCAGGCACGCGCAGATCAGGGTTTCGGCCCGACCTGATCGAGCCACTCACCGAACATCCGGCGCGCGGCGACTTCCAGCGCCGGACCGAACTGCGCGGTCTCGGCCCGCAACTGCCGCGCGTCGATGCCGTGGCCGGCGATCTCACCGGCATTGCCGATCAGCCAGGGTTCGAACCGGTCAGCGCGAATCTCCGGATGACATTGCAGGCCCAGCACATGGCCGCCCCAGGCGAACGCCTGGTTTTCGCAGGCAGGCGTCGAGGCGAGACGTGTGGCGTTGTCGGGCAGGTCGAAGGTGTCGCCGTGCCAGTGCAGCATCGACGTGTGGGCGCCGTCCAGATGACGCACCGGCGACGCACGGCCCGCATCGGTGAGCGTAAGCGGTGTCCAGCCGAGTTCGGTATGGCCCGCGGGGTAGACGCGTGCACCGAGCGCACGCGCGATCAATTGCGCGCCAAGGCAGATGCCGAGCGTCGGCAAACCGGCGGCGATGCGCTTTTCGATCATGGAGAGCAACGGGACGAGCGTCGGGTAAAGCGCGTCGTCAGTTGCACTGATCGGGCCGCCGAGTACGACCATGAGCGATGCGGCAAACGGGTCCGGCGCTTCGATACGGGCAACGCCGACGTCGAGATAGCGCACCGGGCGCCCCCGTTCGCCGAGCTCCAGCTCAAGACTGCCCAGATCCTCGAAGTGCACGTGGCGAATGGCCAGAACTTCCCGATTCATCAGCCTGTCCCACCTTCAGGTTGCCTAAAGACTTGCCGCTACACGGCGCGAACCGGCCGGCGGACGGCAATCGCCGCCCGCCGGAACACGGCTTCGCAGTGTAGCGGATTGTCCCAGGAGAAGCCGCCTTATTGGGCGAAGATCTTCCAGGTCTTCTTTTGGGTAGCGACGTCGGCCACTTCGTACACCGAGCAATCGAGACGCAGATCCGTGTCCGACATCTTCATGTCGAGCAGCGCGCAGTGATGCGGCGTCTTCTTCGGATTCTTGCTCGGCTCGAAGTGCGAGCAGCTCAGGCACATGCGGTGCGGCGGAATCGTGCCTTGCGCTTCCAACTGATGGATGGTCTTGAGCAGGGTGCGATAGAACAGCGTCTGTTCTTCCTCACGCAGCGTGCCGACCGCTTTGGCCAGGAAGTCCGGCCATTGCGCAGCGCGCTTCGCGGCCGTGCGGCCACGCGCCGTCAGCCGGACCGCGAGGGCGCGGCCGTCGTCGAGTGCGCGGCGCTTTTCGACCAGGCCTTTGGTCTCGAGCGTGCTCACGGCATCGCTGGTGGTCGCGGCGGTCAGGGCCGTTTCGCGGGCAATTTCGCCAAGACGCATCGGCCCCTTGCGTTGCATCAGCAAGACCAGGATTTCGCCCTGGGTCGGCGTAAGGCCTGCGCCTTCCGCCCATTCCCAAGCCTGGCTCCGCATGGCCGTGCTCAATCGCAATAGGCTGTGGGTCACTCGCCCGGTTGCCTGTTCTCCGTATACGCCTTCGCTCATAATCTTCGTTTGGTTTATTAAGCTTGCGAGCGATGTCGGCGAACCGCTGCCGAACACGCCCGTAGCCTGTGTGGGGTGGCCTCGCCCTAAAGCAGACGAGACGGTTTCTACTATCTCAAAAATTTACCGCCTTGCAAGCCAAAGGCAGATGAAACGACATTCTATGCGAGACCGGCCAATCGTACAGCTAAGTTATCCAACGCAAGCTGTGGATAACCATGGGAAAACACAGGGGATGGCCTGTGTGCCAATTCTTGATAAGCAGCTTGCCCCCTCTTTCCTTACTAAAGTTGTCCTCGTTTACCGCCATCGATGCGCCTCGGATCAGCCCAGTTATGGTTTACGTAGCACTTTGACTTTTCAGGGAATTATTCAGTTGTCCACAGGCAGATGCAATGCTTGTTAACTACTACTACGTTTGTATACGTAAATTTTAGAAAAACCTGAAGGCCCGCGAGCTGGAAATTTATTTACGAAAAAAAACCCGCACGAGGCGGGTCTTCCTTACGGTTTAACGTAAGCAATCCTCTATCTGGCTAGGCTCGCCACTGCAGACACTGCTGTCTGACAGCTTCATGCAAGGACTTTTCCTGCTCGAAAACGCCCCGCAGCCACGTCGCGTCGTTGACCTGACCGCGCGCAATCGCACCGATTTCGGCGAGCGCGTTGCCCGAACCCAATGCTTCGGCGTGCGGTGCAATCAGATCCAGCGTTTCGAGGATGTCTTCGGAAATCGTCTTGCGTTCGCTCGTTTGCGGATTGATGCAGTTGCCGGCCAGACCGAAGCGGCATGCTTCGAAGCGGTTGAACGTGTAGACGAGGTAATCGTCTTCCTTCGGCGTGATCGGCTTGTCGAGCAGCAGATGCCGGGCAAGCGTCTGGATGTAGCAGGCAATCGCCGCGGCGCGATCCACCGAAAACGGCGTATCCATCACGCGTACTTCGATCGTGCCGAAACCGGGCTTCGGCCGGATGTCCCAGTAAAAATCCTTCATGCTGTTGACCACGCCGGTGTGGACCATCTTCGAGAAATATTCCTCGAAGCTATCCCACGTCAACACGAAGGGCGCACGGCCCGACAGCGGGAACGCGAACACGGAATTCAGTCGTGCCGAATGAAAACCGGTGTCGACGCCCTGCACGAACGGCGACGAAGCGGACAACGCGATGAAATGCGGGATGAAGCGCGACATCGAATGCAGCAGATACAGCGCGCTGTTCGGATCCGGACAGCCGATGTGCACGTGCTGGCCGAACACCGTGAACTGCTTGGCAAGATAACCGTACAACTCGGAAAGATACTGAAAGCGTGGCGTATCGACGATTTGCCTTTCACTCCATTGCTGGAATGCGTGCGTGCCGCCGCCGCACAAGCCGACGTTCAGACGGTCGGCCGCCGACACCAGCGTGTCGCGGATCGTGCGCAAATCGGTGACGGCCTGTTCATGCGTCGTGCAGATACCGGTCGACAGCTCGATCATGCTTTCGGTGATTTCCGGCGTGATGTTGCCGGGAATTTTTTCGTCCTTGATGAGGCGCATCAGATCCGAGCCGGCTTTGGTCAGATCATAGTCGTGCGTATTGACGATCTGCATCTCGAGTTCGACACCGAATGTGAACGGTTTCGAATCGATGAAGGGTTCGAGTGACATGGCGTCCCCAGAGTCAGGTCGGCCGATGTGTGTCACATGTCTGTGTCACACACCCGGCCGTTTTTGAATCGAATAAGTTGGATAAAGCGCGCAAATCAGGCGCGTAAAGCATTGGACAGCGCATCGGACAGCGGCGTGCCCTTACCGTGCGCTTACTCTTCGCGCCGTTCAGCCACCAGCGCCAGGCTGCGATACACGAGCCACGGCCCGAGAATCTGCAGCACGAAAATTGAACACATCACGATCGCGCGCAGTTGCGGATCGAAATTCGGATAAAGGTTGTAGGTATCGTCGACGAGCAGGTACGCAAGCGCCGACATGGGCGATAACGACAAACCGAGCGCCATGCCCTGCTTCCAGTTCAAGCCACTCGGCTTGGCGAAGGCCATCACGCCCACCAGTTTCGCGACCAGACGCGCAACAATCAGACCCAGCGCCGCGACACCGCCAAGCGCGATGTCTTTCCATTCGAACGAAGTGAGCGTCAGCACGAACAGAATCACGGTCAACAACCAGCCGGCCGTGCCGAAATGTTCCGGCCACAACTGCGGACGCGCTTCAAGATTCTTCACGATGATGCCCGCGGCCAGCAACGCGAGAATGGTGGAAAGCTTGAACACATGCGCCACCGCAATGGCCAGCAGCACGAGGCCGAACAGCGCGACGAACGAATGCTCGTCCTGCATGTTCAGACGACGGTAAAAAAACGTGCAGGTGCGCGCCAGCAGATAGGCCAGCACGAGCGAGCCGACCAGCAAATAAAGCGGCTGCAGAATCGTGGCGTAGACGTTGCCGTAAACCTCCTGATGCAACCAGCTCGAGACCAGTTTTTCGATCACCACCGCGTACATGCTGTTCAGCGCGGTAAGGGTCAACAACCGTTGCGTGACCTGGCCTTCCGCGCGCAGCTCGGTTTTGAGCTGGATCACCATTGCCGGCGAAGTCGCCATGGCAATCGCGGCGAGCACCGTTGCCACCATCAGCGGCACCTTCAGGAACAACAAAACCGGCAAAACCAGTGCGAACGTCAGCGTGGCTTCCGCGACGCTCGACAGAATCAGCCAGGGATTGCGGCGAATCCAGCGCAAATCGAGCCGGCTGCCCAGTTCGAATAACAACAAACCGAGCGCTACGTCGAGCAAAGGCCGCGCGGCGCTCGCGGAATCAGCGTCGATCACGCCGAAACCGGCTGCGCCGGCTACCAGGCCAATGACCGCATACCCGGAAATGCGCGGCAAACGCCATGCGCGGTAGCACAGTTCACCGCACAGACCCGCGGCGAGCAATGCAAGACCAGCCCAAAAAATGGCGTCGGGTGTGAGTGGCCATGCTGGAAAAAATGAAAACGCCGACTTCATCGTAATGGGTTCTCCTTGGCAGCAACGGCAGACAACACGAACCGGCGCAAACACCGGCGAGCGGATGAACGCATGAGGCGCTCACTGTCGCGATCGCTTCGCGTGACCCGCGTTGCGAGTTTTCAACGATCGGATGATCTGAATGTGCCGCAGCCGCAAGGGGCGCAGCGCATTCTGGGGGCGGCCGTAGCTACCGGCCCGGCACGGTGAAAGAACGCCGTCGACTTTGAATCAGATTCTGATTGCGCGGCACCGTTCCATTGCAGCGTGTGCGGCCAGCGGCGAGGCACGACGCGGAAAAGAACGGCGATTGTGCCATAGCTTTTTCAGACTTGACCGAAAAGACAGGAACATGCAGGCAAAACGGTAAAAACGTACGTTATCTTCGCGAGATGAGGAAAAAGCGACCGTTTTAAAACCGGGTCGGGCTCTCATAGCGTACAGATTCGACGTTGCAGATGTGTTTCCTGGCACACGGCCGGCGGCGTTTTCCTTCAACTTTCGACGCTTCGGGCTCAACGATTGCGCTCGATCTCGGGACGGCCTTTCTGTTTACAGGTTTACCGTATGTATACGTAGTAACAGTTAACAAGGTGACTCGTTTTCTGTGGATAACTCCGGTTTACCGAATTGATTCATCGGCTTGCCGCTCGCATAACAGGATGCACAGCGTGTGCGGCAGCGGAGGGTATACAAGGGTAACTTTTCGCGATTTTCGGCCGCGGCAAAGTTACCCCGTTTACGTCCACAACGGTTCCACATGAGTTGCGCCGGTAAACGGCGCGGTTATCCACAAGTTTCAGTGGATAACTTTTCCTGGCGCCGATGTTCGGTGCGCGCGGTTAACTACGGGTTAACTCACCGTACCCTGGCGCAACGCACGCAAGAGGAAGCGGGCAGGATCGATGTCTTCGGCCAAATCCCGTTCGAGCGGCCACGGTTCACCTTCGATCTGCGAGGCGATCAGCTCCGCTCCAAGTGCCGCCCATACCAGACCGCGAGAACCGTACGCGAACCCGCCGTACAAGCCGTCGACGCGTGGCAGATCGAGCGGCCATGCGCCACGCAGGCGCTGGGCATCGCGGGCCGAGGCGGCTTCGTCGGCGAAGTTGCCGATCATCGGCATCCGGTCGCTCGTGACGCAGCGAAACGCGACGCGCCCGGCGAGCTTCACCGCCTCTGCCGGGTCGACGATGCCGTCAAAGGCCGGCAGCATCTGCGCAACGCGCTCGAGGTTTTCCAGATGGCCATCCGGTCGCAACGCGGTGTCGGGGTCGTCGAGTTCGTAGGTGGCGCCGGTCAGCGTGACGCCGTCGGCGAGCGGGACCGCGTAGCCTTCGCCTATAACCGGCATCTCGAGTGTGAGCACCGTGCCCGGCGGCAGCAAAGTCAACTGGCCGCGGATGCTGCGGGTCGGCGCGTACTGCAAACCGGCGAGCCGCGCGGCGTCGTGCGCGCTCGCGACAATGACCACCGGCGCGCGCGCGATGGCTTGCCCAGTTGCGTCGAAGACGGTCCATTGATTGCCGGACCGTTCGAGGCGCGCCACGTCTACTCCGAAGCGGCGTTCGAGCAGCCCGCCCGCGGCTGCGCACTGCGCGGTGCAAAGCGACGCCGGGTCGATCCAGCCGCCTTGGGGGAAAAGCCAGCCGCTTCGCGCGAGCGGCATGCCCGCAAGCCTTTGCGCCTCGTTCAGCGAAACGGGCGTCACATATTCCGCCGGGTAACCGAACGCGGCGATTGCCTCGCTCATCGAGCGGGCTTCTTCGTCGTCCGCGGCGATCTGCAACAGCCCTGGCGCGCCGCGCAATGGACGGTAACCAAGCCGTTCGAGCGCGGCCCAGCGTCTGAGCGTGTAGAGAAAGCCCGCGCGCGTGACGCGCGAAGCGACGCTGTCGTTGCGCGAGATCATGGGATGGAACACGCCGGCCGGATTACCCGAGGCGTCCTGAGCCACCGACGCGTGCCGCTCCAGCGACGTGACGCGCCAGCCGCGTGCGGCCAGCCGCTCGATCGCCGCGCAACCCGCGAGGCCGGTGCCGATTACGATCGCATGCCGCTCATCGACTTCAAGTGGCGCGGGCGGCTCATAGCGGCGGACACGCCAGCGCGGCGCGAAATGGCCGACCAGCATCGCGCGTTTCCAGCCGAAACCATCGACTTTTTGGTACACAAAGCCGTTTTGCGTCAACGCGCGCTTGATGTCGCCGGCACTGCTGTAGGTTGCGAATGTGGCGTTCTCGCCGGCCATCCGGGCGAGCGCCTTGAAGATCGCCGGCGTCCACATTTCTGGGTTTCTTGCCGGGGCGAAGCCGTCGAGATAGAACGCATCGGCGCGCAGCCTCAACGCCGGCAGGCTCTCCGCGGCGTCAGCGAACACCAGTGTCAACGTGATTCGCCCACCCTCGAATTCGAGCCGGTGCGTGCCGGGGACGAGCATCGGCCATTCAGTTGCCAGCGTTTCCGCGAGCGCGGCGATCTCGGGATTCGAGATCGTCGTCGCATAGACGCTGCGCAAATCGGCTTGAGTAAACGGATGCTTCTCGGTCGACACGAAGTGCAAGCGCTCGCAGCGCGCCGGATCGGCACGCCAGGCGGCCCAGGTCATCAGGAAGTTGATCCCCATGCCGAAGCCGGTTTCGAGCACGGTGAAGACGCGGCGGTCCTGCCATCGCTGCGGCAGTCCATTGCCGCGGAGAAAGACGTATTCAGCCTGTTCGAGACCGCCGACAGCGCTGTGATAGATGTCGTCGTAGAACGGCGAAAAAGGCGTGCCGTTGTCGCGAAAAGCGAGGACGGCGGGGATCAGCGGATCGGTCATGCGCGGCGGAAATGACGCTCGAAAGAGCGAGTCAGACGTTACCGCCAGCGCGCGCAGCTCGCCGGGCGGCGAAAAAGACGCGCTGCAACGTTGGCAAAAACCAACGCTAAGCCCCGTCCATACTGGGTTTCAGCCTTCAATTGGGCTCTGCGAGGAGGAAAAAGGAGGGTTTCCCCTCGATATCTGCCCCAGAACCGCTTAAATCTTCGAAACCCTTATCCTGATTGGGTTTGCGCTGCGCTATCATAGCAAGCGCCGCGAAGGGAGCGGCAGCACGGCCGACGGGCAGTCACTGCCCGGCGCTAATTGTCCGGAGGGGATCCGGAGCCGCAGCTGCTCGACGGCGCGGCCCGCGCACGTATAATCGGCGCGTTCGCGCTGTTCGTGTCAACCTAAACTCAGAAAGGAACCTTAATGAACAAACAGGAACTGATCGACGCCGTCGCAGGACAGACCGGCGCCAGCAAGGCTCAAACCGGTGAGACGCTGGACACGTTGCTTGAAGTGATCAAGAAGTCTGTGTCGAAGGGTGACGCGGTCCAGTTGATCGGCTTTGGCAGCTTCGGTTCGGGCAAGCGCGCAGCACGTACGGGTCGTAACCCCAAGACCGGTGAAACTATCAAGATCCCGGCCGCCAAGACCGTCAAGTTCACGGCTGGTAAGGCGTTCAAGGACGCAGTCAACAAGCGCTAAGCAGATTACTGCCTGGCAGTTGACACCCGCCAACGGCGGGTTTTTTTTCGTCTGCGATTTCTGTTTAGCCGCGACGGGCGTCGCGGCTAAACAATCAGCACCAGGCGGAAAGGCCGCTCGAGCTTAATCGTGGCGATGCACGATTTCGCCGTGGCCATGACCGTCGTGGTCGTGATCATGGTGATCGTGGTCATGATCATGGTCGTCTTCGTCGAAGTCCCATGCCGGGAACGGATCGGCGAATTGTTGCCACGCTTGCGGTCCCGCCGCGTATTCCTCATCGGTTACAAGGCACGCGTCGAACTTGGCTTGCCAGACAGCCGGGTCGATGCCGACGCCGATCATCACCAGTTCCTGGCGGCGATCGCCGATGCTCAGATCGTCCGGATCGCCGTACCAGTCGGCGGCAATTTCGGCGGCCAGTTCGTCATCACCGTCCGGCCATTCGCTGCGATCCTGCGCGGCCCACCACATCCCCGCCGGACCATGCCGGCAAGCACCACCCGCCTGCGACAGCGAACCGGCGATGTCGTTACGCGTTGCGAGCCAGAAGAAGCCCTTGCTGCGCAAGACGCCCTTCCACTCCTGGTGCAGCAACGCCCACAGGCGCTCAGGGTGAAACGGCCGCCGTGCGCGGAAAATGAAATTGCCGATGCCGAATTCGTCTGCTTCGCCGTGATGGGCATGGCCGTGTTCATGGTCGTGCCCATGTTCGTCGTTAAGCGACGCCAGCCAGCCCGGTGCGCTCGATGCCTCATCGAAATCGAAGCGCCCGGTGTTCAGCACTTCGGCCAGCGGTACCTCGCCGAAACGGCTCACCACCTGCACTGCACGCGGATTGATGCGGGCGAGGATGCGCTGCAAACGCGTGAGTTCATCCGCGCTCACCAGATCGGCCTTGTTCACCACCAGCACGTCGCAGAATTCAATCTGCTCGATCAGCAATTCGACCAGCGTCCGATCGTCCTCTTCGGTTGCCGCGATGCCCCGCTCGGAGAGTGCGTCGGATGAACCGTAGTCGCGCAGGAAGTTGAACGCATCGACCACCGTCACCATCGTATCGAGCTGTGCAACGTCGGACAGCGACGCGCCGTCGTCGTCGACGAAGGTGAACGTTTCAGCGATCGGCATCGGCTCGGCTACGCCCGTCGACTCGATCAGGATCGCATCGAAGCGCTTCTCACCTGCAAGCCGCTTGATCTCGACCAGCAAGTCGTCACGCAACGTGCAGCAGATGCAGCCGTTCGACAGTTCGACGAGCTGCTCTTCGACATGCGAGAGCGCGGCGGCGTCGCGCACGAGCGTGGCATCGATATTGACGGCGGCCAGATCGTTGACGATCACGGCGACGCGCAAACCGGCGCGATTCGCGAGGATGTGGTTCAGGAGCGTGGTCTTGCCGGCGCCCAGAAAACCGGAGAGCACGGTGACGGGCAATAGCGGCTGGTTCATCGCAGTACGGTAAAACAAGAGGATTGGAAGGCGTGCCGGGTTGGGGTCGCATGACTCCGGGGCCGGAAGACGGCCGAACACCGACGGCAGCACGAAGCCGCATTGTGCATCAAACGGGGAGCGGCCGCGTGACGGGCCGGATCGGGACGCGCGTGAGTCAGCGTGCAGCAGCCGGCATCAGATTCCACTTGCGCAGGATCGCGGCGATCTGCATAGCATACTTATCACGCAGTGCCGGCGTCTCGGAGTGATACGCGCCGACTGCCTGCCAGGTATTGCCGTACTTGTTCATCTGGCGGCGCAGATGCCACGCCGCGATGTAGACGTTCTTGCAAGGCTCCATCAGCGTGCCTTGCGAGATGCCGTATTGCGCGAGTACGGGCAGATGGATCGAATTGATCTGCATCACGCCATAGTCGGTCGAGCCGTTGGCGTTCTTATGCTGCGCGTCCGGCCGATTGTGTGACTCCTGCCACGCAATTGCGCGCAGAATCAAGGGGTTGACCTTCTGATACTTCGCCGCTTCGTCAAAGCAATCGGCGCGTGCCTGCCCTGCTGCGATCAGCACGGCAAGTCCTGCGGCGACGGTGACGAAGGTTCGTTTCATCAGTCAAGACGACTAAACAAATCGCAAGGGTAAGATTTGGTAAGGTCATACATCGGCCATACTTCAGTCTCTGGCAGCCGGTGAGGCGTACTGGCCGGGCTTTCGTCGGCCATCGGGGAAAACCCGCGTTGGCAAGTCACAACCAGTACCTCGAACGGCTCGTATCATACCGACAGAGTTACAAGCGTCAAGTTGGCTAACCGACATAATCAAGCGTAAAACGAAGCGCTTCTGCGGTTCGGCGCACACAAGCTCGTTTGCTTTCAATTGTTTGACAGTCTGCGACGGTCTTTAGAGTAATCGCACGGAGCCGTTCGTTTTGTGACAAATCCGACATGAAAAACTGTTACTGTTTCTTTTTTTCGGACATTGGATGTCCGGCGTCCAGGGCGTTGATTGCCTGTGAAGCCGGCTGGCAGACCGACAGGGCGGCGGCCTGCTCAAATGTTCGCACTGCATGACCGTTGGCGGCTGTGGCCGTCGGCATCGATCCTACATTCCATGAGAAGAAATCGTATGGCATTGCGTCGCGTCGCAACGGCGCTGCTGGTGGCTGGATTGATCACCGCGCAGACAGCACAGGCACAGGTGACACTCAACTTCGTGAACGCCGATATCGACCAGGTGGCCAAGGCGATCGGCGCGGCGACCGGCAAAACGATCATCGTCGACCCACGCGTGAAGGGTCAGCTCAACCTCGTGTCGGAAAATGCAGTGCCTGAAGATCAGGCGCTCAAGACCTTGCAATCCGCTTTGCGGATGCAGGGCTTCGCGCTGGTCCAGGACCACGGTGTGCTGAAGGTCGTACCCGAGGCAGATGCCAAGCTGCAAGGCGTGCCGACCTACGTCGGCAATACGCCGGTGGCGCGAGGCGACCAGGTGGTCACGCAGGTGTTCGTGCTGAAGAACGAGTCGGCCAATAACCTGTTGCCGGTGTTGCGTCCGCTGATCTCGCCGAACAATACTGTGGCGGCCTACCCGGCCAACAACTCGATTGTCGTGACCGATTACGCCGACAACGTGCGGCGTATCGCGCAGATCATCGCGGGTGTCGATACGGCCGCCGGCCAGTCGGTAGCGGTCGTGCAATTGAGGAACGCCAACGCGATCGACATCGCCACGCAGTTGACCAAGATGCTCGACCCCGGCGCGATCGGCAGCACCGACGCGACGCTGAAGGTGTCGATCACCGCGGACCCGCGCACCAACTCGCTGCTGATTCGCGCGTCGAACGGCGGCCGGCTCGCGGCCGCGAAGCAACTGGCGAAGGAACTCGACTCGCCGACCACCATGCCCGGCAACATGCACGTCGTGGCGCTGCGCAACGCTGACGCGACCAAGCTCGCGAAGACCTTGCGCGGGATGCTCGGTAAAGGCGGCGACACCGGCTCATCGGGTGGCTCGAACGAAGCCAATTCGTTCAACCAGAACGGCGGTGGTGGAGGTGGCTTCGGCAGCAATTCGACGGGCACGTCGGGTACGCCGCCGCTGCCGTCGGGCGGACTCAACAGCAGCTCGGGAGCGTCACCATTGGGCGGTGGCGGGGGCGGATACGGTTCGAGCGGCGGTTCGGGTTCAGCCGGCCTGCTCGGCGGCGACAAGGACAAGAGCGACGACAATCAGCCGGGCGGCATGATCCAGGCGGACTCTGCGACCAACTCGCTGATCATCACGGCGGCTGAGCCGGTGTACCGCAACCTGCGAGCGGTGATCGACCAGCTCGACGCGCGGCGCGCGCAGGTCTATATCGAGGCGCTGATCGTCGAGTTGAACTCGAACACGAACGCCAACCTCGGCATTCAGTGGCAGGTCGCGAACAATTCGATCTTTGCCGGCACCAACCTGGCGACCGGCACCGGCAACAGCATCATCAATCTGACGGCTGCGGCCGCAGCGACGGGCGCTACCGGCGGTCTCGCCGGGGCGCTCGCAACCCAGAATATCCAGCAGGGCCTCAACGTCGGCTGGATTCACAACATTTTCGGTGTGCAGGGACTCGGCGCGCTGTTGCAGGCACTTTCGCAGACGCAGGATGCGAACGTGCTGTCGACGCCTAACCTCATCACGCTCGATAACGAAGAAGCCAAAATCGTCGTCGGCACGAACGTGCCGATCCAGACGGGTTCGTATTCGAACCTCACGAGCGGCACTACCAGCAACGCATTCAATACGTTCGACCGCGTCGATGTCGGCCTGACGCTGCACATCAAACCGCAGATTACCGAGGGCGGGATTCTCAAGCTGCAGCTCTACACGGAAGACTCGGCGATCGTGAACGGCACGACCAACGCGGCGACCAATCCGGCTGGGCCGGAGTTCACCAAGCGTTCGATCCAGTCGACGGTCCTCGCCGATAACGGCGAAATCATCGTGCTGGGCGGCCTGATGCAGGACAACTACCAGGTCAGCAACAGCAAGGTGCCGCTGCTGGGCGATATTCCGTGGCTTGGCCAGTTGTTCCGTTCGGAACAGAAGACCCGCGCCAAGACCAACCTGATGGTGTTTCTGCGCCCCGTGATCATCACCGATCGCGATACCGCGCAGGCCGTGACGTCGAACCGTTACGACTACGTCCAGGGCGTGACAGGTGCGTACAAGTCGGACAACAACCTGATCAAGGACAAGGACGATCCGGTGGTTCCGCCGATGCCGATCGGCCCGAGCCAAGGCGGTTCGCCTGCGATGAATCTGTTCGATCTCGACAGGATGCGTCGTCAGCAGATGGCGCCGCCGCCGGTCACGAATGGTGGCGCTGTGCAGACGAATCCGGTCACGAATGGCGGTGCTGTGCAGACGAATCCGGTACCGACGGCACCGTCCACGGCGTCGCCTGGAGTGCAGCCGTGAGCACGCCGTCCACGCCGCCGTCAGCTCCGGGATCGTCCGCAGCGGCGCGCGTCGCTGCATCGACGCAAGCCGGGGCGATTGCGCCCGCTGTCGTGGCGGAGCATGCCGAACGCATCGCACCGTCGGCGGTCGCCGCACGGCTCGTGCCCTACGGCTTCGCCCGAGGCGGCCAGATTCTGGTCGCGCATCAGCACGCCGATAGTCTCGAAGTCTGGATCAGCGAACGCACCAGCGATGCTGCGCTTGCCGAAGTCGCACGCAACTTCGGCGCGTTGTCCGTGGTGCGTGTGCCGGCCGACGAACTTGCGCTCGCGATCAACCAGGCTTACGCGCGCCAGGACGGCAGCGCGGCGCAGGTGGTCGGCGAAGTGGAAGGCGAAGTCGATCTGTCGCGTTTGATGCAGGACATTCCCGAGATCGAGGATCTGCTCGAGTCGGAAGACGACGCGCCGATCATCCGCATGATCAACGCGCTGCTTACGCAAGCGGCGCGCGAACAGGCCTCGGATATTCACATCGAGCCGTTCGAGACGTCATCGGTGGTGCGCTTCCGTGTCGACGGTACGTTGCGCGATGTCGTGCGGCCGAAAAAAGCGCTGCACGGCGCGCTGATCTCGCGGATCAAGATCATGGCGCAGCTCGACATTGCGGAAAAGCGTCTGCCGCAGGACGGCCGGATCACGCTGCGTGTCGGCGGACGTCCGGTCGACGTGCGTGTCTCCACATTGCCGACCGGCCACGGTGAACGCGCGGTGCTGCGTCTGCTGGAAAAAGACGCCTCACGCCTGAATCTCGAAGCGCTCGGCATGGCCCCCGACACGCTCGTCAAGTTCGACAAACTGATCGGCAAACCGCACGGCATCGTGCTGGTGACCGGCCCGACCGGCTCGGGCAAGACGACCACGCTGTACGCGTCGATGTCGCGGCTCGAGACCGCGACCACCAACATCATGACGGTCGAAGACCCGATCGAATACGACCTCTCAGGCATCGGCCAGACGCAGGTCAACGAACGGATCGGCATGACCTTCGCGCGGGCGCTGCGCTCGATTCTGCGGCAGGATCCGGACGTCATCATGATTGGCGAAATCCGCGACCTGGAAACCGCGCAGATCGCGGTGCAGGCGTCGCTGACGGGTCACCTTGTGCTGGCGACGTTGCACACGAACGATGCGGCATCCGCAGTGACCCGTTTGACCGACATGGGCGTTGAACCCTATCTGCTGGCGTCATCGCTGCTCGGCGTGCTGGCGCAGCGGCTGGTGCGGCGCCTGTGCCCGGTATGCCGCGAAGAACGCGTCGAAGAGGATGGCAGCGTGCGCTGGCATCCGGTCGGTTGCGAGAAATGCGGCCAGTCGGGTTACGCGGGACGTCGCGGTGTCTACGAACTGCTTCTGATTGACGACGAAATCCGCACGCTGGTTCACCGCAATGCATCCGATGCGGAAATTCTCACTTCGGGCCGCGCGCAAGGCATGCGTACGCTGCGCGAAGATTCGGACCGCTGGCTCGCCTCCGGGCTGACGTCGCTCGAAGAAGTGATCCGCGTAACGGGCGGAGCATAAGCGCATGCCGGCATTTCGTTTCGAAGCGATCGATGCGGCGGGCAAAGCGCAAAAAGGTGTGCTCGACGCGGACAGCGCGCGCGGCGCACGGACCAATCTGCGTTCGCAGGGACTGACGCCACTCGTCGTCGAACCGGCTGCGACGCGCACACGTGGTGAGCGCAATCAACGCTTGTCGCTGGGACGGCGTTTGTCGCAGCGCGAGCAGGCGATTCTCACGCGGCAACTGGCCAGCCTGCTGATTGCCGGCTTGCCGCTCGATGAAGCGTTATCGGTGTTGACCGAGCAATCGGAGCGCGACTACATCCGCGAGCTGATGGCGTCGATTCGCGCCGAAGTGCTCGGCGGCCATTCGCTCGCGAACGCGCTGACGCAGCATCCCAAAGACTTCCCCGAGATCTATCGGGCGCTGGTGGCTGCCGGTGAACATACCGGCAAGCTCGGTCTCGTCCTCTCGCGTCTGGCCGACTACATCGAGCAACGCAACGCGCTCAAGCAGAAGATCGTGCTCGCGTTCACCTACCCGGCGATCGTGACCCTCATCGCCTTCGGCATCGTCACGTTCCTGTTGAGCTACGTGGTGCCGCAAGTGGTGAACGTGTTCGCCAGCACCAAACAGCAACTGCCGATCCTCACCATCATGATGATGGCGCTGTCCGGTTTCGTGCGGCACTGGTGGTGGGCGATGCTGATCGGCGTGGTCGTGCTGGTGTATCTGGTGCGTTCGATCCTGAAACAGCCCGGCCCGCGCCTCGCTTTCGACCGGTGGCTGTTGACCGCCCCGCTGCTCGGCAAACTCGTGCGCGGCTACAACACCGTGCGCTTTGCCAGCACGCTCGGCATTCTGACGGCGGCGGGTGTGCCGATCCTGCGCGCGCTGCAAGCCGCAGCCGAAACGCTCAGCAACGTCGCGATGCGCGAGAACATCGACGATGCGATCGTGCGTGTGCGCGAAGGCACGTCCTTATCGCGTGCGCTCGGCAATACGAAGACCTTTCCGCCCGTGCTGGTTCACCTGATCCGTTCGGGTGAAGCGACCGGCGACGTGACGACCATGCTCGATCGTGCGGCCGACGGCGAAGCACGTGAGCTGGAGCGTCGCACGATGTTCCTGACGAGCCTGCTCGAGCCGTTACTGATTCTGGCGATGGGGGGCGTGGTGCTGGTGATCGTGCTGGCGGTGATGCTGCCGATCATCGAGTTGAACAACCTGGTGCAGTAAGGCTGAAGCCAGGCAGAACGCCTGGGTCAGCGCACGTAGATGGTTGGACCTGGCGCGTTGGCCGGCAGGAACACTTCGGAATGCGCGCCGTTGCGGTCGATGATGATCGAGCGGGCGCGGACTTCGGAGAGTTTGGCGCCTTGCATGAGCGCGCTGCCGAGCGATACCGCATGCGGCGGTTCGCCACCGACGCTGACGATGGCTGCGGCCCCTTCCTGCAAAGCGAGGATGCCGAACAGATGCACGTCCTGGTTGGCGCTGCGGGTGAGCTGGCCGCCGAACAGCGTGGCAGCCTGATCGGTCGACACCTGCGTATGCGCGGCGGCGGCGGGCAACGGCGCGCCGGATGTCGTGGAGATCGTGATGACCCAGTAGGTCAGCGTCGCGCAGAACACGGCGAACAGTGCGAGCGACAGAAGGCGGATTTGGATAGCGTTCATGCGCATATTGTACGGACTATTGTGAAAATTGCGTTGGGGTGCCTGGCGGTTTGTCGCAACCCTTCAAGAACATGACATTAAAATGACCGGCCGGGCGTGTTCAATGGCACCTTGATTGCCTGACGCGCGAATCCGCCCGATCGAAATTTCACCTGAAAAGAGGTAGCAAGCTATGCAACTGTCGACCCTTCGCCGTCATGAAATCGCGGGTCCGCGCAGCCGTCGTCAACGCGGTTTCACGCTGATTGAAATCATGGTCGTGATCGCGATTCTGGGTATTCTGGCCGCGCTGATCGTGCCGAAAATCATGAGCCGTCCGGATGAAGCGCGGCGTGTCGCCGCCAAGCAGGACATCGGCACCGTGATGCAGGCGTTGAAACTCTACCGTCTCGACAACGGCCGTTATCCGACTCAGGAGCAAGGCCTGCGCGCGCTGATCGAAAAGCCGAGCACGGATCCGGCGCCGAACAACTGGAAGGACGGCGGCTACCTCGAACGTCTGCCGAACGATCCGTGGGGCAATAGCTATCAGTATTTGAACCCCGGCGTGCATGGCGAGATCGATGTGTTCAGCTATGGCGCCGATGGGAAAGCGGGAGGCGAAGGCAACGACGCCGACGTAGGGTCGTGGCAGTAGTCGAGTAGTTCATCGTTCGTGGCCGGCACTATGCGACTGTCCGCTTGCAAGTCCCGTGTGGACACTCCGTGTACGGCGTCGCTGCCGGACACGGAGTGCGCCGGCGCGTGCGTGCGTGGCGCACGTGAATTCAGTGCAGGCGGCCGGAAGCGCGCGGCGGGTTTCACGCTGCTGGAAATGATGGTGGTGCTGGTGATCGCGGGCATTCTGGTATCGCTGACCGCGCTGACCATGACGCGCAACCCGCGCACCGATCTGAACGAAGAAGCGCAGCGTCTCGCGCTGCTGTTCGAATCGGCCGGCGACGAGGCCCAGGTGCGCGCACGGCCGATCGCATGGCAACCGCTCGATGGCGGCTTCCGCTTCGATCTGCGTACCGAAGACGGCTGGCGTCCGTTGCGTGACGACCTGCTTGGGCCGCGCAACTGGGAAGGCGGTGTGACCGGCGTCACGATTGACTACCCGGGATCGGACTCGCACCCGAGCCGTGTCGTGTTCGGCACTGAAGCGATCGACGTGCCCGTGCAGATCACGCTGTTTTCGGCGGCGGGGCGCGCGACGATCATCGGCACCGGCAATGGCCGCTATGAGGTGCACTGAGATGCGTCGTTGCAGGGACAGGGGCGCTCGCGAGATGGTCCACGGCGCGCAGCGCGGTTTTACGATGATCGAAGTGCTGGTGGCGCTGGCGATCATCGCGATTGCGTTGGCGGCGTCGTTGCGCGCGGTGGGAAGTCTGGCGAGCGGCGAAGCCGATTTGCATCGACGGCTGCTGGCGGGATGGAGCGCCGACAATACGCTGGCGCAACTGCATTTGACGCATGGCTGGCCGAACGTTGGCTCGACGAGTTTTGACTGTTCGCAGGGCAATTTGGAGTTGATCTGTACCGAGCATGTAACGGCGACGCCGAATCCGGTGTTTCGTCGGGTGGAAGTGATGGTGACGACGCCGGGGCGTTCCGGCAATCTCGCCCAGATGGTCACGGTGGTTGCGAATGAAAACAACCGTTCGCTCTGAGCGCCGCGGCCGATCGGGCGCGCGTGGTTTCACGCTGATCGAGTTGCTGGTCGCGATTGCGATCATGGCGGTGATTGCCGTGCTGTCGTGGCGCGGGCTGGACCAGATCATTCGTGGCCGGGAGACGATCACGAACGCGATGGAAGACGAGCGCGTCTTTGCGCAACTGTTCGACCAGATGCGGATCGACGTGCGGCAGGCCGCGTCGGATGATGAGTCTGGACAGGCGGCCGTATCGGTTAGTGGCAACGTGCTGCAGATCGTACGGGAGATGGTATTGCCGGGGACGGCGCCGCGGTTGCAGGTGGTGAGGTATCGCGTGTCCGAGGGGCGCGTGGTGCGATATGCATCGCCGCCGCTGGGGAACGTGGGCGAGTTGCGGGGTGCGCTGCGCGGTGGTGAGGGGAATGGCTGGACGGCGGTGCCTTTGATGGGGGGCGTCGGGGCTATTTCTGCTCGGCTGTATGTGCCGAAGGTTGGCTGGACCACGCAGATGAAGGATGTGCAGAGTGCGATTACGGAGAACGATAATAATTTGAAGGTGCCCCAGTTGGGGAATGCGCCGCTGCCGCGGTCGGTGACTGGGCTGGAAGTGAGTGTGGGGGCTAAGTCGTTGGCGCGGCCTGTAACGCGGGTTTTTCTCGTCGGAGAATGAGATGAGGGGTTTTTTGTTGTCTCCGCGACGCTCTGGGTCTTCTGCTTTGTTGTTGTCTTCGCGACGCTCTGGGTTTGGGTGTGCGCGCGCGTGCCTTTCGGTTTTGTCTTCTTTGCCTGCCTGGCGGGTTTGTCTGCACGCTTGCGGTGTTGGCCTTTCCTTGATTTGCTTTTGGTCTATTAGCGTTCCCCCTGTGCGGGGGGGCACCTACTTTTCTTTGCCGCCGCAAAGAAAAGTAGGCAAAAGAAAGCGGCTCAAACCGCTAATGCTAAGTGGGCACCGTAGCCTGCAACAGGTAGTGGTGCATCTGGAATCTGTGTTCGTGCACCTACTCGCGCTAGTGACAAGGGCGTCATACCTCCCGTCTCGCACGACGTGCTCGCCGGAAGAGCACCTCAACAAACCAGTGGTCCACTTGGTCCCACCCCACTCGCAATTGCCGCCGTCCACTTCGGTCGCGCGTGCAACGCGCGATCAACTAGTCAGGCGTATCGCCGAGGCGAAGCCGACGGCTCCCGCGACGCGTGAGCCCGCCCCCTGGTTTTCAGACCGACTCTTCGGCGCGCGTAGCGCCGCCGGAAGTATGACGCCCTTGTCACTGACGCCGAATGTGAGAGAACACAGATTCCACGGAGCCACTAGCGGTTCTGAGCTACGGTTCCCGCTTAGCAGTAGCGGTTTGAGCTGCTTTCTTTTGCCTACTTTTCTTTGCAGCCGGCAAAGAAAAGTAGGTGCCGCCCCGCACAGGGGCAACGCTAATAGACCACTAACAAAACAAGGAAAGGCCAACACCGCAAGCGCACAGACAAAAGCGCAAAGCAGGCAAAAAAGCCAATCAAAGCCCAACGCCGTAGGCAAACACCCAAGCGCCGCGCAGGCAAACCAACAAGGCGCAGCCATCATCAGTGCCCTACTAGTAGTCGCGCTATCAGCGATATTAGTATCGGGCATGCTCTGGCGCCAGCAAGTCCAAATCCGAAGGATCGAAAACCAACGCCTCCTCTCCCAGGCGCAATGGGTCGCCCGCGGCGCGCTGGACTGGACGCGTCTGATCCTCCGCTCCGAGGGCGACACCTCAGCAGGCATCACCTACCTGGGTGGCCTTTGGGGCGTCCCCATCGCCAAAACCCGCCTGTCGGATTTCCTTGGACAAATCGGCGAAGTCAGAGCCGAACAAGGCCAGGCAACCTATCTCTCAGGTTCAATCGAAGACGCCCAGGCGAAATTCAACCTCCGTAATCTGGTCTCGAGCCCCGCGCCGGGCGTCATGCAGATCAACACGGAGCAGATCGGCGCCTATCAGCGCCTGCTGGTATCCCTCGGCGTGAACAGCCAACTGGCAAAAAGCACCGCCGTGCAGATGCGCGCGAGCCTCGGTCAATCGGCGACACGCTTCCAAACCGTTACGTCCACTACCGGCGCGTCGACAGCTCCAATTACCGCGGGTGGCGGCGCCACGAGCGGCAGCTTCACCGACAAACCCGGTATGGAAGACGGCGACGACAACCCGGCCGTCGCGCCGCTGCAAATGACCAGCGTCGATTCGCTGTTGGATATCCCCGGCTATACGCCGGAAATGATCGCCCGCTTGCGGCCATTCGTCACCGTGCTGCCGACGGTGTCGGCGGTCAACATGAATACGGCCTCCGCCGAAGTGATCGCGGCGATCGTGCCGGGGATGAACCTGTCCGCCGCGCAAGCCTTCGTCGCGCGTCGGCAGACGGTGTTTTTCCATAACGTCAGCGATGTGCAACTCGCCTTGCGCGGCGCCGGCGTACAGTCGGTCTCGGTCGACCCGAGTGAAATGGACGTCAACACGAACTACTTTCTGATTCACGGCCGCGTGCAGCACGAACGCGCGGAAGTGGACCGCACGACCCTCGTCTATCGCGACGCATTGACTCACACTACGCGTATCGTGCGGGTACAAGACCAACTATGAATAACGCCTTTCCCAGAGAGAGTGGCCTTTGAGCACACTGATCGTCCTACTGCCGCCGCGTGATCCGGCGGTGCCATCGCAGGAATGGCAACTGCCGGAGTTGCCGTTCGTGCTGCTCGACAAGTCGGGCCGCACCCAACGCGCGGGCCGCTCGGCGCTCGCGCTGCTGCCGCGCGCTACGTCGACGGTGCTGATGGTCGCCGCCCGCGACCTGCTGATGATGCCCGCCAAGCTGCCGCCCTTGCGCGGTCCAAGGTTGCGTCAGGCGTTGCCGAATGTCGTCGAGGATCAACTGATCCAGGACCCGCAAACCTGTCACATCGCCGTCGATCCGCAACCGGTCGCGGGCGGCCGGCAGTTGCTCGCGATCATCGATCGCGGCTGGTTCCGCTTCATCTGCGAAGCCTTTGCCGCCGCCGGTCATCGGAGCGTGCGCGCCGTGCCGGTCACGCGCTGTCTGCCGCAAGCCGTCGCGCTCGATACGCCAGCCGAAGTCGCGGAAATGGTCAACGCAGGCGAGCCGGTCATGGCGGGCTCGGCGAGCGTGGCGCCGGTGATGCCGCCTGGCGTCGCGTCGGTCGTGCCGATGGTGGCGGCCGTGCTCGGCGCCGTCGCCCAGACCGCGCCCGCATTGCTGCTCGGGAGTGCGGTCGAAAGCGCGCCGGTCAGTGGTACGCCGCGCGTCGAGCTGGCTATCGCGCGCGGCGTGCAAGGCGAAGGGCTGGCGGTGCCGGCTAACGCCGTGAACGCGACGCTCAGCGCGCTCGCCGGCGCGGCGCCAATTTCGCTGTACATGCTGACGGAAGTGCCCGGCAACGAGCCGAGTCTCGCAGCAGCCAGCCCGGCGAAGCTCGCGGCTCATATCCATGGGGCCAGCCCGCTGCCGTTCGAGCAACTCGCCCGCCGCGCGCTGGAGTGCCGCTTCGACCTGTGTCAGTTCGAGTTCGCCTCGCAGCCGTGGCGGCTTGACCGCGCGACGCTGCGGCGTCTGCGCCTGCCGGTCGCGCTGGCGGTCGGCGCGCTGGTGATCGCGATCGCCGGCGCGAACGTGCAGTGGTTGATGCTCGCGCGTCAGCGCGACGCGATCAACACGCAGATGACCGAGCTGCTTCTCAACGCCTTCCCCAAGACGACGGTCGTGCTCGATGCGCCGGATCAGATGTCGCGCCAGTTGCAACAGTTGCGGGTGGCGGCGGGTGAGTTGTCGCCGGACGATTTTCTATCGCTCGCCGATGGCCTCGCGCGTTCGTTGGCGCCGGTGCCGGTCAACGGTATCGCCGCGCTCGACTATCACGACCGGCGGCTCGATGTGACCTTCAAGCCCGAGGTGAAACTCGATCCCGATTTCGCCAAACGTCTCGCGCGCAACGGCCTGACCGGCGCGATCGACAGCAATACCGGCAAGTGGACCATCAGGAACGGACAATGAAAGCTGAACTCGCCCAAAGCTGGGCTGGATTCTGGGACCAGCGCACCGAACGCGAAAAAACGCTGCTGGCATGGGGCGGCGGGGTGCTGGCCGTGGTGATCGCGTGGTCGGTGCTGTGGGCGCCGGCGCAGGATGGCCGCGCGCATCTGCGTGAATCGCTGCCAACCTTGCAGCGTCAGTTGGCGCAGATGACTGCGCAGGCGAACGAAGCGCGCCAGCTCTCCGCTGCGGCTCAAGGTGTCGCGCCGACCGGCGCGGCGCTGAAGGACGCGCTCACCGCCTCGCTCGGCGATCACGGCCTTGCCGCGACCCAGGTGCAGGTGATCGGCAACATGGTGCAGATCCAGATGAAGAACGTGGCGTTCCCCGCGTGGACGAGCTGGGTCGACGATGCGCGCAAGCAGTTCAAGGTGCAGGTCGCCGAGGCGCACGTGACCGCGCTCAAGGAAGACGGCCAGGTGGATCTGACGGCGTCGATGCAGCCATCTACCGCGAAATGACCGCGCCGTTACAGGATTTCGCATGACTTACTGGATGCGGCGCCTGCGCGTCGCGCTACCCTGGCTGGCGGTCGCGGTGCTGGCGAACGCAGTCGTGATGCTCACGTTGTTGCCGGCCGCCTGGATTACGCCGCAGTTCGCCAGACAAACCCATGGCCACGTCAATCTCGTCAATCCGTCCGGTTCGCTGTGGCACGGCTCGGCCACGCTGATGCTCGCCGCCGGTTCCGACATGAGCGCGGCGACCCTGCTGCCGGGGCGGATCGAATGGCGCACGGCGTTCTGGCCGCTCTTCACCGGCCGTGTGCGGATGACCATGCGGCACAGCGAAGCGATGCCCGACCCGATCACCGTCGATGCGACCCTGCGCAGCGCGACCATTACGCCGGGTGCGATGGCGGTGCCGGCTTCGCTGCTGAGCGGCCTCGGCGCGCCGTTCAATACGCTCGATCTGCAAGGTGACGTGCGCCTCGCATGGTCCGATTGGCGCAGCTTCAATCAGGAAGCGTTCGGCCAGTTGACCGTGACCCTGAACGATGTCAGTTCGCGCGTCTCGCTGGTCAAGCCACTGGGTTCTTACCGGCTGTTGTTCCAGGCGCAGGGTGCGTCGTCCACGCTGGATCTGACGACCCTGAAGGGGCCACTGATGCTGACTGGCAATGGCACGGTGTCAGCCGCCTCGACATCGTTTCGAGGGACGGCCAGCGCCGCCCCGGAAGCGCGCGACAACCTCGCGGGACTGCTGAATCTGTTGGGCCGGCCAAGCGGACCGGATACGGTCGCGTTGACGTTCGCGCACTGAGGCGCCGGTTGCAAGAAAAAGAGGCATGGCTGCATTGCGCGGCTATGCCTCTTTTGCTTTGACTTTACGAGTCCCTTGCCTAGTTGCTCTGCGCCGATTGCGGCGCGGCTCCGCTTTGTGCCACCGGCGTCGCCGACGCTGCCGGCTGCGGCGCGGGCGCCGCCATATCGCCCGTTTCGCGGTTCATTTGCGACGCGTCCCAGCCACCGCCGAGCGCCTTCACCAGACCCACCGACGACACCATCCGCTGCCCGGCGATGTTCTCCAGCTTCTGCTCAGCGAGGAAGGCCGTGGTCTGCGCGGTCAGCACGTTGACGTAGCCGACCGTACCCGCCTTGTATTCGTTCGTGACGATGGCCAGCGCCTGACGCGCTGAATCCACCGCTTGCTGCTGCACGACGATTTCCTGTTCGAGGATGCGCTGCGAGGCGAGATTGTCCTCGACGTCCTGGAACGCGGCCAGAATCGTTTGACGGTACGCCGCGACGTTCTGGTCGTAGGCAGCGCGTGCGGCTTCGGTCTTTGCCTCACGCAGGCCGGCGTCGAAGATCGTGGCGGCGAGTTGCGGGCCGAGCGTCCAGAAGCGAGACGGCGCGGTCAGCAATTGCGAGAACACCGAACTCTGGAAGCCACCCGTGGCCGACAGCGTCAGCGTCGGGAAGAACGCGGCGATCGCGACACCGATCTGTTCGTTCGCCGCCGCCGCCTTGCGCTCAGCCGATGCGATATCCGGGCGCCGCTCGAGTAGCGCCGACGGCATCTGCTCGGGCACGGCGGGCGGCGTGGCGGTGAGCGGCATCGGCGGAATCGAGAAGGTCGAGGCCGGTTCGCCGACGAGTACGGCGATCGCGTGCTCGTCCTGCGCGCGCTGCACACCGTTGTCGATCGCGGCCGCCTGGGCCGATTGCAACTGCGTTTGCGCCTGGATCACGTCCGAGCGCGCGGCGACGCCGGCCGCGTACTGGTTCTGCGTGAGTTGCAGTGACTGCTGATAGGCCGCGACGGTGTCGTCGAGCAGCTTCTGGGTGGAGTCGAGCGAGCGCAGCGAGAAATAGGTTTGAGCGAGCGTGGCCTGGGCGGACAGCCGCGCATTCGCCAGATCGGCGGCGGCGCCCTGCTGACCGGCTTTCTGCGAATTGACCGAACGCGTGACCGAGCCCCACAGGTCCGGCTCCCAGCTTGCGTCGAGTTGCGCGTTGAAGCTGTTGCTGACGCTGGAGCGGGTTGAGTTGCCACTGGACGACGAACCGTTGCCTGAGCGCGTGGCGCCTGCCGATGCACCGATGGTCGGGAAATATGCCGCGCGTGCTTCGCCCACCAGCGCACGTGCCTGGCGATAGGCGGCTGCAAATTGGGCGACGGTCTGGTTCGACGCGTTCAGTTGGTCTTCGAGCGCGTTGAGTTGCGGGTCCTGGTAGATAGTCCACCAGTCGCCGCGGTCGTGCTGATCGGCCGGCTGGGCGACCTTCCAGCCGGGCGCGGCTTCCTTGTAGGACGCGGGGATCTCGGCCGCGGGCCGCTTGTAGTCGGGGCCGACCACGCAACCGGCCAGCACGGTGGCGAGGGCCGCGGCTACCGCGATAGTCAGGGCGCGGGGCGCAAGCGTCCGCGCGCGCGAGATTCGTTCAAACTGCATGCAATGGATTCCTTCTGGACGCCGCAGTGCGGCCGATGGCGGCACCGCCGACCGGGCGAGATCATGGCTCTGCCGGGATGTTAGCGTATGGGACCGCTGGGGCGCGGGAAACTGAAAGGGTAATGCGGGGGGAGGCGGAGGTGTGTTACTTAGCGTGTCGGGATGGTTACGTGCTGTTACCGGCCTGGTTGCCTTTGGCGACGAAAAAGCGCCGCGCAGGCAACAAAGGCCGGTTCCACGACTAGAGAGTCAAACTCGCGAATCCGCTGACGCAGGCTGCCGGGCCAGCTTGCCAGCCGCAGCCCGGCACGGCGCGCCTGAGCGTGCCGGGCAAGGGCCAACCGGGCTTGCAGCAGCAGCGGTCGCGACGACACTCCCCGCCGCAATGACGGACCCCACCGGTTCCACCGGGACGACTTGGGTCCCCTTCTGCCCTCGCCGATGCTCCACCCACGCCAACATCGCGACTCCCACTGATCCACCGGGCAGGACGAACAGCACGGTGAACAACGCCAGCTTCCACCAGCGATGCGGACCTTGAAAGCTGCTCAGCGCGGAATCGGTCAGGGAGCGGCTCAAGCCGCCAAGGGTGTTTTTGAGGTACAGCATCGGGGAAATCCTTTTGGCACGGCGCCATTGCGGCGCGCAGACAATCGGTCAGAACATGGTCTCGGGTGGCGCGGGTCGCGCGTAACTCGTTGCCTATAATAATATTGACTATGCAATTAAATTTCAAGATACTTTGCTTCGCGCGCAGTCGCGGTGTTGTTTTTTGCGCCGTTCGCACGACGCGAAATGAAATTTGACTTGTCTGCTTAGGCAGCTAGAATCCGTTCTGTTTGACGATGTTCCCGGATACACGATGCCCGACGGCCCTTACAACGCGGACGAGATTCACCTCGAATCGAGTCTCGGCTATTACCTGACGAAAGCGCGAAACGTGCTTGTCGAGCGGATGGACCGTGCGGTCAAACCGTTAGGACTGACCGCCCAGCAAATCGGCGTGATTCTGGTGTTATCCGCGCAACGCGCGAGCACGCCGTTCGAGTTGTCGCGCGTCATGTCATACGACAGCGGATCCATGACGCGTCTGCTCGATCGCCTTGAAAAGAAAGGCTTTATCGTGCGTACGCGCAGCGACGCCGACCGCCGGATGGTCAAGCTGGAACTGACGCCGCAGGGCCACGAAGCGGCGCGGCAATTGCCCAGTCTGGGAGCCGCCGTGCTGAACGAGCAGTTGCGCGGATTTTCCGCCGCCGACCACGCCACTCTGCTCGACCTGCTCGGCCGTTTCATTGCGAACGGGATCGATGAGGGAACCAGCGCGTGTTGCGGCCTCGGACCATCGCAGGACTCGCTGGAAGACTCACCCGAAGAACCTCCGCCAGGTCACGGCGGGCAGTAACCAAGAGGCGCTTTTGAAAGCGTCATCGTTTGAAAATGTCTGTCTGGGCAGAGGGTGATCCGGCATGTAAGCGCGCCACTTGAAGGGTGCGATAAAGCTGCCGCGACAAGCTTTCCCGGCTGAGGAGAAACACACATGGCTGCCACGGCTCCCGCCGAAGCCCTACCCGCTGCCGAACCCACTCCGCTCAAAGGCGGGGTGCTGGCGTTGCTTACCGTCGGTCTCGCGCTCGGCACGTTCATGGAAGTGCTCGACACCTCGATCGCGAACGTCGCCGTGCCGACCATTTCCGGCAGCCTCGGCGTGGCGACCAGTCAGGGCACCTGGGTCATCTCGTCGTATTCCGTGGCCTCGGCGATCGCGGTGCCGTTGACCGGGTGGCTGGCGCGGCGCGTCGGCGAGGTGCGGTTGTTCACGCTGTCCGTTCTGCTTTTCACGATCGCCTCGGCGCTGTGCGGCTTCGCGCACAACTTCGAGTCGCTGATCGCGTTCCGGCTCCTGCAAGGGCTCGTCTCAGGGCCGATGGTCCCGCTTTCGCAGACGATTCTGATGCGCTCGTACCCACCGGAAAAGCGCGGGCTCGCGCTCGGCCTTTGGGCGATGACCGTGATTTGCGCGCCGATTTTCGGGCCCGTGATGGGCGGCTATATCACCGACAACTACACGTGGCCGTGGATCTTCTACATCAATGTGCCGATCGGATTGTTCTCGGCGGTGTGCGCGTTCCTGCTGCTGCGTGGCCGCGAAACCAAGGTCACCAAACAGCGCATCGATGCGGTCGGCCTCACGTTGCTCGTGATCGGCGTGTCGTGCCTGCAGATGGTGCTCGACCTCGGTAAGGATCGCGACTGGTTCAACTCGACGTTTATCATCACGCTGGCCATTATCGCGGTGGTGTCGATTGCGTTCCTGCTGGTGTGGGAGATGACGGACAAGGAACCCGTTGTCGATCTTTCGCTGTTCAAGGATCGTAACTTCGCGCTCGGCGTGGTGATCATTTCGTTCGGGTTTATGGCGTTCTTCGGGTCAGTGGTGATTTTCCCGCTCTGGCTGCAGACAGTGATGGGGTATACCGCCGGGCTTGCCGGTTTGGCGACGGCGCCGGTCGGTATTCTTGCGCTGTTTTTGTCGCCGATGATCGGCAAGAATATGCATCGGCTGAATCTGCGGGTGGTGGCGAGTTTTGCGTTCATCGTGTTTGCGTTCGTGTCGTTCTGGAATTCGACTTTTACGCTCGATGTGCCATTCAATCATGTGATCTGGCCGCGGTTGGTGCAGGGTATTGGCGTTGCCTGTTTCTTTGTGCCGATGACTACTATTACGCTGTCCAGCGTGTCGGATGAGCGGCTTGCTAGTGCTTCCGGGTTGTCGAACTTTTTTCGGACTTTGTCTGGGGCGATTGGGACGGCTATTAGTACGACGTACTGGGAGAATGACACCATCTATCATCATGCGATGTTGACTGATTCTGTGAACGTTTATGCGGCTAATACGAATGCCTATACCAACGCGTTGGGGAGTCTCGGGCTTTCTGGTGATAGCCTCACCGCTCAGTTGAATCAGGTTGTTACTGCGCAGGCTTATATGATGGCCACTAATGACTTTTTTCGTATTTCTTGTGCGGCGTTTCTTGTACTGGCCGTGCTTGTTTGGGTTACTAAGCCCAGGAAGGGGGTTGGGCCTTCTACGGGGCACTGAGGGTTTTTTTTGCCTTCGGCGGTGGTGGTTTTTTTGTTGGGTTGTTGGTGTGGTTGAGCTCTGTGTTTGTGCTCCTGGGGCGTTGGCCTTTCCTTGAATTGTTAGTGGTCTATTAGCGTTGCCTGTGCGGGGCGGCACCTACTTTTCTTTGCCGGCTGCAAAGAAAAGTAGGCAAAAGAAAGCAGCTCAAACCGCTAATGCTAAGCGGGGCCCGTGGTCTGCTGCGGGTAGTGGTGCATCTGGAATCTGTGTTCGTGCACCGGCATACGCCAGTGACAAGGGCGTCATTCTTCCGGCGGCGCTGCGCGCGCCGAAGAGTACTTCTTAAAACCACTCGTCATGCTTTTGCGTTGTCGGGTGGTAGCGTCTGATTTCTTGTGTGCAAAGCCAATCGGATTGTTCTACACGCGTTGTCTGGTGCAGCGATCCTCGTAGAGGATCGCGAACTGGTTCGTTGCTGACTGCGTTGCCGCTTTTTCCTCTCCTACTGCGTTATCGCTTCCCCACTCGTTCCCGGGACCGATTGTCCCTGCAATGCATCGGGGTGCATCGCCGTTGGTGCTGGTTGCGATGGTTTTGTGTCGCTCTGCGGCGCGCCCGGCGTGTTGCCTCGTACGTATTGCTTGAAGTCGGCGCCCGCCTCCCATGGGTTTGGTTTGCAACCCATTGAGCCGTCGCAATGCGCTGCGAAACCTATCGTTGCTGTGCCGTCCGGGTTTGGGGTCCGCGTGATCTGGTACGCCAGCGCGCGCTTGCCGCCGTCCGGGCCCGATGTCTGGATCAACGTGTCAGTCGAAGACTCGATCTTGTACGTCGAATGGCCCGCTACCCACGTCTGCGCTCGCTGCCACCAGATATCGCACTCGGCCTTGCTCGAACACGTCAACGGCGTCGTCGCGATCTGCATCACGTCCGGGTTCACCTGACCCTGCGTCGAACACCCCG
The DNA here is from genome assembly GCF_009690905.1 of Paraburkholderia madseniana. Classification (GTDB taxonomy): domain Bacteria; phylum Pseudomonadota; class Gammaproteobacteria; order Burkholderiales; family Burkholderiaceae; genus Paraburkholderia; species Paraburkholderia madseniana. The sequence goes on from NZ_VOSW01000007.1 coordinate 85,920, forward strand.
CCGCCACTATGCACACTACGGCCAACAGACCTTTTTTCATCGCCTTGAAGCCTCCCGCTCTGGAGCGTGTCGTCTAAGTTGGACCGCATCCTCGGCACGGTGTTTCATGTCCATTTGCGAATGGCTAAACGAACGGTGATTTTGCCGATACAGTTGGGCCGACGGCGGCGCTTTGCGTAGACGTTACCTGTGCCCAATAAAAAGCGGCCCGCCAAGGCCGCTTCGTGCTTCACAAATGAAAATGCCGCTCAGCGTTAACTGAACGGCATTAGTCCCCAGGCTGCTTTTTCCGGCGCGCTGCCTACGTTCGTCGTCGTTTAGACGCTAAACCGGTTCAACGTGTACGCCCTGTAGGCCGCGACGAATGCGTCGAATGAACCCACCTCTTCTCGCTCAAGCTTGGCCTGCTCTGCAAGCGATTGCGTAGCGAGGTCGGCGAATTCTTTCGTCTGCGCGGCATCCAGCGGGCGCGCGCGGAAATAGGCGGCGTGCGCTTCGCTTTGCTCGAGGCCAAAGGTGAGGAAGCTCTGCTGCTTGTCGCGCATCGTCTGTAATACGCGTGCAGACGGTGTCAGCGAGACATCCGCCAGTTTTGCCCGTTGAACCGCCACGGCGCGTGCGTGTGAGTCGCCGCCATGCAGCGCGTCGAGTGTTGCCGCGGCTGCGTCGATCTTGACCAGTAGTTCGTTCGCCCAATCTGTCATCGCGATCGGGTTGCCGTCGCGCGTCAGTTCGAGGCCCGGTTTGCGGCCTTCCATCGTCACGCGGCCGAAGTTCTGATTGGCCTCCGCGTACGCGTCCGGCGGCAGCGGTGCGCTGTCGTCGAGCGCGCAGACCAGCAGGTAGGCGTCCAGAAAACGCGACGTCTCCAGTGAAATGCCGGTCGGCTCGAAGGGATCGATGTCCATGCAGCGCACTTCGACGTATTGCACGCCGCGGGCAGCCAGTGCATGCAGCGGACGCTCGCCGGGATACGTGACGCGCTTCGGACGGATCGTCGAATAAAACTCGTTTTCGATCTGCAGCACGTTCGTGTTGATCTGCACCCACTCGCCGTCGCGCTGCGTGCCGATCGCTTCATACGCGGGATACGGCTGGCTCACGGCCTTCGCGAGTGCGTCGAGGTAGCCCGGCAAGGTGTCGTAGTCGGCGTGCAGCGCCGCTTGCGCCGTGGTGTTCGAGTAGCCGAGGTCGCTCATGCGCAAGCTGGTCGCGTACGGGCGATACAGCGTGTCGGCGTCGAAGGTTTCGAGCGTGTGCTGGCGATCGCGCAGGAATCGGCGATCCAGTGCCGGCGATGCGCCGAACAGGTACATCAACAGCCAGTTGGTGCGGCGGAAATTGCGGATCAGCGCGAGGTAACGGTCGGACTGGAAATCGACGGCGTTTGCCGTGGATTGCTGGTCGGCATGCAACGCCCGCCACACTTCTTCGTTCAGCGAATAGTTGTAGTGGATGCCCGCAATGCACTGCATCGTGCGGCCGTAACGGAGCGCGAGGCCAATGCGGTACACGTACTTCAGTTTGCCGATATTCGACGTGCCGTAATGCGCGATCGGAATGCCTTCGTCCGTTTCAGGCAGCAGGCCCGGCATCGAGTTGTTCCACAAGATCTCGTCGCCGAGTTCAGCGTAGACAAAACGATGCAGCGTATCGAGTTTCTCGAGCGTGATCGCGACGTCGTGTTCAGCCGGCGTAATCAGTTCAAGCAGTGCTTCGGAATAGTCGGTGGTGAGCGACGGATGCGTGAGCGCCGAGCCGAGCGCGCGCGAATGCGGCGTCATGGCGAGCTTGCCGTCGTGCGTTACGCGCAAGCTTTCCCTTTCGATGCCGCGCAGGCCGCGTATCAGCGCGTCGCGCTGTGGGCCTGTGGTCAGCACGGACAGGCGGTGCGAGAACGCGTCGTTCGTGCGGGAAGGTGTCGTGTTTGGCATTGATGCGAGTCGGGCGTTGTCGGCCGCCATGTGCCGCTTCACTGCTTAGGTGCAGCACTGCGCGGTTGACAACGTTCGGCGGAATTTTCGGGTAGCGGGCACTTTAACATCTCGCCACGACGGCTGCTTGAGGCCGCTTCGGACGGCCTTCCGACGACACAACCTGGCCTGATTTCAGCACGGTTCAGCACAAAAGGGGCTGCCCTGCGCCTTACGCTACCCTTCACGCGCCCGACGCGCGATTCGCGTGGCGTCGTCCGAGTGCTGCCGCCGAGCTAGCCGCCTGCCCACGGTCCGTCGGTTCCGTGCGGCCCTCCTCCCGGACCGCCACACGATCTCAGCCGCCGCGCGCTGCGCCGGCCCGATCCGCCACCTCGTTCCACAGGTGCATCGCCGCGTACGCGCGCCACGGCCGCCATGTGTCGGTGCGGGTGCGTTGCTGCGTGGGCCGCACGAGCGCCGGATCGCGCGCGCAGATCGACTGCATCAGCACGAGGTCCCAAGCAGGCCAGGCGTCGGCATCACGCCATGCACGCATCGCCACATACTCGACTGTCCATGGCCCGATGCCAGGCAATGCGAGCAAGGCTGCGCGCAGGCTGTTGGCATCGGCGACGTTGCTGTCGAGCGGCACGTCGCCCGAAGCGACCGCCTGCGCAAACCCTTGCAACGCCGCTACGCGTTTACCCGGCATGCCGATCTTTTCCAGATCCACCGCCGCGAGCGCGGCGGGCGTCGGAAAGCGCCACGCGGTGTTCTCATGCGGATGACCGTCGATGCGTTCGCCGGCACGCTGCACCAATCGTCCGATGATGGTGGTCGCCGCCTTCACGCTGACCTGCTGCCCGACGATCGCGCGCACCACCAGCTCGAAGCCCGACCACGCGCCCGGTACGCGCAATCCCGGCACGGCTTCGATCAACGGCGCGAGCCATGGGTCGGCGGCCAGTTCAGTGCCGATTTTCTTCGGGTCGGCGTGCAGGTCGAACATCCTCGCGATCGGCGCGGCGAGCGCGTCGGCGTGACGGCTCGCAGGACCGTCGATGTTCGCAACGATGCAGCGCTTGCGCGGATGCAGGCGCACGGTCAGCGTGCCACTGTCGCCGGCCCAATCGATCGCGCGGCGATAGGCGCCGTCTTCGACGGCTTCGACGCCAGGCGTCGCGCGTCCGCCGAAAAAGCGGAGCAGGCGCGGCCAGTCGAAGGGTGGTTTGAAGGGCAGTTCGAGTGTTGCGACGTCGTCAAGCGTACTCACGCGGCATGGTCCAGGTTGGTGGTGGTTGCGATGGCCACGTGCTCGCGGCGATCGGCTTCGTCGCGCGAAACGTCGCCTGCGTGCTGGGCTTCGTTGTCGAGCAGTGCGGCCTTTCGCGGCAGGCCCCAGCGGTATCCCGCCAGCGCCCCGCCCTTCTGCAGGACCCGGTGACATGGAATCGCCAGCGCGACCGGATTCGTCGCGCACGCGCTTGCCACAGCGCGCACGGCCCGCGGTGAGCCGACCGCTTCCGCGATCTGCGAATAGCTGCGCGTCTCACCGTAGGGAATGCGCCGCAGCGCATCCCATACACGTTGCCGGAACGCGGTGGCGGCGATATCCAGCGGCAGATCGAAGTCCTGGCGGGTGCCGCGCAGATAGGCGTCGATCTGGGCGATGAACGGTGCGAGCCGCGTTGCGTCTTCGACCAGTCCGGCGTTAGCGAACTCACCGCGCAGATCGTCGACGAGTATTGCGGCATCGTCGCCGAAACCGATTTTGCAGATGCCTTTGTCGGTTGCTGCGATCAGCACGAAGCCGAGCGAGGTCGGCGCGCTGGCGTAGCGCACAGTAAGCCCGGCGCCTTTGCGGCGAAACGCGGATGGCGCCATGCCCAATTCGGCTGAAGCGCTGTCGTACATCCGCGATGGCGAGCCGAAGCCGGCGTCGAGCGTAGCGCGCGTCACGTCCGACCCGCTCTGCAGCGCATCGCGCAACGCGGCGCCGCGTTGCGCGGCCTGATACTGACGCGGCGAGACGCCGACCACGCGCTTGAACAGACGCTGCAAATGGAACGGGCTGACGTGCACCGCGTCGCTTAGCTGCGCGAGCGTGAGGCGCTGCTGCGGATCGGCATCCAGCGCAGCGCAGGCGCGATTGACGATCTCCAGCTCGCGCGGCAGGCCGCCGGGCTGGCAACGCTTGCAATCGCGATAGCCCGCGGCGCGCGCGGCGTTTGCGTCGGCGAAGAACGCGACGTTTTCACGACGCGGCTGGCGTGACGCGCACGACGGGCGGCAGAACACGCCCGTCGTTTTGACGGCGTAGAAGAACGCGCCGTCGGCCTGCGGCTCGCGGCGGACGACGGCTTCCCAACGCTCGGCGTCTGTGGCCCAGCGCGGCGTGCTGACGGCGGCTTCGTTGCTGGTCTCGGTAAGATCGGTGCGGTTCATGATGGTCCCGGAAAGGCGGTGTCGATGCTCACCAATGTAGGCCGCATGCCGAAACACTACGCCCCGGTTCTTGCTCTGTCATTGCGCTTCCTCGTAGGGCCGGAAGCCCCGCCGGTCGCCCGTTTCGCCTCAAACTGCGACAATTTGGCCCAATATCGGGTTTTCCCTTAAAAAGTTATTGCGTCGCATCAACCCCATGTGTATATTAGTACCTGTCTCCTCCATGTCTCCTCCTGATATGGATTCAGCCCGCTCCACATAGAGCGGGCTTTTTTTCGTCTGAACATTTCTGATCTGCCCCTCGTGACGAGTTCATCGCCCGCTCTCGCGGCGCCGTCCTTTCTCCTACACTGGTGGCTGTTCATCCGTTCTGCGAGCAAGCCTTGGGGGCGTTCGATATGAAAATCCACATTCGCGAGATCGATCACATCGTCATTCGGGCGTCGAACGTTCCGCAGATGACGCGCTTTTACTGCGAGGTGCTCGGTTGCAGCATCGAGAAGGAGCAGCCCGATCTGGGGCTGATGCAGTTGCGCGCGGGGCGCTCGCTGATCGACCTGCTAAAGGTCGGCGCCAAGCTCGATCACCCCGAAAACGGCGTGCCGGGCGCGGGGCGGAATATGGACCACGTGTGTTTGCGGGTTGAGCCGTTCGACGCCGAGGCGCTCAAGGCGCATCTGGCCGAACACGGCGCGCGGCCCGGCGAGGCGGCTTTGCGCTATGGCGCGGATGGGTTTGGGCAATCCCTGTATCTGTTCGACCCGGAAGGCAATATGGTCGAGCTCAAAGGGCCGCCCGAAGCGTCGCGTGTTACGTCGCTGTAACGGGCGCTGCCAAGGCCTTTACCAGGCTACCAGGCTACCAGGCGTCGGCGGGCGCCTTCAACACCGTCCACTCGATCTTCACCGCATCGGCTTCAGCGCTACCGAGCCATGCTTCGCCGTCCTGCACGGTGCATTGCAGACGCATGGTCCGTTCGGCCAGCGAGCCGAGCGCGGCGGCGACGTCTTCGCCGAGCGTCCATACCGTCACATTGCGCATGCGTTCGACCTTGCTGCGCACGCCTTGCCACCAGATGTCCGACGTGCGGCCGCCATAGGCGATCACGATCACCTCGTTCGAGCGGCCGCTGGCCTTGGCAATGCGCCGTTCGTCCGGCTGGCCGACTTCGATCCAGGTTTCGATCGCGCCGGTGAGGTCCTTCTGCCACAGGTCCGGTTCGTCGACATCGGACAAACCTTTGCAGAATTCGAGGCGTTCCTGCGCGAACAACGCGAACGCGGCGACGCGGACCATCATCCGTTCGTCGGTTTCCGAGGGATGGCGGGCGATCGTCAGGGAATGGTCGGCGTAATAGTGCCGGTCCATGTTGGCGATCTGGAGTTCCGCCTTGTAAATCGTCGATTTGAGAGCCATGCCGTTACTAAACCAGGCGCTCGCTCCACCGGAGCGAACAGAAAAAGAATCGTCGACGGCGCGTTGCCGTGTTCCGTGTTTGTTGTACATCGCGTGTTCCTCCCGAGCCGAAAAAGCCGGCTACTGTTGCGACTATCGCAACGGGAGAAGCATTTATCGCGCCACTGTCGGCTCGAAAGCGGTGCCATACACCCCGGCAGCGGCTTCCCGTAAGGCTTCCAGCACGACGGAGGCCGCTGGCGAAAGCAGATGCGACTGGCGCGTGATGATACCGAATGTATCCATTCTGCACGGTAAATCGATCGGTACCTGCTTGAGAACACCATACTGTTGGTACTGACGCGCCACTTCGTCAGGTAAAACCGCCAACATGTCGCTTTGAAGTAATAAGCTCGAAATCGCCAAAAAATTGTTGGTATTGACGACGTTTTGGGGCGGATTCAGTCCGATCTGCGAAAACATCAGATCAAAGCGATGGCGCAAAACGCTGCCCGGCGGGTGCAAAACCCAGCTCGCGTTGACGATTCCGCGCAGTGTCAAACTTGTTTCATTTTCGAGAGGATGGCCGGGACGCGCCACCACGCACAGCGGCTCGTCGGCGAGCGGTTCGTAGCGGACTTCCGTCTTGAACTGGTTCTGCCGCTCCAGTACCCGGCCGACCATGATGTCCAGCTCGCCTTCGGCGAGCTTCGGCAGCATCACGTCCGACGTTTCCACCTCCACCCAGATTTGCAACTGCGGATAGCGTTCCTTCACGCTGGCGATGGCGCGCGGCACCATCGTCGCAGCGGCCGCGGCGATCACGCCGATCCGCACCTGGCCGGCCAGACCGGCGCGCAGTGCCGAGATTTCATCGTGCGCGTGGCTGAGATTCGAGAGCACCATGCGCGCGTGACGGATCATCACTTCGCCATACAGGGTGGCGTGCATGCCGTGCGGCGTGCGGTCGAACAGACTCACCTCCAGCATGTCCTCCAGCTCTTTCAGGAGCCGCGACGCGGCAGGCTGGGTCATGCCGAGCACGTCGGCAGCGCGCCGGACGTTGCCCTCCTCTTCCATTGCTGCGAGCAGCAGCAACTGTCGCGTCTTGAGCCGCGCCCGCACGAACCAGTTCGAGTAGCTACGCGTCATGGCCTGTCTCCCTATGCAGCTCGATGCCGTCTGTCGGACGATTTGCCGTCGTTGAGTCTCCATCATGCCATATCGAAATTGATATCGGGATGGCCGAAAAAGGGATTGGAAAGTTATTGGGGCGGCTCATACCATTCGTGGACTTTCTGAGCTTCCCCATGTGGCGCCCTCCCGTCGATGAATCGCGATCCGCTCGTCCCGCTCGTTGCCAGTCCGTTCCGCCATTACATCAATGGCGGATGGGAGACGGGCGCGACCACCGGCGTGTCGCTCAATCCGTCGGATCTGGATGAACCGGTCGGCGACTACGTCCGGGCCGATGCAAGGCAAACCGATACGGCCATCGAAGCGGCCAGCGCGGCGTTCCGCGAATGGTCCCTGGGTTCGGCGCAGCGCCGCGCGAATGCGCTCGATGCGATCGGCAGCGAGATGCTGGCACGGCGTGACGAACTCGGCCGGCTGCTCGCGCGCGAGGTCGGCAAGCCGATGCCGGAGGCCTTGACCGAAGCCACGCGCGCCGGCCAGATTTTCAAGTTCTTCGCCGCCGAGGCACTCCGCGCGTTTGCCGAACCCGTGGCGGCGGCGCGCGCCGGCGTCGAGATCGATGTGACGCGCGAACCGCTCGGCGTCATCGGCATCATTGCGCCTTGGAGCGCGCCGCTGGCGATTGCCGCCGCCAAGATCGGCGCTGCCCTCGCCCACGGCAATTGCGTGGTCTTCAAACCGGCCGAATCGGCAGCGGGTTGTGCGGCGGCGCTGGCATCCATTGTCAGTCGCGCAGGTTTGCCGGCCGGCGTATTCAACCTTGTGATGGGCAGCGGCCGGCAAGTCGGCGCTCGGATCGCCGCGCATCCGTTGGTGGCGGCGATCAGTTTCACTGGGTCGGCAGAAACCGGCACACGTGTCCTGCAGGTTGCGGCTGCAAGGCAAGCACGCGTGCAACTGGAAATGGGCGGCAAGAATCCCTTCGTGGTGTTGGCTGATGCCGACCTCGACAGCGCCGTCGATGCAGCCCTCAGCGGCGCCTATGGTTCCACCGGCCAATGCAGTACGGCTGCGTCGAGGTTGATCGTCGAACGTGCGGTGTTCGAGCCGTTCGCCGACGCATTGCGGGCGAAGCTCGCGAGACTCAACGTCGATCACGCACTGAAGCACGGTACGGATATTGGCCCGGTCGCCAACGCCGCGCAGCTGGAGCGCAATCTCGACTACGTGCGCGTTGGTCAGGAGGAAGGCGCGCAACTGCTGCACGGCGGGCGTCAGTTGGAGCGCGCGACACGCGGCTACTTTTTCGAACCGGCTTTGTTTATCGGCGAACCCGAACATCGCATCGCACGCGACGAGATCTTCGGTCCACTCGCTGTCGTGTTGAAAGCCGACGACTACGACCACGCGCTGCATCTCGCGAACGACACCGCTTACGGTCTATGCGCCGGCATCTGCACGCGCTCCTTGAGCCGCGCGCGGCATTTCCGCCGCCACGCGCAATGCGGCCTCGTCACGATCAATCTGCCGACGACCACCATCGAGCATCACGCGGCTGGTGGCGGTCGCAAGGCATCGGCCTACGGCGCAACCGATGCAGCGTTCTGGACGGCCGTGAAAACGGCCTACGTTGCGGGTTGATGGCCATGGGACTCGCTTACCACGTCACATCTCCCACGGCTCATTCCGCTGCCCCTAGCAGCGCCGTAGCCGCCGTGTATCTCGCAGTTCACTCGGCCGCGAATCTCATCGCTCAGCATGCCGCGTGTTGCACGGTGCACGCTGCCGCGATTCGAACGGCTTACCCCATCGCCCATCCACGCCCCGGCTGACGCCGCCGTGCATTCCCTGCTGCAAATAAACGAAACCAATGCAGCTTTTCAACCTCAGGAGACAAGTATGACCAGCAAGCTTCGCCGTTTGACGCTATCCGCGATCGCCGCAGCGGCTCTCGCCGCGCCCTTTGCCGCACAATTCTCCGCACGCGCCGATCAGCCACTGAAAGTCGGCTTCCTCGTGAAGATGCCGGAACAGGCGTGGTTCATCAACGAACAGAAAGCCGCCAGCGCGCTCGGCCAGAAGGACGGCTTCGCGGTGGTCAACATCGGCACGCCGGATGGCGAGAAAGTGCTGGCCGCGATTGATAACCTCGGCGCGCAAGGCGCCAAAGGTTTCGTGATCTGCGCGCCCGACGTGCGGCTCGGACCGGCGATCCAGGCGCGTGCGAAGCGTTACAACATGAAGTTCGTCACCGTTGACGATCAACTGGTCGACTCCACCGGCAAGCCGCTGCCGAACGTGCCGCATCTGGGCATGTCCGCGTTCAAGATCGGCAATCAGGTCGGCACGGCAATCTCTGAAGAGATGAAGCGCCGCGGCTGGAAGCCGGAAGAAGTCGGCGCGCTGCGCATCACGAACTACGAACTGCCGACCGCCAAACTGCGCACCGACGGCGCAACGGAATCGCTGTTGGCCGGCGGCTTCAAGAAGGAAAACATCTTCGACGCGCCGCAAAAGACGACCGATGACGAAGGCGGTTTCAACGCATCGTCGCCGGGGCTTGCGCAGCATCCGAACATCAAGAAGTGGGTGATCTTCGCGTTGAACGAGGAAAGCGTGCTGGGTGGCGTTCGCGCGACCGAACAACTGCACATTCCGGCGGCGGACGTGATCGGCGTCGGCATCAACGGTGCGGGCGAAGCGTTTGCCGAGTTCCAGAAGAAGGAACCGACGGGCTTCTACGGCACGATCGCAGTGAGCTCGACGATGCACGGCAAGGAGAGCACGGAGAACCTCGTCGAGTGGATCAAGGACGGCAAGCAGCCGCCCGCCGACACGCAAACCACCGGCAAGCTGATGGTGCGCGGCAACTGGCAGGACGTGCGTAAAGAGCTCGGAATTTAAGCGGTATTCGAGTCTGCACACTGCGGGCCTTTTCACGTTCACGCTGACGTCAACGCGAGATCGGCCCGCATAGCTTGTCCACCCGCTAGAGGCTTTCGATGACGGTTTCTCACACTGGCGAAACGGGCCAAGCGGCGCGGCCCGCGCAAGCGCCCTCGCCTACGCTTACGTCGACTGATCCGTATCTGCAACTCGACGGCATCACCGTGCGCTTTCCCGGCGTGCTCGCGCTCGACCAGGTGTCGCTCGACGTGCGGCGCGGCGAGGTGCACGGTTTGATGGGTGAAAACGGCGCCGGCAAATCGACGCTGCTCAAAGTGCTGTCCGGTGTGAACCAGCCGGCGGCGGGCACGTTATTGCTCGATGGTGTCGAGCAGCAGTTCGTCACCACCAAGGCGGCCATCGCGGCGGGCGTCGCGATCATCTATCAGGAACTGCATCTGGTGCCTGAACTGACCGTTGCAGAGAACCTGATGCTCAGCGCCCTGCCCAACCGCTTCGGCGTGCTCGATGAAAAGGCGCTGATTGCACGTGCGGTGCGCGAGCTGGAAAGACTCGGCGAAAAAATCGACCCGTCGCAGCAGGTGAAGAATCTCTCGATCGGTCAGCGCCAGATGATCGAAATCGGCAAGGCGCTGATGCGCGATGCGCGCGTGATTGCGTTCGACGAGCCGACGAGTTCGTTGTCGTCGCGCGAAACCGCGCAGTTGTTCCGGATCATCCGCGCGTTGAAGGCCGAGGGCCGCGCGATTATCTATGTCACACATCGGATGGACGAAGTCTACGAACTGTGCGACCGCGTGACGGTGTTTCGCGACGGTCGCCGCATCGATACGTTCGAAGCCGGCGACGGACTCGATCGCGATCGCCTGATCAGTTGCATGGTGGGCCGTTCGATCGCCGACGTGTACGGCTATCGCACACGCGAACTGGGTGGCCTGCAACTCGAAGTCAGGGACCTGATGGGACGCGGCTTGCGCGAACCGGCCTCGTTTACCGCACGTAAAGGCGAAATCGTCGGCTTCTTCGGTCTGGTGGGCGCTGGCCGTTCGGAGCTGATGAAACTGATTTACGGCGCCGTCAAACCGAGCGCCGGTGAGATCGTGCTCAAGGGAAAACGCGTGCGTTTCACCACGCCGCGCGATGCCGTGCGTGCTGGCGTCGCACTGTGCCCGGAAGATCGCAAACAGGAAGGCATCGTCTCGATTGCTTCGGTGTCGGACAACCTCAATATCAGTTGCCGCCGTCACTTCAGCCGCTTCAACGTGCTCAACGGCCGCAAGGAAGCGCAGACCGCCAAAGAGTTCATCGGCAAGCTCTCGATCAAAACGCGCAATGGCGAAACGCCGATCGGCACCCTCTCCGGCGGCAATCAGCAGAAAGTGATTCTGTCGCGCTGGCTCGCCGAAGACATCGACGTGTTCCTGATGGACGAACCCACGCGTGGCATCGACGTCGGCGCGCGCAGCGAGATTTACGGCTTGCTGTATGGGCTTGCTGAAGCGGGCCGCACGGTCATCGTCGTGTCGAGCGATCTGGCCGAAGTGATCGGCGTGGCGGATCGCGTGATCGTGATGAAGGAAGGCCGCATCGTCGGCAATCTGCCGAAGGCGCAGGCCACGCCGGATGCGCTGATCAAACTTGCGCTGCCACGCTGAGGACGCCGCGCTCACCAGTCAACTGAAGGCCACTGAATGCAACCGACGGCAACTGCGTCGCGCCATCGAAAACGGAATAGACATCATGCAGACACCCTCAACCGACTCCTCTACGCCAGCCATCGCCTCCTCGGGCCTGAGCGCGCGCGCCGCGCGCACCTGGGATCTCATCAACAAGTCCGGCATCGTGATGGTGTTCATCATCCTGTTCGCGGCTTTGTCGTTCACGGTGCCGGATTTCTTAAGCTCGCGAAACATCCAGGGCTTGCTGCTCTCCGTCACGCTAATTGGTTCGATATCCGTAACGATGATGTTCGTGCTCGCGCTGGGCGAAGTGGATTTGTCGGTGGCGTCGATCGTTGCGTTCGCGGGCGTGGTTGCGTCCAGCCTGATTACCGCGACCCATAGCGTGACGCTCGGCATCGCCGCCGGTGTGCTTGCGGGTGGCGCAGTCGGACTGGTCAACGGCGTGCTGGTCGCGCGCTACAAGATCAACTCGCTGATCGTCACGCTCGCGATGATGGAAGTCGTGCGCGGCCTCGCCTTCATCACGTCGAACGGCGACGCGGTGATGATTTCCGAAGAGCGTTTCTTCGACCTCGGCGGCGGCGCGTTCCTCGGTATTTCTTATCCGATCTGGAGCAACATCGTCGGCTTCGTGCTGTTCGGTTTTCTGCTGAAGAAAACCGTATTCGGCAAAAACGTGCTGGCCGTGGGCGGCAATAGCGAGGCCGCTTTGCTCGCGGGCTTGCCGGTCACCCGAATCAAGATCACAGTGTTCGTATTGCAGGGCCTCGTCACGGGCTTTGCAGGCGTGATGCTGGCGTCACGCATGAGCCTCGGCGACCCGAAGACGTCGGTCGGTCTCGAACTCGGCGTGATCTCCGCGTGCGTGCTCGGCGGCGTTTCGCTGACGGGCGGCGTCGCAACGATTTCCGGTGTGCTGGTCGGCGTGCTGATCATGGGTTCCGTGCAGGACGCAATGAGCCTGATGAATGTGCCGACCTTTTACCAATACCTGATTCGCGGCGGGATTCTGCTGCTCGCGGTGTTGTTCGATCAGTACCGTCGCAGCAAGCGCGTGCACTGAGGCTGACATACGCCCCGGGCCAGGCGCCCCGCACTACATGCTTGCCAACAGGAGATTTCATGGCTGATTCCAACCAGACTAAAAAGCCGCTACGCAGCCAGGCGTGGTTTGGCCTCAAAGATCGCGACGGCTTTCTGCATCGCTCGTGGATGAAAAACCAGGGCATTCCGCACGACGAATTCGACGGGCGTCCGGTGATCGGCATCTGCAATACGTGGTCCGAGCTGACGCCGTGCAATGCGCATTTTCGCGAGCTCGCCGAGTACGTGAAAAAAGGCGTGCACGAAGCGGGCGGTTTGCCGCTCGAGTTTCCGGTGATGTCGCTCGGCGAGACCAATCTGCGGCCTACCGCGATGCTGTTTCGCAATCTGGCTTCGATGGATGTCGAGGAGTCGATTCGCGGCAATCCGATGGACGGCGTGATTCTGCTGGTGGGTTGCGATAAGACCACGCCGGCGCTGCTAATGGGCGCGGCGTCGTGCAATCTGCCGGCGCTGGCCGTGTCGGGCGGACCGATGCTCAACGGACGGTTCCGCGGCAAGAACATCGGCTCGGGTACGGGCGTCTGGCAGATGTCCGAGGAAGTGCGCGCCGGCACGATGACACAGGAAGAATTCACCGAAGCCGAGTCGTGCATGAACCGCTCGCGCGGCCACTGCATGACGATGGGCACGGCGTCCACGATGGCCTCGATGGTCGAATCGCTCGGCATGGGCTTGCCGCACAACGCGGCGATTCCCGCAGTCGATGCACGCCGGCAAGTGCTCGCGCATCTGGCCGGCCGGCGCATCGTCGATATGGTCCGCGAGGATCTGACGATGGACAAGATCCTCACGCGCCAGGCGTTCGAAAACGCGATTCGCACCAATGCGGCGATCGGCGGGTCGACCAATGCGGTCGTGCATCTGATCGCGCTCGCCAAACGCATTGGCGTGGAGCTTTCGCTGGAGGACTGGGAGCTCGGCTCGAACGTGCCGTGTCTCGTGAATCTGCAACCGTCAGGCGAGTACCTGATGGAAGACTTTTACTACGCGGGTGGCTTGCCCGCCGTGCTCAAGCAACTCGGCGAGCAAGGTCTGCTGCATCGCGAAGCGCTGACGGTGAACGGCAAGACGATCTGGGATAACGTGCGCAACGCGCCGAATCACGACGAGAAGGTCATCACGACGTTCGCCGAGCCGTTCAAGCCGAAGGCCGGCATCGCGGTGCTCAAGGGCAACCTGGCGCCAAACGGCGCGGTGATCAAGCCGTCGGCGGCGACACCTCATCTGCTGAAGCATCGCGGCCGCGCAGTGGTATTCGAGAACATCGAGGAGCTGCACGCGAAGATCGACGACGAATCGCTCGATATCGACGAGCACTGCGTCATGGTGCTCAAGGGCGCGGGGCCGAAGGGATACCCGGGCTTCGCCGAAGTCGGCAACATGCCGCTGCCAAAGAAGGTGCTGCAGAAGGGCATCACGGACATGGTGCGCATTTCGGACGGCCGCATGAGCGGCACGGCATACGGCTCGGTGGTCCTGCATGTATCGCCGGAAGCGGCCGCGGGCGGGCCGCTCGCGTTCGTGCAAACCGGCGACATGATCGAACTCGACGTCGACGCCCGCCGCCTGCATCTGGATGTCACCGACGAAGAACTCGCGCGTCGCCGCGCTGCCTGGCAGCCGCCTGCGCCGCCCACGCGCGGCTACTACAAGCTCTACGTCGAGCACGTGCTGCAAGCGGACCAGGGGGCGGATCTGGATTTCCTGGTCGGATCGAGCGGCGCGCCCGTGCCGCGCGACTCGCATTGATGGTCTTTTGAACGGTTAGCCGTTTCTCCCTGCGCTTTGCGAGAAGGCGTATTGCCGATGCGGATCGAAAGCCCGCATCGGCTTTTTTATCGGCGTCACGTTATGGAAAACGCGCATGGAAAGCGCGCCATGGAAAACGCGCGCAGAAATAAAAAGCGGCCGGGCACTCAATGCCCAGCCGATTTTTAACTCGCAGGTTCGCAGCCCCTCAGATTTTTAATATCAGAGGGTTTGTAGCGTAAATTAAAACCCGTCAAACCGGGCGTTTACCCGGGGTGTTGGCGTTTAGCTTATTGTTTGATGAATCGATCGTTTGCCCAGAGGCCTTGTGTATCGCTATTCCCAGCGTTCACGAATTCGACGTCATGGCCAACCACGCGCACAACGCGGAAACTCGAGTTTTCCGGCGTCGAAACGCACTGATATCCCGAGAAGAATTCTTGCATCTTTTGCTGTTCCCCGGCTTGCGCGTGTTGGTCGGCGGCGTCGAGTTTATCCTTCGACAGACAGCCATACGCGTTGGCCTTGAACTGGATTGTTTGCTGCGGCTTGACCATGGCGTCTTGAGCCTGAACAGAAGCGGCAGCCAATCCCGCAATGGCGAAAACAAGGGCGATTCGCGTTTTCATATTTTCCTCCGGTGCGGGTTGAATTACTCAGGTTAGCTATGTATTTAACTTTAACGTCGAACCCGCACCTTGCACTTTAGGAGAACGCGCAAGAACGACAAGCACATCTTGTGTGCGGTCGCAACAGCGGCGAATTGTCGCACCACCTGTCGCACCTGCTTAAGCCTTGAGCAGCCGCTTAAACAGGACGGATTGAAACGGATAACTAAAAGACGGGCAGGGTGCGCCGCTTTAACCAGTAAAGCTTTGCGGCGCGTATTGGCGTAAACGTGAGGCACCAATTAAGTGATTTACTACAATTAATACAGGCATTTGGTGCGTTGCACACAAAGTCATTCACCCGACTAATCAAAAATCACGAAATAACGGTGTGTATACAGAAGATAAACGGTGCCAGGTGTCCCAGGCGACGCAGCATGGCGTGGCTGGTTGACGCAGGTTGAACTCACTCAGCCGTGCCGATCGGTCTTGAAGAACTCGGACTGGAACATGCACATGCGCAACGCATTGTGATAGCGGCCGTTGCCGAAAAACTCCTCGATCAACTCGGCCTCATGCCGGAAACCGCACTTCTCATAGATGTGGATGGCAGCGGTATTCGACTTATCGACGATCAGGTAGACCTTGCGCAGGTTCAGCACCGAAAACGCGTAGTCGATCGCGAGCTGCGTGGCGATGGTGGCGTAGCCGCGGCCTTGCGCATCCGGTGCGATGATGATCTGAAACTCGCCGCGCCGGTGGATATAGTCCAGCTCGATCAGCTCGACGACGCCAACTGTCTGGCCGTCGTTGTCGATCGCCACGAAGCGGCGCTCGCGCAGGTCGTGCACGTGCTGGTCGTAGAGCTGGGTCAGTTCGGAGAACGTTTCATAAGGCTCTTCGAACCAGTAACGCATGATCTTTGCGTTGTTGTTCACTTCGTGGACGAAGCGCAGGTCGGTGCGCTCGAGCGGGCGCAGGGTCAGTTCGCTGCTGTGTTCGATAGTCATTGGATTCCCCTTGAGAATTATTGGTTTGATTCCGCAGCCTCAGCATGAGAACTCAAGCTTGCGTTTCCTGTTAGTCCGGGCGCAGCGCGGGGAGTTCTTACAACGCCTCTCGTCCGCGTAGCGCGGTCTTGCGAAGCGCGAGACGCTGCGCGGGTTCGGCAAGGGAGGGGCGTCGCGTTGTCGCAGGCCGCTTATCGCAAATTTGTGAGGGGCTCGGCACCGTGTGGGCACATGCGGTGCTCTACAATGAAATCATGCTCTTGCGATGGAGGCTACCGTGATCGAGCAATTGATATTAGGCGCCTTTCTGGTCATCCCGCTGCTCATCGTCGCGTTTCTTTTCTCCGACGAATTGTGGCAGGAGCATCGGCATTTGCACGACCTGCATCTTGAGCCCACGAAGCCGCGCCGTATCGACTGGCGGCATCCGCTGCGCCGCTCGCGGCATCGGGTTTGACCCTTTCAGTGGAATGCATGGATCATCGCGCTGCAGGCGTCGCTGTGAGGCGAGGGCGGTTCGCGAATGAGACCCTCGAATAAGACCCGCAAATAAAAAAGCCTGCCGTTTCGGGCAGGCTGAAAAGAGATCCACACTCAATGCCTTGTGGGTACAAGGCAGACGCCAGTCTAGTCACATTGCGCGATCGGCTGGTTTCACCGGCCATTACACATATTACGGGGCGTGACCAGTTGCGTCGTCCTCGGCCGTCGCGCCGTCAACAGGGGCGCGCCAATGGTTGCGAATGCGCGTGGCGAGCGCTTCGAGCGTGGCCGCATCGGCGACTTCGCGTGCATGCATGCGCAGCGGCTGTCCTTCCCAACGCGGAATCACGTGAAAATGCACATGCGGCACCGTTTGTCCCGCCGCGGCGCCATTGAACTGTCCGATGAACACGCCGTCCGGGCGCAAGGCCGCGCGCACGGCGATGGCGAGTTTCTGCGTCATGCGCATGCAGGCCACTGTCGAGGCATCCGACAACTCGAAAATCTCAACCGCCGCTTCCTTCGGCACGACCAGCATGTGGCCGTCGGCCTGCGGCATCAGGTCCATGAAGGCCAGCGCAGCATCGCTTTCTGCCACTTTGATGCAGGGTAGTTCGCCGCGCAGAATCTTCGCGAAGGGATTGCTGTCGTCGTAGTTCATCACGCGTCCTCTAGTTGCCGTACGGTTCAAGGTGGAGATGCTGTCGGCGATATTGTCCACCACCTCTGTTACAGCCCGCTGTTACATCGCGCGCGCTGCGCGTTTGATCGCTTGCGGCGGCTGGCCGAACGCGCGCAGAAAGGCGCGCCGCATCCGTTCGGTATCGATAAAGCCGGTTTCGACCGCGACAGCTTCCATAGAGTGACGGCCCGCTTCGAGCATGGCGCGGGCGGCTTCCACACGCAACGCCTCGATGGCCTTGGCCGGCGATTGGCGCGTTTCGTCGCGAAAGGCGCGGCTGAACTGGCGCGGACTCAGATGCGCAACGTCGGCGAGCTGTTCGACCGTCAACGGCTCGCGCAGATGGTTCTTCGCGTACGACAGCGCGTCCTGAATGCGGTCGGACTTCGGCTCCAGGTCGAGCATGGCCGAGAACTGCGACTGGCCGCCCGTGCGCCGGTGATAGACCACGAGTTTCTTGGCGATGGCGCGCGAGACCGCGATGCCGAGATCGCTTTCGATCAGCGCCAGACACAGATCGATGCAGGCTGTCATGCCGGCCGAGGTCCACACCGAGCCGTCGGCGACAAAGATGCGGTCTTCGTCGATACGTGTATCGGGAAAGCGCTGCTGCAAGTTGCGGGCGTGGTACCAGTGGGTCGTGGCATGCCGGCCGTCGAGGATGCCCGCTTCGGCCAGCACGAAGGCACCGGTGCAGATACTGGTGGTGCGGCGCGAGGCGGCGAGGGCGTCGTTCAAAAACCCCAGCAATCCCGCCGACGACGGCTCGATCTGCATCGCGCCCGTGACGACCACCGTGTCATACGCCGGGTCGCCAAACGCCTTTGTCGCAATCTCGACGCCCGACGAGCTGCGCACCATCCCGCCCTGTTCGGAGATGACTTCCACCTGGTATTCCGGCTGCCCGGCCTCGAGGTTCGCCAGTTCGAACACGGAGATCGCCACCATATCGAGGATCTGGAAGCCGGGGAAGACCACCACGCCGATGCGTTTCATTGCGATGTCCTAAAACGAGGTAAATACGACATTTGAGACAAGAGGCTACGCGCTTAGACTTCACTCGTCAACACCGCGATGCCCACAAAAAAGGCGCAGCGGCGGAGGTTTCAGTTTTCCCCATTCATCGATCAGGGCTCAGGCGTGACGCGCTAAGCCCGCAAGGAGATTCACCATGGCAACGCAAGCAAACAAGGGCACGGCATTGATTACGGGCGCATCGTCGGGCATCGGTGCGGTTTATGCGGACCGCCTCGCGCGGCGCGGTTACGACCTGATTCTGGTGGCGCGCGACGTCAAACGTCTGACGGGCGTAGCCGAGCGTCTGACCGCGGAAACCGGCCGCCATATCGAGACCATCGCTGCCGATCTGACCATCAAGGGCGACCAGCGGCGTATCGAGGAGCGTTTGCGCGCCGACCGCGGCATCACCATGCTGGTCAACAACGCGGGCGTCGGCGCGACGGCTTCGCTGATCGACTCGAATATCGACGACCTCGACGGCATGATCGAGCTGAACGTGACAGCGCTGACGCGGCTGACGGCTGCAGCCGTGCCGGGTTTCGTGGAGCGGGGCAATGGCGTCCTGATCAATATTTCGTCCGTCGTCGCACTCTCGCCGGAGTTGCTGAACGGCACCTACAGCGGCACCAAGGCCTATGTGCTGAACCTGACGCAGTCGCTGCATCATGAAGTGGGCGACAAGGGCGTGCAGTTGCAGGCCGTGCTGCCGGGCGCCACCAGTACCGCGTTCTGGGACCGCGCCGGTCTCGCGGTTGAACATCTGCCGTCGCAGATCGTGATGACCGCCGAGGACATGGTGGACGCCGCGCTCGTGGGCCTCGACCAGCATGAACTCGTGACGATTCCGTCCTTGCCGGATGCGGCCGATTGGGAGCGCTTCAACACCGCACGCCAGCATCTCGGGCCGAACCTGTCGCACAGCGTGCCGGCTGCGCGTTATACGCGCGGCTGAATGCGCGCCTGGTGAACGCCTAGCGCCAGTCGGTTGAAACGTCGTCGGGATCGACCAGTGTCAGTCCCGACGACGGCAGCGGCAAGGCCGTCTTGTAGCGCACCTGCTTGAGCGCAAAGCTCGACCGGATGTTGGAAATGCCTGGAATCTTCGTCAGGTGATCGACGATGAACCGCTCCAGCGTCTGCATATCCGGCATCACCACGCGCAGCAGATAGTCCGCGTCGCCCGTCATCAGATAGCACTCCATCACCTCGGGGCGCTCCGAAATCGCCTGCTCGAAGCGAGTCAGCGCGTCTTCCACCTGCTTTTCCAGACTCACCTGGATGAACACGTTGATGCGCAGCCCGAGCGGCTCCGGATTCAGCAGCGTGACCTGCTGCTTGAACAGGCCGAGCTTTTCGAGCGCGCGCACGCGGTTGAAGCAGGGCGTGGGCGACAGATTCACCGAGCGGGCCAGATCCGCATTGGTGATGCGCGCGTTCTGCTGCAACTGGCTCAGGATGCCGATGTCGATGCGGTCGAGTCGTCTGGGTGGTGTGGTCATAGAGTAAATATTCTGTGGTGTGGGCCAAATCCGGAATAAATAGCCTATCTCAGTACAGGATCACAAGCAAATGAGACGCTCATTTTGTGAGCACGTGGTTACCATTGACTCACTCGATCTTGAGCCGAACGCGTCGATGCGGGAGTGGTGCCATGACGGATTTGTCCAGCGGTAGCAAGCAGTTGCGGTCTTTGGATCTCCAGCGCGCGGAGCGTGCGGAGGCGGAAGATGCTGACCCGCAGGAAACCGCCGAATGGCTGGAAGCGCTCGATGCCGTGGCCGCTCATGTCGGCCGTGATCGCGCGCAGTTTCTGTTCGACAAGCTCGCGGGGCATGCGCTGTCGCTGGGTGTGGAATCGGCACGGACCAACGTCACGCCGTACCAGAACACGATCCCGTTCGATCAGCAGCCGCGCTATCCGGGCAATCTCGAACTCGAAGAACGTTTGGCCGGCGCGCTGCGCTGGAATGCGCTGGCGATGGTGGTGCGCGCAAACCAGGCGTACGGCGAACTCGGCGGCCATATCGCGAGCTATGCGTCGGCGGCGGATCTGTTCGAGGTCGGCTTCAACCATTCCTTTCGCGCCGCGGCGCCGGGCGGAGAGGAGGGCACGGGCGACCTTGTTTACTTCCAGCCGCATTCGTCGCCGGGTGTGTATGCGCGGGCTTATCTCGAAGGCTTTCTCTCTGAGGAACACCTGCAGCATTACCGTCGCGAGATCGGCGGCCCGGGGCTGTGCTCGTATCCGCATCCGTGGCTGATGCCGGACTTCTGGCAGTTCCCGACCGGCTCGATGGGCATCGGTCCGATCAACGCGATTTATCAGGCGCGCTTCATGCGCTATCTCGCCAATCGCGGCCTCGTGCAAACGGAAGGCCGCAAGGTGTGGGGCTTCTTCGGCGACGGTGAGATGGACGAGCCGGAATCGACCGGCGCGCTCTCGATTGCGGCGCGCGAAGGGCTCGATCACCTCGTGTTCGTCATCAACTGCAATTTGCAGCGCCTGGACGGCCCGGTGCGCAGTAACGGCCGCATCATCGACGAGCTTGAGGCGCACTTCATCGGCGCAGGCTGGAATGTGATCAAGGTGGTGTGGGGCTCGGACTGGGACGCGCTGTTTTCACGCGACCGCACCGGCGCGTTGCTGCGCGCGTTCGCACACACCGTCGACGGCCAGTTCCAGACATTCTCGGCCAACGACGGCGCATACAACCGCGAGCGCTTCTTCGGCCAGAACCCGGAGCTTGCCGCGCTCGCCGCGCAACTGAGCGACGACGACATCGACCGCTTGCGCCGCGGCGGCCACGACGTGCGCAAGCTGCACGCGGCGTATGCGAAGGCGCTCGCGCATCGCGGCCAGCCGACGGTGATTCTCGCGAAGACGATGAAGGGTTTCGGCATGGGCACCACGGGCCAGGGCCGCATGACCACACATCAACAGAAGAAACTCGGCTTCGACGACCTCAAGGCGTTTCGCGATCGCTTCCGCCTGCCGCTCACCGATGAGGACGTCGAACAGGTGAAGTTTTACAAGCCAGCGGACGACAGCCCGGAGATGCAATACCTGCATGCTCGCCGGGCTGCCCTGGGAGGCTATCTGCCCAGAAGGCGGAGAGTGGCATCGAAGGGGCTGATCGTCCCGCCGATGTCCTCCTGGGGGCATTTCGCGCTGGATTCGAATGGCCGCGAGATGTCCACGACGATGGCGCTGGTTCGCATGCTGACCGCGCTGCTCAAGGACAACGAAGTCGGCCCGCGCGTGGTGCCGATCGTCGCGGATGAAGCGCGCACCTTTGGTATGGCGAACATGTTCCGGCAGGTCGGCATCTATTCGCCGCTTGGGCAGTTGTATGAGCCGGAAGACCTCGGCTCGATGCTCTACTACCGCGAGGACACCAAAGGGCAGATTCTCGAAGAGGGGATTTCGGAAGCGGGCGCGGTGTCGTCGTGGATCGCGGCGGCGACGTCGTACAGCGTGCACAACCTGCCGATGCTGCCGTTCTACATCTACTACTCGATGTTCGGCTTCCAGCGGATCGGCGATCTGATCTGGGCGGCGGCGGATCAGCGCGCGAGAGGTTTTCTGATCGGCGCGACGTCGGGTAAGACGACGCTCGGTGGAGAAGGCTTGCAGCATCAGGATGGCACGAGCCATCTGGCGGCATCGACGATTCCGAACTGCCGCGCGTACGATCCGGCGTTCGCTTACGAGGTTGCCGCGATCGTCGACGAGGGCATGCGTGAGATGGTCGAAGAACAGCGCGACGTGTTCTATTACGTGACCGTGATGAACGAGAACTACGCGCAGCCTTCGGTGCCGGGTGGTGATTTGACGACGCTGCGTGAGGGCGTTCTTAAAGGCATCTATCCGCTTGGCGGGGATGCGCAGGCGGCAACGTCGGCAGTTTCAGCGCAGGTGCAATTGCTCGGCGCGGGCGCGATTCTTGGTGAGGTCATCGCGGCGCGACGGTTGCTCAAGGACGACTGGCAAATTGAAGCCGCGGTGTGGAGCGTGACCAGCTTCACCGAGTTGCAGCGTGACGGCATGACGTCGGAAAGAAACGCACGTCTTGGCGAGCCGACAGAGGCGCCCTACGTTACGAAAGCGCTCGAAGCATCGCACGGCCCGATCATCGCCGCGACCGACTATGTTCGCGCGGTGCCAGAACTGATCCGCGCCTACGTGCCGCGCCGCTATGTCACGCTCGGCACGGACGGTTTTGGTCGAAGCGACACGCGTCAGGCGTTGCGCGAGTTCTTCGAAGTGGACCGCAAGTCGATCGTGATCGCGTCGTTGAAGGCGCTGGTGGACGAAGGCGCAATCGATGCGAGCGTGCTCGCCGAAGCACGCAACAAGTATCGCGGCGATGCGCCCGTGGGCGCTGCTTCGTGGCAGTGCTGATCAGCCGCTCACTGACACCTGATTCTTCCCATCGCGTTTCGCCCGATACAGCCCGACGTCGGCGGCTTCGATCAACGTCGTCACCGGTTCGGTCGCGGACGGCACGATGTTCGCCGCGCCGATGCTGATCGTCACGACGCCCGCCGCCGATCCCGCATGCGGAATCGCGAGCCCTTCAATCGCGAGGCGGATTTTCTCGGCGAGCAAGCGCAAGCCGCCCGACGATGTCCCCGGCAACACCACCGCGAACTCTTCGCCGCCAAACCGGGCCGCGAGATCGGGCGAGCGTCCCAGACACGACTCGACGGTGTGCGCGACGCGCTTAAGAACCTCGTCACCGGCAACGTGTCCATAGGTGTCGTTGTAGGCCTTGAAGTTATCCACATCGATCATCAGAAAGCCGAGGGCCGTCTTGTCGCGCGTGCCGCGACGCCATTCGGCGGCCAGGTACTGATCGAGGTAGCGGCGATTCGACAAACCCGTCAAGCCGTCCGAATGCGTGAGCCGCTGCAGTTCAAGATTGGTTGCGAGCAACTGCTGTTGCGACTGGCGCAGGGCCTGATACGCCTCGTCGCGCTGCAACAGGTTCAGATACGAGCGTGAGTGATAGCGAATCCGCGCAATCAATTCGATGCGATCCGGCAGCTTCACGAGGTAGTCGTTGGCGCCGGCGGCGAAGGCCGCGCTTTTCACGAGCGGCTCTTCCTTGGTCGACAGCACGATGATCGGAATATCGCGCGTCGCCGGTTTCTGCCGGTACTGCCGCACGAGGGTGAGGCCGTCGGTGCCGGGCATCACGAGGTCTTGCAGGATCACCGTCGCGCGGGTTTCTTCAGCGCAGCGCACCGCCTCTTCGGGCGACGCGCAGTAATGGAAGTCGACGCTCGTTTCGTCGGCCAGCGCCTGGCGGACCGCCTCGGCGATGATCGCCTGATCGTCGACCAGCAACACCATGATCGGGCACTCGGCCGCGGGCGGATTGCCGAGGATGCGCGCTAACGCGTCATCGATGGCGCTATTCGGTGCGTCCTCCGCGTATGCCTGCGCGTTCGCGTCGTGTTCTGCGAGTTCCTGCGCGGTGGTGGCCTGATGCGGTTTCGGAGTGTCCATATTGGTCAGCCAGAATGAATGTCAATGAGTCGTAGCGGGCTAATGTGCGGCTAGTGTGCGCTTACCGGGCCTTAACGTGTGCCGACGGCGGCGGCGAGCGCAGCGGCAATACGGGGCAAAGGCAGAATCGCGGCGGCGGCGTCGAGCGCCGCGGCCGCCTTCGGCATGCCGTACACGGCGCAGGTCGCTTCGTCCTGCGCGATCGTGTGATACCCCTTTGTGCGCATCGCCTTGAGTCCGATCGCGCCGTCGCGGCCCATGCCGGTCAGCAGCACGCCGATCGCCCGTGCCGGCCAGCGTGCCACGACGCTATGGAAAAACACGTCGACGGAAGGCCGGTAGGGTGTTTCCGTCGGCACGTTCGTGTAACCGAGTACGTTAGGCAGCTTCAGGTGCAAATGATCGTCGGTGGCGGCGAGCAACACGACGCCTGCTTCCGGCCGGTCGCCTTCGCTGGCGATTCGCACCGGCAGCGCCGACTGCTGGTTCAGCCAGTCGGCCATGCCGGCGGCGAACGCCGCGTCGACATGCTGGACGACGACGATTGCCGCCGGGAAATCCTTCGGCAAACCGGCGAGCAGGGTGGCGAGTGCCGCCGGGCCGCCAGCCGAAGCGCCGATCGCAACCAGCGGCGTGTCGCGGTTCGTCATGCTTCTGGGCGCCGCCGCAGTTGCTGCGCCAGGCGCGTTGCGCTCAGTGACCAGCGCGGCGATGCTGTCGATCTTGGTGATCAGGGTGGCGATGCTCTTGTGCGCGTCAGGGCCGCTCAACGAGGGCGTATCCACCGCATCGAGCGCGCCCGCGCCCATCGCTTCGTAGACGCGCCACGCGTTCGCGCCCACGTCGACGGTCACGATCAGGATCGCGCACGGCGCCTTCGCCATGATGCGGCGCGTGGCTTCGATGCCGTCGACGTTAGGCATCACGAGATCCATCAGCACGATGTCGGGCCGCTGCGCGGTGCAGAAATCGACCGCCTGCTGGCCGTCCTGCGCGACCCACAGCACCTCGTAGTCGTGGCGTGCAGCAAGCGCACGGCGCAGTGCTTCGACGGCGAGGGGCAGGTCATTGACGATTCCGATTTTCATCCGTTTTACCCGTGGGTTTAACCGTAAGCTTCGCCGATCAGATCGCGCACTGCGTCGAGCAGTGCTTCGTCGTGGAAACTGCCTTTCGCCAGATAGTAATCCGCACCCGCGTTCAGGCCGGCGCGGCGGTCCTCTTCACGATCCTTGTACGAGACGATCATCACCGGCAGCGACTGCAGTTCCGGATCGCGCTTGATGAGCGTGACGAGTTCGATGCCGTCCATGCGCGGCATGTCGATGTCGGTAATCACGAGGTCGAAGTGCTCGCCACGCACCGCGTTCCAGCCGTCCATGCCGTCGACGGCGATCGTCACGTCGTAGCCGCGTGTCGCCAGCAGCTTGCGTTCGAGCTCGCGCACGGTGAGCGAATCGTCGACCACCAGCACGCGGCGCGTGACGCGCCGGGCGGTGAGGGTAGCGCCGTGCTGCGTATGTTTCAGATCGCCGCCTGCGACGAGCCTTTCGACTGAGCGCAGCCAGTCGTCGACGTCCGCGATCAGCACCGGGTCGCCGTTTTCCATCAACGCGCCGGCGGTGATGTTCCTGATCTTGCCGAGGCGCGGGTCGAGCGGCTGCACGACCAGCATGCGCTCGCCGAGAAAGCGATCGACCACCACGCCGTAGGTTTCTTCACCGTCGCCGATCACGATCAGGCTGACGGTATCGCCTTCGTTGGCGGGCGGCGCGGTGTCGAGAATCTGATGCGCGGTGACGACGCCGATGCGGCGGCCGTCGAAGGCAATGTGCTGATGGCCCTCGAGTAATTCGATATCCGCACGGCTCACGTGCAGTGTGCGGTTCACGTGCGCGAGCGGCACGGCGTACGGCTCGCCCGCGACTTCGACGAGCAGACTGCGAATCACCGAGAGCGTGAGCGGCAACTGCAACTGCACGCGCGTGCCGACGCCGGGTTCGTGCGTGATGCGGACCGTGCCACGCACGCGTTTGACGACGTCGTGCACCGCGTCGAGTCCGACGCCACGGCCCGACACCTCGGTGACCTGATCGCGCAACGAGAAGCCGGGCAGGAGGAGGAATTCGAGCAGCTCGGTTTCGGACAGACGCGCGGCCGTTTCCGCACTCGCCAGTTTCTTGCGAACGATCGACGCGCGCAGTGCGTCGAGATCGATGCCCGCGCCGTCGTCGGAGACGGTGATGAGCAGGGCGCCGGCGGTGTGACGTGCGTCGAGCGTGAGCGTGCCCTCTTCGGACTTGCCGCGCGCGAGACGGACCGCAGGCGCTTCGATGCCGTGGTCGATCGCGTTGCGCAGCATGTGGCCGAGCGGCGCTTCGAGCAGATCGAGGATGTCGCGGTCGACCTGAGTCGATTCGCCGACCAGTTGCCAGCGCACCTTCTTGCCGAGCGAACGCGCGACGTCGCGCACCATGCGTGCGAGACCGCTGGTGCCGTCGCCGAAAGGGCGCATGCGGCATTGCAGTGCGGCGTCGTACAGCTGTTGCGACAGATGGGTCGAGCGGCGGTCGAAGCTTTCCAGATCGGCCAGGCGCTCGGCGAGCAGGTGCTGCGATTCTGCTGTGAGGCGGCGCAGTTCTTCGAGCGCGGCGTGCGCGCGTGGATCGAGCTTCAGGTCGGCGAGCGTTTCGTGCAACTGATCCAGCGCGCGGGTGCCGTCACGTTGGACGCGTTTGACGCGCAGCATCGATTGCGCGAAGGGTTTGAGCCAGCGTGATTCGACCAGCGATTCGCCGGATAGGGAGAGCAGCCGGTCGAGGTTGTCGGCGCGTACGCGCAGCATGCGGCCGGGGTCTGTTGCTGGGGCGCTTGATTCGGTCGAGGTGGACGCGGTTGTGGTCGACGACCCGGAGGCACTTGCAGGAGCGGCCCAGGTTGCCGTGGCGGATGAAGAAGCGAATGGGGTCGCAGAGGCAGACGCAGGGGCGTTTGCCGGAGCAAACGGGGTTCCCGAGACTGGCGCGGATGCATTTGCACTCGCGCTGGCCGGTGCGGCTGAGGCAGGTGTCGCTTCTGCGCGCAGGGCGTTGGCTAGCAGATTGAATGCAGCGTCAGCGTCGGCCGATGCGGTTTGCGGTTTGGTAGCTACGCTGGATGCAGATGCAGAACCGTCGACGCGAGCAGGACTCACGGCAGGAGCAGAGGCAGCCGGCGGCACAGCATCCCGCCGCATTGCCACTCCATGCGGCACGACGTCCACCATCCGCGCTTGCAACGAAGCCACGCACGCACTAACCGCATCACGCGCCGACTCGTCCTCATCATTACCGATGCGCGCAACGATATCGACCCCGCGCAGCAACTCGTCAATCCAGGCAGCATCGAGCAACGCTCGCCCTTCCTGCGCCGCGACGAAACAATCTTCCATCGCGTGCGCGAGTTCGACACCAACCTGCACACCGACGATACGCGCCGCACCCTTCAGCGAATGCGCCGCGCGCATGCAGGCCTCGAGCGCGGCGGCGTCGCGCGGTGTGCGGTCGAGGGTGAGCAGGCCGTCGTTGAGCACGCGTGCCTGGGTCCGCGCTTCTTCGCGGAAGAGATCGATCAGCGACGGGCGGCGCGGGTCGTCCGTCATCCGAGACTCCGGTTCAAGGTATCGAACAATGCATCGGCGTCGAGCAGGCCGACCGTCATGCCGCGCCACGGGGCCACGGCGCGCGTATGCGCAGCGGCGGCTTGCGAGAGCGTCGCAGGCGGCGGGCAAAAGGTGGAGATCGCGATCCGATGCACGCCGTCGACCTGATCGACGGGCAACACCGCGTGCTCTTCGGCGCGCGAGATCACCAGCAAACGCGGAAGATCGTGACGCGCTTTATCGTCGCCTGCAGTGGTGTCGGCTTCGAACCCTAGCAGATGCGCGAGCGACAGGCACACCAGCAAGTCGCCCTGCACGTTCACCACGCCCAGCACCGCGCGATGCTGCCGATGCGGCAACGTGTGAATCGGCCGCGTCTGCACGATGCGTTTGAAGATCGGCGTGGGCAGCGCGAGCCATTCGCCGCCGATACGGAAGATGAGGAACGATTCACTTGCGCCTTGCTGATCATGTCTTTGCTGTCGCGCCGGCGTGTCAGCGTCATTCAGCGAGAGATCCACAAGCGGGATCGGACGCTCCAGCAATTTGGCCGCGGCCGCTTCGAACACAGGGCAATTCAGACAGCGCACGTATTCGACCAGCCGCTCGCACGACGAATCGCCGCGCACGCCGATGCGGTTCCAGCAATCGTCGAAGGCCACCGTGCGCTCCTCAACCACGTTGCGCTCCCTGTGCGCGCGACGCGCGGTCCATCAACAGACGCGCGCCGTTGCGGTCGCCTTCGAGTTCGAGCAGCGTCGCCAGATGCGCGAGCGCCTCAGCGTGCTGCGGTTCGAGATAGAGCGCCTTGCGATAGTGGCCGCGTGCGAGGTTCGTATCGCCGCTGGCGTCGGCCAGCACGCCGAGCAGATAAAACGCGTCGGCGTGCGGGGCGTGCTGTTCCAGATAGACCTTGATCGCGTTCGCGGCTTCCGTCAGACGGCCCGCGTCGGCCAGCGCGCGTGCGGCTTGCAGCGTGTCGCGTGCGGCGTTGGTCGGCGAGGTGATGGGCGGCGGCGCAAACTCGTGCGACTGCGACGCAGCTTTGGACGGTTTCGGCGTGCGTTGCGGAATACCGCTTAAAGGCGTGCGCGCAACCGGATCGGGCCACGCGAAAGGCTCGGCTGAAAACACCTGCAGCGGCGCGAGCGCGGGCACTGGCGAATGCGTCATCGCGAGTGCCGCGGCGGTGGCGAGCGACGCGGTGTGCCAGCCGTTGAGCTGCGCTTCAGCGGGCGTGGCGCGGTGGAACGCGAACGCCAAGGGGATCTTCGCCGACTGCATGCCATAACGCATCAACAACCCGGTTTCCGAAGGACCGACGAACAGCGTGCCGTTTTCAGCCAGCACGCCGTTGAGCGCATGCAAGGCCGTCTGCTGTGCGTCGCGGTCGAAGTAAATCAGCACGTTGCGGCAGAACACGAAGTCGTAGACGCCGAGCGCCGCGGCATCGAGTTGCATCAGGTTTGCGTACGAGAACCGGACCGCGTCGACGATGCGTTGCGCGAGACGCCAGCCGTCTTCGGTGCGCGTGAAGTGGGCGTCGCGAAATGGGAACGCATTGCCGCGAAACGAGTTGCGGCTGTACACGGCGCGCTGAGCGAGGGCCAGCGAGCGCTCGCTGATATCCATTGCG
This sequence comes from Paraburkholderia madseniana, assembly GCF_009690905.1. Lineage (GTDB taxonomy): Bacteria > Pseudomonadota > Gammaproteobacteria > Burkholderiales > Burkholderiaceae > Paraburkholderia > Paraburkholderia madseniana. Next base: position 114,849 of record NZ_VOSW01000007.1, read on the forward strand.
TCGATGCGCATGTGCGCGGCGTCGATGCCGGCGTCGAGCAGCGTCATCGCAATCGTGTACGGCTCTTCGCCGGTGGAGCAGGGCAGACTCAGAATCCGCAGCGGCAGCGCGGTGCCGCGCTCGTCAAGGCGTTCGTGCGCAAGACGCGCGAGCGCCCTGAACGCGTCGGCGTCGCGATAGAACCAGGTCTCCGGCACCACCACCGTTTCGACCAGCGCCTGCACCATCGAGGGCGACGCGAACGTGGCTTCCCAGTAGTCGGCGAGCGTGGCGTCGGCGTGACCGTCCGCGCACCAGGCCGCGGCGTGCTGATCGACCGCTCGCTCGATCGACTGATGACCGAGCGATGCTGCATCGAGCCCGATGGTTCGATGCAGCAGATCGACGAAGCGTCGATAGAGCGGCGCGTTGTCGTGATGCGCGTTCATGCGTGCGCCTCGGGAAACAGCAGGGCTTTGACGTCGTCGGGCAGCAGATGCTCGACGCGAATCCATTGCACCAGACCGCCTGCTTCGCTTGCGACCGGGCCCAGATAGCGCGCGTTCGGCATGTCGATACCGGCGTCATGAAACGCCTCTGCGTCCAGACGGATGGTACGCGTTGCGCCTTCGAGCAGAAGCGCGAGCAGGCGCACGGTGCCCGCATGCGGATAGCGCACCAGCACCACGCGTGTCGACATCAACTGGGCGGCGGGGCGGCCGAGCGCGAGCGCCGGCAGATCGATCACCGGCAGCGGTACGCCTTCGTGATCGAGTACGCCCGCGACCCACGACGGCGCGCCGGGAATCGTCTTCGGCGGCGACTGCGGGGTGAGCGGCATCAGACGCTCCACCTGCGTCGCGTCGATCACGTAGCGTTCGTTATCGAGCGTGAAGAGGATGAAGAGCATCGGCTTGGGCTTGGGCTGTAGGAGAGGCGTATGGGTGGATCGGCGTCAGCGTGCTTCAGTGAACCCGCCGCGGCGCGTCAGGCCACCACCTTGAAGCGGGATACGCCGGTGCGCAGGCTATTGGCGACGTGCGTCAGATCGTCGATAGCCTGAGTCGACTGGCGCAGCGATTCCGCCGTCTGCTGCGCGGCCTCCGAGAGCTGCGTCAGTGCCTGGGTAATCTGCTCGGCGCCGGTGGCTTGCGTCTGCATGCCTTCGTTGACCATCGAGAAGCGCGGCGCGAGTTGCTGCACCTGCTGGATGATCTGCGTGAGATGGCCGCCCACGTTCTGCACGTCGAGCATGCCGCGCCGGACTTCTTCGGAGAACTTGTCCATGCCCATCACGCCCGCGGCCACCGCCGACTGGATCTCCTTGACCATCTGTTCGATGTCGTAGGTCGCCACGGCGGTTTGATCCGCGAGACGGCGAATCTCGGTCGCCACGACCGCGAAGCCGCGGCCGTATTCGCCGGCCTTTTCTGCTTCGATCGCTGCGTTCAGCGAGAGCAGGTTGGTCTGATCCGCGACCTTGGTGATGGTGGCGACGACCTGGTTGATGTTGCTGGCCTTTTCGTTGAGGATCGCGAGCTTCGCGTTGACTGAGCCGGCCGCTTCCATCACGAGGCGCATGGTGTCTTCCATGCGCGCGAGACCGGCGTGACCGGTGCCGGCGAGTGCGGCTGATTGGCCTGCTACTTCCGAGACCTCGTTCATCGTGCGCAGCAGATCGCGCGAGGTTGCGAAGATTTCGCGCGACGTGGCGCCGATCTCGGTGGTGGTCGCCGCGGTTTCGTTCGCGGTGGCCTGCTGTTCACGCGAGGTCGCAGCGATCTCCGTCACCGACGTGGTGACCTGAACCGCCGACTTCTGCGCCTGGCCGACCAGCGCGGTGAGCTCGTCGGTCATACGGTTAAAGCCCGCTTCGAGCGCGCCGATCTCATCCGCGCGGTTCAGTTGCAGACGTTGCGTGAGGTCGCCCGTGCGCATGACGTCGACGACTTGCAGCACCTTCGCCATCGGCGTGGTGACCGCGCGCAGCAGCCAGTAGCCGGCCAGCACGGCGGCGACGGCGGCAATCAGCAGCGTCACGAGCAGCACGATACGGGTCGTCTCGACCGAGCTGCGGATGCTTTCCGCGGCCTGGTCGGCGTAGGTCTTGTTGTCGTCGACCAGCTTGCGCAACGCGAGGCGGCCCGTTTCCCAGATCGGCGTGAGCTGCGTGCTGGAGATCCGGACGGCGCCCTCTTTCGAGGTCTGCAGGGTGGTCATCAGCGACGCCTGGATAGGCAGGTATTGCGTGTGTTGTTGCCGGAAGTCGTTGAAGAGGTCACGGTCTTCCTGACGGAAGATGGTCGCGCCGTAGTCGTTCAGCAGTTTCTGGAGCGTCTGCTGGGTCTCTTGCAAACGGGTGGTGTCGCGCTTAACGGAATCCGGGTCCGCATCGACATAGATGAGACGCTGCGTGACGGTGTAGTTCTCGAACCAGGCCGCGCGCATCGCGGTCGCGTAGTAGAGACCGGGCATCGAGTCCTGCTGCTGACTCTTCGCGTCGCGGTCGATGCCGCCGAGCTGCTCGAAAGTGACGATTGCCATTGCCAGCATCACGATCAGCACGATCCCGAAGCTGCACAGAATCCGTTGCCGGATGGTCCATTGTTTCACGCGCACGCCCCTTAACTTTTTTGCTTGGGCTCGACGCCCGATGTCGACTTGTGGGTCTCGGGGTCGAAGGATCGGAAAGCTTTGCGGATCGTCGGATTTGTCCGACGGGCCATGCGGCGAATTTTACATTGATCGTGGGAATGGATGGCGGTCGGTGAGGGGGGCCGACCCAGGCGTTACACGCGTAATGCCCGGTTACCAACTGCAGCATCTATTTCCGCGCGCGCCCTACACAATCTGCTCCATGCCTGAACGGCGGGAGAGAAACATGAAAAAGATTGCTGTGGCGTTGTTGATGGTGGGGAGCCTGAGCGTGGCGGGTCAAGCGTCGGCGCATGGCAACGGCGGCGACGTGGTCGGTGCGCTGATCGGCGGTGCCGTGCTGGGCGCGGTGGTGACGTCTGTGCTGAATCCGGCGCCTGTGGTCGCTTACCAGCAGCCGGTCTATGCGCAACCGGTGTATCAGCCGGCGCCCGTGTATGCGGGGCCGCCGCCGGGATACTGCTATGACCAGTACCAGCGTGCGTACGTCGCGTGCGGTGCGCCGCCGCCCGCACAATATGAGGAGTATCCGCAGCAGCCTCAACAGGGCTGGTAAGGGACGTGCGGAGGCGCGCGCAGCTTCGATGCTCGCGCGCACCAGAGAAAAAGGCCGTCGCAGGGTGCGACGGCCTTGTCTTGTTGGGTATCTCTGCTCAGTGCTTGTGATGCAGCCACTCCGCATAATGCGTATCGAGCCAGCGCTCGAGGCGCTCCGGCTTCGTCTTTTGGCGATAGTGGGACGCGGCCCAGATCGCCACGCCGACCACCAGCATCACCAGAGGTCCCAGCAAATAAGCCATTAACGATTCAGACATGGGAGCCTCCGTCCCGACGTGCATCGATGCTTTAGTTTAGACGATGAACGGCGAGATAAAAGGACGCTGTGAAGGGTCGGCTGGCAGCGCGGCGGGATTGACGTGAATGGGATTGCGGGGCGTGGTGCGGGGTGATTGAGAACCTAGTGAAGAAGGTATTTTTCTTTTTCTGGGAAGGTGCTTGCCTCGGGTCATTCTTTCTCTGTGTACCATCAAGTGTACTGTCGGCCAATGGTGAGGTAAGTAGCGGCAAGCGGCCTATTAGCTGCCGCGTTTGCCGCATCTGCCGCACTTAGCCGATCACGCCGTGCCGGCTGTTCTCGATCTGGGCGTCGACAAAATTCGCCCACAGTTGCAAGGTCCGACGCCGTTCCGCGGCGTGCTCAGCGTGATGACCTCCATCCGTGGCGTCCTTGACGGTATGCGCCAGCGCATTCTCAATCACGTCCACAGACTGCCCCATCTCGCGCAAGTGGGTCGCCGTAGTGCGTCGAAAGTCATGTAGGACGAAATGCTCGACGTCGAGCCCGAGCGATTTGACGGCTTGATTGAGCGTGCTCTTCGCGATCGGCCGGTCGTCGCCTCTGACACTCGGGAATACGAAATTCCGGCTGGTTTTCGTGTCCTGAAGCTCGCGAAGCATAGCGACCGCCTGATGCGAGAGATGCACCACATGCTTACGGTCCTTATTCATGCGCTCAGCCGGGATCGTCCATCGTGCTGCGTCAAGGTTGAATTCGGACCAGGCCGCCTCGATGAGGTCCGATTTCCGCACCATCGTCAGCACCAGCAGGTGTAAAGCCAATTTCAGCGGGCGTCGAATGTTCGATGCGTAGATCGCGCGGAGCGTGGCGCCTATTTCGTCAGGATCGAGCACGCGGGTGCGGCTGTCCGGTGTCGCGATGAAGCGTGCCGGGATGAGTTCTGCCGGATTGGTCGTGGCGAGTTGCCGGGCGATCAGATACTCATAGAGCCGCTTGACGGCGTTGCGCGTGTGGAGCGCCATCTTGGGCGAGCCGCGGCTTTTGATCTGATCGCATATCGCGCGGATATCGTCGTCCGTCACGGCTTTGATCGGCTTGGCGCCGATGGCAGGAAGGACGTCTTTTTCGAGTGCGCGCCGCGTGGTGCGCTGATATTCCGCCGACTTGCCGGCCATCTCCGTCGCGAGATAAAGCTCAGCGCCTTCGCGCAGTACCTCTGCCTTGCTTTCCGCACCGCGATCGCGACGCGCCGTCGCCACCGGCGAGACGCCGCTCGCGACCATCTCCGCGTACTTCTGCGCCTTGGCGCGCGCGACCCGCAGCGAAATCATCCGGTAATCGCCGATCGTCACGAGCGGCTGGCGCTTGCCGTTCAGCGAATAGCGGAAGCGCCAGACTTTGGTGCCCGTCGTCATGATTTCGATGACGAGGCCGTTGCCGTCTGCGACGCAATACCGGGTGGCGCGCGGTTCGAGAGCGCGGATCTGCGCTTCGGTGAGCGGGGTGGCTAGTTTTGGCATGGCGGATCGTTTGATACACGGACAGCGGGGATTTTAAACCGGTTGTCTTCTGTGTACCAAAGAAATGTGGGGATTTGGGTCAACAGAAGGCGTTATAGAGGCCTTCAGAAGACTTCGGGAAAAGTCCATATTAGGCATACCGAATAAGGCTTTCGCGAAAAAATGGCCAACCCTTTCTACTTGTCGATGAAAAACCGGCTGAAAATCACGCCGAGTAGGTTGTCCGAACTGAATTCCCCAGTCGAGCGACTGAGACATCAAGCGGTATGAGGCGGCAACTTGCTTGCGGCTATCGATGGACACAGGTAAGGGAACCCGGATTTCGCGCCGTCGAGCTAGGCGCGGTTTGATCGTCAGCCATCAAGGTTGCGTTTCATTTCTTCAGCTTCTTCTGCGCTTGCTCGACCTGCTTGATGCTCGTTTCCGGTGTCGGCAGGCTTTCAGGCATGGTCCCACCAAGCTCCTGGATTGTCTGGCGCACCTTGCTGCCAACCTCGAAGTGCGTCTGGTTAGCGCGCTGCTTACTCCTGATCTCCTCGCGCCGCAGCTTTTCCTCAGTCTGGGTGGCGCGGAATAAATTCGCCGCCAGTTCTGCGCTGCCCATGTGATCGAGAATCTTCTGACTTTTCTTCAGGCCTTTCTTGGCGTGAATTTCTTGGTTGGCAAGTCCACCATATAGGCCCTTGTAGCCATGATCCTGGAAGACGGCGTAGTCGATCGGAGTTTCCACGCCTGCACCCTTTGCGGCGGCCGCCAGGTACTTATTGTGGGCCGCCATCTCGTTGCGAATCGCAAGGCGCTTTTCGTCCTCGCCGAGCTGTGCAAACTTGGCATCGTCCGCGAGTTCCTGACGCCGGGTCTGCACCGCAAAGTAGGTTTGCCCGTTAGCGATAACAGATTTCGACGGATCACCATTCTGTACAATCAGGTAGCAGGCATAGCGGGATAGCGTGTAGTCGGTGATCCCGCGCGTTGCTCCGGATCCAAGGGTGACCATTTTGGTGACCTCACCGAAATGGTCTTGGACGGGGTGGCCCGACCGTCCGCAGGCAATCTTCGCCTTCTCGATCACTTGCACGAAGTTGCGCCAGTCCTGGTAATCGAGCAATGGCGCAAGACTACGCGCGAACCAAAACTCGGAATCGTCTTCGTTGACCTGCTTGATGCTTTCGAAGGTGCGGTGATGCAGCGCTACTATGGGTTTGTTGTTCAACACAGATGACTCCAGAGCCAACTTGGTAGACGATGGCTGGCCGAACTAGGCCGACACTTGCGGAAGATTGTACTGTGTTTTTATACAGGTACTGGAGTGGTGCAAGTGTCGTCGTGCAGCACAAAGTGCCGGACTTGCGGATACTTGATGCGTACACAGCGCGTAGCGCCCGGTCGATTTGCTCGCACGATAACGCTGCGCTGCGACGAAGCGGGTGACAACCTCTGGCGACGCGCTTACGAACGTTGGTCGTTGCCTGGCAATTGCTATTTGCCAATACAAAACCGGCTGAAAATCACTCCGAGCAGGTCATCGGAGCTAAATTCACCAGTGATCGAGTTCAGCTGATCCTGCGCGAGACGCAGTTCTTCGGCGAACAGGTCGAGCGCTTGAGAGTTCTGATCGGCGTGCGCCGCCGCCGTCGCCAGATGCTCCTGAGCCGCGCGCAGCGCAATCAGATGCCGCTCGCGCGCGAGGTAGACGCTCTCCGCGCCGGCCTGCCAGCCGGCGATTCGCAGCAATTCTTCACGCAGCAACGCTACGCCATCGCCCCGTTTCGCCGACAGCCCCACTTCGCTGAGTTCGAGATCCGCGTCGAGCGGCGTCACCGATGGCGCGAGCCCCGTCAGATCCGTCTTGTTCAGCACGCGCACCACCGGCACGCCGCTCGGGAAACGCGCAGCGATCGTTTCGTCTTCGGCGGTCATGCCGGTGCGTGCATCGAGCAGATGCAGCACGACATCCGCGCGTTCGATTTCGCTCCACGTGCGCGCAATGCCGATCTTCTCCACCTCGTCTTCGGTATCGCGCAGGCCGGCCGTGTCGATCACGTGCAGCGGAATGCCTTCGATCTGGATGGTCTGCGCAACCTTGTCGCGTGTCGTGCCGGCGATCGGAGTGACGATGGCCAACTCGGCGCCGGCCAGCGCGTTCAGCAGCGACGACTTGCCGACGTTCGGCTGCCCAGCCAGCACCACCGACAAACCCTCACGCAGCAACGCGCCCTGGCGCGCTTCGCTCAACACGTGCACGAGGCGCTCGCGGATCCGCGTGAGCTTGCCGCGGGCGTCGGCGGCTTCGAGAAAGTCGATTTCTTCTTCCGGGAAATCGAGCGTCGCTTCGACCAGCATCCGCAGCGTGATGACCTCTTCAACCAAAGCATGAATGTCGCGCGAAAACGCGCCGTCGAGCGAGCGGCCCGCCGAGCGTGCGGCCGCCTCGGTGCTGGCCTCGATCAGATCGGCGACGGCTTCCGCTTGCGCCAGATCCAGCTTGTCGTTGAGAAACGCGCGCCGCGTGAATTCGCCCGGCTCGGCCAGACGCAGACCGAACGCACGACCGGCGTCGATGCACCGCTGCAGCACCAGTTGCAGCACGACCGGACCGCCGTGGCCCTGCAACTCGAGCACGTGTTCGCCGGTGTAGGAGTGCGGCGCGGGAAAGTACAGTGCGATGCCGCGATCGAGCGCGCTGCCGGCGTCATCGAGGAACGGCACATAGCTCGCGTGACGCAGCGCGAGTGCCTGGCCAGTGAGCGCTTGCATCAACGGCTGTGCGGCGGCTTCCCCGGCGCGGCCGAACGAAATCCGCACGACCCCGATTCCGCCTCGGCCGGGTGCGGTGGCAATGGCGACGATCGGATCGGAATCGGTGGCGAGCATGGGAACGAGGCTGTCAGAAGGGATTGAATGCGCATGAGTAAGCGCCGGGCATTGTAACGCGGGCATCCACCGGCTCTGGACTTGGCCCGATTCCTAACGCAGCCCGATTTTCATAAGACAAATGAGGATTTATCTCACACAAGCTAAGATAGCCTAAGACACATTTGCGACAGATGGACGCGCCAGAATGCCTAGAACGCACGCTGTACAAGGAAAAGACGGAATTCTATAAAATCGTGAAACGCGTTATTAGCTGGTGATTTCAGGCTAAAAATAGCTCATTTAAGCAATAAAATAGCGCGTTTGGTTGTCCACTGATTATGCGCCGAATTGCACAATCGGGCCCATGCCGACCTCCAAAGAAAAAGCAGCTTTCGCCAAACGGCTGAAAGACTCACTCCCCAAAGAAATTAAGGGTGGGACCGATTTAGCCAGGGAATTCAATCTGCTTTATAGCAGTGGCCCTGCCGTCTCACCACAAACCGCGCACAAATGGCTCGCGGGTACGACGATTCCAAAGCGCGACAAGTTGCAGGTTTTAGCGACGTGGCTGCAAAAGGACGTTCACTGGTTGCACTACGGGCCGACGCCCTCCGGCAAGGCTAAGCCGCTTGGTCGTGGCGAGAAATATCCAATGACGCCGGAAACGATTGAGCTGGTGACGAAGATGGCTAACCGCTTCGTGGGTTTGTCGCCGAAGCAGCGCAATCTGGTGGAAGAACTGATGACGGAGTTTGACGGCGGCACGCAACATGAAACTGACGCCGCGCCTGAAGACGCATCGACAACGACATCGAAAGATAAAGGCCAATCGACCGAGTCATAAAAAAAGCCGCCCGGTGTAAAACCGGGCGGCTTTTTTACAGCCAACTTCTGCCTGTCAGTCAGCGGGCGCTACCACCCGCTTCAGACAAGACATCAATCAGGCCGCTTTCGTCTTCGCCTGCCCCATCATCCGCGTGATGTAGTACTGCTGGGCGATCGACAGAACGTTGTTCACCACGTAGTACAGCACCAGACCGGCCGGGAAGAAGAAGAACATGACCGAGAACGCGATCGGCATGAACATCATCATTTTGGCTTGAACCGGGTCCGGCGGCGTCGGGTTCAGCTTGGTCTGCAGGAACATCGAGACGGCCATCAGCACCGGCAGGATGAAGAACGGGTCTTGCTGCGACAGATCGTGAATCCAGAGAATCCACGGCGCGCCGCGCATTTCAACCGACGACAGCAGCACCCAGTACAGCGAGATGAACACCGGAATCTGAATCACGACCGGCAGACAGCCGCCGAACGGATTGACCTTCTCGGTCTTGTACAACTCCATCAGCGCCGAATTCATCTTCTGCGGATCGCCCTTGAAGCGTTCGCGCAGGGCTTGCATACGCGGCGTGATCGCCTTCATGCGCGCCATCGACTTGTAGCTCGCGGCCGACAGCGGGAAGAACACGGCCTTGATCAGCAGCGTGAGCAGCACGATCGACCAGCCCCAGTTGCCGACATAGCTGTGGATCTTCTCGAGCAGCCAGAACAGCGGCTTCGCGATGATCGTGACCCAGCCATAGTCCTTCACCAGTTCCAGACCCGGGGCGATGCCTTCGAGCATGCGCTCTTCTTCCGGACCGGCAAACAGGCGTGCGGACACATCAACCGACTGGCCCGGGGCGATAGTCGCCACCGGTTGCTTCACGCCAACGCGATACAGCGTCGGATCGATCTTCTCGACATAGATGTCGCGCTTCGCACCTTGCTGCGGAATCCATGCCGACGCGAAGTAATGCTGCACCATCGCGATCCAGCCGTTGTCGGCCGAATTGACGAAGTCTTCCTTGTTCTTGTCGATGTCGCTGAACGTCATCTTCTGGAAGTGGTGCTGCTCGGTGAAGACAGCCGGTCCGATGAACGTGTGCGAGAAGCGCGGCGTTTCCACCGGCGTGTCGTCGCGCACCAATTCCATATAGACCGACGGCGTGACCGGCGCGGTCCCGACGTTCTCGATCTTCGTGTCGACGCCGATCACATAGCTGCCGCGCGTGAACGTGTAGGTCTTGATGACCTTCACGCCACCCTTGACCGGCGACTCGAGGCTGAGCTGGAACGACTTGGCGTCGCCCGTCAGATCGTGCGGCTGGTTCGGCACCGGCGTGAAGATGTCGGTGTGGTTCGGGAAATCGCCGCCGAGCAGACCGGTGCGCGCCAGATACGTATGGTTCGCGGTACGGTCGAACAGGGTGATGACCAGATCGGGCGTCTTGCCGTCGCCTTGCTTGACGAGCGACAGCTTCGACAGCGTGCCGCCGCGGGTGTCGATCTCGCCGTTATAAACGTCGGTGCTGAAGCTGATCAGCTGGCCCTGAGCCGCGGCAGCCGGCGCAGTGCCCGGCGCAGCAGCGTTGGTGGCCGGCAGATCGGCGGATTGGGTTCCCGGCGTCGTGGTTCCCGGTGCGGCGCTACCGACGGTTTTGGTCGGGTTGGCGCTCGGGAAGAACATCGACGGGCGTCCGTGGTCGCGTTGCCAGTTGTCGAACAGCATGACCGCTGACATGAAAAAGATGACCCATAGGACGGTGCGTTTGATATCCATGCGTTGTCTCAGTGTCGATGGAACGGCGCGTCAGCGCTTTTCAGAAGTGGGAGGCGGGACGAGATCGATGCCGCCCGCGGAAAACGGGTGGCAGCGGCAAATACGCCTGGCGGCGAGATAAGTCCCGCGCGCGGCGCCATGATACTGGATTGCTTCGCGCGCGTAATCAGAGCAGGAAGGGTAAAAACGGCACCGGTTGCCGAGCATGGGGCTGACGGCAACCTTGTAGAAACGCAATAAAGCGATGAGTACCGTTTGCATGACTGGTGCGGCCTAACGGCGCCGCGCAACGTGGAGTACCGGGCGACGCCCGCGCAGCCTGGCTGCCCGAGCTACTTTGGCGGCCTGTACTGCAAAGCGGGCAGTCACTTGAGCGTCATTCCGTCTTGGGCGCTTCCGCGGGCGGCGCCTCGCGACGGACAATTTCGCGCGCTGCTTTATCGAGCAGCGTCTCTATTTCGCTGCGGCACAGCGCCCTCAACGGCGACGACGAGGCGCTCGGCAAAGCTTTCTTGTCGAAGCGCGTGTGCAGACGCAACAGCACATCCCAACCGCCGAATTCCGCGCGACGCAGCCGGAAGGCTTCACGCGCGAGTCGACGTACCAGATTACGCGTGGCCGCGCGCGGCGCATACTTCTTGCCGATCACGAGACCTAAGCGAGCGTCGTTACCGGTGGGCCGGCCGTACACCACGAAGTGCGCGGTGCGGCGCCACGGGCGCAAACGAAAAACGGATGAAAATTCATCCGTTTTCAGTAGCCTTGCGGCTTTGGGGAAGGCGGCTTGCGCTCGCAACGGAATCGAGCCCAGTTGCGGCGCCCCAGCCGCTCCCGCTTCACCGCGGGCTTCGCCTGTAGGCACTGACAGAGCGCGCAATCCGCTCGCCAACCTTAGATGGCGAGGCGCTTGCGGCCCTTCGCGCGACGTGCGTTGATGACCTTGCGGCCACCTGCGGTCTTCATGCGAACGCGGAAGCCGTGGGTGCGCTTGCGACGGGTAACGGAAGGTTGGTAAGTACGTTTCATGTTGCTCTCACTTGATCGACTGATCGAAAATTAACCGCACGATCATCGCTGAAGCGGCAATGGCCGGAGGTTTACAGAATTGGTTTTCGCGGAACCCGCTATTTAAACCGGTTTTCTTTTGGCCGTCAATAGTTTAGCCTGGTTCGGCCTGGTCCCAGGAAGACTTCGCCGGATGATCAGTCCCTGTGGATAACTCCCTTTCGCCGACGTTTTGGCGGTAGAATCTCGCCTTACTTCCCAAAAATTCTGCACGCCGCTCCGGCTCGCTTGCCCCGCAAACCCTTGTGGCACAAGCGCCTGGAGCCATTGCGCCTGGTTCGGCCTAGCTGCTCAGGGCCTTGTTGCGTACGCGCGACAGGGGCAGCGGCGAACCGCCGTGCACATCATAACGACAGCAACTCGATGAACGATTTCTGGCAACACTGTTCCGCATTGCTGGAGCGCGAGCTAACGCCCCAGCAGTACGTGACGTGGATCAAACCGTTGGCCCCGGTCGCCTTCGACGCCGCTGCGAACACGCTTAGCATCGCTGCGCCGAACCGCTTCAAGCTCGACTGGGTCAAGAGCCAGTTCTCCGGCCGCATCGCGGATATGGCCCGCGATTTCTGGCACGCTCCGGTCGACGTGCAATTTGTGCTGGACCCGAAAGCAGGCATGCGCGCCCCTGCGGCGACGTCGTCGCCGGCTCCGTCGCGGCCGTCTTCCGCACCTGGCGCAATGGGCGGCGGCCATTCGTCCGGTGCAAACGGCGGTGGGGCCGCCGTGGACGCAGCCGTCGGCGCCGTACAAGCGTCGCAAGCCGCGCGCGCCAATGGCGCGAACAGTGCGATGGCGACCCTCAATGCGAATGCACGCGCTGCGGCTGACCACAACGCGAACGCACGCGCGGTCGCTGAGGACGCCGCCGACCTCGATCTCCCCAGCCTCGACGCGAACGAAGCCGCCGCCGCCCGCCGCACGTGGCGCCCGGGCCAAAGCGCGAGCTCGAACGGCAACGGCGACAACGACTCGATGTACGAGCGCTCGAAGCTCAACCCCGTGCTGACCTTCGACAACTTCGTGACCGGTAAGGCCAACCAGTTGGCGCGGGCCGCGGCGATTCAGGTCGCGGACAACCCCGGCATCTCGTACAACCCGCTGTTTCTGTACGGCGGCGTGGGCCTGGGCAAGACCCACCTGATCCACGCGATCGGCAACCAGCTTCTAATGGACAAAGCTGGAGCGCGGATTCGCTACATCCACGCGGAGCAGTATGTGTCCGACGTGGTGAAGGCCTACCAGCGTAAGGCGTTCGACGACTTCAAGCGCTACTACCACTCGCTCGACCTGCTGCTGATCGACGATATTCAATTTTTCTCAGGCAAGTCGCGTACACAAGAGGAATTCTTCTACGCGTTCGAGGCGCTGGTCGCGAACAAGGCGCAGGTGATCATCACCAGCGACACGTATCCGAAGGAAATCTCCGGTATCGACGACCGCCTGATCTCGCGCTTCGACTCCGGCCTGACGGTGGCGATCGAGCCGCCCGAGCTGGAAATGCGCGTCGCGATTCTGATGCGCAAGGCGCAATCCGAGTTCGTGAGCCTGAATGAAGACGTCGCATTCTTCGTCGCCAAGCATCTGCGTTCGAACGTCCGTGAACTGGAAGGCGCGCTGCGCAAGATCCTCGCGTATTCGAAGTTCCACGGCCGCGAAATCACGATCGAAGTGACGAAAGAAGCGCTGAAAGACCTGTTGACGGTGCAAAACCGGCAGATTTCGGTGGAAAACATCCAGAAGACCACGGCTGACTTTTACAGCATCAAGGTCGCGGACATGTATTCGAAGAAGCGTCCGGCGAACATCGCGCGGCCGCGGCAGATCGCGATGTATCTGGCGAAGGAGCTGACGCAGAAGAGTTTGCCGGAAATCGGCGAGCTGTTTGGCGGGCGCGACCACACCACCGTGCTGCACGCGGTGCGCAAGATCGCCGCCGAGCGCGGCACGGACGCGCAGCTGAACCACGAACTGCACGTGCTGGAGCAAACGCTGAAAGGTTAAGCAGGTCGGGCGGGAAATTCGACCTGTTTATTTCCAAACTCGCCCCCATTTTAGTGGAGCGGTTCCGTTTTCAGGCACAATACAGGTTTAACCGCCCGGCGGCCGCGGGCGGAATTCACGCCGTGACAGGCGCTGCGTGGCGCCGGCGGGGAGCCGCGGTTGCGCGCTGTAAGGCTGGCAAGTCAGGCGCGCAGGCCGTTATATCAACGAAGGAACTCTATGCAACTGGTCAAGACCGAACGCGATAACCTCCTCAGGCCGCTGCAAACCGTGAGCGGCATCGTCGAACGCCGCCATACGTTGCCGATCCTCGCCAATTTGCTGATTACCAAGAACGGCCCTGAAGTGTCGTTCCTGTCGACCGACCTCGAGTTGCAGATCACCACGCGTGCCGATTTTGGCGTGGGCGGCGATTCGGTCGCGACCACGGTGGCAGCAAGAAAGCTCCTCGACATTCTGCGCGCCATGCCCGACGGGCAGGTCACGCTCACGCTGAACGACAAGCGTTTGACCGTGCAATCCGGCAAGAGCCGCTTTGCGCTGCAAACCCTGGCGGCCGACGAGTTCCCGACCGTCGCTCAGGCTAAAGACTACGGCGCGAACCTGGTGGTTCCCCAGAAAACGTTCCGCCAGTTGCTCGGCATGGTCCATTTTTCGATGGCCCAGCAGGACATCCGCTACTACCTGAACGGCATGCTGCTGGTGGTAGATGGCGACCAACTGATGGCGGTCGCAACCGACGGCCACCGTCTGGCGTTCTCGTCGATGAAGATCGAAGGCTCGTTCGCGCGTCAGGAAGTGATCATTCCGCGTAAGACGATTCTGGAACTGCAGCGTCTGCTGGAAGACATCGACGACACGCTGAAGATCGACATCGCGCCGACGCAAGTGAAGTTCACCTTCGGCCAGGTCGAACTCGTGTCGAAGCTGGTGGAAGGCAAATTCCCCGACTTCCAGCGCGTGATTCCGAAGTCGCACAAGAATCAGTTCGTGATCGGCCGTGAAGAACTGCAGCGCTCGCTGCAACGCGCCGCGATTCTGACGTCGGACAAATTCAAGGGCGTGCGCTGCATTATCGAGCCGGGCCAGTTGAAGATCATGTCGACCAACGCCGATCAGGAAGAGGCGCAGGAAGAACTGGAAATCGCGTACGACGGCGACAGCGTCGATATCGGGTTCAACGTCACGTATCTGCTCGACGTGCTCGCGAACCTGAAGGTCGATATGTTGCAAGTGAGCCTTGGCGACGCCAGCTCCAGCGCGTTGATCACGATTCCCGAGAACGACGAATTCAAATACGTCGTGATGCCGATGCGCATCTAACGCGTCCAAAACCAAAGAACACACCAAGGGGCGCAGCGCCCCTTTGGCGTTTTTATGGTGTTTTGAAAAGTCCCGAGCAGCAACCTTGCAGTAACGCAGAACCGGAAAAAATCCATGACTGAAACGAACAATTCGCAACCCGATAACAGCTACGGCGCCTCCTCGATTCAGATCCTCGAAGGTCTGGAGGCGGTGCGCAAGCGGCCGGGGATGTACATCGGGGATACGTCAGACGGGACCGGTTTGCATCACCTCGTATTCGAAGTGCTGGACAACTCCATCGACGAAGCGTTGGCGGGGCATTGCAACGATATCCAGGTGATCATTCACGCGGACAACTCGATCTCGATCACCGACAACGGCCGCGGTGTGCCGACCGGCCTGAAGATGGACGACAAGCACGATCCGAAGCGCAGCGCCGCTGAAATCGTGATGACCGAACTGCACGCCGGCGGCAAGTTCGACCAGAACAGCTACAAGGTGTCCGGCGGCCTGCACGGCGTGGGCGTCTCGTGCGTGAACGCGCTCTCCGCGTGGCTGCGCCTGACCATTCGCCGCGACGGCAAGAAGCACTTCATGGAATTCCACCGTGGCGTGCCGCAGAACCGCGTGATCGAAGAGATCGACGGCGTGGCTGTCTCGCCGATTCAGCTGATTGGCGACACCGAAAACCGCGGCACCGAAGTGCACTTCCTGGCTGACGAGACGATCTTCGGCAATGTCGAATATCACTACGACATTCTGGCCAAGCGGATTCGCGAACTGTCGTTCCTGAATAACGGCGTGCGGATCAAGCTGACCGACCAGCGCACGGGCAAGGAAGAAGATTTCGCGTTCGTGGGTGGCGTGAAGGGTTTTGTTGAGTACATCAACAAGAACAAGGCCGTGCTGCACCCGAACATTTTCCACATCAGCGGCGAGAAAGACGGCGTGGGCGTGGAAGTGGCGATGCAGTGGAACGACAGCTACAACGAAAACGTGCTGTGCTTCACGAACAACATTCCGCAGCGCGACGGCGGCACCCACCTGACCGGGTTGCGTGCGGCGATGACGCGCGTGTTGAACAAGTACATCACCGATCACGAAGTCGCGAAGAAAGCGAAGGTCGAGACGGCCGGCGACGACATGCGCGAAGGGCTCTCGTGCGTGCTGTCGGTGAAGGTGCCGGAGCCGAAGTTCAGCGCGCAGACCAAGGACAAGCTGGTGTCGTCGGAAGTGCGCGCGCCGGTGGAGGATGTGGTCGCGAAGGCGCTCGAAGAATTCCTGCTGGAAACGCCGAACGACGCGAAGATCATTTGCGGCAAGATCGTTGACGCCGCTCGGGCGCGGGATGCGGCTCGCAAGGCGCGTGAAATGACGCGTCGTAAGGGCGTCCTGGATGGCGTGGGTCTGCCGGGCAAGCTGGCGGATTGCCAGGAGAAGGACCCGGCGAAGTCGGAAATTTATATCGTCGAGGGCGACTCGGCAGGCGGCTCGGCAAAGCAGGGGCGTGACCGGAAGTTTCAGGCGATCTTGCCGCTGCGCGGCAAGGTGCTCAACGTGGAGAAGGCGCGCTATGACAAGCTGCTTTCTTCGGAGCAGATTGTGACGCTGATTACGGCGCTGGGTTGCGGGATCGGCAAGGAAGACTACAACCTCGACAAGCTGCGTTATCACCGCATCATCATCATGACCGATGCTGACGTGGACGGCGCGCACATCCGCACGCTGCTGCTGACGTTCTTCTATCGTCAGATGCCGGACATGATCGAGCGTGGGTATATCTATATCGCGCAGCCGCCGCTGTTCAAGATCAAGGCGGGTAAGGATGAGCGTTATTTGAAGGATGAGGCTGAGGTTAATGCTCACATTCTGAAGCTGGCGTTGCAGGGGTCGGAGTTGTTGGCTTCGGAAGGGGCTACGCCTATCACCGGCGATGCACTCGGGGAGTTGGCACGGGCTTATTTGTTGGCGCAAGCTGTGGTGAATCGTCTGAGCCGGTTGTATGACGCTGGGGCGCTTGAGGCTGTGATGGATGGGGTTGTTATCGACCTTTCCAGCGAGGAAGCGGCTGCGGTGTCGGCGGCGGCGCTTGAGGCTAAGTTGCGCGATGATGCGTTGAAGCCTGAGGTCAAGGTCACGACGATGTATGACCCGGTGCGTGAGCTGCGCTCGCTGCGCGTCGCTCGGACTCATCATGGCAACCAGAAGATTTCTGTGCTGGATCAGGATTTTCAGCTCACTGCTGATTACCAACAGCTGATCAATACCGCTAATACGTTTAAGGGGTTGATTGGGGCCGGTGCTGTCATTAAACGTGGCGAGCGGAGTATGGCTGTTACCGACTTCAAGAGCGCTATGAAGTGGTTGCTGGCTGATGCTGAACGCAATATTTCCAAGCAGCGCTATAAGGGTCTCGGTGAGATGAACCCTGGGCAGCTTTGGGAGACGACGATGGATCCGACTGTGCGTCGTTTGCTTCGTGTGCAGATTGAGGATGCTATCGCGGCTGATGGCATCTTTACGACGCTCATGGGGGATGATGTGGAGCCGCGTCGGGCTTTCATTGAGTCGAATGCGTTGAGGGCGGGGAATATTGATGTTTGAAGATGTCGTGTCGGGTGCCACAGAAAGTGAAAACTGTGCCAGGTAAGTGAAAAACTGCTGCCACAGATAGTGAAAAAATCGGGCGAGTTTTCGTGAGCCTTGGTACTCGCTGAGTGACACCGTGATCGAGTTAAGTGGCCGCACACGCGGACGTCAGTTATTGCTACTGGCAGACGGGGCGAAAGGTCAAGCAAGAGCGGGAATCTTTTAATCCGTAGCGCGACTGTTCCAGTCATCCGCGCCCTACCAAGAAGTTAAAAGGGTTACAAGCGATTCGCTTGTAACCCTTTTTTGTTTTGCGGACTCACCTTAACCACGATGCACCGACTTGCCGAATGTTAGGTTTGAGTAGACTACATAGTAGTACTAATGACATTGTACGAAACGTCGGCGCCTTCGGGTTGCGTCTTCCATTGTGTTCCAAGCGCAATCACGCGACGCGAAGGCTGGCGTCGTTGTCGGGAAGCTTCGATACCGTTCGGTATGCCAACCTTAAGGATCCTGTTGAGCGGAGAGGGATAGGCCGGACATCCGCCGCAGGAGGCTCGATTTCCGCTTCGTTGCGAAGCGGACGGCGACTGTTGCTCTATAACGCCTTAGCACCGACATATCCTCGAAAGACCTGAAAGTATGACCTCCTCTCTGCCTAAGACTTTCGCCACACTGCTTCAGTATGGACTTCCCAACGACTTTGCTAAGAGGGTGCATGACGCAGGCCTCACAGTGACCAAGGCGCGCGCACTTAGCATTACGGATCTGATTTCAAAGTACGGCCTTTCCCCTTCTGAGGCGAAGTTACTAACCGAAAGCGTACGACGTCAACCGATTGACCCCGATGTCGTAAATCTGTTGCTTCAGCGAAGCAATTTTCTATGTAATGTCTGCAAGGGAGACAAGGGCGTCTCATATATCCTTCACCACATCGTGGAATATGAGCAGACACAGGACAACACCTATGACAATCTGGTGGTCCTGTGTCCGAACGATCATGACTTGGCGCATCAACGTGGCTTGACCCTACGCATTACGGTTGATCAGTTGCGCCAAGCGAAAGAGGATTGGGAGCACCAAGTCAAGGTCGCAAACGCCCAGCGTGCTGCGCAGAAGAAAGACATAAACGACGATGCCATCGATTACGGACACGTCTGTCAGGTAGCCGGTAATCCGTCAGCTCGGCAGTCCGTCGAAATTCTGCCGCAGTTGCAAGAGAAGTATCCGCAATACCTACGCCCCGAGATGACCTCTGTCCAGTTCGTCCAGTCCCAAGACCGGTGCCACCTTGAAATTACAACGGCCGACCGGGTCCGTGACTACCTAGTTGACGAAACAAGCAAGCGCACCGACTTGACTTTCGTCTCAGGCGGTTCGGAGCGTTTTTCAGCCCCGGCAGTCCGATCACCGAGAATGTACGCCGCTTCATCTCGGAGTTCGATGAGGTGTCGATCATTCACTGCACCGACTTGTTCACCAACGAGGCGGCGACCCGGATCGACGAACTTTGGCGGCGGTGCAGCGTTGTCCCGGGTAGCCTGTAGTGGGCGTGGTGTAGCGGCGGAGGGTTGCCGAATCGGGCTATGAAGGTGGGCGGCTTCGGCCGCTAGGTAACTGCTTTCAGCCGATGCTGTTAAAAAAGTCGCTGCGCGGCGTTTCTGGCAATCGCGGCGGTTGTGGGCCCATCGCGGTCGAAGGCATTGATAAGAAGCGACTCCTTCTCCGTCGGCGCCGCCGGATGCCAGCCCTCGACGGACAAACCAAGCCCCTTAAGAACGCTAGCAAACCGCCAGAGCTTGCCATACTCGACCCCGATATCGGGCAATCGCTGCTTGGTTAGCCGATAGGTCAGATCGAAGTTCAATTCAATACGCCCTTTCACGGTTTGCGCGGATAGCGGTTTCCCATGTTCGCAGATGGCCTCGCTTAAAGTTCCGTATACAGCGGAAGCAGATCCTGATCGACGAGTCTCTTTTCGATAGCGTTCGCCACGGCTACATGTTCCTTGTTCGTCGCAGAGAAAGGCTCATCAATCACACTGACAATGATGGTGCCCTTCTGCCGCTTGCCGTCCATCACAGGAATAAGATCACGTGCCTCCGGAATTTGCGCGGCGGTGAGGACGCGCGGCAAATAGAGCATCCATCCAGCGCCCGGCCGTTTTTCAAAAACTCTGTATTCCGATGAATACCGGAACGATCCGACTTCAACACTCAGCGCCGGCCAGATATGGGTCGCCTCGGTCACGATATCTGCCACGACATCACATTCTGCAAGAGACATGACGCCTTTAGTCTGCAGGCTTAAGACGCACAAACCACTCACAGACAGTTGGTCCGTGAAAGCCGCGCCCCCGTTGCCTTCGATACCGTTCCACGCGCCAAACGAGCGTACGTGCGGATTCGCCTGCTTTTCGGCCTTTGCCATTGCTATGGCAGCAGTGGTCGGTCCGGTGGAATCGAAAGCCCGGTTGAGAAGTGACGCTTTCACGTTGTCCGCTGGCGGAAACCAGCCATCGATCGGAAAACCCGCGACTTGCAATGCGCTCGCAAATTGCCACAACCGGTGATACTCAGTTTCGATCGTCGGCAATTCGGGCGCGGACAGACGAAAAGTCAATTCGAGGTTCAGACTGTAATTCATGATGTCGTCAATTCCAGTTCACTGAAGCGGGCGCAGCTCAGTTCGAATAAGTGGAGCGGCTAGCGTGAAAGCTCGCGTGAAATAACGGTAACTCAATCGCTGCATGAAATACCAGTGAAGCTGGGCGGGCGGATTGGCTACCACGATACCGTTTTGGGTAGACGCTTGGTCGACCATTTTTCGGACCCCGGAAACTCTGAAAAAAAATTTCGGCTCACCCGTCTCCGGATCAAAAAACTGATCATAATTCGCCTTTGCCTCTTCCAGCTGACACAGCGACGCACGAAACCCATCGAAGTCGAGCCCGCTGAAACTCCACTCCGTATTCGGCGCGAAGCCTGTCACCTGCGCCTGATACGTGCGCGAGGTGTCTGACATATTCCAGTTACGCGTCACGAGGTTACCCGCATCCGGTGGACACTTCTTGCACGCTTCGTCTGTCTTCGGCATGGTTCGCGCGACCGGTTGGGTCTTGCTCTTGTCTTGCGCCTGATCGCCGGATAACGACAGGATTCCCGCAACAGCGGTCCCGCCTAGCAAAGCGGGGAATGCTTCGGCAAGCAATGCGCCCGCTCCTTCGATGAGCGGAATTGCCAATACAGCCATCAGTTACTCTCCCGTCAAATCGATTTCACAGATCCGTGAACCGCGGCAACAGGTCTAGATCCACGAGTCTTCTCTCAATGGCATTCGCGGATGCAACATGCTCCGCGTTATCGATGCGAAAAGCGCCATCATCGACGCTAACGACGATCGTTCCCGTCCAATGCCCGCCTTCCATCACGGGTATCAACCTGCGCGCCTCGGGCACCTGAGCGTGTGCGATTTCGCGCGGCAGGTACAGCATCCACCCTGCGCCGGGCCGATCGTCGAACACCTGTTGTCTCGCAAAATATCTATACGAACCGACCTGAATGCTCGATGCAGGCCAGATGCGGGTCATATCGTGCAGCACTGCCACGACCACAGCCGGATCGAACAAGCTGGCGATGCCGTCGGAATCGACTTCGCAGATACACAATCCCGCGACGTCAAGCAGATCGGTCATCACTACGCCGCCCGGTCCTTCTATTCCGTTCCATGCGCCCAAACCTCTCAGACCGGGATAGTAGTCCTCAGCCGCCTTTGCCATCGCAAGCACCGCTTCGGTCGGACCTGAGGCGTCGAATGCCTTGATGCGACGCGACGCCTGCGGAGTGCTCGACGGAGGGTGCCAGTCATCCACACTCAATCCGGTTTTTTGAGCGAAACAGCGAGCTTCTACAACCATCCATAGCTCTTCATGGGAAGGAAGTTCCTCTTGCTGCAACCGGGAGCTCAGGCGAATGTTAAGGTCTGCCGTGATCCTCCTCCAGGCTCGCAATGCGAACGCCGCCGATAGCCAACACAGCCATCACCGCGTCTCCCTATCCCTATCAATCAACTTCCGCCGCGTCACCGCCAGCAGATCTTCAAACCGCTCCTCAACCGGTCGTCCCGGCTTCGCGAGCCAAGCCGCGATCCCCGGCTTGCGATAAAACTCTGGCACATCCGCTTCGACATAAAGAAACTCCACCAACTCCTTGTCCTGCTGAAACCCCATGCGCTTCGCGTCCCCATACGCCCGCACCAGGCGGTCGAGCAAGGTCGGATCGTCGGCGTAACGCGGGGCGTCGCGCACGATATCGTCGCGAATCGTCGTGACAAAATTGCGTTCGTCGCTCGCGCACAAAGCGGCCCATTGTTCTGCGGTCAGTTCAAGCATGGTGAGAGACGTGAAAGCGTTTGCCATCCGCGAGGCCGTGCCACTCGTCCACATCGCCGAAATAAGCGCGACGTCTTTCGGTGTCGAGCGCATTGAAGAGCGGCACGAAAACACGCGGATCCCAGAACCGGAGCAACGCAATCTTGCCATTCGGCAGTTTGCTGTTGAGCTTGCGTTGCAGTGTCCGCACGAGCGACTCGATATCCTGCGTGCTGAACAACCACATCACACCAGGCCGCGCTGTTTCCAGTTCATCGAGTGAAGCCACCACGTCGGCATCGGGTTGCGCGATGTCGACAAGCCATGGTCCAGCGGATGCCAATGGCTCATCTTCTGTCCCGGCGAAAAGCGTGTGCACAGTGCCCCAGCGGCGCCGCAAGCTGCAGCCGAAATGCTGTTCGTACTGCAGGCCATCGACCAGCGCATACGCACGCAGCCCCGGCGCATCCGCACGCAAACGCTCCAGCCGTTCAGCGAGAGTCGTTGGGATCATGAGCGCACGACAGTGGAAGCGCCCGTTTCTGCGGCATGAGCGAGGCACTCGCGACACAAGGTCGGCGCGACTTTGGACCCCGCCGCCGCGGCTGTCGTGCCCTGCATTGACGCAGGTACATTGCCGGTGGTCTCGGATTGCGCGGCGATCAACACCGCACCGCACGAGGTCTTGTCGCCATGAAAAGCGAGCGGCACACCTTCCACGGTCATCGCCGGATTCTGCGATGTCACAATCGGAAACGTGCCGTCGCATTTCGGACAATGGACGAGGTCACCGAGCCGCGCGGCGCGCCGTCCGCTGTCGCCGACGCCGATGGTCGCCGAAGCGGAAACGATCTTGCCGCCGTGCGACGTGCTATCGCCTTCACATGCGATCGAAGTCATAAGTCACCTGCCGTCAATCTCGAATGTCGAATCACGTTCAAAGCTAGGTCCGTTTGCTGCGGCGCCCACCGCTGAAGTCCACGGTGCTGACAAAGAACACACCAACGGCGAAGAACGGCAAGCCGATGACAAAGAGGATGGCAGGCAGTCCCCAGTGCTCCCAGAAGCTGTCGATCATCGCGCGATCGGGCGTATTCGCATCGTAGAGAACACTGACCTCATCACCGCTGCCGAGATCGTTATGCGATGACGACGACCCCTGGGCAAAGGTGACTTCTTTCCCCGTCGCGGTTTTGAACGCGACAATCGCCGAGTACATGTGCGAGCGCGGCTGATAAGGCCGCTCGGCTTCCTGGACTTCGACGACTTTGCCTGTCGTGCGCGTATAGCTTCCAACGATCTGCCGTTCGCGCATCGCCGAAGCGGCAGCGCCCAGCAGAAATCCCGCGCCGATGACAATAGGAATCAGGCAGATCAGTAGATTCTGTCGGCCGCGTTTGCGCCTCGCCTGCGAGTACGACGAAGGCGCGACATGTTTAACCTTGCCGCGCTCGATTACGAACATCACCGCGCCAATCGCTGAAAACACCACGCTGAGCAACATCACTACGCCGACAGGAAACCAGCGCTGCCCAAAGTCGTCGATGATCGCCGAGCGTGCGGGGTTCGCAGGGTCGTAGAACACGCGCAACGTTTGGCCGATATCGTAGGCCGGCTGCGTCGACGACGTCTGGCCCGTGATCTGTTCGCGCTCGCCGCGTGCGGTCGTGAAGACAATCACGGGTTGATACGAACGCCAGCTCCGGCCGCCCTGGTCGTAACTCACCACGGTTCCTTCGGCGACCGTCATGCGATGCGTGGCGATCAGCGAAGACACGAGCCAGCACAGCGAAAAAAGCAGCGCGCCGAGACTGAGCGTCAGGATGACGAGCGTGCTTCGGCTGTGCGGCGACGGGGCGGCGGCTGAATTCATCATGAGTGGACGGTTGGAGCGTGCGTGCGCATCTCACTGACCTGTTGGCGAAGACTGGTTGAGCACGCATCGAAACCCGAGATCGGCCTTCGCGGTATCGGGCGCGAAGCCCGTGCGGTCGATGACGAGTCGCGTGCGGCTATCGGTTGCATACCGGACGCTGCGCAGGCTGCCTCGCTCCGGACCTCGCGGATCGTGCGCCGCCGCGTGGCTATAGTATTTCTTGTCGAACCAGTCATAAGTCCATTCCTTGCCGCGGCCGAACACGTCCGACACGCCCAGCCGATTGTCGCCATACGTGCCTACCGGCCGGCTAACCAGCGGCTCCGGGCTGGTGCCGTTCTCTTCCATTTTGTCGATGATGTTGTCGAGCTGTTCGAGGTTGTATTTGCCGTCGACAACCGGCACCGCGGCGCTGGGAATCACCCATAACTCGCCGCGCGAACGTGCTGCATATTCCCACTGCGCCTCAGTCGGCAAATCGACTGGCAGACTCACGAGCGTACCGACCCATGCGCAGAAATCGCGCGACTGTTGCCACGTGATATGCGCCACGGGGTAGTCGGGAAAACGGAACTCCAGGTCTTCGTGTTTGCTGATCGCGATCGGCGGCAAGCCATTGGCGCGTGTGTAAAGGTCATAGTCGGCGTAAGTCACGCGATGCTTGAAAATCGAGTAACTGTCGAGCGTCACATTGTGTGCGGGCGCGGCGCCGTCGTTGGCGGAGTAGGGCAGTCTGTCCTGCGACTTTTCCGGACCGAAATCGCCCATCAGGAACTGGCCGCCTTTGACGAAGACCAGTTCGCGATGCACCTTGTCCTTGAATCTGGCGAGTTCGTCATTAGAAGGCGGCGGCAACGACTTGAAGTAATCCTGCAAGATGCGGATGGTGTCGTCGTAGGGCTTACCGGTTCCCCAGTTCAGCACAGTGCTGAGATGTTCCCACGTGTCCTTCTTCGGTGACGGTGTCGTAATCTCGCGGATCAATTGATCTTTGTCAGCGGGTGCGTTCACGTCGACTTTCTGTGCAAAAACGCTGCCCGACAACAGCAACGATATTCCGGCAACCAATAGCGCCCGTGATTTCTCTTGAGCCAGACGAGACCGATAACCCATGCAGCACCACTCCTATATTCTCTATTGAACCGATGTCGCCGCTCAAGCCATCTGGGAGCCGTCGCCCGCGGTCGTTTTTGGATCCATCCAGGCGAGCGCGGTTCCTTGCTGCATCTGGTACGCGGCCGAATCGTTGAAGACAAAGCCGAAACCCGGCGCCGGGTCGACACGCATACGGCTTTCCACCATCGCCAGCTGGCTCGTGCCGACGAACTGTCCTATCTCATTGCGCGCAACTTGCGCATTGCCCTTAACCGCAATTTCCGACGAGGTGAACTGGTAGACGTTCTCCAGTTCGTTCCTTATCTGGGCGGCTGCAAGAATACGGCTGATCGCATCGGTCGCTTCCAGCCGCCATTCGTCGAATCGGTCGGCGATGGACTTTAACGCATAAACGATATAGCCCTTCACCTCCGCAAGACTGTTCAGCAGCGAGTCATGCGCGTTCCTGATTGCGTTGAGGAATGCTCGAGGCTGGGTACGGATAAAGTCGGTCAGCTCGGTTCTCATTTCGTCGAACTGTTTGCCGACGTAGGCGCCGATCTCCTTACCCTTGGCAATCGCCAACGTGTACATCGCCACGAACGTCCTGAAGGCATCCTTGGCGAAGTACTGAAGGTTTTTGTCGCCAGCATAGGCAATCTGGGTTTTGGCCCACCAGGCGAACTCGGCCATGTTGACGACGTCGACCGCGGCTTCCACTTCGCCCTTCAAGCCAACACCGACGCATAAGCCCGCCCTCATCAGAATGCGAAACTTGTCGTCATAGGTAATGTGGAACGCGGCCTGCGCGCCGGCGCCGGCCTGGCCGCTCACGCCCGGCTTGACGGACGCGAACGAGGTCCATTTGACCTTTTCCTGCGGGCGCCGCCATTCGAATGCTCCCTCCACGGAGGCCTCAGCCTCGACGCCGGCAAAGGCCTTCAGATCACCGCCCGCGTCAGCCTTGACTTCGACCTTTGTGACATCGAGTTTGGGCTGCTGCATTTGCGCCGCGTTGCGAGTAGCACGCGTACCTTTGACCTTCTGCGTCTTACCGTCGCGGCCGAGTTTGAATTCGACCCCGCCTTCCGCGAGGAGGCTCGCACCGCAAGAAGCTTCCGCCTTTGCCGCGAGCGAGATCCTGAAGAAGCCCAGCGTGGTGTCGGGCGTGCTCTTCCACGAGATCGCGCCGCTCTGGCTCTCGGTCGGTGCCGGAATCCATAGTTCAAGCCCGGATTTCCACGGCAGATAAAGCGTGGCTTTGATGTTTCCGTCAGCAAGCACTCCGCCGACTTCACCCTTCGCTTTCGCCGATGCAGCGACTTCGCCGCGCAGGTGCAATAGGTCGTCGAACGACTTGATGGTGCTTTCCGCTTTGGCGCTCGCGCCAGCACCGGCGAACAGCCGCAGGATCTGAGTGCCACCGGAGAACTCGCACATTGCGTTGGGATCGTCCGGTGATTTGAATTTGGCGGCCTTGTTGAACGCCTCTGCAAACTCAGGTGCCCACTCGCGACCCCAAGGCGGTGTCTTCCATTCGTGGAGCTTCGCTTTCTTGAACGCTTCGTCGAGCTTCTCCTGGATCTTCTCGTGATCCAGCTTATAGTTGCCCGTCGTCGCGTCCTTGACGAGAAAGGATTTGAGTTGGGGCTTGTCGGAGTCCAGCTTGTAGCGTCGAAAATGGTTCTTCACTTTCGACGACCGCACGTACGTAAAGCGCTGACCGCTGTACTTATCTTTGCCGGCCGCTGTCTTCCGCAAGGGCAAAAGCTCCCACACGCCATCCTTGTTGAAGGCGGGCGTCTCCTCGAGTTGCTCGTGAACTTCCGCGGTGGCGGCTTCTTCTTTCTTGATCGCTTCTTTCAGGTTCGCTTCGAGTTGCGGACGCAACGCCACATTTTCCTGTTGCTCCAGCCAAGCAGCGTGCGCGACGCCCAGTGCTTGCCGTGCCTCGATCAGGTTCTCGGATAGCCGACTCATCAGCGCAATCTCTTTCGCCACGGCATCGACGGATTCGACTGGGCATTCGAAAAGCTCGGCTGTATCCGGATAAAAAAAGAGGAGCGGCCGCTGCGTACCCTTGGCGTCGGCGGTGCTGCCTTCCTGCGCGTTCGATTGGCTTGTCCCAGCTGCGTTCTGACTATTCATGATTTGATCTCGACTCACCCGTCATGTTGTTGTCGATCCTAGGCCTGATCGTCCTCATGGAACATCTTCAACTCCTGTTCCTGAGTACCGGTGAAGACCCGCACGGTTTTGCCCTCGGCGTCGGTAATGCCGCGAGCCAGCACCTGACCATCGCCGCTTTCGATGCGGTAAGGCGCGAGCGGCATCACGTTGCCGGTGGTCTCGTCCTTCAGGATGAATTGCTGGTCGTTGACCACACTCTTGGGCAATGCTGCGGGTTGCCCGTCGTAGCGCGTCGGGCCGGTGAACGAATGTTCGGAGCCTTTGATATCCACCTGGCTCGGCGCGTGAACCTGAATGTTTCCGCCGCTGATGCGGATATAGGCGCCGCCCGACGTGAGCAGAATTTCTTTTTCCGCGCTCAACTGGATGGCATCGGTGGAGGATGAAATCTTGATGCCTTTGCTCGCAAGCACGTCGATGCCGTCTGTCTGCGCCTGAATCTCGAGCTTGCCGCGCGCGGCGATCAGTTTCATGCCGAGCTTGTATGCGAACAGGCTGATCTTATCGACCGCATTTGCGACGAGGCTTTTGCCGATCGCAACGTTGATATCGGTGTTCGCGGATATCGTCGCGTTCTCGCCCGCGTGAATATGGACGCTTTCCGGCGTGGTGATCCCTACGCCTTTGGGGGAAGCGAGCAACAGCACGGGATCGCTGAAGCCGTTGGCTTGGCCAGTGCCGCCCGACGTCTCCTGTCCCTGCGCGGAGGAAGCCGACAAGGCAGGCGAAGCGCTTCCGCCGTAGCTGGATTGGGTGGCATTTGTGAACGTCTTCAGCGAGTCGATCGCTTGCATATCGGCTGCACCGTGTTGTTGCGCAGTGTCCGCCGTTGCGCTCAACAACTGCTGACCTGCGGTCAACTGACCGCGCGCCTCGGTGGCGTCGAGTTGCTCACCGCTCGCAGCCGGACGGCCAAACGTGCTGATGTAGAGCCCTTTCTGGGAGCGGATCGCGCCGTAGGCGTCGGTGGCAAGTTCGAAGCCCGTGCCGCGGAATGCGCCACGCGTGTTGTCGGTTTGCGAGACCAGATAGCCGAGATTCAACTGTGCTGCGGTTTGCGTGCTGTAAAGCTGCGCGCGATTCTGACCGGTGGAATCGTCGAGCACTAGCTGGTTATACCCCGAGCCTTTATGTTCCTTTGACTTATAGCCGGAGAGCTGGCCCTGCGTGTGCCACTGCGGCGAGCTTGCGGAGTTATAGACGCGGCCTGTAATGAGCGGCCGGTCAGGATCGCCGTCAATGTACGTGATGATGACTTCCTGACCGATGCGCGGCACGAAGACGCCGCCCCAGTTGCTGCCGGCATTCGGGTATGACACGCGCACCCAGCAGGATGCCTTTTCGTCGCCGCTATTGATCCGGTCCCAGTGCATGCGGACCTTCACGCGATTCAACGAGTCCGTAAAGACTTCTTCACCCGAGGGACCGACGACCGTTGCGGTCTGCGTCGGCATGACGGGTTTGTGATGGTCCAATGGACTGCGAAACGGAATGCTGCGCCGCTGAGCCTCAATGGTCGCCATGAAAAAGCCGGTGCTGCCGTCGCCGCTCGGAATCAGCGCGGACGGCTGCACTGGGCCGAAATTGGCGCGTGTCGTGTTGACCTTAGTCTGGAGGCTATGAGGAAAATCGGCACCGCTACGTGATACCGGCAGATTGTTCTCGATCACCCAATCCACTGCTAGCACGGCGAATTGCCGCTCTTGCTCGTTGCCGCCTGAATGATCCGGATGATCGACAAGTTCAAACCACTGCCCTGCATCGATCCGCCGCACTGCGCCTACGCCATAGAAACGCTTTGCGCGCGACTCCCACTCCTCCATGCGGATCTTCGAAAGCGCGTCGCCACGGTCCTGCTCGCGATACGTGTACGCACCGGAATATTCGTAGACTTCCGCTTGCGAAGGCAATGAACCCTGATTGCCGACCGTCGGGATATTGGTGCCTTTCGCATATTGCGGCGATTTATAGTCGAATGTACTCGTGACAAGCGAGGTGCTTTGCAGTGTCCGGCTACCGGACCATTGAACGAGCGCGTCGGTTTCGCTGTTAGTGCCCGCCCGATAGAACGCCACGCTTTGCGGTGACGCAGATTTGAACGAATCCAGATTGTCCGTCACCACCAACTTGTGCGATTGTCCGTCGTCGGCCTGCTCAAAATAGCTGTACCAGCCTTCAGCTTCCATCAAACGATTGACGAAATTCCAGTCGTCTTCGTACTGAACGCAGAATGACCGCGGCTGAAGCGGCTTATTCAGCGCAAAGCGAAATGCGCCCTGGGCTTGAGGATGCTGATTGAATACGTCAGTAATGATTTCATCAACCGTGACGTCCTGCCAGATGCGCGCATCACGTCTGAAGCGCAGAAAATGCAACCAGCATGCAAATGCGACTTGATAGCTGGTCAGCCCGCCATCCGAGCCGAGCCGGCGAGCGGTGTGAACGAAGCCGTGCACAGGCCGATACGATTTGTCGGTTTGTTGCATCCATAGCGTAACGGGCTGCGCGATAAGCCGTTTAAGTTCGATGTTTTCGTCTGTAGACGCGACGTCGACGGTGAATGCGTAATCGCGGCCTATGCGGCTGTTTCCCACCACTCGCTGGACGAGCAATGCATTCGCACCGATAGGCGTATCCAGTTTGAGCAAACGCTCATTCTGGAATATTCCCGAACGAATTTGTTCGATTAGGTCAGCTGCGCCCATTTTTTGCACCCCGTCTTGTCACGTATTGGTTCTCGCCCGCAGATTCTAAGTCTGATGATAGCGGATGGTAAACATTCCCTTTGAATGTAGCTATCCGTTCCTGTTAAAGGCGGCGGCGACCGGAAATACGTTCCGATCAAATTGTTAAATTCTGAAAATCGGAAATATTTTCTTGAGTACGCGCGCGTTACTGTAACCGTCTCCCAATTAGCAAGATGAGATTCGTGACAATGAGTTTACCCTCGTAAAACGAATCCCTTGCTGAAAAAGTAAACTCAAGCAAGGAGCAGGCGATGACCGTCAAGGCAAAGCGGACACAGTACACGCTCGAATTCAAGCTAAAGGCGGTACGGCGGGTCAAAGAAAAGCAAAGCATGGCGGCAGTGGTGAGGCATTTGTTGAAATAACTTCGGCAGGACTTATGGTCCATTTTGGAAGCGACTACGAATGACCGAAAAGTGGCCGCGCTCAGTCGCCCTCGGCTCGTGGCTCCACCGGTTCCAGTTCTATTAGCGAAAGGAGGACAGATAGCTCGGCCGAGGAAAGACGCTACACTTCCTTTCGAGTTTTCAACATCTGCATGGCGCTTGTGCCCATTAAGCCGATCTGGCGCTTAAGCATCTCGCCACCCGCCGATCGATCGAGCTAACCTGATGAGGCAAGACATTTAATCGCCGCAAAAGCATAGGCGATCGGCGGGAGGCGTCGCAGCAGCGCTCGTTACCATCCCGGATTCAGAAGCGGGAGTTTAAAACGGCCTTTTCAGTCAGACGCGAATGCAAAATATCCAGACACTTTTCTTGTTCGTGTCGACGCATTTCATAGAATGACAGTGCGGCTCGACGCGGACTGGTGCGCGCTTCATTCGGCCGGTTATACCGGATCACCAGCAGAAAGCGCCCCCGGTTTACAAAAGCGATGTTCTCGTAAAGAATCGTGGTGCGACCAACCTTGCATTGATCGACATAGAAAACCGCGCGTGTCGTGAAATTCATGCTTACCAAGGCAGCCAGAGGTGCGAGGAAGACCATAAAAACATCGCCAAAACTCATGAATGGGTTCGACTGCGCAAAGACGATGTAAGACCCGGCAATAATGAGAAAAATGATACCGAGAGCCGGCATTGCAAAGCGGCTGCCACGCACGATCAGTTCTGGCTCGATAGTCTGGGGTAGGCTGTTCATATAAGAAATAAGAAAGTTGAACTCGTGGAAGACATCAGGCCCGGCACTTCCCTGCACTTCTACGATCTGGATAATGCAGCGATATTTTATTCGGACAAACACGAATAATATGGAAGAGTATTCTGCCCGACAGTCAGGGCTTTGTCCGCAATCAAATTCGATATTGATTCATTACGCATAAATTCAACAGACTCCTGCTCTATTGCTCGCTGACTACGATTACGACGAGGGCAGCGGCCCATTAGCGACGTCACAGCCAATATCTCGTCGACAGCGGGCTTCAATCGACAATGCGTGATAGGCCCTTGATACGTGGAAAAGGCGGAAGTCGAATGACGGAACGGTGTAAAAGTGATTCTTGCGGATTCCCGTGATCTTGTTGAAGGTCCGCAACCGGTCGCCTGCTGCCTGTCACCTATGCGGCCCGTTCGCAAAACTAATGCCTTCGAATAGCAGCGGTCGACCTGCCATTTCGATGGCTAATGTGACGCTACGCATCGCATTGGCGATACTGAGGGCAGCTAGGTGAGAACGCTGAATTGCTGCTGCTCAAGCGAAACCGTCTCGACAATCGTTTCGAACTCGGCCAGCAGGTCTGGTTGACGCTGCCGCAGGTATTGAGCTACCAGTTCATTCTCCAGCAGCCTGGCAAGATATCCCTTTGCGAGCACCAGGTTCAGCACATCCTGTCCGTAGGTCTGCTCGACAAGTTTGTATTGCCCCTGCAGATTGCTCATCTCCCGCTCCATCTTCGCCATCTGTTCAGGCGTCACACCGGTCAGCTTTGGCGGCTTCTTTCCATCAACCAGGCGTGATGCGGGTGTTGCGACAAGCAGCGCTTCGGCATAAGGCACGGTCACGTTGTTCGCCGCTATCATCAGTTCGACGCATTCGACCTGCCGCGTCGGCTTCATTTTTCGGATTGCGCGAGCGAGGTCTACAGAGAACTGACGATCTCCCAAGAGTTCGGCGGCTTCAGGACATATGCCGTCCAGCAGCGAAAGCTTCTTGAGGATCATGGACACGTCCATAGCGAGGGCCTTTGCCAGCCTCTCCGGCGACACGCCCCGTTCGACGACGCGCCGGATCATATAGTGCTCCTGGATTGTAGACAGCCGGTTGACGCGATTGTTGTACGTGTAGCTTTCGTCGTCGGTTGCAACCAGGCACGATACCTCGACGAATCCGAGCTTTTGCATCGCAATGAGGCGTAGGTGGCCATCAAGCAGCACATGTTGACCCGTACTCTGGTGTACTGCGGTAACCGACAATGGCTCAATCAGGCCGATCTCCTCGATCGAGGCCTTGATCTGTTTGAACTTGCGAGAATCGATGATCGTCACCGGCATCTTGCGCGACGGCAAGATGCACACTAAGGGAACAGATAGAGGCTCGGGAATGAAACCGAGCGTTACGCCTGTCATGCGACGCTCCCGCCCGACCAGACGCGCTCGGCAAGATATTTCGGCAACGTTGGCAGCCCCTCTGCACGTAGCAGATTGACGAAGTTTTCATCTGCAAAAATTTGCCGAAGTGCGCCAACGACAAACATGAGCCGCTGCTGCGCAAATTCGGCTTTACGCACCATCGACTTCTGGCGTTCGACTTCATGCTGATAGGTCCGCACCAGGCTCGATGTCGTCACATCCGCGAGCTTGCCCGACATGTTGCGGGCAGCGGAGCGCCCAAGCGTTTTACGTCGCTCGATAATCCGGCGGGCATCCATCAATTGCTTGCCACGTAGCTTGCCGGATTCGTAAGCTTCCTGCAGAGCAGCCTGCATTGCGGTGTCATCGTCACCGGCGCTGACAATAGACAGGGCGGCGTTGAGTGGAATCCGTCCCTTCTCTACTGCTATGACCAGTCGTTCTTCACCATGATGCAGTAGCATCAGGATACCTTGGACATATGATTGCGTGAGCCCCGTCTTTTCCGCGATCACCTTCGACGTATATCCCTGCTCCTGCAATTGCCGGATGCCGGCGAGGAGTTCGAGTGGTCGGCACTGACGACGCGCAATGTTCTCCGCGAGACTCATGATGAATGCGTCTTCGTCGCTGCCCGTCGGTCGAACAGTTCGGCATCGAAGTCGTCGCCCGCCCATGTTCTATAACGCTTCGCTTCGTCGCTATCTGGCTCCAGGCTCAGAACGCGCAACATTTCTGCATATCCGTAGGTACCACCGACGTCCTCGGGCGGACAGGCACGTTCTCCAGCACCAATCCAAGCCTCGCTGTGCGGCTCATGGTCCGTTTGAGTGACTTCTTCCACGTGAATGTCATGATGCCAGTCATCGCCAAAGTCATATCGATAGAGGAACCGGTGTCCCGGGTATGCAATCCGGTATAACCGCGCCTTGCGGTCATCCACCATTTCGGGATCTTCAGCAAACAGATCGAGCATGTTGTCGTTGTCGCCCATCGCGTAAGTCCGCCCGTCGATCTCGAAGTCATGCAAATGCGAGTCGGTCCACCCAAAGGCGGCTTGCAGGATGTGATGCAGCTTGCGCAAGGTGATATTGCCGTCGACGTGGATCCGGCGCCAGACGGGCGGTTCGATGTCACGGATCTGAGCGTGAAGTGTGTAGATGGTGTAGGACTTGGTCATGGATTCGAGCAAAGCATCATATTGGACGCAGGCAGAATTGCATTATCGCCCGACGTCGCAGTCGGCTGTGCCTGCCTGCTGCGTGCCGGGACCTATGCTGTGCGCTGTCCGGAAACCGACACGAATCGCGTCAGGCGGATGTTCGAGTCGAAGCGCTTCACATCGCGAAGTTGAACGGCAGGAGATCGGTGATGTCTGCTTCGGGTGGCCGTTGCGGCAGCTCGGTGAGCACATGCAAGAGATATGCGTAAGGTTCGACGTTGCACGCGCGGCACGTGAGCATCAGGCTATAGATCATCGCGCTGGCCTTCGCACCGGCAACGGTGTCACTGAACAGCCACGAGGATCTGC
>NZ_VOSW01000080.1 GCF_009690905.1 Paraburkholderia madseniana
AGACGAAGAGCGCGCTCATCCACAGAATCGCGGACTGGCTCGACAGGAAATACTTAAGGAAGAACGCGCTATCCGCGCGCGACAGATCGCCCTGATAGATCTGGATTGCCAGCAACGACAGCGCGGCAATGCCCACCATCAGCGGACGCACCGGCTTCCAGCGCCAGCCGAGTACGACGAACACCGGCACGGCCAGGCACAGCACCAGTTTGTCGTAGTAGTTCATGAACGGGTGATAGCGCGATAGCGCGAACCCCGCGCCCGCGACCATCACGACGGCGAACAGCCAGTCGACGACACCGAGACGCTTGAGGAAGGGGCGCTCGTCGAGCAGATCCACCGTTTGAGCCGCGGTCTTTGAGACATCCCACTTAAGCACGGGCGCCGGGTCCGGCGCACCGGCATCAAGAGACGTTCGGGTCAGATTCATGGTCCCCTCCATTGCGCCGATCGCGTCGACAGGATGCCGTCGGCACGCAATTGACTGCTTTCCCGGCGCGCTTCGTTCGACGGCCGCGCCCCAAGGCGCCGTCATCCAGTAGTGGTCCCCGTCCCACAAACGCGCTGCCAGACGTGACCGGGAAACCCGTTGCTATCTTGAGCGCCCGCGTCCCGATTCGCTCCGTAAGTTTCCACTGCAGATTGAAAAAAAAGCGCCCGCCGGGGGGAGACGGTGCGCAAACTGTTCGCCACATCGCCGCTGAAGCCCCCAACCGAGGCGACCTCAACAATGACGCAGGCGTTCTTGCAGGTGCCGCTGCCGTGCAACGGTGCATCCGCGTTGCACAGACCAGACGGACGGCCTGGAATCTGAATCGCCACGTCCACGGGCGCAGCGACACGCAAGTCAACTTGTTCATTGATCGGCCGGCGGGTTGGCCGCTGCCTCGGTCTCTGGAGGAAACGCTTCCACGAAGGCCGCTACGGCGCGCATATCCTGCTCCGACATATTGCCGCAGACCTCCTTCATGATCTCACCGCGAGGTCTTTGAGCGGTGTCGCGCTGGAAAACCAATAGCTGCTTGATGATGTAGTCCGCGTGTTGACCGGCGAGCCGCGGAAACTGATTCATTCCCTCGCCATGCTGGCCGTGACACGAAACGCATGCTGCGACGCCCTTGTCCGGCAACCCGGACACAAAAATCGCTTTGCCTTCGCCAATCAGCGATTGGTCGCCGGATTCACCCAGAGCCGGCTTCTGACTGGAAAAATACGCGGCAAGTTCGTCGATTTGCGCCTCGCTCAGGTGCGTAAAGCCCCACATGAATCTCTTGGCGTTCGGGTCTGATCGGGCATGCGTCTTGAAGTCCGTCAATTGATCGACAATGTATTCCTTTCGTTGCCCCGCCAGCTTGGGAAAGGCCGGCGATACCGAAACGCCGTTCACGCCATGACAGTTCGAGCAGACCTGCAGAGCAATGGTCTTGCCGGCGACTGCCGGGTTATCGACCGCCCTTGACCGGTCCATTTCGTGACAGCCCGATCCTGCAAGCAGCATCCCAAGGGAGATGATTTGCGCCAACGTTTTCATGTCACGAACCTCCAGACTGCGCTTACCGCCCTTAAAGGCTGCGCGACAAAGCGCAGCGCAATGAGTACGTATTTCAACGCCCTCGCTTCCGCCGATACTGCAAAAACGCAAGGCACCTTCCTTTTATTCCAGGGGCAAGTACGACTAACTTGCGTGGGAAACGCCGGCATCGACGTCACCAGTACGCGGCCCATAAATAGACGAACAGCGTGTCGTTGTCCGATGCGTTTCGCCCGGTGCCGTCGTAATTGGATCGGGATCCAAGGTATTTAGTGAAATGCGTGTATTGCAGGCCGACCCGGATGTTCGGCACCGGAATCCAGAAGATCTCGGGTATCCATCCCTGCGTGGCAGGCGAAAAGTTCGCGCTGCTGGCGTAAGCCACGCTGTCGGTGCTGCCCGTCACATTGAAGAAAGCGAGGCTCACGCCATACTTGGCCTGATAGATGTACGACATTTTCAGCAGCATCGATTTGAGATTTGCCGACTGGCTGTCGCCTAAAACGAAATTATTCGGATCACTGATATTCTCATGTGTGTAGCGCGCCTGCGCGGTAATCGTATGCGGTTCCAGCAGGTACTGATACTGCGCATCCACACCGATATCGCGATAGCGGGTCACACCCTGCGTGAAGATCGGGAAAGCGTTTGGATCGTTGGGATAGACATCGGCAAGCAAGCCGAACGTCCCCACCATGATGTTATGCGGGCCCCATTCGCGGGTCAGCGCAACGCGCCAATACGGGTTGTAGCCTTTCAGATAGGTCTGCGGGTGGGCCAGGTCTCCGGCCTTGCTGCCATGACTCAGAAACGACCAGATTCCGTCGGCGGTGCTGTACGCGGTCAGTTCCGCGTACACCATCTTGTTCCAGTACAGGTAGCCGCCGATGCCGACGACCTGCTGCGCCAATGCGCCCTCGATGAGAGGCGTGAACACCGGAGACCCAACCGCGCTCGTCGACGAAGAGAGGTAGGGGTAGCTCCATGCAGGCGCGGTGTTAAAGACGTCCTGCACAGTCGGGTTGTTGTGCAACGTTACGCCCAGTATGAAATCGCTCGCTTCGCCGATGATCCGTTCCACGTAACGGACATCGGTGTTGTCCGATGCCCATTTACCGATCCACCTGCCGTCGCCATTCTGGTGATCGTAGTTCGTGTAGGTATATTGAGCGAACGCGCCGATCTTGTCGGTGATCTTCCCGGCGAGGAAAATGCTGGCCGCATCCCATGTCAGATTGCCGTCTTTGGGCGAGATGGGATTCCCGTTAGCGTCGTTGTTGTGCCGGGTCTTGGTCGCATCGACTGTTCCCATCACGGCGAGCGGGATGGTGCGTTCGCCGAGCGTATATCCGTTCAGCTTGAACATGCGCCCATACGGCGTGAGCTCGGGAAACTGACCGCCGGCGTGGCACGCAATGCAACTTTGTCCTGTTTGCCGTGCGAATATAGGCAGAGCGTGTGCGGTAGAAGCCTGGAACAGACAAAGCGCCACGAAGGCCACCGTCCAACCACAGCGAAGCATCTGATTAAATGCAGGAATACTGATAATAGTCTTTGCCATGGCTATCTCTCCCTGCGCCGTGCTTCACACATTTGCCAACGGCGGAAAAATTCAATGACTGCGTTGCTGTGTCGCGCCTGACGGCAACGAGCGAAATGAGAAGAAGGTCTCGCGACTACGGTGCCCCATTCCGGTGAGGCATTCGCGCCCCCTTGCCACGTTTATATTGTGCAAACCGTCGACAGGAAACGACATGGGTCAACGTCCTATTCTTGCGGTAGGGGAGACGCCCGGCCGCGCGGGCGATGGCGTCTCGTGATTTCTTGCGCGCCAGTCCACGCTTCGTCTCACGACATCGTCACGGCACCATCCAGGCCCCGTCGGCAACGAGCCTGACTCGGTCCGGCTCGGCAAAGCGGACGATATAGCCGCCCTTGGACGCGAAGCGCTGTCCGGGCGCCAGCGTGAGGCGCGGGTAGTAGCCGGTCAGGATGCGGCGTTCAAGCATGTCCTGAATGCGCTCAATCAGGTAATCCCTCTCAAACGCATCGACCATATGACCAAGCGTCTCCGCCAGCAGACCGCACGCGAGATAAGTGTCCGCCTGGACCTGCGGGGCGACCATCGGGATTTTGCGGATCGAGAACCAGCCGAATGCATAGTCGACACGGACACGCCGTCCGTCCGGCAAGTCGAATGGATAGGCGAGGCGCGTGACGCCGCGCCAGCTTGCCGACAACGGTGTGCTATCGAGCCCACCCAGCAGCCCCGACATGAACACGGTGTCCGACGGCGGTGGCAAATGCCCGAGCGCCGCAACGTCGGGCGGACGCAGCCATAGCACCAGCACGTCCCCATGCGAAATTCCGTGCAGGGAGCGCGCGACGCTGTCGCCTGGCGCAAGAGCACGGCTCGACACCGCGATGCCATGGCCCTTCAACGCGGCGGCAAGCGCCTGTGCGCCCCGTTCGCCGTTGTCGCCTGTGCGATAGACCTGCCACACCCTTGTCGTTCCTTGCATGGGTTTGCCATGGGCTTCATCGAGAATCCGCCTCGCAAGCAACTCCGCCTCGAGCAGTACGCCCTTCGAGAAATACACGGAATAGAAATCCTGGTCGGTTTCAACCGGCACTTCCACGTTGGGAAAGAGACACGGCACGGCCTCCTGCTCGCAGAATTCGTGGACCGGCGCCCAGTTTTTGCCGCCGAGTCCCGACAGCACCGCAAACACCGGCTGCTCCACCAGTAGGCGCTTCAACTGTTCATGCCACGTCGACGGCGGTCCGCTCAACTCCCACACATGCAGCTCCCAGCGACGATTGACCATGAACATCATCTTGTGCGACGCGCGTAACGGCGGCGTCGCGCCAAGCGGAAACACGTTCTTGTCATCGAAGTACTGTTTGAGCACATCGAGCATGCCACGCCGTTTCACCGGGTCCGCATCCGGTGTGATGATCGTCGCGAAGTGCAGCACCGTGTCCGTCACACCTGCTGGCCTGCGTCGATCAAGGCGCTTCAGATAGCCGATCAGCGCTGCCATGTCGGTGTCGTTCAACGCGTACTGCGGCATCAGATTGCTGAGCGGCTTGCCCTCCGAATCGAGTCCCTCGCGTATTGCTCTTGCGATCGTCGCATCGGTGTAGGGCTCGCGATTGATGCGCATGCCGGGAATGTACGGGAGGTCGAACTCGTCGGGGTTCTCTACGCGAGCATGGATCAGATACCGGTCAGTGATCGGCGGGATGTTGTTATTCCCCTCTCTGGATCCAAGGCCGCTGCGCCGATGGCAATTCATGCAGGCCGCGGCGGCGCCTCGCAGGTTCACGCCACCGTCGTGCATCGCTTCAAGCGGTTCGCCCGAACCCAGCACGCCTTTCTGGAAGATCGCCTCCCCCGTGTTCGCTGTCGTTACGGGCGGCGACGAGGGGGCAGCGTTCGCCTTGCCTACCGGCGCAATCAACGCGGCGAGCAATGCCCATTGAACGAGCGCGAGCGCCGCGAGCCATCGCACCCGAGCGCTGGCTCCTCGGCTGACCCGGGCGCAGTCCATGGCTAGGGGCCCGGCCGGCTCAGAGCGGGCGACGACGCATCGGCATTCACCGACACCGAGTTGCGCCGGCCCTGCGAGCCCGGTTTCGTGAACATCCCATCGTCAAGCGGCGGATTGAGCGTCACCTTGTCGATCATCAGCTTGTCACCCTTTCCGGCCGCCGCTGCGCCGCTTTCGATCGTGAACGGTATCTGCAAACCGTCGACGCTCCTGTAGTCGCCGTACTTCACTTCCACTGTGACCGGCCCGCGAGGGCCCCGCGCCACGCGGTCGTACTTCACGTCAAGAAAGCTCTGCGCGTCGACCCACACATGACGGGTCACACCGGAAGGCAACTTCACGCCGAGGCGGTATGCATCGTGTCCGTCGACCTTGTCGATACCGTCGAGCGTGACATCGACACCCTTCGCCTGATGGTCGATCAGCAATCCGTCGATGACCTGCTCGTCATGCGCTGAACTCAGCTCGTCCATGGTGTACGGCCGCGCTTCGCCGCCGCCGGTGGCGCTCGGGCTCACCTTCCAGCCTTGTTTGCCGTTGAATACCCGGACAGCCCGGTGGCTGAGCACGGTGACCTCGAAGCGTGTCTTGTTCGGACGTTTCAGCGCGAGCGCAAACGGCATTTCCTCCGCGGGTGTATTCGCACTATCCACGTGCCCGACCCAGACCATCGTCTGGATATTCCGCCATGCGTCGAGCCCTCCCCTCGCGGCGATATTTTTCTCGACGATCTGGTCCGCGCTCAGATCGTGCTCCGGTATTTGCTCGCTCGCGTACACCGCCGCCGTCAGGCAGCCGATGAGCACCCACAGTGCGATTCGTGTCATGGCAGTGGACCTCGCACGATAACGGCTAGTGGCTATTCACCAGCGGCTGCTGGTTCGGCACTTTGGCCATGGCCAGTTGCGGTTTCGCAAACAAGGTATCGTCCGCCGGCGGATTCACCACGACATGGTCGATCGTCAGCTTGTGCGTCGGCTTGACGCCGCTGACGACGGTTTCCAGCGTGTGCGGAATGACGAGCCCATTTTCTTTCTTGTAATCGCGATAGAAGATGGCGACGTCGTGCATCCGGCCGTCGAGCTTGCGTGGTTCGCCGTCGATCTTCAGTTCGAGAAAACTGCTTGCGTCGATCCAGATGCGGCGTGACGTATTGTCTTTCGTCGTCAGCTTCAGGACATACGCGCGATGCCCTTCCACCGATTCCATACCCAGAGCATCCACCCGTGAGCCCTTGCTCGCATAGTCGATCAGCGGCCCTTCCAGGTCAGCCGACGCCGCAGCCGATTTAGCCTCCGCAGGGGTATACGGTTCGACTTCGTCGCGTCCGAGGAAGGGCCTGACCTTCCAGCCCCGCGCGCCGTCGTAGACCTGAAACGCCGTCTGCTCGTTGAAGCGAACCTCGAAGCGGCTCTTGTTCGGCCGCTTCATCGTCATCGTGAACGGCAGCTTTGTGTTCTTCTTGCCACCGGCATCGATCTGCCCTGACATCGTGATCGTATTGACCGCATGCCACGCCTGAAGCCCGCCACGTGCCGCGACGTTCCGCTCGACGATCTGCGCCGCACCAAGATGACTCGCCGCAGCGGCTTGCGCCGTTCCTGCGGCCGAGGCCGCGTATGCGACCGGGCAGGATGCCAGAACACAGGCCACTGAGGCCGCCGAAATCGCCTTCAAAAGAAACCGGGACATGATTCACCTCCCCCATTTGTGTTGCAAATCACCGTGCCGCGATCATTCGACGATCAGTCCGTCGACATGAAGCGAACCGATGAAAATGTCGACGCGCTCGCCGGCCTTGATCGGCCCGCCCTTGTTGGAAAACACCATCCAGTATTCCTGCCCGGCTTCAAGTGGACCGGTCTGGCGCAACGGCCCGACCTTGTCCATCACCGGAATCTCGAGCACCGCGTGGCTCGTTTGCCCGTACAGGTAGGCGGTCGCGGTCTTCTCGCCGAGCAGATGCGCCGCCACCGGATCCGTCACGCGATAGTTGAAGCGGATCAGATTGCCCGATGCGGTGCGGCGCACACTCAGGTTATCGATGCCCTTCATCATCCCGTAGTAGTTCTTCGCGTGCTGCGACACACTCACCGGCAAATACGGCGAGTGCCTGGCCGTGAGCGCCGGCGGCGCGCTCTGCTGGGCCGCGACCCCTTGAACCAGGGTCGCGGCCAGCCACACGCTGCTCGTGAACAGCACCGCCGGCTTTGTCGAGGGGGACCGAAGTTTCATTACAGCCCCCTCACCGTATGACCGCAGGCAGCGTCTGCGCCGGGGTCAGCGGCGGCACCGGTGGCGTCACGACGGGCAGTTTCGGCGCCACTAACTGGAACAGCCCGAGCAGACCACCCGTCGACGAGCCACCCAATGCGAGCGGATCGATCGGCGGAGGGGTGCCGCCCAACAAGCCTGGCTGCACGACCTCGACCGCGCCGATGTCGATGGCGGCGCCCTGCGGCCTCGACGTGCCGAAGATGTCGTGATTCGGCGCACCGGCCGCCGTGCCGGCATTGATTGCTGGCGAACCCGTATTGATCGAGTAGTTGCCCAGCACTACGTTATAGCCGGTCATGCCCGACGTGAGCGCTTCGTTGAACAGCGACAGCGGACCGTACGACATGTTGATCCACTGGTTGCCTTCATCCGGCGTCGCCGACGGCATCAGGGTGAACAGCGGATTCGGAAGAACCGTATCGGCGATACCCGGCGGTACCGTGATGCCGATTCCGCCCGCTTCCGGCGGCACACGCGAGCCATTGCAGTACTGGTGCACCACCGCCGGATTCAGATTGCTGTTGTGCGCTCCCGGGTAGTCACCGGCGTCAGTCAGAATCGAGTACTGCGGGTGCATCGTCAAAGCCGCTTGACGACTGCTGGCCGAGGTGTCGCCGAACGCGCCAATGTCCCAATAGACTGCGTTCGGATCGCAGAAGCCTGTCGCCTTCCCTGCCTGATTCAACGACGGGTTCAACGTGACCGCGTTCTGCAGGCCCGCGATGTTCGGATTCTTTCCTCCCACGGTGATATAGAACGTGCGGTTCTGCCAGAACACGTTATTGGTCAGCACCGGGTTCGAGAACGTCGTGCAGTTGGGCAACCCCGCCGGACATGCCACGCTCTGATTGGTGAACGCGACGATGAAGTTCCCCGTGTGGCGCGCGGTCTCCAGCCCAGCCGGCTCGAATGTCGACGTCGTGATCGGAGAGCACGTCGTTTCCGATCCAACCGTCGTGCAGTTCGGCGGCCCGACGTTGGCCTGCGTGGCCGCGGGCGTGTTGAACAGCACGCCAGCGGACGCCGTCGAGTCGTTGGAGACCACCGTGTTGTTGATGAAGTTCACGGCTACCGCATCCTGCAGGGAGACACCGCCTCCTGCCCACCCGGCCACGTTGTTCGCGATGATGTTGTTGGTCACGCGAACCTGATACCACGCGCTCGAGTTGTTGGGACTGCGTTGCACGTCTGTGCCGTTGACGCTCTGCAGCC
Source organism: Paraburkholderia madseniana (assembly GCF_009690905.1). GTDB lineage: Bacteria > Pseudomonadota > Gammaproteobacteria > Burkholderiales > Burkholderiaceae > Paraburkholderia > Paraburkholderia madseniana. The sequence goes on from NZ_VOSW01000080.1 coordinate 8,575, forward strand.
GCAACCCACCGCCCTTGCCGCTCTCCGCCGTGTTGCCGACAATCAGATTGCCGTCGATCATGAGGCCCGGGCCAACGCCATCCGAAAGCTGAGGCGCGCAATCGATGTCCACCGTCGAGTTCTCGCAGAACGTGCCGTCAGGCGGTACGCCTTGGGCGATGATGCCGCCACCGTACGTGGGCAGCGTCGGGTTGTTGCTCTGGTTGAACAACACCCAGTTGTGCGAGATGTCGCCGTTATAGCTGAAGCCGAAGTGCGCGATACCGCCGCCGTCGCCGGCACTGATGTTGCCGCAGACCCAGTTGTAGTTGAAGTGATAGTAGTCGGCACCATTGCAGAAGGTCACGCCGCCCGCCGATGAAGGCGTGGTCGAGTTGATTTCGTCGCCATACGAAGCATTCGACGTCACCGCGTTGTTGTGAATGTTCACATGCTGGTTGAGCAGGAACGGCAACTGCGTCACGCCGTCCGCGGCGATCGTCGCTTCGGCAGTTTCGACCTGGCCTACCGTGATGCCGCCTGTGAGCGTCCCTGCGTTGGCGAAGACACGGTTGTTCGAGACCTCCGTGTAATGGTTCCAGCCGTGCAGGAAGATCCCTCCGCCGCCTTGCGAGCTGTTGGTGAAGGTCATGCCGTCGATACGCGACGGATTGCACAGGAAGTTGCTCGGGTAGTTCGTGCAATCCGGCGGGTTCGGCTGGAGCAGGGTCGGGCCAGTGAGCGGCGTGCAAATGCCGTTCGCGATGCAGTTCGGGTCGGGTTGCGAGTTCACGTCCTTCACGCCCTTGGCGAGCACGGTAATGGCCGCACCTTCATATGCGCCCATCAGCGTCGGCTCGATCAGCAGTTCAGCCAGGTTGCCGTTGAGGTTGAAATCCCATCCGGAGGCGGGTTCGAAAGGTATCGCATCCACCTTGCGCTGCATCGTGGACGCACAGGAATACGTGCCGGTCGGATCGTACGGATTGCTCGCCGAGATCAGGCCGCCGTTCAAAGCGTCGCCGAAGAGACAGCCCACCTGCCTGCGCCACGGGTCCATCTTGCCCGACGGGTGGGTGTTCGCGTTGACGGTCACCGCCGTCGCACCGACACCTTGCAACCGCACGGGCTTCCACATCAGCAGCATTTCGTTATAGACGCCCGGACCGACGATGATCATGTCGCCTGGGGTCGCCTTATCGATCGCGGTCTGAATCGCGTTGCTCGTGGCGTTCTCGCCATTCACATAGGTTGGCGTCTTGCCGCCGATCGTGACCGTGACCGTGTCGATCGAGCGCTTGCCGTTGGCCGCCGTGATGACGAGTTCACCGCAGGACGTGGGATTCAGCACGCCACGCTGCTGGATCGTGCAGCTCGACTGCGAGCCGACCAGGATGGGCACCTGGCCTGTGATCGTGGTGTCGCTCCATGAAACATTGTTCATCGGAACACCGCCGATCGTGGCGTTCTTGCACGGGCCGATGGCCGGGCATGTCGAAGGCCGGCTGCCAAAGCCATAGTGACGCGTCAGGAACTTCTGATTGAACGGCGCCGTGGTCGCAGCCGGACCCGTGTAGGCATGGTTCGGCACCTGCTGGTTGCCCTGAGCGTTGATGGTCAGCGTGCGGGTGGCAACGCTCACCCAGGGTCCCGCGCCGGCGCCGAGCGAGTCGCCCGTTACGCTGGAAATCGCCGGCGTGGCATCCGGGTACGCGCAGTCAGGCTGGTTGTAGCCCTCCGCGAAGGCCGAGACCGGCACCACTGGCGTATCCATGTACTGGGTCTGTCCAGGCATGAACGGAATCTCGTAACAGAACTGGCTGTATGCCGTGTTAAACAGAGGATCGCGAATCGTCTGGCCAGGATGCGCCGGATCGGGCATATCAGGATCGTTCATGCAGGCGACCATCATCGTCGGCGCATAGCCGGTGGGGTTCGGCGGGTTGACCTGCCAGGTCGAATAGTTCAAGCCGTTGAAGATGCCCCATTGATCCGTATATGTGCGAGCGACTTCGTTGCCGGCGAAATCCTTCATCGAGATCGGCACGTTCGGCACCGCAAACTTTTCACCGAATTGCGGCGAATACGGATCGAACTCCGAAGAGAAGTCATCCAGCATGAAGCCGGTGTAGTGCGCGGCCACGTGCGTCGAACTGAAGATCCAGAACTTCGTCAGCACTGTAGACTGGCTCGTCAGGTTAACTTCCTTGCGGTCGCACAGGTGCCGGGAGGCGCCCGCGAACGGCGCGACTTCCTGCGAACCCGGGAACAAGCTGATGTAGTCGGGCACGATGCGCAGCTCACCGACGCAAGGCCAGGAGGTTTCGATGCTGCCCGTGTCGCCCTCGCCCCGCGAGTAGGTGGTGGAGCCCAGGTCCTGGGTCGGATTCTGCGGATTGTTCCGGTTATAGGTGGAGTTCACCGCAGCCTGGTCGGGCAGGATGAAGATGGCGCCGATGCCGGCGAACTGCTGCGTGACCGGCGCAATATAGTTGTCGCCGATCAGGATGTTCTTGTCTTCCTCCTTCACCAGTTCGTAGCCCGGCGGCACGATCACTTCGACCACGTACTTGCCGGCAGGCAGCATCTGCGTACCGTCGCCCGAAGGATTGGCCACACAGACCGTGCAGTTCGTCGCGGTCGGCTTGCCGGTCGTCGTGCTCCGGCCCGTCACGCTGGGGAATTTGTACATCCCGTCGTACGGCGCGGGCTGCAACTGGTTGAACGCGTGCATGCCGTCGTAGCACTTGAACTGCGAATGCGCCGGCAACGCACGCTTCTGCGCGTCGAGCCATTGCGGGGTGTCCTTCAACGTGAAGAAGAACGGGTCAGTGGTCTCCTGTCCCGGACAGTTCATGTTCGGCACGCCGTCGGAGCGGAAGCCCTGCGCCCAGTCATCCCAGCTAGCGGTCTTGGTCGTGTCCACCAGCGTCAGGCTGGTCGTGCCGTCCGCCGCGACGCCCTCCTGATACAGGTTCACCGTGACGTTCGGCACGTCCGGCGTCCACTTTGTGTGGATCAGCAGCGAAGGATCGTCGAACGGCCGCGTCGACGCGTAGATGACTTCGCCCCGGATGCCGCCGTTTTCAGTCGCGCCAAACTGCGCCTTGCCGAACTCGATAAAGGAACTCTGCCCCGAGAAGCCCTGCCAACCCATCGTAGTCACCCACGGCGGATCGACTCTGCCGGTCGAAGGATTCGAACCCGTACGGTCCTTGCAGTCCGCGTCGTTGCAATACACCGCGCCCGGTACCCGGAGGTTCGTGGGCAGGTGCGCCGTCGCGGATTCCAGAGTGTTGGCGTAGTTGGCCGCAATGGTCGAGGTGCCGCCGCCGGGTGTGCCGTCGGGCGGGCCGCCGGCGTCGTAGACCACGTGGACGCCAGTCTGCTTGAAGCGGGTTTCGTCGGTGTCGACGACGTACCAGTTGAACAGCGGGAACACTTCGTTAAACGACGCATAGCCGTTCAGGTCCGTGTTGTTGAAGTTCGAATAGCTGCCGTCGCGGAAGCGGATATTGGTCGGAACCAGCGGGAGCCCTGGCGAACTCGTCTGCGAGACGCCGGAGCCGGTCGTGTCCATGAACGTCCGGGTGTAGAGATTCGTGTGCCATTGGAGCACCGAAAGATCCCCGACATCCACAGTCTGGCCGGTCGCCAGTTGCACCGCAGTCGCGAGCCCGTCGACGATCTGATCGTTCCATTGATCGAAGATCGTGATTCTGAACGTGCCTGCGGGCAAGCCGCTAAAGCTGAACGTCCCGTCGGCGTTGCACTTGGTGAACGCCATATCCTCGCCGTCCGGATCGCCGACGCTGACATAGCACTGCGTGAAACTCAGCGAGGTACGCGAGCCGGCGCCATACAGATTCTCGTTCGGCGGACGGCTGTAGTGCAGGTTCGTTACCCTGCCCTTGAGCCCGCTGGTGCACGTCGCACCTGCGCAAAGGAGCGGCAGGCGAGCATTGATGATTTTCGGATTGGCAAAGCCGACCGCCACGTGAAAGCCTGCCGGCCCGAACTCCTGGAAGTACGCCGGCCCACCGACCTTGATGAACGCGTCGTGTGCCTTCTGTCCGTCCAGCGTGTTCGTCTGCAGCCATTCCTCTCCCCTGCCGATCCGGTCGGCTGCCGGCGTCGCGACGACGCCGTACCGGCCTGGCATCAGGTTGGCAATGATGGCCTGGCCGACGAGCGGCGACACCGTCTTGCCGTCCGACTCGAATTTCGGACACGTTGGGACCATGCCGACAATTCCGTCCGTCGCCGTCGAAATCGGGCAGGCATTGAGCCCCGTGACCGGATCGATGGTCCCCTGCAAGGAATTGGACAGCGGCATGTTGAACATGTCGTAGGTCATCTGTCCGGTTGCGTCGCCGGTGCCGCCCGCGTCGTCCCAGAGCTTGATTTCGAACCCGCCAAGTCCTGGTTCGCGCGCGGTACCGAACGTGTCGGTGCCGCCACTGACGTCCACTTCGCCATTCACCGGTGCGTCGTCTTCGAAGACAAACACCGAGACCTTCGCGGTCGCCATCGGCGTCTCCTGCAACAGCACGTTGACGCTGGTCTGTCCGGGCGCGATCGGGGCGCCGCCCATGGTGTGGCCGCACTTACCCGTGCCCGGCGCAAAATCCGCGCCGCCGGGACCCGACGGGCAGTCTTTGGAAATGTCGAACTGTCTCTGCGGCCCGGTCGGGTTCGCCGGATTAACCGGTTGCGGCAAGCCCGCACCGTTCCCAAAGCTGTTACCGGCGTCCCCGGGCAAGATCGAGATGTAGTAGTGCTTCTTCGGATCGAGCGCCACCTGGCTCGGATTGACCGGCACCTGTTGCGCAGCCGTAGTGCGGCACACGCCGTTGCCGATATCGCACACGGCCGGCAAGTGCGAGTTGCTCGCCGGGTCGTATACCGTTTGCCCCGACTCGCAGGCGACCTTGCCGACACAACCTGCTGCCACCACCGGCATGTAGCTGGTGTGGAAATTTGCGCCGAGGCTGGGAACCGGCAGCGGCGGGCACGTAGCCGGGCGCGTTGTCGCGGTCGTCTGGCATGCGGGATCAATCTGGAAGGTACGGTCTTCCTCGATGATCCAGCGGTAGTCGGCAAGCTGAACCGCGGTCTTGCCCGGCGCCGTGCTCGGCGCGTCCAGCGGCTTGACGATAAGTCCGCTGCCGCCCTTGAACGTCACCGTCACGGTCGCGGCGGTGCTCGACGTGTTCTGCGAATTCTTTGCCGTGTATTTGAACGTCATGGTGGCAGTCGCAGTGCTGCCGACCGGCGGCGTCGTCGGAATCGCGGTGAACGATCCGTCCGGATTCAACGTGACGGTCCCGCCTGTCACAGCACCCGAAATCGCCGCGGTGAGCGGCAGCCCCTTCGGATCCGAGGCATTGGCCAGCACGCCGGGCGCGCCGATTTGCAGCCGCGACGCGATGTTGCTGACGTAAGCGCCATTGCTGGCCACCGGCGGGCCAGACAGACAACCGTTGCCGGCGCTGCAGGCTGACAGCGTGACCGTCGCCGATACCGCGGGATTGCCGTTGGCCTGATACACAAAGCTGTCAGCTGTCGTACCGGCATTCGGCACATAGACGAACGTGCCATCCGGGTTCAGCGTCAGCGCGCCGCCGGTGGTCGTCGTCTTGACCTCCACGCCGTAAACATTCACGTCCTTGGCTTTCACGCCCTTGGCAGGATCCGACACGGTCAACGTGGTGCCCGGGACAAAGAAGTAGGCAGCGGAATTGGCAATCGCATTCTGATTCGCGGCCCCAGCCGTCGGCAGCACGCCGCCATTGACGGCGACATAAGCCTGCATCCCGCCGTCACGCTGATTGTTTGTAGACAGGCTCAGTTCGCGGTCGAACACCGGAAGCGCCGTTGCGCCTGTAGCCGGTGCGTTGATCATCACGTCGTAGGTTTTGCCCGCGGCCAGAAACACTTCCGACTGGACTCGCGTGTTACCGGGCAACACATTGCCGTCTTCGGCGATCAGCGAGAAACCGGAAGCGACGGGATTGCCGGTTTGTGCACCGACTATCGACGGAACGTGCATCCGCAAACCGGCGTTCACGAAACGCACGAGCACCTGGCCTGTCGCAACAGGCGCGGTGGCGGCAAACGAAGACCCGCCGGGATTGGTGCGGTCGAAGGCGACGCCGTTGATCAGGTAGTAGCGCGGATCGTAGTTCACGGTCGGCGGATAGCAGGTGCCGAACGCCGTCGACTTCGAATCGCCGCAGCCGCCGGGCTGACCCGACCACGCCAGGGTTTCGCTGAAGCCTGTCGTCGTCACCGCCGCTGCGACAGCCGTGTTTTGCACGGGATCGATTTCGCTCAGCACAAGCGGTACGTCGGCGTCGTAGCAAATAGCCGGACTCGTATAGGCCTGATACGTCTGCGACGTCACAGGGCAGCTCACGGTGCCGCCGACGGGTGCCTTCACCACCAGCACGCCGTATAGTCCCATCGGCCCCTGGATCGACGGATGTGTTCCCGACTCGATCAGGTAAGTGCCGGGGCTGAGGTTGCTCCAGGTGAGCGAGGTAGTCTTGCCGGTCGCCACCTCGGTTGCAAACGACTGGACACGAGGCCCTTGCGCGGGCGGCGTGAAAGTCGCGCCGCTCGCGGTGGTGGCAATCGGCCAGGTTGTTGCGGTCTGCGTCGGATGCGGCGGACTCGGCATGCTCGTCGCCGTCGTCCCCAGCCCGCCGCCCAACTGCCCCACCACGACGAGCGAGGTCGGCACGGCACCGGGCAAGCTATTGGTGAGATTGACCGTCAGCGGTCCTGGCGGCACGGTGATCACCACAGGCGACCAGTTCGCTCCGGCGCCCGAATTTGCCGCCGCACAGGTCGCCGGCGCAACCGCAGCCGGCGTACAGGTGTAGCCCCACATCGGCACCGCCTGCCCGTCGGGCAGCGTGGCAGTCGTCGCCTTCGCCGTCAGATTGACGACTTGAGCAAAAGATATGCTGCTGGCAGTCAGCAGAATGGACGCTGTGACCCCTGCCTTGAGCACGGCGAAGAGGGTCGCCTTAAACTGAGTGGATCTCATCGCGCTTCTCCCCGCCTCTAATTGGATTCGTCAATCAGGAAAACCTGTGGATCGACGAGCATCATCATCATCATTCCGCCTGGGAAGATGTTGTTCGTAGTGATCTCGCGCTCGTTATGCGAGTGCCACATGAATGCAAACCCTGCTTCCGTTGCGGGTGGATTCGCGATCGTCCCGCTCGGCGGCGTGGTCCCGGTTGGCGCAGTGGCGCGTATGGTCGCGTCAGGCCCAAGATAAGGACTGCCACCAAACCAGAAGCCGTTGGTCACCACATGCGAATCCGGCAGGGTGACCGGCCCGCCGCTGCCGACGTTGCCGAACGGATGCGCTTCGAGCGCCTTGCCGTGATCGGCGCACCACTCGTAGTAGTTCGGCGCGAGCGGGTCGGCCGTGTAATAGCCGTTCACGTCCGGAATGCAGACGACCGGTTTGCCGACGTAAGCCGCATATTTCGGGTCAGTATCGGTGTACAGGTCCCCAGGCTTATGCCCATAGACATCCCAGTTCAGGCCCTTGCCTGTCCAGTAGAAAATTCCATCCATCGTGAGGCCCGGCGTCGTGGTCGTCGTGAACAGCAGCGGTCCGGCCACCTTGGTCGGGTCCGTCTTGCTGAGCAGCATGTTTCCATCGCGCGCCAGCACCCGCACGTGATTGCCGTGCTCGTGGAACGGATGCTGCCAGCGGCCGGTGCCGATGATCCGCAACAGCACCAGTTCACCCGGATGCATGTGCGGATTGCCGTTGTAGGGCTGATGCGGATACTGCACCGCGTAGTTCGGGTCCATGTCGTCCGGCATCGAGCGGCCGTTGACCATGAAATAGGCCGGGTGATAGGGCTCCGTCTCCACGGTCATGCAGCCGTTCGGCGCCGTGCACGCGTTCGCCGCCTGTTGTTCCGCCTGCACATGGATGCGTGGATCCAATTCGGAGAACTGGAACAGATACTCGCGGTCGTAACAGGCCGCGCTGTGGTTATAGGCCGCGCCGGCATTGCGGAAGTCCGGCTGCCCGTCCGGCAGCGTCGCCGCGACCGCGCGACAACCAGTAGGCACCGCAACCGTGCCGGGCGAGGAGGTCGGCAAAACGATGATCGCGCCATACAGGCCCATCTCGATCTGCAGATCGCCCTGCGTGCCGCTGTAGTAGGCATGCGTGCCAGGCGTCGCCGCGACGAAGCTATACGTGACCGTGCTGCCGTGGGCAGCCTCGCGGGTCAGCAATCCCGGCGAGCCGGTGAGCGCGGCAGGACAGGTCCCGTCGGGGTTCAGCACCGCGGCGCAGACCTGGAATCCCGGAAAGAGGATCGACGTGTTGCCCGCCGCCGCCGGCAGGTTATTGGTGAGCGTCACGGTGACGACGTCGCCCTGCTTCACGATCAGCGTCGGACCGGGAATCTGCATGCTCGGACAGTTCGCGCCCGCGATCGTGGATGGCGAAAAGCCGGACGGCGCCGTGCGGCATCCATAGCCCCACGAATAAATGCTCACGCCGTCGGGCTGGGTAATACGGTTCGCCTCGGCACTCAAATCGAAGTGCGTCCCCGTGATGCCGGGCGCGGCGGCTTGCGCGTGCATGCAGACGAGCGTGGCGAGCATCGCCGCGCCGAACCGTGCAAGACGCCCAAGGCGCGCGAGCGTGGCGATCCATGTGGTGTGATTGATGTGTCCCACGGCTCTTCTCCTAGGTGCAGGACTTCTTGGTCGGGTCCACTGCGTTGCAAATGTGGACCTCGGTCATCAAGCCGCCAAAGTTCTCCTGGTCGTTGGCCAGGTGATCGAGATTCGGCGTGTACAGGTAATAGATCGCACCCGGCTTATATTTCGTCGTGTCGCTGGCGTCGAGGATCACATCGATCGATTCGCCGCCCCCCAACGTGATCGAGTTCGTGTTGTAGGTCAGGTCGTTGCCGGACATGTCGCGCAGCAAGCGGGCGTTGACACCGACTACGTGCATCGGAATGCCCAGCGACGCCAGCGTCTGAAACTCAGTGACGTCCAGATCCGAGATCCGCAGCAGCGCCCTGCCGCCCGCCGGAATGTTGATCAGCGTCGGCAGCGGTTGCGAAAAGTGCGGTGTGCCGTCGGCGACCTGTGTCGACAGCGGGTTCGGATTCACGGTGTCCGGGTAGCTGCGTCCGTTCAACATGAAGAGCTTGTCCTTCATGTCGGTGAACGGCTCCGGATTGAACGTCATGCCGATGAAGTGGAAGTTCGGATCGAAGCCGTGTATCTGCACCGGATACTCGACGTCGTAGGCGGTCGAACCGTCGCCGTCGTTGTACGCGTACAGCGTCGGCGTACCGCTCTTATTGTTCAAGTGGGCCACGCCGTTCGCCGGCGGCAGCGGTGTCGTGCACAGAATGTCGTTGCCACACGCCGTACGCAGATCCTTTTGCTGCAGCAGCAGCGAGCTATACAGCGACGCACCGCCGGGAACGCGGTTCTGGCGAGGCCGTACGAAGATCTGGCCGACCATGCCCATCTGCAAGTGTTCGGGCGGTGTGATGTGGCAGTGCCAGAAGTAGGTGCCTGCATCCGGCGCGAGATAGTAGTACGTAAAGCTCGCGCCGATGTTGATCGCCACCGACGCGTCCGGCACGCCGTCATAAAACGACGATGCGTTCGGGTAGCCGTGGAAGTGCACCGTGTGCCGCTCGAACAGGTCGGGGCGCATGATCATCCCGACGTTCGTCAGCGTGAGGAAGAACTCGTCGTCCTCGTCGATCGCCATCGTCGGCGCCGGCTCGTTGCCGTTCATCACGCCGATATCCATGATGGGGCGCGGATCGACGTGGCCGGTCAACTGGCCCGGAGGCACAGATTCCGGATCAGGCACGAGGCCGACCGCACCGTTGTAGGTCGGGTCCGACCTTGGGTCGCCGACGGCGTTGAACACCGAGGCGAACTCGGTGCCGGGAAGACCGGCCTTGATGTCGGCAAGCCCGGACAACGGGCCGAAAGCGAACAGGTAGGTCTGCACGCCGTTCGCCATCGTGGCGTAACCATCACCGCCCGAGATCTGCTGGCACTTGACCGCGCCGTTGATGACGCCGGTCGACGTGGAGGTCTGTCCCGTGTAGGACGGCCCGGTGTAGGCGGGCTCCCCCGTACCGGGCGGCAGCGCCGTCGGATGCGCCGGCGTGGTCGGCGGGCATTGCACCCGGAACGACTGGCCGAACGAAGGAACTGCAAATAGCAGGAACAGCAGCGCGGCAACACTGCTGTGATAAGCGCGGGTACTGAACATATGACCTCCGTCCCAGGGGTCAGCCAGCGCCATACGCGCTGGACGTCATGCTCTACTGCGAATGCGGGCTGGTTACGTCGTTACATCAGTCCGTATCTGGATTCTGAACAAGAGCGACGGAGCCTGGGATGGGTCACCCCCCTACACTTGCAGTAGGGCAAACCCAGTGACGTTCTTCGGATTGGCCGGCCGGAGTAGGAAAAACGCCGTGCGTCGATCGCGTCTGGCACCTGGCCGGGTTCTCGGCCAATGCCTGGCGGGTGCATCAGGTCCATTCAATTTCTTTCGATTAGCTTTCGGTGGAAGATTGAATACAGACCGACCTTTCGAGCGGTTCGAGCTTTGGCGAACTGTGTGAAGACGAGCTTCGGAAATAGTCAACCTCAGATCTGGTACGCTGCGCCCTTTGCTACGGATTGCATTGGACTCGATGGAAACTCCTTTCAACGATCGCGGCGTGTCGGTCACGCGTAACGCACTCTCGTCGGCCGGCCAGGTCTTTCCGCTGCGCGACATCGTCGACGTGCAAGTCGTCACCGTGCAGAAGAACAAAGCGCTGCCGCGTGCGATCTCGCTCGTCGGACTCGTGGGCGTTATTGTCGGCGGGATATTGCGCTCGCCGGTCGGCGTGGTGTGCGGCACGATGCTGATCGTGGTCGGCTGGCTCACCTGGGCGACCCAGGACATCACGCATCGTCTGATGGTGCAGACCGCGAATGGCCTGCGTGAGGCACTCATGAGCACCGATCGCGAGTTCGTCGAGCGCGTCGCCGCGGCCGTGCACGAGGCGCAGGCCGTCACTGCGGCGCCCAAGGCCTGAGCAGTCGCCGTCCGCTATACGCCATACGCCAGGCGTCGCGCGTTAACACAAAATTGATTCGCGACGCGGCAGCTTTTGCGCGTCGTTGAGGCGCGTGCCGCTAGAGTGGTTGGGTGTCAACAACGCGCGCCGCCTCGCCGAATCGGCGCAATCATGATGCTCACGTCCGTTGCAACGTCCGAAGTCTCCGTCCCGCGCGCACCGCGCGAATCACGCCTTCCCCGCCGCACGCATGTCGTCGTTCCGCTTGTGATTATCGACGTCACCGTGCCCGGCACTTCGTCGGCACATGGACGGCGCGCGTTGCATACCGCCCTCGGCGACGATCTGCGCCTCTACGTCATGACCGTCGACCAGCAACACGAGCGCGTGACCTTTCGTGTCGAAGTCACCTCGCGCACCCTCGACGACGTGATCAGCCTGCTGACAAGCGCCCTCGACCGCGCCACGCTCGGCCGCGCGCAAGCCACCGTGATCCGCCGTCCGCGCGACTATTGACATAGATCAATGCTTGCACGGGCGACTTGCTAGCCGTCCCCCAACCCTTTACACATCTTTGCAATTGCCCACGGGTGGCCGTGTAGAGTCGCCGCTCCTGTTATCGCGTGTTCCCTCCCGCAGGCCCCCGCAAGCGTCCCGGTTTCCCCGCCCACGCCGCGGCAATCCAGTGAGATTGCCGCCAGTGCTGTTCGAGTAGTCCAACCCACAGCTCACGATGCATCGCCTCCGCCAGGGACCCGCCTTTTTGCAAAGCGTGATCCTATGTTCCTGTCGTCTCTCGATGCCGCGCGCCGGCATGTCGGTCTTCATTTTCGTTTTCAATTCCGTCTTCAATTTCGTCGTTCAGCCGCAGCGGCACTGGTTGCAGCCGGCGCGCTCGCCGCACTGACCGGCTGCTCCGTCACCTTCCCCACCCCCACGCCGCCGGCCCCCAATGCCGCGTTGATCAACGGCGGCAACGACGGCCTGCTGATTCCACTGCATGTGGAGCGTGCCGACGAAGACCACGCACGCCTCGGCCTGCCGGTCCAGCTCGACGGCAAGCCGGTGTACATGGCGCTCGACACGGGTACGCAAGGTACGCGGGTGTTGAAGTCGGTACTGCCGGGTTCGAACTATGCAAGCGCCGGCGGCGTGACGTCGTTGTCGTTCGCGAACGGTGTGGAGATTCTCGGCTCGGCCGTGAAGGTGCCGTTCAGCCTCGCCGGCACCACCCCAACGCCGATCACCGCGCAAGCGGTGGATGTCATACGCTGCCTGCCAAACGCGCGGAAGTGCGCCGGGATGGACGGCTACACCGGTGAATTCGGCTGGGCGTTTTCCGGCATCGTCGGCGTCGGCGCCGCGCAGCCCGACGACAACAGCTACACGCAACCGCTGCGCGCATTGCCCGGCAACATCGGCCAACGCTATCTGGTGCACTCGAACTTCACGAAGCCGTACATGGTGTTGAGCCCCTCGAGCACCATTACCAAGGACTACACGATGGTGCCGATGACAATGTCGAAAGACGGCACGGCGCAATGGCCGCGAGGCTGCGTGAATGTGGGCAACAAGATGACCTTCTGCGCGCCGCTGGTGTTCGCAACCGGCAGCACCGGCATGATCCGCCTCGAAATGGACAAAGCGCCCAACTGGACCGGTGACGGCGATGTCGGCAATGTGCTCGATCAGGGCAACTATGAGACGGCCATCGGCAGCGGCGCGTGGGTGCACCGTTACGAGAAGGCGCAAGTCACGATCGTCAAGGCGAAGCCGGACGCTAACCGCATCGTGGTCGGTTTGATGGCTATGCAGAACATCGACGTGCTGTTCGATTTCCCGCGCGGGCAGTTCGGTTTGTATGCCGCGAAAGAGAGCGAGCGATTCGCCCCGTGATAGTCATCGATCAATAAAGAAAGGCCGTGCAAAAAATTCGCACGGCCTTTTTCATTTGAGCAAGCGCCATACACAAACGCGCCCGCGTCACTCCATACTGAGCGGATTCACGTGCCAGATATTGCGCGCATATTCGCCGATGGTGCGGTCCGACGAAAACTGTCCCATGCCCGCGACGTTCTCGATCGCGCTCTCGGTCCACGCGCGCTTGTCGACGAAACGCGCATCCACTTCGTCCTGCGCTTTCGCAAACGCGGCGAAATCGGCGAGCACCATATAGTGATCGCCCCAATCCACCAACGTGTGGAAAATGTCCGAAAAGCGCAGCGGATCATCCGGTGAGAAGTAACCCGTGCGAATCTGGTCGAGCGCCATGCGCAGTTCCGGATTCTCCTCGTACACTTGCCGCGGCCGGTAGCCGGTGGCGCGCAGGTTGTCCACTTCGTCGGCGGTATGGCCGAAGATGAAAATGTTCTCTCGTCCCACTGCGTCGCAGATCTCGATGTTCGCGCCGTCCATCGTGCCGATCGTCAACGCACCGTTCAACGCGAGCTTCATGTTGCCGGTGCCTGACGCTTCGGTGCCGGCCATTGAAATCTGCTCGGACAGATCGGCCGCCGGAATGATCAACTCGGCCACGCTCACGCCGTAGTTCGGCACGAACACCACCTTGAGACGATCGCCGATCAACGGATCGTGATTGACCTTCTCGCTGACATCGCCAATCAGCTTGATGATCGTCTTCGCCATGCGATACGCGGACGCAGCCTTGCCGGCGAACATCACCACGCGCGGTACCCAATCGCGCTCCGGATTCGCGCGAATCTGGTTGTAGCGCACGATCACGTGCAACACGTTCAGCAACTGCCGCTTGTATTCGTGAATGCGCTTGACCTGAAGGTCGAACAACGCATCGGGATCGAAGTTCAGTTTCGTGTGATGCGCAAGCCGCTGCACGAGCCGCAGTTTGTTCTGCCGCTTCGCTTCATGAAAGGCGTCGATGAACGCGCTGTCGTTGCGCAGATTGCGCAGTTGCTCCAGCTCGAACAGATTGCTGCGCCAATGCTTGCCGATCTGCTGATCGATCAGCGACGACAGCGACGGACTCGCCTGCGCCAGCCAGCGCCGCGGCGTGATGCCGTTGGTGACGTTAGTGAAGCGGTCCGGATAGATGCGTGCAAAGTCGGCGAAAATATCGCGCGTCATCAGTTGCGAATGCAGCTTCGATACACCGTTCACCTTGTGACTCGCGACGATCGCCAGATACGCCATCCGCACACGCCGCTGGCCATATTCGTCGACCAGCGAAATGCGGCGGATCATCTCGCCGTCATGTCCCGATTGCTCGCTGACATGCTTGAGAAAGCCCGCGTTGATCTCGAAGATGATCTCCAGATGCCGCGGCAAAAGACGCGCAAGCATCTCGACGTCCCACGTTTCGAGCGCTTCGGGCATCAAGGTGTGGTTCGTGTACGAGAAGATCTTCGTGACGTGATGCCACGCCTTGTCCCACGGCTGATGATGAACATCCACCAGCAAACGCATCAGTTCCGGAATCGCCAGAACCGGGTGCGTGTCGTTCAAATGCACCGCCACCTTTTCGGAAAAGCGACCAAACGTACTGTGCGTGCGCTGATAGCGGCGAATCAGATCCTGCATGGTCGCCGAGACGAAGAAGTATTCCTGCCGCAGCCGCAGTTCGCGGCCGGCCGGTGTCGAGTCGTCCGGATACAGCAGGCGCGAGACGTTCTCCGACATGTTCTTCGTATCGACCGCGTTGCGGTAGTCGCCACGATTGAACGCGCCGAGGTCGAGTTCTTCGGTGGCGCGCGCCGACCATAGGCGCAGCGTATTGGTCGCGTCCGTCGCGTAGCCCGGAATGACGGTGTCATACGCGGTTGCGTTCACATGCTCGGTGTCGATCCACTCCACATGCTCGCCGCGCTGCACCGTGCGCCCGCCGAAATGCACCATGTACTTGATCTCGGGCCGCGGAAACTCCCACGGATTGCCCGCGCGCAGCCAGTAGTCCGGCGCTTCGACCTGCTCGCCGTCGACGATCTCCTGACGGAACATGCCGTATTCGTAACGGATGCCGTAGCCGAAACCCGGAATGCCGAGCGTCGCCATCGAATCGAGAAAACAGGCGGCGAGCCGCCCGAGGCCGCCGTTGCCGAGGGCCGCGTCCGGCTCGATATTGACCAGCGTCTCCATGTCGACGCCGAGACCCGCGAGCGCTTCCTTCATCTGATCGTGGATGCCGAGCGCCAGCAACGCGTTCGTAAACGTGCGGCCGATCAGGAATTCCATCGACAGGTAGTAGACGCGTTTGACGTCCTGTTCGTACTGCAGGCGCGTGGTCTTCATCCAGCGCGCGACCAGCCGGTCGCGCACGGCGAGCGCCGCGGCGTGCAGCCAGTCATGGGGATGAGCGGTGACGGCGTCCTTGCCGACGCCGTACATCATGCGATTGGAAATTGAGCGCCGTAGCGCGTCGACGGTACTGTTGAGCTGGTCGAAATCCAGATCGACGGCTGTCATCGAAGCCTCCGGGAAATAACGACGCGACATACGCGAACCGCATAGATGACGGACGGGAGGCGCGGGTCGGTCAGGCGGGTTAACAAACAGAGTACGACATTTTACGGCGCGCGGACACCGGCGAGCGCGAGCGGGTGTTCATGCACATGCCATGCCCGCCGACATGCGGGGCTTCACGCAATTCGCACGCATTCCGCGCACGCACGCGGTGCAGAGGCAGTCTGTGCGCGGCACTGGGCGCGTGCATCGGCCCGCAAAACAGGCAAACGACGGCAAGCAATGAAAGCCGACTGCATGGGAGAGGCAGCATGATTATCTTTTTCGACGTGTGACGTGGCGATGAATGCGTTGACTGGTTCGATAAGTGGTCAAATCGGAGCGCCTCGTCTGCTGAACTGTTATGCCGGGCGATATGCGACAACGCTGGGCCACGCCGATTCGAAGACGCCGCGCGGGCTTGACCGTTAGTTGCATTGTGGACGTCCGACCGAGTGCCCCGCCCTGCCGGCCTCCCAGCACGATTTCCACGTCTCTGTAACAATCACTTCATTCGCCGCGCGCGCCGCTCTGACCGCTGGACTCGGGCCCCGCGCTTCATGCCTCGCAACCCTGCCGCCTGCACGCCGCCGCGCTGTCCCTCCGACGCACCCGGCGCTGCGGCATGCATAACCCGACGAGCCACGCCTTGTCCGACAAACCCAGCGCCACCCGTGGCGCCACGCTCGACCAGACCTTTCCAGCGGACGGCCCGATGAGCGCCGCCAATCGCCGCGCGATGGCCGCGATCATGCTCGCAGTCGCGCTCGCCACGCTCGACACCGCGATCGCCAACACCGCCCTGCCCGCCATCGCCGCGGATCTGCACGCGGCGCCCGCGGCGTCGGTGTGGATCATCAACGCCTACCAGCTCGCGATGGTCGCGACACTGCTGCCGCTTGCCGCACTCGGCGACATCGTCGGGCATCGCAGGATTTATATCGGCGGCATTGCGCTGTTCACGCTGGCGTCGCTGGCTTGCTCGCTCGCTTCGACACTGCCGCTGCTGGCCGCCGCGCGCGTGCTGCAAGGGCTCGGCGCGAGCGCGATCATGAGCGTCAATACGGCGCTGATCCGCTATCTATATCCGCCGCATCGGCTCGGACGCGGCCTCGGCACTAACGCGTTGATCGTCGGCGTGTCGTTCGCGGTCGGGCCGACGGTAGCGTCGCTGATTCTGTCCGTTGCCGCATGGCCGTGGCTGTTCGCGGTCAATGTGCCGCTCGGCCTGCTGGCGCTGGCCTTCGCGTGGCCCGCGCTGCCGCACACGGAGCGCGGCAAACACAACTTCGACCCGATTGCGGCGCTCCTCAACGTGATCACCTTCGCCGCGCTGATCCTCGCGCTGGGCGAAGCGGCCCAGCGCGCCTCGACGCAACTGGTGCTGAGCGCGGCCGCGATCGCCGTGGTGTTCGGTGTGTTGCTGATTCGCCGTGAAGCCGGTCACCCCGCGCCGATGCTGCCGGTCGATCTGTTCAAGCGGCCGGTGTTTGCGTTGTCGGCGGTGACCGCGGTGTGCTCGTTCGCCGCGCAAGGGCTGGCGTTCGTGTCGCTGCCTTTCTACTTCGAGGACGTGTTGCATCGCAGCCAGGTCGAGACCGGCTTTCTGATGACGCCGTGGCCCGTGGTGGTCGCACTGGCCGCGCCGCTGGCGGGCAGTCTGTCCGACCGCTATCCACCGGGCCTGCTGGGCGCGATCGGCCTTGCGGTGATGTCGGCGGGGATGGCGTCGCTGGCGTTGTTGCCGGTGCATCCGCATGTGCTCGACATCGGCATCCGCATGGCGATTTGCGGCGCGGGCTTCGGCTTCTTCCAGTCACCTAACCTGAAGGCATTGATGGCGAGCGCGCCGCCCGAGCGCAGCGGCGGCGCCAGCGGCATCGTCGCGACTGCCCGGCTGCTTGGGCAGACCACCGGTGCAGCGCTGGTCGCGCTGAGCTTCGGCATCGCCGGCCGGCATGGACCCACACTCGCGCTCAGCGCCGGCGCCTTCTTTGCAGGCGCGGCGAGCCTTGCGAGCGGACTGCGGCTGTTCGCGCCGTCGCATCGCGCGGGCGTGCACGCGAAAGCGTCGGCGGAGTAAACAAAAAGGGCGCACTGCTGTGGCAGTGCGCCCTTTTTTCCTTCCCGGCATTTCGATTAATGCGCGGCGAAATACCCTTTCACTGCGCCGATAAACGTATCGATATCCGCACGCGACACATCCTTATGCGTGACGAAGCGCGACGCGTAGAGCATCTGCGTGAGGATGCCGCGCTCCTTGAGCCACGCTTCGAGCGGTACGCAATGCTGCTGCGGAAAATGCGCGAACACCATGTTGGTCGCGATCGACTGCACCTTGACCTGGTCGATCGATTCCAGACCGGCCGCCAGATGCGCGGCGTTCGCGTGATCGTCGGCGAGACGCTCGACGTTGTGATTCAGCGCATACAGGCATGCGGCTGCCAGCACGCCGGCCTGGCGCATCCCGCCGCCCAGCACCTTGCGCCAGCGATGCGCCACATCGATCAGCGCCTGGCTGCCCACCAGAACCGAGCCGACCGGCGCGCCCAGGCCCTTCGAAAAACAGATCGAGACTGAATCGAACCGTTCGCACAACGCCGCAACCGGCTTGCCCGATGCAACCGCCGCGTTGTAGACCCGCGCGCCGTCGAGGTGAGCCGACAAGCCATGCCGGCGCGCCAACTGCACCGCCTCGTCGACGTAACCCGCCGGCAGCACCTTGCCGCCGATGGTGTTTTCCAGCGCCAGCAGCCGCGTGCGCGCGAAGTGGTTGTCGATCGGCTTGATCGCGGCCGCGATCTTCTCGAGCGGGATCGAACCGTCGGCGGCATTCTCGAGCGGCTGCGGCTGGATGCTGCCGAGCACCGCCGCGCCGCCGCCTTCGTACTTATAGGTATGCGCCAACTGGCCGACGATGTATTCGTCGCCGCGCGCGCAATGCGCCATCAACGCCGCCAGATTGCTTTGCGTGCCGCTCGGGAAGAACAGGCCGGCTTCCTTGCCGGTGCGCTCCGCGACCGTTGCTTGCAGGCGCAGCACGGTTGGGTCGTCGCCCCAGACGTCGTCGCCCACTTCGGCGGCCGACATCGCCGCGAGCATGGCAGGAGTTGGACGGGTTACGGTGTCGCTGCGCAAATCGATCATGGTGAGAGCCTCGTGTGTCCCTGTTTGTGTCAATGCATGACAGCCTGTGACCGCCGGCCCGCGCACCGCTTCATCTGCTTCGATGAACGGCCACGACTCCGGCTGTTGAGCCACACAGTGTATTCAATTAATTAACTCGGCGCTGAAAACCGCGCTAGTAAGCGGGGCTCACCCACCCGACTTCGGTAGCCACGCAAGCGGGTCGACCGGCTGGCCGTTCTGGCGGACTTCGAACTGGATCGACGCCACGCCCCGGCTATCCACGCCGACTTCGCCGATGGTTTGTCCTTGCGCGACAGCGTCGCCTTCCTTGACCAGCAGCGTGCTGTTCTGCCCGTAGGCGGTAATCAGCGAGTCGTCGTGCTTGATGATGATGAGTGGACCGTACGCCTCGATACCCGTGCCGGCGTAAACGACCCGGCCGGTCGCGGCGGCCTTGACCGGATCGCCTGCGCGACCGCCGATCACGATACCGTTCGACTTGCCCGGCGCAAAGGCTTTCAGCACGGGACCCCGCAACGGCCACAGCAGCACGCCTTGCTGCGCGACGCCAGCCGCACCGGGCGTGGCGGCAGCGCCATTCTGACCGGCCACGTTGACCGGCGGCGTCACCACGCTACCCGACGCCATTGGCGGCGCCACCCGCAGCACCTGCCCCGGATTGATCGCCGCATTCGATGCGAGGCCGTTCCATGTCGCGATCTCCTGCGGCTTGCGACCGTACGCCGACGCGATGCCCGCCAGCGTGTCACCCGGATTGGCGCGGTAGTAACCGGCCGGCACAGGGACCGTGCCGAGGGTAGTCGGGCGGGACGGCGCGCTGCTATAGAACGGCGTGCTTTCCCACGGCATCGACGTACAACCGCTGATCATCACGCCGAGCGTCGCCGAGATCAGCAACCGGGCCGCCGTGAATTGCCATTGTCTTGTCATGTGATTTTCCTCGACACTTAGATTCAATCGGATTCAATCAGCCCCAAGCATTCGCCGTGCCGCTCGCTACGGGCGCCGCGGCGCCTATCCATTATGCCGCCGTGCGCGTTGGCGACGATTTCGACACGGCATGGGCCAAGGAACCGTCAGACACTGCCCTCGGCCTCGACCACCAGAATGCGCGCCACGCCGATCGGATGTGCAACATGTTCGGTGCCCACCGACGCGTAGAACACATCGCCCGTTTCCAGAATCGCCGACTGTTCGACGCCGCCTTCGCGATAGCGCATCTCCACGCGGCCGTCGAGCACGGCGAACACTTCCTCGCCGTCGTTGACATGCCACTTGTATGGCTGATCGGTCCAATGCAGGCGCGTCGTGATGCCGCCCATGTTGGCGATATCGAGCGCGCCCCACGGACGCGTCGCGGTGAAGCTCTTGCTGCGAATGATCTTCATGGTGAATAGTGGGTTGAGAAACAGTCGCTGTCGAGGCGTTATCCGTGCCGCATACCGAGCCGCCCGGCCCAGCAGGATCACGCGTTTCGACGGCCCCCATTATAGGTGTTGTGGCAGGCCCGACCGCCGCCGCACGGCCGCGCGAGGGCATTCGTGTGATTATTGAATCCTTTCAACCCTCGCCTATACTCAGTCATGCTGCCGCAACGCACCGTACACAAACGCCTGGATCCTGCGAGGAGTTGAGGATGAACAAAGCCACGTTTCTGGCCGTGCAACTCAACGTCGACGATGTTGCGGCGTCGCCCGGTTTGGTCGAGTTGCTGAACACCCATCTGGTTTTCGCGGCAGACGTCGCCGAAGCCGCCGACGCACTGGTCCAACTGGCCAGCATCGCGGGATTGTCGAGCGGCGTCGAAGCCAGCGTCGAGATTCCGGCTCTGGCGATCGAACGGCTGCGCGAGGCGCTCGACAATCTCAGCGGTTACGACGAATCCTGGTTGCTTGCTCTCGAACCCAGCCGCGCGCTGTTCGATGAAATAGGCCGCCGGCATCGCACCTTGCATTAAAGCCGCGCTCGCGGAAAACGCATCTGCACTGCCGCGCACCCCGGTGCTCAGCGATAGCGCCGCCGGTCCGCCACTTTTCGCTCACCGCCCGAACCGCCAGATTGTCCGGCATGCATGACTGTCGACGCCGTCTGAAGGTTTCGGGCGAGTCAACCGGAGGAACCGCCGTGAAAAGTCTCCTGAATCGCCGCAGCGTGCTGGCAGGCCCATCGCATCTCGTGCAGGTCGCTCGAGAGAACGCCGCCGATCCCGTAACGCCCGACGACAGCGAGGAGGCGGCGCTGGCCGCGGCGGCCGGCGTCGCGTCCGCTGTCGCTGCCGCTGGGGCACCTGCCGCACCAACCGCCGAGCCGGCGCGGCCGGTGACGACGTTACGGCCAGTGCCGGTGGTGCCCTCGCAGGTCAGCGCGCGCGGCGTGCAGATGGCCGACACCGCCGAAATCGAATGGCTCGCCGAAGAAGAAGCGCTGACACCGTTCCGCGTGTTCCGCAGCTTCGCCTATTCGGTCAGTCTGCTGTTCCACGCGAAGGAACTGACGTACTACGTCGCGCTTTATCAGGACGGCTCGCTGTGGCGCGCGCTCAAAGCCGCCGACCTCGAAGCCGCGGAAGCCGCCTTCCATCACTTCGAGGAACAGGCGACGCGGCTCTCGGAAGGCGAAACACGCCGCGCGCAACTCGAGGCACAAAACGAACAGCTTGCGCGCATGATCGCGCGCTCCGAGGCGCAGGCCGAACGGCTGCGCACGGACCTGCAACGGCGCGGCGCGCAGGAACAGACCGTGTCGAACCGGCAGCATCAGGTGCGCAAGGAGGTGTCGCAACTGGAAGCGCAACGCGTCGCCGCGCAGGCGCATCTGAACAAGGCGCATCGGCAGATTCACCAGCTCAATCTGACCAGCAACGAAGGGATTCCGCATTTGCCGAACCGTTGAAGCGCGCCTTCAAATCGATCTGACGGCCAGGCTATAGGCTTGGCCGTAAACGACAAAACGCCGCCCGGCAATCCGGTCGGCGTTTTTTTCATTACCCGCCGCCTGTCAGCCAGGCGGCGTTCACATCAACTTTGGCGAATTAGTTGCCGAAGTAGACCGAGTTACGGTCGTTGCCGGTCACCGGACGGCCGGCTTGCGAGGTACCAGCGATCGGTGCGCCGTAGCCGCTGTTCACAGCTTGAGCGGTGCCGTTCTGTGCATCGACGCGGGCTTGCGCAGCCTGCAGGTTAGCCGGGTAGTCGACATGATCGCCGATCGGGTTGTAACCGGCCTTTTCCAGTTGCACCAGTTGGGCGCGCACTTCAGCGCGAGTAAGCGGCTGGTTCGATTGAGCAAACGAAGCAACAGGAGCAACCAGAGCGGCAGCGACGACGACAGCAGAGATAAGAGTCTTCATGATGTAAACCTCCAGAACTTGTATTTAATGCGCTTTGGGCTCGTTGTCCCGTAGCGCTTAAATAGGAGTTTAGGAGCGTCGACATCTAGGGGAAACCCCTGAAACGATGAAACTCTATTCCAAAATTCGCAATAGTAGACGGTCCGGCGTGCTGCCACGCTATCTGTCCGATAGCTATCAGCAATAATTGCCCGTCTCGATTTCAATCGCTAGCGTGGCCCGGCGCGCCTTGCTGCAAGCGCGCGCCGGGTCACGATTCAAACGATCAGCTCCAGTTCGCGTGGAAGCTGCCCGGCTTGTCGATGCGCTCGAACGTATGCGCGCCGAAGAAATCGCGTTGAGCCTGCACCAGGTTCGCCGGCAGGCGTTCCGACCGATACGCGTCGAAATAGGCGACGGCCGACGCGAATGCCGGCACCGGCACGCCCGCATTGATGGCGGCAATCACAACTTCGCGCAACGCCGACTGATAGTTCTTCGCGATATCGCGGAAGTACGGATCGAGCAGCAGATTGGCGATTGCCTTGTCTTTCGTATAGGCGTCGGTGATCTTCTGCAGGAAGCGGGCGCGGATGATACAGCCGGCGCGGAAAATCTTCGCGATTCCGCCGTAGTCCAGATCCCACTTGTACTCTTCCGATGCCGCGCGCAGTTGCGCGAAACCTTGCGCGTACGAAATCACCTTGCTGAAGTACAGCGCACGCCGCACCGATTCGATGAACGCGTCACGCTCGGCGTCGAGCGGCTTGGCTGCCGGCCCTTCCAGCACCTTGCTCGCCGCCACGCGCTGAACTTTCAGCGACGACAACACACGCGCGAACACGGCTTCCGTAATCAGCGGCAGCGGTGCACCGAGGTCGAGCGCGTTCTGGCTGGTCCACTTGCCGGTGCCCTTCTGCGCCGCGCGATCGAGGATCACGTCGACCAGATCCTTGCCGGTTTCTTCGTCTTTCTTCTTGAAGATCTTCGAGGTGATTTCGATCAGGTAGCTGTCGAGCTCGCCCTCGTTCCATTCGGTGTAGACCTTGGCCAGCTCCTCGTTCGACAGACCGACGACCTGCTTGAGCACCGCATAGCTCTCGGCGATCAATTGCATGTCGCCGTATTCGATGCCGTTGTGCACCATTTTCACGAAGTGGCCCGCGCCGTCCGGACCCATGTACGCGACGCACGGCTCGCCGTCCGGCGCCTTGGCGGCGATTTCGGTGAGGATCGGCGCGACGAGATCATAGGCGTCGCGCTGGCCGCCCGGCATGATCGACGGGCCTTTCAATGCGCCCTCTTCGCCGCCCGACACGCCCGTGCCGATGAAATGCAGGCCGGCTTTCGCCAGTTCCTGATTGCGGCGGATGGTGTCGGTGAAATGCGTATTGCCGCCGTCGATCAGGATGTCGCCCTTGTCCAGCAGCGGCTTGAGTTGCGCGATGGTGGCGTCGGTCGGCTCGCCTGCCTTGACCATCAGCAGAATGCGGCGCGGTTTTTCCAGCGACTCCACGAAGTCTTCCAGCGTGAAGGCCGGCACCAGCTTCTTGTCCGGATATTCGGCGATGAGTTCGTCGGTTTTCTCGCGGCTACGGTTGTACACCGAGACCGCGTGGCCGCGGCTTTCGATGTTGAGCGCCAGATTGCGGCCCATGACCGCTAGCCCCACCACGCCGATTGCCTGTTTGCCCATGTGAATTCTCCAGAGTCCAAAAAATGTCGAGACGCTGCGCCGGAAAGAACGTCGGCGGAACGTCGAGGGTGAAAGGATAAAAGAAATGCCGGCTTGCCGCTCGCTGGCGCGCATTGATACTCAACGAGTGGGCTTTCCACTGTATGCGGGCCTCACGAGATACTTTATGCGGCGCCCGGTGATGCGCTTTATGACGCACCGCACTACGCAACGTCCGTCAGACCCGCGCCACGTCCACGCGTTTCCTGAAAACCAGACTGAAATTGTTGGCCGGCATCGCGATCGGCTCGTCGCACACGAGCCCGACCGATGCGCCCAACGCTACCACCGCTTCCATGTCGCGCACGCCCCACGCGGGGTCGCGGCTGCGCAATTGCTGATCGAACGCATCGTTGCTCGGCGAGGTTTGCGCGCCACCAAGTTTGTAAGGGCCGTACAGATACAGTACACCGCCGTCGACCAGTCGGCGGCTCGCGCCGGCGAATAGCGCTTCTGTCGCGCTCCACGGCGAGATGTGAATCATGTTGATACAGACCACGGCGTCGAACTGATCGAGCTTGTCCAGCGTTTGCGCGCCCCACTCCGGCTGATGCACATCGAGCGCGAGCGGTGCGCGCACGTTCGCCAGCCCTGCATGCGCGACCCACGCGGCAATCGACGCACGCGCATCCGCATCGATATCGCTCGGTTGCCAGTCAAGCCCAGGCAATGCGCCGGCGAAGCAGATAGCATGCTGCCCCGTGCCGCTCGCGATTTCCAGCACGCGGCCGGTGGCCGGCAGCACTTCGCGCAATACGGCAAGGATCGGTTCGCGATTACGTTCGGCGGACGGCGAGTGTTGCCGCAGCGCCGGATGGGAATCAGTCATGTTCACGTTGTTTCAGTACAGGGCCGTGCGCACGCGTTCGGCGAGTTCACGGTCATAGGTCGCGGCATCGAAACTCGCGCCGTTGATGCGCCGGTGGATCTCGCCGGCACTCGGCAGGCGCGAACGTTCGACGTGACGCGCGGGATCCCACAGTTTCGAGCGCACCAGCGCCTTCGAGCAATGAAAGTACACCGCGTCGACGTCGATCAGCAGCACGGTGCGCGGCAGTTTACCTTCGACGGCGAAACTGTCCAGCAATTCCGGATCGTTCGAAATGCGGCCGCGGCCGTTCACGCGCAAACTTTCGCCGACGCCCGGAATGATGAACAGCAGCGCCAGATGCGGCTCAACGATGATATTGCGCAGACTGTCGACGCGATTGTTGCCGATGCGGTCCGGCAGCGCGAGCGTGCGTTCGTCGATCACCCGCACGAAGCCCGGCGCGTCGCCGCGCGGCGAACAGTCGAGGCCTTCCGGGCCGGCGGTGGCGAGCACGACGAAGGGCGCGACTTCGATGAACGCGCGATAGTCTTCGTTGACGTAGGGAATCTCTTTCTTCACCGCGCGTTCGTGGGGCTGACCATAGATTGCTTCGAGCTGTTCGATCGTCGTCAACATCGGCGTTCCTTTTGCGGGACGGTTGCTTTTCGTGAGAGCGGCGCTGCGTGGGATTGGGATTATCGACGATTTATGCGGGCCGCGCGCTGATCGGGAGGCTCAGGCGGTCCGCTCAATCCAGTGCCAGACGGCCCGCCAGCGCGGTCAGCGTGTCGGCACAGCGCGCGGCGATTTTCAGCGACAGCAGCGGATCGGCGCGCGTGCGCCCCAGATTGATCGCGACGATCGGCTTGCCCTGCTTCTGCGCCCACACGCAGAAGCGGTAGCCCGAATAGACCATCAGCGACGAGCCGACCACCAGCACTGCGTCCGCCGCGTCGAGCGCATGCGACGCCGCTTCGACACGCTCGCGCGGCACGCTTTCACCGAAGAACACCACGGCGGGCTTCAATAAACCGCCGCAGTTCGTGCACGCCGGAATGCGAAAAGCGTCGAGATCGTGCCACTCCAGATGCGCGTCGCCGTCGGCGGCGGTTTCGGCAGTGACGTTCAGCAACGCGGGATTGTCGGCTTCCAGCGTGCGCTGGATCGACGCGCGTGAATGCTGCATGCCGCAGTCCAGACACGTCACGCCGTCGATACCGCCATGCAGTTCGATCACCTCGCGGCTGCCCGCCCGCTGATGCAAACCGTCGACGTTCTGCGTAACGAGCGTCGGCACATGGCCCGCGGCCTCGAGCCGGGCGAGAGCGGTATGCGCGGCATTCGGCTGCGCGTCGGCCACCACCGGCCAGCCCACCATGCTGCGTGCCCAATAGCGCCGGCGCATCGCGGCGGTGCCGAGAAATTCCTGCAGCGTGATCGGCGGCGAACGTTTCCACTCGCCGTTGTCGTCGCGATAGCCTGGAATGCCGGAGTCAGTGCTGATGCCCGCGCCGGTCAGCACGAACAGACGCGGATAACGCTGCACGAAGGTATGCAGGTCGTCCAGCGTGTGCGTTTCGTTGAAGGGTTCGAGGGGTGCGGACTGAAGGTCGGTCATGACGGGGACGGGGTATGGCTGCGGCCTTGGCGTAAAACCTGAAACACCGTTTAGCGACGCGTACGCGGTTTGCTCGGCCGTGCGTGCACCGTTCGTACCTTTTGCACCTTCAGTGCCGCCTGCCGCGCTTGCCATTCGGCGAGCGCTGACTGATAGCGTTCGAGCGCTTCATCGTAGAGATCGAAGACACACGGATTGCAGCCACTATGACAACAATCGTCGAGGTCGGGCTGCGCGGGCGGCACCGGCTGAGGGTCGTCCTTGGGTGTGGCGCGGGGCACGGCGAATCGCCTTTTCCAGAAGGCGGGAAGCGCCCAGTATAAGTTGATCTTCCGCGATGCGTGCGGCGCCCCGCTCAGCCCCGCCCGACGAACGGCATCTTGCTTGCCATGATGGTCATGAACTGCACATTCACTGACAACGGCAATTCGGCCATATGCAGCACCGCGTCGGCGACGTGCTGCACGTCCATCAACGGCTCGACCGCGATTTCGCCGTTCGCCTGCGGCACGCCGCGCGCCATCCGCTCGGCCATTTCTGTCGCCGCATTGCCGATGTCGATCTGCCCGCACACGATGTCGTATTTGCGGCCGTCGAGCGAAACCGCTTTCGTGATGCCGGTAATCGCGTGCTTGGTCGCCGTGTAGGCGATGCTGTTCGGCCGGGGCGCATGCGCGGAAATCGAGCCATTGTTGATGATGCGGCCGCCCCGCGGCGTCTGCGTTTTCATCAGACCGAAGGCGGCACGTGTGCAAAGAAACACGCCCGTGAGATTGGTGTCGACCACCGAGCGCCATTCGTCGACATCGAGCTCATCGATATCCACCGGCGAGCCGTTGCGGCCCGCGTTGTTGAACAGTACGTCGAGACGGCCGCGCCGCGCGCGGATCGTGTCGAACAGCGCGGCGACGCTGTCGGCATCCGTCACGTCGCAGGCCACTGCAAGCGCGTCGCCGCCCAGTTGCTGCGCTTCTTCGACCACAGCGTCGAGCGGCGCCTGGCGACGGCCGGCGAGTACGACGCTATAACCGTGTTCCAGCATCTTGAGCGCGCAGGCCCGGCCGATGCCGCTGCCCGCGCCCGTCACCAGCGCGACTTTCTTGACTCCCGTTCCTGTCACAGCACCTCCCCTGCTCCGTTTCTTAGGCCTTAGCACCATACAACAGCGGATCGCCCATCACAAATGCAACGGCGCAGCCGTCGCGAAGCATGGCGTCTTTCAGCATTCTTTCATTACTTATCGTTACCTTCCGCAACAGCGTCGCATTGCGCATCAATGGTATCGTTGGCTGTTGCGCGTCACGCGCGCGATTCAGGGCCTTCCCAGGACGGAGGAAGGAAGACAGGAAGCACGCTTTATGAACGAACTTTTCACGCCGCAGCAACGCAACGAGGCTCCGCCGCAGCGCCGCTGGCCGCGCACCAGCTATCCCGCGATGCTCACGGCCACCGCCGCATGGCACGTATTCGTACTGGCGGGCTGGCTGCTGGCACCCGCCGCATGGCCGTGGTGGCTCGCCGCGATCGTCGTGAATCACGCTATTTTCACGGTAGCCGGCCTTTTGCCGCGCACCTCGCTGCTTGGCCCGAACTGGACGCACCTGCCCGCCGGCGCGCGCAACGCAGACGCGATCGCACTGACCATCGACGACGGCCCCGACCCGGTCGTCACCCCGCAAGTGCTGGATCTGCTCGACGCTTTCAAGGTGCGCGCCACCTTCTTCTGTATCGGCGCGAAAGCGCAACGCTACCCGGAACTCGCACGCGAGATCGTCGCACGCGGCCATGCGCTGGAAAACCATTCGCAGGTTCACGTCCACACGTTTTCGATCACGTTTCCGGGCGCGCTCACCCGCGAGATCGGCGCGGCGCAGCGCACCTTCGAGGCATTGAGCGGCGAGCGGCCGATGTTCTTCCGCGCCCCGGCGGGGTTGCGCAACATCTTTCTCGAGCCCGTGCTGCGCAAACTCGATTTGCGACTTGCGGCATGGACGCGGCGCGGCTACGACACGCGCGAGCGCGATCCCCACGTGGTCGCGCACCGGCTGCTCCGCGGCCTTGCGCCGCGCGACATCCTGCTGCTGCACGATGGCAATGCCGCGCTCACCATCGAGGGCAAACCGCTGATACTCGCAGTCCTGCCGCGCGTAATCGACGCGGCGCGCAGCCAGCACCTGCGCTTCGTTACGCTGCGTGAAGCACGCATCGACGACTGAACTGTGAGCAATCTTTCCGCGTGGTTCGGCCACCGGCACGCGGCGAGCCACGCAAACATTGCTTACGCGGCTCAAGCACTGCTCAGGCGCGATTGACTGTTACACGCGGAAATCCGCCGCCATGTCTTCGTCCGTGCGCGCCTCGAGCTCGCCGCTGCGGCAGGCCTTCAGGAACACGTCGTAATCACGCTCCACCTGGTCAGCGTAGCTGGCGGCATAAGCCGCGAGCGACTCCGCAAACTGGTCGCTACGGCCGATATACGCGCTGACTTCGATCGCCTCGCCACTCGCCTTGGCATGCGCGCGCGCCATGATCCAGCCGCAGAGTTTCGCGTACCCCTCCAGCAGGTCGGTGTCGAACAGTTCGATGTTCGCCGACAGCTTCATGTCGCGCAGTTGCCGGAAGTAGAAATGGCGCCCTAACGGCCCGTTCGCCCAGCCGAGAAAGATGTCGCTCGCGGCCTGCAACATGCGCTGCCCTTGCACGACGCGTTCGCCCTCGTGCTTGACGGGAGGCGACTTGTAGTACTGGGCGACCACCGACGGCCGCGCCTCCTTGAGCTGCAGGAACAATGGCTTGCCCATGTGATCCACGTTCAGCACGACCATGCAGCGCGTGCCGACGCTGCCGACGCCCACCACTTTGAATACGATGTCCTGCACGGTGAAATGGCTGAGCAACTCGCGCCGGTCATGCGACATCGTCTTAAGGTACTCGCCCCACATGCGTTCGAGCATCTTGCGCCAGTTGTGGCCCTTGAATGCCTCGGTTTCTTCGGGTGTGAACAGCGTGTTCGCGCCTAGCACGTGGAACAGCGCCGGCGGCGCATCGCGGATCGTCCAGTGGTCGCCGTCGTGCTCGGCCATTTTCTCCAGCAGATTTTCGTGGGTGCGGCTCGCGGCCTTTTCCATGCCGCGCCGCACGATACGGCGGCGCTCGGGGGTCAGCGCGGTTTCCGCCATGCGGTCGAAGGTGATGCGGTCGTACCAGAGTTCGAGCGCGCCGCATTGCGCGTATTGCGCCATGCGGTCGCGGTATTCGGTGACGGCGGTCATCACCAGATTCTCCGCTGCTCCACGACTCAAACGCATATGACGTGCAGCGACCACGAGGCTTGCGGTCAAACGTTTCAGGTCCCATTCGAAGGGACCTGTGGCGACTTCGTCGAAGTCGTTCAGATCGAACACGAGTTGACGCTCCGGTGTCGCGAAGCCGCCGAAATTCATCAAATGGCCGTCGCCGCAAATCGGCATGGTGAGGCCGGTGTCGGGGACACGGCTCAGGTCGTGTGCCTGAATGATCGCGGTGCCGCGATAGAAGGTGAACGGCGACACCGACATACGCCCGTAGCGCAGCGGCACGAGCCTTTCGACTCGCCCCTCGCTGCTTTGCTTGAGCAATTCGATCGGGTTGCGATGCAACTCGCCTACCGCGCGATGGCTCGAACGCTTCGAGTGCTCACGGGCGGCGCGGCCACGGGCCTCCCGTTCGGCGATGGTGCTGGCTTTCATGCTCTTCTCCGGTTTTTTTGTGTGAATCTTTACTATCGGTTCTAGAAGACTGTTTCTGCTGGCACGGTGAGCCATCACCAACGGTAGCCCACACCGCCGAAAATCACATCCGAGTCGCGATCATAGCGTGTCACGACACGATTCCATTCGATCCGCGCATTCCAGTGATCGGTCAGGCGATAGGAGCCGGCGATCGTGACGAGGCCCGAAAACTTCCCGGCGCCCGGCCCTGGCGTCAGGCTGTTCTCGTTTTCGTTGATCGCATAGTAGGTGCCGACGCCGAGCCCGAGCGATACCTTATCGTTGAGGAAGGCACGCGTCGCCCACAGTTGGCTGGTCAAGCCGTCGCGGCGCGCCACCTTGCTGCTGCCCTCGTGAAGATAGCCAACCGTCACATCGAGGTATTTCGCGAGGCCGCGACGGTACTCGATCGCGCCGCCAAGTGCAGTCGGCGAGCTGGTCGAATTGATGATGGTTTCGCCGAGGTACACCGCCACCTCGTTGTTGGTGACCTTTTGCGTACTGCCGCTCGCCCAGTCGCGTGGACCGGGTGTGCCCGGGGCATCGAGCTGATAGCCGACGCCGAACATCACGCTGGTCGCATCCGGCCCGCGCTGCACATGCACGCGATTCAACTGCAGTTGCGTGATCCACCGGCTCGACGCGTAGTACGCCGCGCGCACGCTATACACGACGCCCCAGCCGTGAGTGTCCGAATAGCTCCCGCCTTGCACGGCCGTGGTGGTGTCGAAGTAACGGTATGGACCGACGCCCGCCTGCAGGACGAACTGCGGGCTCCCGACGGGAATACGGCCCCATAGCTGGATCATCTGGCCGTCGCGATGATGATTGGGAATGTGCCCTTCATTCAGCCACGTGAAGCTCGCGGCGAAGTATTGCCCGAGCCCTTCCTGATAGTCGATTGCCCACGTGTAGGTGTTCGTGCTGCCCGCGCGCGAGCCGCCGCCGAATAGGGAAAACTCCTGGGCGTGAGCCGCGTTGGACGCAAATAGAAGCCCGAGACCGGCAATGCAGGAGGCCGCTTTGGTCGTCAGCTTGATGTTCTCGGCAGAATTCAGATTCCACATGCTTTTCGCATCTCCGGATGGGCCGCTGTCGCTGCCGGCATTCGTGAGCCGACGAGAAGCCGCGTGGCGCGCTTTGAGCGCCGGGACCGGCTGTCGTTACAAACTGTTTGCCATGCTAGCAGACCGCCCGGTAAAAATGCCACACCATGCGTTTTGGATAACCCGATCATGCAGCCACATCCTCAATCATCCGGTCCGCAAATCCCCCCTATTGGTTGCGGCCACAACGACTGGTCGCAACACGACGGACAAAATTACCGGAAGTCGATTCACCCGATTAACCAATTGGTGAATATTTTTATTTTCACGGATGCGCACACTTCAGACGTCGCGACTCTGGCCGTTTACCTGTACATACAGAATACTAGTGGCGCCTTCGAAAAAGCCCTTGAAATAGGGCCTGTTCCACCGAACGTGCGTCGTGCAAGATAATGGAGAGAGCATGTTTGTCGCAATCGGCTGGGTAGTGGTAATCGCTTCTGTGATCGGTAGTTTTGTCGGCGTAGGCGGGCATCTTCCCGCGCTTGTTCAACCGTTCGAATTGCTATGCATTTTTGGCGCGGCGATCGGCGCGTTTGTCGTAAGCAATCCGACCGCCACGCTGAAGAAAACGATCAAGGCGATTCCTTCGTGTTTCAAAAGCGGTGGGTATACGAAGGAAAAATATCTTGAACTGATCGCGCTGCTTTACGAGTTGCTTCAGAAGGCACGCAAGGAAGGCATGATGTCGCTCGAAGCCGACGTCGCCGCGCCCGAAGAAAGCGTGCTGTTCCAGAAGTATTCGCACGTGCTGGAGGACCGGCATCTGCTCGACTTTATCGTCGACTATTTGCGCATGATGTCCGGCGGCAACGTGAACGTGCTTGAAGTGCAGGACCTGATGGACGAAGAACTGGCCACGCATCATGCGGAAGCGTCGATCGCCGCCAACGCGATCCAGAAAATGGCCGACGGCTTACCTGCATTCGGCATTGTTGCCGCCGTGATGGGTGTGGTTCATACGATGGGCTCGGTCGGTGCGCCGCCCGCCGTGCTCGGCGAAATGATCGCCGGCGCACTGGTCGGCACCTTCCTCGGCATTCTTCTCGCCTATGGCTTTATCGGTCCGGTCGCCGATCTGCTCAATGCCAAGGGCCGCGCCGAAGCCAAACCCTATCAGTGCGTGAAGGCCGTGTTGCTCGCCTCGCTCTCCGGGTATGCACCACCGATCGCCGTCGAGTTCGGGCGCAAGGTGCTGTTCACCGCCGACCGTCCGAGCTTCCAGGAACTGGACGACGCCGTGCGCGCCACCAAGATGCCGAAATCGGCCTGACGCGGAGCGGCATCATGAGTGAAAGAAGATCGCGCGCGTCCCAACAGGTCGAAACACCCGCTCCCGTGATCGTGCGCCGCTCGAAAAAGAGCGACGATCATGGCGCCCATCACGCCGGTGCATGGAAAATCGCCTATGCCGACTTCGTCACCGCGATGATGGCATTCTTCCTGCTGATGTGGCTGCTCGGTTCGACGTCGAAGTACGACAAGCAGGGCATCGAAGACTATTTCAACACCCCGCTATCGAGCCTGCTCGGCGGTAACGAGGGCACGGCAGCGGCACGTCCGAGCGTCATCCAGGGCGGCGGGCGCGACATTTCCGACACCCGGCCCGGCGACGGCAAGAAGAGCCAGACCGAACCGACGCCGCCGACCACGGTCCCACCGATCGTGGCGCCAGCGGACGCGGCACGGCTTCAGCAGTTGAAAGAGAGGCTCACCGCCTTGATCGAGCAGAGCCCGGCGTTGAGGGCATTCAAGGATCAGATCCGCATTTCGATCACGAACGAAGGTCTGCGCATCGAGATTGTCGATTCGCAGAATCGTCCGATGTTTCCGTCCGGCAGTTCGAAGTTGCAGCCTTACGCCGTGACGATCCTGACGCAGATCGGCGCCGCGCTCAACGACGTGGAGAACCGCATTTCGATAGCCGGCCATACCGACGCGGTGCCATACACGGCCGGGCCCGAGGGCTACTCGAACTGGGAACTATCGTCCGACCGGGCCAACGCCGCGCGCCGCGCGTTGGTCGCCGGCGGCATGCGCGGCGAGAAGCTGCTGCAGGTGCGCGGACTCGCCGATGTATTGCCGCTGAACAGCAACGTCGCCGACGAACCGACCAATCGGCGGATCAGTATTCTCGTGCTGAATAAGGCTGCGGAACTCGCGTTCTTCCACGACGGCGGCCGTACGGCAATTGATGAAACGTCGCCCGCAAGCTCGGCTATACCCGAGGTAGTGAACCGTTTGCAGCCGGTCAGTGTTTCACGTAGCACGCCGTAGAATTTTTTACGTCGACGTGCTTGGCGTCAGACACGTTGTCGTCAATTCCGCCCTGTTGTTTGGCGGATTTTTGACATTGATGGCGGTATTCGTGGGGATTAATTTCCGGCGGAGACGCTGATAAAAATCACGCGGTTGCATCGCCATCGCACCTCGACGGAGCTAGGCTCCAGATGACCAATGGTTTTCGAAGTACTCTTCGGCGAGCGCAGCGCCGCCGGAAGTATGACACCCTTGTCACTAGCGTATGCAGGTGCACGAACCCAGATTCCAGATGCACCACTACCCTGTGTAAACTACGGGCCCCGCTTAGCAGGAGTGGTTTGAGCCGCTTTCTTTTGCCTACTTTTCTTTGCGGCATGTGTATAGACCGGAGACATAGCTGACAGACGTGCGGGGACATGGTTGACACTTCCGGGTATTAAAACGCCCGGTCCCGACCATGCCCTGGAACGCAAGAGACACCATGAGCCTCCGACAGGAATTTGTTCATCTGGCCAGTCAGAACATGCTGACGATGACCGAGCTGTGCCAGCGCTTTAACATCAGCCGGCAGACCGGCTACAAATGGCTCAATCGCGGCGAGAACGCGCTGTCAGATCAATCCCGGCGCCCTGCCAGCAGTCCCTCGAAGACCCCCGCTGCGATGGAGCAGGAAGTGGTGCGGCTGCGCCAGGCCCATCCGCGCTGGGGCGGGCGCAAGATCCGCCGGCGCCTGCAGGATCTGGGCTTTGAGGCGGTGCCACAGGCCAGCACCGTGACCGACATCCTGC
>NZ_VOSW01000081.1 GCF_009690905.1 Paraburkholderia madseniana
CTGGAAAGATCGAATCTGCGCGCGGGCGGCAAAGCGCCGCAGCGCAGTTCGTTGTAGCGTGTAGTCAGGCTATCCGCGGCTAACGGCAGATCAATGCGCGGTGCGCCGTGAAACACCCGGAACGGATCCGGTTGGGTTGCCCAGTCGAGTTTCCCGGGGCCAGGGGCGTAGCCGCCGACGCGATGCTTGCTACGTTCGTGATATTCAAGCATCGCATGCTTTAACCGGTCCATGTTCCCCTCAGACCAGGAATATCCGCACATGCGGCTGTACAAAACCGGCTGGCTGGACGGTGGGCGCGGTCGTCAAGTTGGTCGCCCGCGCGGTGCGGGTACCAACCTGAAAGCAGGCATACGCACGCCCTGCGCGTGCATCCGGAAGAACAACTCCTTCGGGCGCGTCGCCAATGAAGGTTGTCGCCGCCCTTCTTCGCGGCAGTGGTCGTGCCGTCGCCGTGGATGACCGTGAGTTCAAGCAGCCCGTCCTGATGAAGCTTGCGCACCGAGCCCGCAAAAATCGCGTCGATGCAACCATCGGCCTGCCGTCGCCGCAACGCCCGATAGATGCGCGTGTAGTGGATTTCAGGGCGACCTTCGGCATTCCTTTCGATCGGCAACGTCTTCCACTGTCATCCCATGTACAGCAACTGCAGGATGTAGTTGAAGATCCTGTGCAACCCCAGCGTCGGTGCCGGACCACGCGACCCGTATTCAGATGCGGCAAGACAAACTGTTCGAACTGCGCAAGGCTCAATTTCGTCGGAATCGTTTGCCAGCATTGGCTTCCAGCCACCAGTGCCATCCACAAATCTGGACTTTAACCGATCTGGCTCCGCCGATCAAAACTCCAGTCCTGGCGGGGCTCACAGACAAAATTCGGCCGCGTCATAAAACCCGCAACCAGTTGGGCAATTTGCGCTCACCTTCCACTGCGATTCATGCTCGCCACGGTGCTCGTGGACCATTCGAACCGCCCGTTCACGGACTTCCGGTGAATACCTCGGTGATTCCTTCGTTACGCTTTCCATAACTCCATTCTCTCAAACGTTGGAGTCTCCGGAAAACCTAATGCGGTTCAATGCGACCCCCATCCCGTCTCAATGTTGAGACAGGTTTTGCGGCACTTCGCTTCTTGTTCGTTGCCGTCCGGCTACGCCTGAATATTCGATAGGAACCCTCGTTCTAGCCTTATGCGCGTTGGACGAGCGGGGTGGCATGGACGTGACTGCTTACATGCGAAACGAGCATTTCCAACTAGGTCAAGCCTCTGACATGTAACGTTTGCGAGACATTAGGCGCCTGCCTGGTACTCGTCGACCACACTGGAATAACGCCGCTTGTCGCGTAGCAAGCGTTTGCGCCCTCATGGCACAGTCATTGCTCTATGAGCGTCACAAGCGAGTCTGTTGCGGCCGATATCAAGCCAAAAACAATCTATGGAAGCGACACCAAAACCTCGCACGCGTGGTCATGGAAAGGCCAACGCACTTTCGACGCAAACGGCGGGGCTATCCATAAACAAATCCATAAGAGTTTGACGGATATTTCGTATTACATATTAATTGTTACTGGTGAAAGCGGCCAGTCAGGGTGTTTTCAGCTGGAGGGGAAGCTCGTGATAGCGATATATCGTACCGGTATTGCTTGTGCAATGTTCACGGCGACTTGTGCGCTGTCTTTACCCGCACAGGCCACCCTTGGCGAAAGGGTCAGCAGTGTAGGCAGCGACCAGGTTCGAATGCATGCCACAGCACACGGCGCCACATCGCAAATTGCGTATACCGTGCATCTGATTACGCTGCCGTCGGGCACCGTGGTGCGCGAGTATGTCGCAGTGAACGGAATCGTATTCGGCGTCGCGTGGGAAGGCCCGACCTTGCCGAACCTGAGGGCTACGCTCGGCGATGCGTTCAATCAATATATCGCGGCCAGCGTAGCGCGCCGGGCGATCCCGCTTGCCGTCTCGAACGATGCGCTGGTGGTGTTCTCGGGCGGTCATTTACGTGCGTTTGCGGGCTACGCGTATCTACCGCGAGCGATCCCCGTCGGGGTCGACGCCAGCGTCATTCAATAGCGGAGCGATCATGCGCGATCCGTGTCTGCTCCTTAAATCAGATTCGCTTCTCAAGCTGCTTGCCTCTGCATTGCTTGCAGTGTTGATGGCCGGATGCGGAGGCAGTGGCGCGAGCAGCGGTTCATCCAGCACGTCAGTACCCGCGCAATCGCCCACGAATATATCCACCGCGCCCCAGGTGCTAGCCTCCAATGCAGCAGCGGTGACCGTCGATTTCGGCGTAATCGGTGTGCCGAATATACCCTTCGTCAGCGTCACGCTCTGTATGCCGGGCACGACGCACTGTCAAACCATTGATCACGTACAAGTTGACACGGGCTCCTCCGGGCTGCGCGTGTTCGCCACTCAACTTCCGGTGTCTTTGGAGCTGCCGCAACAGAAGGATGGCGCGGGCAATCCGCTTGCCGAATGCATGCAGTTCTTCGACGGTTACACGTGGGGTTCGGTGCAGCTTGCCGATGTACGGATTGCCGGCGAAAAAGCAGCGTCGCTGCCGATTCAGGTGATCGATCCGGACTATAGCGCTACGCCGTCGGACTGCAGCAGTCTCGGCGCGTCGCGGAACACCCCTACGAGTCTGGCGGCCAACGGAATACTCGGCATTAGCGTGTTCAAGCACGATTGCGGTCCGGTCTGCGTGCAGGATGCAGTGCCGGCGACCTACTACAGTTGCGTCGAGACCAGTTGCACGTCGATCGCCGTCGCCGAAAAGCTGCAGGTTGCCAATCCGATTCCCTACTTTGCGACCAATAACAACGGTTCGATTTTGATGTTGCCAGCCGCGTCGTCAAGCAGCGAAGCCTCGCTCAGCGGGCAACTGGTGTTTGGCATTGGCACGCAGGGCAATAACAGCTTGGGCAGTGCGCAGGTGATCGGGGTCAGTCCGTCCACCGGCACGTTCAGAACAGTGCAAAATGGCACGACCTACTCGAGGAGCGTCATGGATAGCGGCTCGACGGGGCTTTTCTTTCAAACCAGCGCGCTGCCGATCTGCGCAACGCCAAACAACTGGTTTTACTGCCCTGCATCGACCCAGCAGTTGAGCGCAATGATTGAAGGTGTCAATGGTGTGACCAGTGCGGTCTCATTTTCGGTCGGCAATGCCGCGGAGATCAGGCTGATTCATGCGGGCGATCCGGTGATGCCGCTGCTTGCCGGTCCGGCATTCGTCACCCCGACGATGTTCGTCTGGGGCTTGCCATTCTTCTACGGGCGTAACATCTATGCTGCCGTCGAGCAACAATCGACGCCTGGAGGAAAGGGTCCATATATTGCGTACTGAGATACGCCGCGTTCATCTGATGTCTGGGCAGCGCGAAGTGCTGCCGGATCGGGCCTAAGCACGAGAGAAACGCCTGTGTGCGACGTGCATCGTCACAAACAGATAAGTAGGCCCGGGGGATTTCACCCCGAGCCTCTCGCAGAACCGTGCGTAAACCTCTCGATTTACACGGCTCCCGTCATCCAACCTTTACCCTCAGAAACTGCCAGTGTACAAACTGTCGCGGGTACGCCTTCCTCATCTTGTGCAACCACTCCTCGCTACGCCGTTTATGCCGTCGTAGTGTCTTGTACTTGCACCTGGCCCAGCGCGCGAGCTTGCGGTTCAGATACCGACCGAGCCCCTGCATGGCCTTCCGATAGAAAGCCCCGTAATAGTTCCACCAACCACGTATCGTGGGATTGCATTGCCCGGCCGTGTCCTATTAGCCTGTTTGGATTGGTCGATGTTCGGAAAGGGCGTTCACCTCGGGACCCAGATCGATTTTTGAAGAAATCTTTTGGAGCGACATTGGCGACCTGTAGTTTCGCACTGAGTAGCCGCGCTCAACCTTTACTGCCCGCTCAGGCCTGTCCGCTCTGGCGTGACAGACTATATTCCGCAGCCACTTCCGAGTTTCCTTAATCTTGCATCTCGTGACAGACTTTGAATGCATCGATGCGTCCGAAAATTCCGTCTTCTAATCAATGGTTTGAAAAAGTGCCTTGTGAAAGACTTTATTCTCTCGGATCATTGTGATCCGGAAGAATAAAGTCCGTCACGCAACGAACATGATGCGTATCTCTTCGAGAGCGGCGAGTTTGGAGCGTGTTGCCTCGCGCAATGCCTTGAGGACGACGTCGTTGTGGGCGTCCAGTTCGTGAATGAGGGCGCACCGAAACTGACGAGCCTGCATCTATGACGAGTGGCGAAGGTGTCATCCATCGCGCGTCTGCTTCACACAGCTTCATCCAGCAGCGGGTAGTCGTTGTAGCCGGTTTCGTCGTCCGCGTAGATGGTTTCCGGATTGACCGTATTGAGTGGCGCACCGCGTCGAAAGCGCTCCACCAGATCAGGGTTGGCGATAAAAGGGCGCCCAAACGCCGCCGCGTCTGCATCGCCGCGTTTGATGGCCAATTCCGCACTCGCCCGCGTCAGTCCTTCATTGAGGATGTAGGCCCCCTTGAAGATACGCCGCACGTCACGGCCGATGCGATCGTCGCCGCGATCCAGTGCCTCGCGCGCAAAAATGAAAGCGATGTTGCGCGTGTTGAGTTGCTCGGCGACATAGATGAACAGCGCGCGCGGATGCGAATCGCGCATCGAATATGAACTCGACATCAGGTTCAGATGTACGCCAATGCGGTCCGCGGGCCAAACCGTGAGCAGCGCATCGACTGCCTCCAGCAGGAAGCGCGCACGGTTCTCGATCGAGCCACCGTAACGGTCGGTCCGCAGGTTCGATCCGTCGTGCAGAAACTGATCGAACAGGTAACCATTTGCAGCGTGAAGTTCGACACCGTCAAAACCAGCGCGTTGTGCGTTTGCGGCGCCGATCCGGAAATCTTCGACGATGCCGGAAATTTCTTCGGTCTCCAGCGCGCGCGGCACGGTGTATGGGCGCTGAGGCCGCACGCGAGTGACATGGCCTTCCGGCGCAATCGCACTTGGAGCGACCGGAGGCTGGCCGTCATGGTAGATCGGGTCGGAAACTCGCCCGACGTGCCACAACTGGGAGACGATCAGGCCACCCGCATCATGTACCGCTGAGGTCACCTCTTTCCAGCCGGCAATCTGCTTCTCCGTCCAGATGCCCGGCGTGTTGGGGTAGCCAACGCCCTGAGGCGTGACGGAAGTGGCTTCGGTAATGACGAGTCCTGCGCTTGCACGAAGCGCGTAGTGGTGCGCGTTGAGGAAGCCTGGACTGCGCTCGGCGAACGCGCGCATGCGCGTGAGCGGTGCCATGACAATGCGGTTCGATAACTTCAGCGCGCCAATCTGGATGGGATCGAAGAGTGTGGACATCTGCGGGCTTCTCATTTCGGTGTTGAGGGTAGCAAGAACGGCTGCTGCGTTCCTCTGACTATGGAACGTGGCACACCAAACGTTTATCGTCACAGCGTATTTGATGTAACAATAGTTGTTACAACATAAACCATCGAGGCCATCGACACAAGTCTCTTGTCATGAACAGACGTCGTCGACGAGACGCATATGGCGCGGGCGGGGCGGCTCCGGTACCCATGTGTGTAGCGTGAAAACGTCCGTCTTTTAAGGCAAGGAATGCGCTTTGTCGCCGGATTCATCAAACTTGTCAGGATTGACTACCCATGGTGTAACGAATATAGTTACAACTAAATTGACTAACGCGGGCTTTCTATGAGCGCCAACAGCCGCTTGACCGTGGCGACCCACATCCTGGCGTGGATGGCGCTTGTCGCACGGCGCAGTCCTGACCCGGTCACGTCCGATCGGATCGCTGCGAGTGTCAACACCAATCCGGTGGTGATTCGTCGTACGCTTGGGTTGCTTGCAACAGGTGGCCTTGTCGAGAGCTATCGCGGTGTCAACGCGGGATGGCGTCTGGCGAAGAGTGCGGACGCAATCAGTTTGCTCGACGTCTTTAACGCACTTGAAGAGGGCGCGCGTTTCGCGCTGCACCCTTCGAAACCTAGCCAGGCGTGCCCCGTCGGTCGAGGCATCGGGGCGACGCTGAGCCACGTCTATGATTCGATCGACGATGGCGTTCGAAAGACGCTTGCCGCCACGACGATCGAAGCGGTACTCACAGACACTCTTTCATCGCAACCATCGAAAAGGCGCGGCTGAATTCGAGTTGGTTATCAGGGCACATTGGCCCCAAAGGAGTGAGAGAGCGTATCGCCGCCAAATGGGCGATGCTGGCTACGCTTTGGCGCGCTTGCGCGCCGTTCGCGTAACCGCTGACTTTTGAAAAGCTGCGCATTGTTCGGTGACGCTCTGCAGATGATCCGGACCCGCCGTGATCGCGCCAAGCAACGTCATCACGACAAAATCGATCAGCTTTGGTACCGCCACTTTGGTGTCCGCGCGCGGCGCGCGGTTCGCCAGGATCAGCGTGGCGAGACCATGCTCCATACTCCACGCGGCATGGGTCACGAGCTTGAGATCGGAGTGGGCCCAACCACTCTCGATAGCCAGCGCCTGGATCGTCTCGGAAAACAACCCAAAAGACCTGTTACTTTCCTCGGCGAGTTCCGGATACGCTTGATGCGCCACGATGCGAGGCCCGATCATCAGACTGAACAGCCCATTGTGGCGCTGCGCGAACTCAACATACACCCGCATCATCCGGTACGCTTTGGCAAGCGCCGTATCCTCGCTGTCACGGATCGCAACGCGCAGCGCAGCGAGGTCACGATAACCGCTTGCCGCGATCGTGGCCAGCAGTTCGTCGATACCCGAAAAATGTCGCGAGGGTGCGGCTTCTGATACGCCCACCATGCGTGCGAGGTAACGCAGGCTCAAGTCTTGTGCCGATACCTCCATGAGCGCGCTGCGCCCTGCTTCGATGAGTGCGTTGCGCAGATTGCCATGGTGGTAATCCGCATTCTTCGGGGTAGCTGGCTTGGGACTCACGTGACCTTCGTTCGAGGAGCAAAACAAGGAAATGATTATAAATTCTGCGTAGATAGGCACGCAATATCGCCAACGCGCGATCGCCTCCTGACAATGTGGCGCACGCCGAACAGCACATAGCCGACGAAGAAGAGCCCGGCGCCCAATCCATATACCGTTTCGCTGAATCGCAGATCCACGACCATCTGCAACTTCGCAAAAGCAACGTTCGAACGACCGACCCACGCCAGCATCCATAAGCCAAACAGTATCGGCAGTATCCTCCATTGCGCTGAAGTGTAGGCCTTCCGCAGGAGGGCGTTGTCATCTGATGATGACCCGTCTACACAGGTTTCCCTCACCACTTCCATTCTGTCCTCCGACGTCGCCTGTCATGAGCAACAGTCGCGACAGCGCTTGCGTACGGGCTCCAGCCCGTTAGCGCGCCGCGACACGTGGTTGCGTTTAGTTGGACCGTGTTTCCGCAAGAACAGCGGCGTCGATCTCCTTCGCGGACGGTGGCGGCCCGCCGACCAAAATGCCGGTGTCGACCGCATTGCGGATTTCGACATCCGCCAGTCCCACTTCGCGGAACACTTGCTCGTTGTGTTCGCCGCGAAACGCCGGTGCGCTGCGCATTCCAAGCTCGTCATCGGAAAAGCGCCATGGATAGCCGTGGATGAGATACGAGCCGCCGCGGCGATCCGGGATCTCGTGCACCGCACCCCACTGCTTTGCCCAATCGGTCTCGGCCAATTCCTTCAGCGTACGGATCTGGCCTATCGCGATCTTGGCCTCGTCGAGTTGCGCATCGAGCGTCCTGAGATCGCGGAACGAGAGCATCCACGTCTGGATTACCGCGTGCAGCGCCTTGTAGTTCTGCAGGCGGCGCTCAGCGGTGCTGAAGCGTGGATCCTGCGCAAGGTCCATGCGGCGCATGGCGCGCAAGTAATTCGGAAACGTGTTGCTGCCGATGATGCTTTGCGCCGCCACGAACTCTTCGCCACCGGGGCCAACGAAATGCGGGCCGTCGGAGGCGCCGAGGATGCCCGGCTCGGCGCCCGTATCGACACCCGCGAGGTCAAGGTGAGCGCGTTCGTTGATCGACAGCATCACGGCAGCCATTGCGACGTCGATGTATTGACCGCGTCCGGTTACTTCACGTTTGCGCACCGCCGCCAGCACGGCGATGGTCGCCTGCAGGCCCGCATAGACGTCCGCGTGCGACAGGGGATCGGTCCACTTGGGGCCGTCGCTCGCGCTGTCGAAATGGCGCAATGTGTTGTGCGTGAATCCCGTTTCAGCCTGCACAGTCGGCGCGTAGGCCATGCGCGAGGCCCAGGGACCTCGCTGGCCGTATCCGGTGATCGATACGTAGACCAGCTTTGGATTACGCCTTGCGAGCGTCTCGTAGTCGAGTCCAAACCCCTTGAGCGTGCCGGCCCGAAAATTCTCCACGACGATGTCCGCCTCGTCGCACAGGCGTAGCACAAGCTCGCGTGCGTGCGGCACGTTCAGATCGATGCTGACGTTGCGCTTGCCACTATTCTGCTGCGCGTAGTAGCCGGACATGCCGTCGCGATTCGGAAATGCGGCTCGCGACACATCGGGCCGCGGCGGCTCGATCTTGATAACGTCGGCGCCGAGATCGGCCAGCGTGCGGGCACACAGCGGACCCGCCAGCACCCGCGAAAAATCGACGACCTTGAGTCCTTCGAGCGGTCCGGCCATGTCAATTCCCTTCGAAAATAGCGGTACCTGGCCCGGCCTTATCGAAGGCCTCCAATCCGCGCTTGAGATCCTGCGACGCCCAGATCGGCTTTTGCAGTTCGAACATCGCTTCGTCGGCGGCAGCGACTCCCTCGTTGACGGCGACCCGCACGAGCTGCTTGGTCGCGGCATGCGCGACGGTCGGCCCGGCCGCCAGTTCCTGCGCAACCGACAACGCGACTTCGTCGAGTTTGTCGTCGGGTACAACAAGATTGATCAGGCCCCAGCGTTCGAGCGTCGCCGCGTCGTAACGGCGGCCGAGCATCGCGAGCTCTTTCGCACGCGCCGGGCCGGCACGCATCACCTGACGCTGGATGCCACCGAGCAGCGGATGCAAGCCGAGCGCGACCTCGACCGATCCGATCTTGGCTGATGCGGCGACCACGCTGAAGTCGCAGGCGAGCGCCACTTCGAAGCCACCGCCAAGGCATGTACCGTTCACCGCGACGACGATCGGGATCGGTAGTGTCTCGAAGCCGCGAAGCACCTCGAGCGGATCCATCAGAGCCTTGCCTTGCGTGGCAATGCGATCCGGAAAAAGTGACACCTCAGCACCCGCCGAGAAGTGCCGCAGACCGCTGCGCAGCAGGATCGCGCGCGAGCCGCGTTTTACCGCCTCGTCGAATTCATCGAGTAGCGCGCGATACAGCGTCGGACCCATCAGGTTATGGGGGCGACGGTTCATCGTAAGAACCGTCACATGACCTTTGAGTTCCTTCAGAACAATTGCTTCGTCCATTCTTGCTCCATTTCGTCGGGTTCAGGTGTTTTCCGAATTGCATGTAAACATGCATAACATGTGAGCTCCAGTGTGAGCGGCGCCCGCACCGTCATACAGTGCGTTCGGCCTCGGTAGTTGCCAGTAAGCATCTCAGTCGTCGACACCCGCGACGACGCGCGCATCCCTTTCGGCTCCGTCCGCCAGTACTGCTAACGCTTTCTGATACGCCTCACTCTGAAACGTGGCGAGAGCCTGTTCGAAGCTCGGGAATTCGACCACGACGGTCCGTTCCTTGAGACCCGCTTCGAATGCAACGACCTCTCCGCCTCGCACCAGGAATTTTCCGCCCGCCGCTTTCACCACCTGTGTTGCGAGGACGCCGTATGCCGCGAGCTTGCTTGCGTCATGGACCGCCCGATACGCTGCTACCCAATATCCCTTTGCCATTTCGCTTCCTCTGTTGAAAAAATACCTGATCATAGTAACACCGTTAACATGAAGATCTATGAGGGTTATTCCTGGCCTCAAAAATGGGTGCAAGGGATTAGATAACGGTGTTAACATGAAACCATGCGATGACTCAATGCCAACCTTTTCGTGGAGAACCTCATGCCGTACACGACTGTCAATCCTGCTACCGGCGAACTGCTCGCCACCTACGAGGACATATCCGACCCGTTGCTCGAAGCGAAGCTCGCTGCCGCGCAGCGAGCTTTTGAAACCGACTGGCGTCGCCGTCCGGTCAGCGATCGGGCACGCATTGTGTCTCGCGCCGCGGCGCTGTTGCGGGAGAAGGCCGACGAATACGCGGGCTATCTGACGCTGGAAATGGGCAAGCGCGCCGGCGAAGCGCGCAAGGAAGTGGAATCGTCGGCGAGCATTCTCGACTACTACGCAAAGCATGCGCACGCGTATCTGCAACCGCGCCCGCTCGCGGAAGCGCCCGGCGCAGCCGTGCACATCGAGCCAATCGGCGTGCTCTTCGGCATCGAGCCGTGGAATTTTCCGTACTACCAGATTGCGCGCGTAGCCGGGCCGCAACTGATGGTGGGCAACGTCCTGCTGCTCAAGCATGCGGAAAGCGTGCCGCAGTCGGCGTTGGCCTTCGCTCGATTGTTCGAAGAGGCAGGCGCGCCCGAAGGCGTATATACGAATCTGTTTATCTCGATCGAGCAGGCCGGCCGCGTCATCGACGACCCGCGCGTCCAGGGCGTGACCCTGACGGGCAGCGAGCGCGCCGGTGCCGCCGTCGCCGAGCGTGCCGGCCGCAATCTGAAGAAGGTCGTGCTCGAACTGGGCGGCAGCGACCCATTCATCGTGCTCGAGGATGCGCCGCTCGACTGGTCGATCCAGAGC
This sequence comes from Paraburkholderia madseniana, assembly GCF_009690905.1. Lineage (GTDB taxonomy): Bacteria > Pseudomonadota > Gammaproteobacteria > Burkholderiales > Burkholderiaceae > Paraburkholderia > Paraburkholderia madseniana. The sequence goes on from NZ_VOSW01000081.1 coordinate 10,779, forward strand.
GCGGTCGCGGGCCGCATGCTCAATGCGGGTCAATGCTGCGTTGGTTCCAAGCGCATCATCGTGGTTGGCAAGGCGCGCGGGGACGCTTTCCTCGAGGGCTTCGCGAAGCGGATGGCAGCGCTCGAGACGGGCGACCCAGCCGATCCGGCGACCGCCGTCGCCCCGCTTTCGTCCGAGCGCGCGTTGACGCTGCTGCTTGAGCAGATCGATCGCGCGGCTTCGCACGGCGCACGCATCGTGTGTGGCGGCACGCGCGTCGAACGCCCGGGCTTTTACTTGCAACCGACCGTTCTGGCCGACATCTCGCCGCAGAATCCGGTCTTCGCCGAAGAACTGTTCGGCCCGGTCGCCGCCTTCCACGTCGTCGAGGACGAAGCCGCCGCAATTGCGCTCGCCAACGGCACGCCATTCGGTCTCGGTGCGTCGGTGTTCACCGCGGATACCGAACGCGGCGAGCGGGTTGCCGCGCAGATCGAGAGCGGCATGGTGTTCGTCAATCAGCCGTTCGCAACGGCGGCGGAACTGCCGTTCGGCGGCGTCAAGCGTTCAGGTTTTGGCCGAGAGCTTTCTCAACTGGGATTCGACGAGTTCGTCAACAAGAAGCTGATCAGAGTTGCCCCCGTCGGGGCGGCACCGTTCGGCCCCGCGCGGGCCGCTTGAACGGGGTGTCTGACGCTGCTCCCACGGCGAAGCGCGTGATTGTGGCGCCTCGTCCCTCTTTCCCTTTGACCGAACACTATGATGAACAAGACGATTATCAGTTGCGCGCTTACTGGAAGCGACGATACCCCGCGGCTGAACCCTGCAGTGCCTGTCACGCCCGAGCAAATCGCCAATGAGGCCATTGCTGCATGTGAAGCCGGTGCGAGCATCGCTCACATTCATGTTCGTGACCCCAAGACTGGCGTTCCAAGCACTGAACTGTCGCTCTACAGAGAAGTCGTTTCGCGTATCCGCGATAGTGGGTGCCCGATATTGATCAATCTGACGACGGGCCCGGGTGCACGTTTCGTTCCCAGCGACGAAGACCCGAACCGGGGAAGTGAATTGAGTACGATGATGACGCCTGAGGCTCGTGTCCGGCATGTGCTCGAGTTGCGTCCGGAAATCTGCACTCTGGACGTAGCGACCATGAACTTCGGCAATCGCGCATTCGTCAACGTGCCCGACCATCTCGTCAAAATGGCAAGCTTGATCGAGGAAGCAGGCGTGAAGCCTGAAATCGAGGTATTTGATCTGGGGCACGTTCGCCTCGCGCGCCACCTGATCGAAACGCAGGGGATTCTGCAGGCTCCGCTGTTCCAGTTGTGTCTTGGTGTGCCATGGGGAGCGGCCGCCGACACCGAGAGCCTTCTTCAGATGAAACGCTATCTGCCCGAGAACGCCCGTTGGTCGGCGTTCGGCATCTCGCGCGCGCAATTTCCGATCGTGGCGCAAAGCGTGATTCTTGGCGGACATGTCCGCGTCGGCCTCGAGGACAATCTTTATCTTGCCAAAGGGGAACTGGCGCCAGGCAATGCAGCGCTGGTCAAACGTGCGGTCAGTATCGTCAGAAGCATCGGCGCGGACGTGGCAACGCCTGACGAGGCTCGCAGCATACTCGGCCTTCCCCGTCGCCAATAGAACGGGCGGAGAGCGGGATCGCCTCCCCTAAGAACGCTGCGTTGCGAAGATCAATGGTTTTACCCGGTAGCCTGTCCTTGGGCTACCGATACCGCCGCCTCACTCATGTCAAGTTCATCCTTTCTCGCAAGAGAATTAGATGTTCTGACATAAGAAACGCGGCATTTATTGATGCATGGAGACAAAAATGCCTTTGTGGAATATCTATCATCCGGTCGGCGCCTACACTGCAGATGACAAGCAGGAGATGGCCAAGCGAATCGTCGACGTTTATATCATTCCTCGCTTCTATGTAGGCGTTCTGTTTCATGAACAGCCGAAAGACTCCTTCTTCATGGGAGGGGAGTCGCGAGACGACTTTGTCAGAATCAGATTAGACCATTTCGCCAGACACATCGCCAAGGACCCCGAATGGACGAAGTCCTGGCTCCGCAAGGCGAACGCCGCGATTGCGCCATTTGTCCAGGATCGAGGCTATCACTACGAGTTGCATGTCGGCGAAACGCCGCAAGAACTGTGGTTGATCGACGGCATTCGACCACCTCGGCCTGATACGGAAGCTGAGAAGAAATGGAAGCTTGAAAACCGGGCGTCGCCATATGATCCGAGCGAAGGTTGAATCGGTCAGTTTCGTCTGAAGCAGCGTCGCCTACTGCAAGGACCGCGGCGCCCGCGTCGTCGGCGGACGTGCATCGCGTCGCGCCCGCAGGGGCGCGATTAACACCGTCACTCGAAGGAGAAACCACGTGAAGGCCCTGATCATCGAACACAACGGCGAGCCGTCAGAGGTCGTCCATTGGCGTGATTTGCCCGAGCCCACGCCCGGGCCAGCTGAAGTCCGCGTGAGGATGCTGCTGACGCCCGTGCACCCGTCCGACTTGCACGTCATCCGTGGACGTTTCGCCCCTCAGCGTCAGCCCGAACTGCCCGCTTCGCCCGGGTCCGAGGGCGTCGGAATCATCGACGCCGTCGGCAGCGACGTGCCGCGCTCGCGGATCGGAGAGCGCGTCGTTTTGCTGGACGTGCCCGGAACCTGGAGAGAGCAAGTCATCAGTCCGGGCGCCCGCGCGATTCCTGTACCGGCGGCGATCTCCGACGAGGACGCCGCGCAGGCCCTGATCAACCCGATGACCGCATGGGCGATGACGATGTCGGAGCACCAGCTTGGACGCGGCGACTGGCTTGTCCAGAGCGCGGCCGGCTCGACGGTCGGTCGCCTCGTGCTGCAGATCGCGAAAGCGGAGGGGTTCCGCACCATCAACCTCGTACGCCGTGAAGAGCAGGTCGCCGAGATCCAGGATCTTGGCGGTGACGTCGTGCTATGTACCGCGGACGAACGCTGGCCCGAGCAATTGAAGGAGGCCACCGGCAGCAATGGCATCGTGAGCGCGATCGATTGCGTCGCTGGTCGCACCGGCGCCATGCTTGCGCGTCAGTTGGCCCCGAATGGATGCCTGCTCGTCTACGGAGCCTTGTCGTCGCACCGCCAGACCGACCCGGCGGCCTTCGAGATGCCGATTTTCGCCCCGGCGCTTGTCTACTCGAGTGCCGAGGTACGCGGCTGGCTCATCTTCTCGTGGCTCGCGCGCAAGGGGGTGAATGAGGGCAGCCAGACGCTGCGCAGCCTGCTCGATCGCATGGCCGAGGGCACCTTGAAGCCGCCGGCAGCGCGCCGCTACCACGTCGATCGCGCACTCGAAGCCTTCACGGCCGCGGAGAGCGCCGCACACGACGCCAAACCGCTGTTGGCGTTCGCGGAGGGCTGAGCTTCGCCCGTGTCATCGTCGCAGGCGGCTTTGCGCCGCTCGGCGGCCGCGATTGGCGGGAGCGGATGAAGCTTGATCGAAGGTTGAAGTAAGACGGCATCAATCAGGCGCGACTGACGGTCAGTAGGTCCGTTCGGCGATAACTCGGGCCACCGTTTCCAGGGACCGCGTGAGCGTAGCGAGGTCGACGGACCCGATTGCCAATCGGATGGCGTGAGGCACATGAGCCGACGTCGAGAACGGCAGGGCTGTCGACACGGAAACCCGCTCGCGCATCAACGCCATCGCAATCTCGTCCGCGCGAACCTCCTGTGCCAGAGGGAGCCACACGAAGTACGAACAGGGATGGCCGACCCTCTTCAACGGGCCCAGAATGTCGGCGACGAGGCTCTGACGCATCGCGGCATCGCGTCGCTTCTCCTCTTCAAGCCGAGCCACCGTGCCGTCTTCCATCCAGCCGCAGCCAATGGCCGTCATGATCGCCGGGGTGTTCCAGGTTGTCGCCCGGATCGCCCGTTCGAGCTTGGGAATCCATTTGCTCGGTGCACAGACGAAACCGACGCGCAGCCCTGTCGCGACACTCTTCGACAAGCTCGATACATAGACCGTCGCCTCCGGCGCAAGCGATGCCAACGGAGGCGGCGCACCTTCAGCCAGGAATGCGTAGGCCCCGTCTTCGATGAGTATCAGTCCGTGGTGCCGGGCGATGGCGACAAGGTCCCGACATCGCGTCGCGCTCATCACCCAGCCAAGCGGGTTGTGCAGCGTCGGCATGACGTAGACGGCGCGTACTCGTCGTTGCTTGCACAGAGCCGCCAATGCGCCCAGATCGGGGCCGCGCCCAGCGGCCGGGATCGGCACGAGCTCCAGCCGATTGGCCTCGGCAGCGAGTTTGAATCCCGGGTAAGTCAGCGCGTCCACCGCCACGACGTCGCCGGGCTCGAGTAACGCCATGGCGGCCGTCGTCAACCCGTGCTGTGCGCCGCTCACGAGCAATGTCGTTTCGACCGTTGCTGGCAACCCCCGGCTGGCCAGGTGACGCGCCGCCGTCGCGCGCTCGTGCTCGCGCCCGCCGTGGGGCTGGTATCGAAGCAGAGACTCCAGGTCACCTGCAACAGCGAGTTGGCGCAGCGCCGCCCTGAGAAGGTCAGTCTGGCCGGGCGACGACGGATAGTTGAAGCTCAGGTCTACTGTGTCCGCGCTCCACGCACTCAGGTCGATGCCCTGACCTCGAGGGAGCGCCTCCTTGACGAATGTGCCACGGCCGGTTTCGCCGCTCACCAAACCCATCTCCTGCAACTCCGCATAAACACGCGTGGCCGTGACCAGCGCCAGGCCTTCGCGAGCAGCGAGGTCGCGGTGCGTTGGCAGACGCGTCCCGGGACGCAGACGGCCTGCACGGATATCGGCCGCGAGACGGTCGACCAGTTGCTTGTAGCGCGGCTGAGCCATATCGGAATGTATCCATGACAATTATTTGATTGTATTAATTATCGGCTCTACGATGGCTCATCACAACCTCTCTACCCGCACGAGGACGTCATGCACATCGCCATCCTGACCTTTGAGGGCTTTAACGAACTCGACTCGCTGATCGCGCTAAACATCCTCAACCGGGTCAAAAAGCCCGGCTGGCGGGTTTCGATCGCCAGCCCGTCAGCGAGGGTGCGGTCGATGAACGGCGTGGCGCTGGAGGCGCAAGCGTCGCTGCAGGACGCATGCGAGGCCGACGCGGTGCTGGTCGGCAGCGGGATAAAGACCCGGGACGTTGCTGCCGATGCCGAGTTGATGTCGCAGCTAAGGCTCGACCCGACGCGCCAGTTGCTCGGTGCGCAGTGCTCGGGCACGCTGATACTTGCGAAGCTGGGCCTGCTGGACGGCGTTCCGGCGTGTACGGACGTGACCACCAAACCGTGGGTCGAAGAAGCCGGCGTGGCGGTGCTCAACCAGCCGTTCGTGGCGAAGCAGAACGTCGCGACGGCAGGCGGGTGCCTGTCGTCGCAGTATCTGGCGGCCTGGTTCATCGCGCGTCTGGAGGGTGTCGAGGCTGCACGCAACGCGATTCAGTATGTCGCCCCAGTGGGAGAGAAGGAGACCTACGTGACGCGTGCAATAGCGAACATCTCGCCATTCCTCTAAGGAAATACGGCATCTGAAAACTGCGTATCGCGTACCTGGAATCGAGTACCTGGACGACACCGCGCCCCCAACGGGAAAAACCCACAGTGCGAGGGGCCCGCCTGGCTAGGCAGCTTGCTGCCTTGCAACCCGGCGGATGGTCTGGGGAGGTTGGCCCAACGTCCTGACGAATGCTCTGCGCATCCTTTCGGTGTCGCCGAAACCGGTCTCCCTGGCGATCACTGTAAGTGAGAGCTCCCCAGCGTCGACGAGGCTGCGAGCGACATCGACGCGCAGCTTCTCCACTGCCTGCGCAGGAGACTGTCCGGTCTCAATCTTGAAGATTCGGCTCAGTTGTCTTGGGCTCACATGCGCGGCGTCAGCGATGACCTCCACGGAAAGATCCAGGTGAAGGTTAGCTCTGGCGAATGAAAGCACCTTCTGTATGCGGTCTGATCTGGGCTGAAGCTCCAGCAGCGCCGAGAACTGGGACTGGCCGCTGGTACGCCGGTGGTAGACCACCAGTTTCTTCGCCACGACCTTCGCCACCTCCTCTCCATGGTCTTCTTCGACCATGGCCAAAGCCAGGTCGATGCATGCGGTCATGCCAGCCGATGTCCACACGCCGCCGTCGTTCGTGAAGATTCGGTCCGGCAGAACCTTCACGTCCGGGTGTCGCCGCTGAAGCTCCTGAGCCGCGGACCAGTGGGTCGTTGCACGGCGGCCGTCGAGGACCCCTGCTTCCGCGAGAATGAACGCGCCGGTGCAGATGCTGCCCACTCGCCTGCAAGCCTGTTCGGCGCGCTTCAGGAATGACCTCATCCTCGGTGTGGAAGTCGGGGCGGGGATGGCGCCGAGGACCAGCAGCGTATCGAACGCGGCGTTCCGGAACTTGCGCGAGTCTACCGTTGCGCCCGAGTAGCTTGGAACCGGCCCCCCGGCTTCGGACAGCCGGACTTGCCGATACGACTCGTACCCGAGTTCCTTGTTCGCCAACTCGAACACGGCAATGACGGCGAGGTCGAGGATCTCGAACCCCGGGAAGAGCAACAAGGCAACGGTCTTCATAGGATGTCCCAAAATGCAGATATCGGCAATTTGAGCCAATCATAGTCCTGCGCCAGCAATGATGCAATTCCGGGACATGTCCGAAAGCATTGGTTGTCCTAAAACATCGGATTTACGTCTTTCAAGCCATCGTCCAGGGCCTTACGATAGGCATGTCGAAAGAGCGTTCATCTTCCAGGGAGATTTCACATGATCCAGAAGCAGTCAAAGGGCACCGCCGTGGTTACCGGGCGCCAAGCAAGGAGTATCGAATGAATAGCATCGCACTGGCCTGTACCGCTGCCCTTGGCCTCCTCCTGTTCGCTCTCGGACTCTCCATTTCTATCCTGCGCTTTCGCGTTGGCGTGCTGAGTGGCTACGCACCTGAGCCTGATCAGTTGCTAAGCAAACTGGTTCGCGCTCACGGCAACACCGCCGAGTACGCTCCATTCTTCGCGGTGCTCTTTTTGTACCTCGGCTCTCAGCATCCGCATCACTGGGAACTCTGGTGCATGGTAGGCGCAACTGCCTGCCGCTTGCTCCTGGTGGTCGCGCTAGTTGCCTGGCCGTCCATGTCGAAGCCCAATCCAGCCCGAGCGATCGGGGCCCTGGGAACGTACGCTTTCGGGGTGGCCCTATGTGTTGCATTGCTCAACGGCCACTAGTCCTCTGGCCTCGCCGGTCATCGCCGTGCCGACGATCACCCTTGAAGGCGACGCGAACGGCGTTTCGCATCCGGAGCCTGAGGCGTATGCGAAGAAGTTCGTCGGCAAATACGCGCACCGCAGCATCACAGGTGGAATCGGTCACAACCTGCCGCAGGAAGCCTCCAAGGCCTTTGCGGACGCAGTGATCGAAGTCGCAAGCTACTAAGCGTTCACGTGCCGCGCCTTAAGGACAGAAATCCAGCCGGCTTCTCGACCGACAGAGGTGGTGCCGGTCATTTGACCGACCCGGTTCCGCGCGAGCTGCCTGCGATGCTACCTGCTCACTCCACACATTTGGTAAGGATTCCATCATGTATCTTCTGTTGAAGAGATATCTCACGTCCGCGCTTCTGCTTGGCAGCGTGTTCGCGCTGCACGCGGCCCATGCTGCCCCGCCGCAGGACCTGAAAGGAACGAACGTCGTCCTTGTGCACGGGGCTTTCGCTGACGGATCAAGCTGGGATAGGGTGATCCCGCTGCTCGAGGCGCGTGGTCTTCATGTGGTTTCAGTTCAGAACCCGCTCAGCTCGCTCGCGGATGACACGGCGGCAACGAGGCGCGCAATAGAACAGCAAACTGGCCCCGTTGTGCTCGTAGGGCATTCGTGGGGCGGTTTCGTGATCACTCAGGCTGGCGACGACGACAAAGTCAAGGCGCTCGTGTATGTAGCCGCTCTCGTTCCGGACAGCGGCGCATCGGTCAACGACATGATGAAAAACCAGCCGGCCCCGGTCTGGGCAGGCGAACTGAGGAAAGACTCCGCAAACTTCCTGACGTTGTCCACCAACGCGGTGATCAATGATTTCGCCCAGGATCTGCCGACGGCGCAAGCACGTGTCCTCGCGACGACGCAAGGACCGTGGTTCGCGGGCTGTCTGGACGACAAGGTGAGTATCGCTGCGTGGCACACGAAGCCGTCCTGGTTCGTGGTCGCCGACCAGGATCGCATGATCGATCCGCGCGCAGAGGAAGCAATGGCAAGGGAGATCGGCGCAACGACGATTCATGTCGATTCGAGTCACGTCGCAATGCTGAGTCATCCGAAGGCTGTTGCCGATGCGATCATCGCGGCGGCAAGCAAGGGGGTTGTGACGAAATAAGGAACGTGAAGCGGACGAGATAGTCAATAAATTGTGTCTTTTAATTTATCGTTAAGATTACTAAGTTGATGTAGGAGTTTGCGTGTTAGATATTATCGATCCCCATGCGCCGTCGCGTCGTCGTTTCATTGGTATGGCAACGGCGTCCCTTGCTGCGGCCTCACTGAGCCGGTACGCCTTTGCGGAACCGAGTCAATCCATTGCCGAAGTTGCCCCAGCGGGGGGCGGCGACAAAACCACGATCCGTCCACTTCGTGTGCATGTGCCGGAATCACAACTCGTCGATTTGCGCAGACGCATCAAGTCGACACGTTGGCCGGAACGCGAAACGGTCACGGATGCATCGCAAGGCGTGCAGCTTGCGACGATGCAAAAGCTCGCGCAGTATTGGTCGACAGATTACAACTGGCGTAAGGTCGAAGCGAGATTGAATTCGCTGCCGCAATTCGTCACCGAGATCGATGGGCTAGACATTCATTTCATCCACGTTCGTTCGAAACATCAGAATGCGTTACCGGTCATCGTCACGCACGGATGGCCTGGCTCGATCATCGAGCAGTTGAAGATCATCGATCCGTTGACCAATCCAACGGCACATGGTGGAAATGCCTCGGACGCTTTCGACGTAGTGATCCCTTCGTTGCCGGGCTACGGCTTCTCAGGCGCGCCGACTGCGACGGGCTGGGATCCTGCACGTATCGCGCGCGCGTGGATCGTGTTGATGAAGCGCCTTGGATACACACGCTACGTGGCGCAAGGAGGCGACTGGGGCAATGCGGTCACGGAACAGATGGCGCTCATCGCGCCGCCGGAACTGCTGGGCATTCATACCAACATGCCGGCCACCGTACCGGACGACATTGCCAATACACTGAAGTATGGAAACCCGCCGCCGGCCAGCCTCTCGCCGGATGAGAAGCACGCGTTCGATCAGCTCGACTACTTCTACAGGCACGGTCTCGGCTATGCGCAAGAGATGGCGAACCGTCCGCAGACGCTGTATGGGATCGAAGATTCGCCTATCGGCCTCGCTGCATGGATGCTCGATCACGACGCCGCGAGTCAGGCGATGATTGCCCGCGTCTTTGACGGTCAGAGCGAGGGCCTGACGCGAGATGACGTGCTCGACAACGTCACGCTCTACTGGGTGACGAATACGGCCGTTTCGTCGGCACGGCTGTATTGGGAGAACAAGTTAAACTTCTTCGCGCCGAAGCACGTTGCGATTCCCGTTGCCGTCAGCGTGTTTCCGGATGAAATCTACGCAGCGCCGCAGAGCTGGACGGAGCACGCTTATGAGAAGCTGATTCACTATAACCGGCTTCCGAAAGGCGGGCACTTTGCGGCGTGGGAACAGCCGCAGGCGTTCACGGAAGAAGTTCGCGTGAGTTTCCGGACGCTGCGCTGACGTTTCAAAGCGAGGAATATCTGCGACGGGGCGTCGCGAGGCAGACCATTTGAGATACGCGCATCATTCGTGCCCACGCCGTCAAAAACGAACAACGAATCGATGTCGTTCGCGGTTAGTCCCCAAACGGGTTGCCGGTGTCTTTCACTTCGGTATTGAGGTTGTATTCCGCACGCACGGCCTTGAGCACGCCCTCGATGTCGCGCTCGAAGCCGACCGCGTTGCCGAAGTGGGTCATGTTCCAGTTGCAGCCCGTCTTGTCAGCCTCTTGCAACTGCGGCCGCGGCACACGAATCTTCACGCCATCCTCGACGATTTCCTGCAGTCGATGGATTCGCCGGTTGACCTCCTGCTGAAGCTGCGAGGCATTGAGCGTCTTGCGTATCATCCAAGTCTCCTTCCGGTTGCTCAAGCCAGTCTAGCGCTAGTGAGGCGTTCCGCGACCTGGCGCTGAAATGCAAAGTGCCTGAGAGAGAGCAGGCGCCTTGGTTCGTCGAGATGCGTCAGTAAGTTTCTCGCTTGTTGCCTTCTTCGCAGAGACCTTCTTGAGAGCAGAAACGGCCGTCTTTGCAGCCGGAGACTTCGCGCCAATTCACGCCCCACCCTTGTATGTCGCAACAAAGCTCGCAAGGTCGCCCCAGTTCGGCGAAGACAGCAACTCCGGATGGTCCTGTTGAACCTTAAGCGCGACGCTACGAAAGGCTTGCGCGCATGCCGAGAAGCCGGTCGGTGGCGAGAGGGGAGCCGGTACAGGTGAGTTGCCTGGTATGGGGATATTTAGATTCGGTGCAGAGCCAGGTGTTCTGGTTTCAGAGAGAGCGGAGCTGAGCTTCGAAAGTTGTGTGCGCGCGCTGACCGAAGCAGAGTACGTGCTACCAGCGTTGAATTTATCTGCGAGAAGCTGAAGTATCGACGTATGGTCCAGGTTACCGGAGAAGACGCCCCCGGGCGCGACATAGGGCGAGACCAGGAATGCGGGTACACGCAGCCCAGTAGTTTCAAACTGATAACCGGCGACCTCAGCCGAAATGTTAAGTGGGCTTACGTGGTCGAAAAATCCCCCGTGCTCGTCATACGTGACAATCATCAGCGTCTCATCCCATCGCTCGGACGCAGAAATCGTTTGATAAATATCGGCAAGGAACGCTTGCCCTGGGGCGACGCCAGTAGGCGAATGGTCGTCATTCGGGACCCCGTGCGGCCCGTCCGTGTATTCCGGCTCGATGAAAATGACTTGAGGCAAATTGCTACTGTTCGTCCAGTCTGCCTTGAAGCGCGAATACCGCCTGAACCTCCCTCCATTGCCATCCAGCGGCAAGGCAAGCGAAGTTACTATCTCAGGCAACCACTTGGGCATCAAGCTGAAGAACGGGAAGAAGCCTCCCGACTGGTAGACACACCAACTTGCGCCGTGTGTGGTCAGCCAGTCGTAAACAAGGGACTGCTCGGGAAGAAAACCAGAAACATTGTCGCTAATCGCACTCTCTCCCGCCATTGCCATCAGGCGATTTGCCTGGGTTCCCGTCGGAAGTGGCGCAAACCAGCTATCGCAGATCGTGAAATTTTTTGCGAAAAAATCATAAGTAGGCAACGCACCGGCCGTGTAGTAGCCCATCACCATCGATAGGTCGGCTGGCGCAGGGTTTCGTGTCGCATAGCTCGCGACGAATCCACCCAGTTCGGGACAGCCCCCATTCGCGCACGGCGTGTTTATTTGCATCGAAATCGGCGTGCGGTCATGCGGCGGGTCGGGGATAAGTTGGGTCGACGGCGAAAGCGCATGTAGGGCATACGTTTTGTCGCCGTAGAGGTTCGTGAAGTTCTGTCGCCAGGTGGGGTCGGCCGAGAGGCCGTTGACATCCTTCCCGTTGAGGCTCAGGTAGCCAAGAACGTGGTCGAAAGACCTATTCTCCATCATGACTATGACGATGGTCTTAATGTTGTCAACGGACATGCTCCCTCCGATATAACGGCATCAGGGCGACGAAGTCGCCTACGAATGTCCCAGCCCGAAGAAATCACCGGGGGCACGGCACGGGAGGTCTCGTGACACGAACCTGTTTCCTACCCAGGTCCTACAGCGCTAGCCGGGAACCGGATAGGTCAAACGTTCGCTACAGGGGGCTCGCACCTCTGACGAGGCTCGATACCAAAGGCTTGCTTCCGGCTAGACGTTAAGGCTAGTTCACGTCACATGACTGTTCAAGTTCAGTTGCGTGGTAGCGTTACCCCGTTCACTTGCCACACGGCACAACGCAGGTTCTGAAGGCGTATCGCCTACGCGGTACGCCTTCAGGAGTAATCCCATGTTAGGAATCTCGCACCGCCGTTTCACATGTGTCCGACATCGCTCCTTACACTCCGAGCCGTAGTCACTGACATTGCACTCAATGTGCGAGGAGTAGCGAAGATGAACAAGAAAATTCTCGGCGCAGCGCTCGGTCTGGCAGTACTGGCAGCATCGACGGCAGCATCGGCACACGTCGACGTCGCCATTGGATTGGGCATCCCCGGAGCCGTCTATGCGCCTGCAGAACCAGTGTACGCACCGCCACCGCCCGTTGTGTATGCTCCCGCACCTGTCGCCGTCGCGTACGGCGGTGGTGACGACTGGCGAGCCCGTGAATGGCGCGAACGTCGCGAGTGGCGTGAACGTGAATGGCGCCGCCAGGAATGGCGTGAGCACGAGTGGCGCGAGCATCGTGATTGGCGCGGGTATTGAAACGACGCCGCAAGCCGCCGCATCTGAAAAATCCAATCTCTGAGTAACTTCGAATGAAAGCTAGCCCGATAAGAATCGCCTTGATTGCAACGACGCTGGCCTTCGCAACGGCAGGCTCGGCAAACGCCGCAGGCTGCCTCAAGGGCGCGGTGGTAGGTGGGGGCGCCGGGCATTACGCGGGGCACCACGCTGTGGTTGGTGCTGTCGGCGGCTGCATGGTCGGCAGGCACCTTGCGAAGCAGCATGCGCAACAGCAAGCCGCGCAACGTCAGGCAGCACAGGTGCAATAAAACCTCGTCGGCTTGGTGTCGCCGACGGCGAAGCCATCGAGATTTTCTACGGCACCGAGAGTCACACGATTTGCGGTTCAATTAACCGGGTGATAACGGGCAACGGCACGCCGCGCGTGTTCCGCGGCGCGGCGCTGGGCCGGCATTTCCAGGAGCTTCCTCTGCTGACCCGCATGACCGTTGAGGTCATGTCACTCATCTCTATCCGGATTCGCCCCGCCCCGAACCTGTGGCACGCCGCCGCGTTCGCTATGGAAGGACGTTAATTGTGAAAAAACGTGAACTATCCGCCTGAGATTGGCTTGGTGTTGATAATCGTCGTTTTCGGTGAACTACCCGCGCTTCGAGCATTTTCTTGTCATAACTGTAGAAATCGGTGAACTATTGCTTTGTCGATAGCGATTGGACTATAATTGTAGAAATCGGTGAACTATAGATCGATAGCTCGCCACACTGCGATTATTGTGAAAATCTGTGAACTATGGCCCGAACACTACCTCGCGCAATCGATGCTCTCGACCCAGTCGTGCACGACCTTCCTTCGCTCGGGCGTCTCGTGCGCAATCAGCGAGCAAGAAACGAGTTGCGCATCGATGACGCCGCGGACCAGGTCGGCGTAAGCCACAACCTCCTTTCAAAGGTGGAGCGCGGGGAATCCGTTGGCCTGGAGAAGCTGTTCAAGGTGCTCGAGGGACTGGGCCTGAAGATGCTTATCCTCACGCCCAGCGAAGCAGAGGACGCAGTGAGGGCGCTCAGGCCTTCGGCTGGGGAGAGCGTCTGATGGAACATTTCCTCCGCATTTCGACAAACGGTGACACCGTTGGCCACCTCGGCTTCGATGCCGTGCAGAACCAGTACAGCTTCCGCTACGAGCAAGCCTGGCAAGACCGGCGGAGCGCTTTTTCGCTCTCGCCGCACATCCTTCATACGGGGGAGGCGCCGGCGGCCGGCGCGGTGCAGCGGTTTCTCGGAAACCTGCTGCCGGAAGGTCGCGCGCTCGAAGTGGCCGCGGGCTTTGCGCAGATGTCCAAGGACAATATCTTTGGCCTGATTCGTATGCTCGGGAAGGAGCCGGTCGGCGCGTTCAGTTTCACTGCCGCCGAAAACGAGGCAGCCGGGGAGGTGCCCGCCGATGAGCCCATCCGGCGAGACATTCCTGTTGAAGAGTTGAGCCAGCGAATCAAGGAGCGCGAGCAGATTCCGTTTCCCGTCTGGGACAAGAAAGTGCGCCTGTCTGTTGCGGGCTACCAGGACAAGCTGCAGGTGATGGTGGAGGGCAATCGCATCTCGCTGGTTGATGGTTCTCTCAGCTCCACGCATATCCTGAAGCCGGAATCGCGGAACACGGCTACGCCGTTCATGGTCGCCAACGAGCATTACTGCATGACGCTTGCCGCACAGATGGGGTTACCGGCCGCACCGGTCGCCATCCGCCGCATTCCTGAGCCAATATTGCTTATTGAGAGATTCGACCGGGTAGCGCAAGTCGACGCGGATAATCCAGGGCAAATCAAGGCGGTCGGCCGAGTGCATGTCATCGATGGCTGCCAGGCATTGGACCTGCCGTCGCAGTTGAAGTACGAGCGCAATTATGGCCGTACGCTGGATGTGCGAAACATCCGGGAAGGCGCGAGCTTTGAGAAGCTGTTCTCGCAACAACACTTCGAACTTCCAGCGCACGCCCGGTCATTCATGCTCCGGTGGGCGATTTTCCAGTTGCTCATTGGCAATAGCGACGCACACGGGAAAAACATCTCGTATTTCGTCCGCCGCACGCGCCTCACACCCGCGCCGCTTTATGACCTGGTCTCGGTGAGCGCCTACGCGGACAACGCGAACGTGGACCAGGAAATGGCTATGGCTTATGGGGATGCGTTCCTTCTCGAGGAAATCACCCCGTTTGAGCTTGCTCTGTTCGCACAGAGCACCCGCACACGGCCGGCGCTTCTAGCGCGGGAGCTGGAGCGCATGTCTTTGGCTGCCTTGAAGTTTGCGCCCGGGCTTGCGCAGTCCGAGGTGTATGTCGGTGACGACGAGCGAGCAAGGGTGCGAAAGATTTCCGACTTCATTTGCGCGCAGGCAAACAGGCTTTTGCAGCTCGCACCTGAAGTGTCCAAGGTCAATCCGGACCTGCTTTAAGAATGGGAAGACCGCAGATCCGCCTTACCTCTCGACCTCAGAATACGCTGCGGATTCCGAGGCGCCCAACTGCCTGCTTCTGATTTCCAGACGGATTGAATCCAGCGATCTGAGCAACCTGCGCATCTCCTGCTGCTTTCCGGAATACACCCAGCACATACACCGACGATAGGCCGGATTGCGATGACGCCGAACGTGCCGAATGCGGTGCCAGGGCATGTCGAACTGATGCTGGAGGTCCGCAGCGACAGCGACGCAATCCTCGAATGTTTTCCGGAAGACCTGATGGCCGGCGCCACGGCTGATCTCGCTGAATTGCGCGTGTCCGCAAGCGCGGCGCATGTCAGTCGCGCCAAACCAACCGACTGCCAGCCGCTTGTGATGGATGCCGTCGAACGGGCAGCGGGGGCGTTGGGATACGCCACCATGCGTCTGCCGAGCGGTGCGGGGCACGACGCGGTGTATGTCGCGCCGACCGGCCCTATCGGGATGATCTTCATCCCGTGTCTGAACGGGCGCAGTCATTGTCCGGAGGAGTGGATCGAGCCACAGCAGTTGCTCGACGGCACGCGGGTTCTTTACCAGACGATCCGTGAGTTGGATGCTGCGTTGTGACGGGTCACTGCGGTCATGGTCGCAGCGGCAACTGGACATGCAGCGAACGCCGTGGCCCGTCAACCTGCGGACTTTCTATTGCCGCGCGACCGGCGTGAATCCGTAACGTGTGAGTAGGGATAGATAAACCCAAAAATCAAAACAATACAGTAACAAAAACTGGCTTGAGCTGGATACGATAGTGGAAAAAGCTGCCTATAGACCGTAACACTGGTCTTTACCAACGGGCATCCATTCCCTTTCCAAACCAGCTCTCAACGCCTCCTATGCCACGCCCGATCGTTGCACAGATTCATCCCGCCGCAGTCAGCCACAACCTCTCCATCGTCAAGCAACGGGCATCTCGATCACGGGCTTGGGCCGTGGTCAAAGCCAACGCATATGGACACGGAATCGATCGCGTTTTTCCGGCACTCGCGAATGCCGACGGCATTGCATTGCTCGATCTCGACGAAGCAGTCCGTGTGCGTGAGTTGGGTTGGACCAAGCCGATTCTTCTTCTGGAAGGCGTGTTCAAGCCAGGTGACGTGCAAATCGCCCAGCAGTTCGATCTTTCCATGGCCGTGCATTGCCGTGAGCAACTCGATCTGTTGCGCCTGTCGTCGTCGCATGAGCGTGTCAACGTGCATCTGAAGATGAACTCCGGGATGAATCGCCTCGGATTCCGGCCCGACGCGTACCGCACCGCGTGGGAGCAGGCCAGATCGATTCCGGGTATTGCGGACATCACGTTGATGAGCCATTTCGCGAATGCTGACGACGGCGACGTGGCGTGGCAGATGGATCGCTTCGATGCGGTGACTCAAGATATACCGGGTCAACGAAGCCTCGCGAATTCAGCGGCCGTTTTGTGGCATCCCCAGGCGCATCGTGACTGGGTGCGACCAGGTGTCGTGCTGTATGGCGGTTCGCCCACCGGCCAGTCGCGTCACATTGACGACGTGGGCTTGCGCGCTTCGATGACGCTCAGGAGCGAAGTGATCGGTGTGCAGTCATTGTCGGCGGAGGAAACGGTTGGGTACGGCCGTGCCTTCGCTGCGAACCGCGAGATGCGCATTGGTGTGGTCGCATGCGGGTATGCGGACGGATATCCACGGCACGCATCGACGGGTACGCCAATCGCAATCGACGGCGTCATGACGCAGGTGGTGGGCCGTGTTTCGATGGACATGCTCACTGTCGATTTGACACCGTGCCCGCGTGCGCAGATCGGCTCAAAGGTCGAACTGTGGGGGGAACAGATCAAGATCGATGACGTCGCTCACGCTTCCGGGACGATCGGGTACGAACTGATGTGTGCGCTGGCAAAACGGGTGCCCGTAGAAATAGCCTGAATGACCGCCTCTCTCGCCGGAGCGTGAAGCAATCCGCAAGAGATACTCACGTCTTCGGACGAGAGGCGGTGCCGCATTGCCTGTTGCACAGGCGTAATGCTGTCTAATAAGGGTGTCTAATAAGCCAGCGCCATTGCGTTGTAACGGACGTTTTGTGTTTACGTAATAATTGCGAGGCGTGTCCGATTCGATCCACTAACCATTAAAAATGCGTAGGTCATGGCTTTCAGCGAACCAAGGTCTCCATTTTTCAAATGGGTGGTGTCCTCCGCTCAGAACCTGAGCGCCGACAATCGGCAAATATTGCTTGCCAACCTGTTCACGCGAACCGCATCGATTGTCTTTGCGTCGATCTGCGAAATCAGTGTCTGCGCAACCGCTTACTATCTTTATCCAAGAGCCCTTTACGCGTGGTGGGGCAGCGCCGTGGTCGCGCTGCTGATGACGCGTCTCGCGTTGATCTGGCTGTGCTGCGAGCGCAGTGCCCGCAACCTGCCCACCCCTACCTCGGCTTTTCTCTTTGCCAGTCTTCTCTGGGCGGCCCTGTTCGGCTTTGGCACTTTTTTGTGCAATACCAGCGGAAATCAGACACTTTTTCTGCTCGGCAACGTTTGCGCGGTGGGTGTGATCGGCGGATTGGCCGGACGCAACGCAGGCACACCCAGGCTGGTGCTTCTCCAGATATCGTTCATTCTCGGGCTGTTGGGTTGGGGGGCGGCGCTGTCTCCCGGCTCCGGCAAACTTGTGCTGCTGTTTCAGGCGCCGTTTTGCGCGGCGGGTTTCTTTACTGTGGCATTGCGCAGCAATCGCGACACCGTTGCCTTACTGCTGGCGCGCGAAAGCAGTCATCGGCTGGCTCACCAGGACAGTCTCACTGGCCTTCCTAACCGCGCCCGCATTACCGAGCTTCTGCTGGAACGCACTGCGGCCGGCTCGTTACGACTGAATCATCGATTCGCGGTTCTACTGATCGACCTTGACGGCTTCAAGGCTATCAATGACAGCCTGGGTCACGCCGCCGGCGATCAGATTCTTCAGGAAGCGGCGATTCGATTGCGTGAAGTACTGCCGGCCGGCGATCTGGTCGGACGCCTCGCCGGCGATGAGTTTGTCGCCATTACCGACGGCACGGCGTTGACCCGCGACGTCCATTTGCTGGCAGACCGTATCGTCAAAACGCTGGCGCGTCCTTTCACACTCAGCGAAGCGTTGGTGCATATCGGTGCGAGCGTGGGCGTCTCGCTCTATCCCGAGCACGCAAAGACAGGACCGCAATTGCTGATCTGCGCGGACCGCGCGTTGTACGCCGTCAAACGCAGTGGCAAAAGTGCCTTCTCTATCTTCGATGCCGTCAGGCACGCCTCCGACGAAAGTTTGAGCCTTCTGCGAAGCGATCTGGAAGGGGCGATGCAGTCTTACAGCGATCTGCGCATGGAGTACCAGCCGATCGTCGATCTCGCCGACGATACGATTTCCGGCCGCGAGGCGCTGCTTCGCTGGACGCATCCGACTCGCGGTGAGCTTTCTCCTTCCGCATTTATTCCCACAGCCGAACGTACGGGCCTCATCCTTGCACTCGGCGAGTGGGCGCTGCTGCAATCCTGCACCGAAGCTGCCACGTGGCGTGATGCAGTGAGCGTCGCCGTGAATGTTTCGCCGGTGCAATTGCGGGAGGAATCGTTCGCGTCGGCGGTTGAGGCGATCCTCGGCAAGACGGGATTGCCGCCCGCGCGCCTGAATATCGAAGTCACGGAAACGGTGTTGTTGAGCGACGATATCGTCACCCGGCACAACGTCGAGAAGCTTCGCGCATTGGGAATCGGCCTCGCGCTCGACGATTTCGGCACCGGATTCTCGACCA
Source organism: Paraburkholderia madseniana (assembly GCF_009690905.1). Lineage (GTDB taxonomy): Bacteria > Pseudomonadota > Gammaproteobacteria > Burkholderiales > Burkholderiaceae > Paraburkholderia > Paraburkholderia madseniana. The sequence continues at coordinate 29,509 of NZ_VOSW01000081.1, forward strand.
TGTCGACGCTTGTGCGCTTCTCATTCGACAAGCTCAAGATCGACAGTTCGTTCGTGAAGGAGTCTGTGCATCGACGCGAATCCGCGGCCGTGGTTCGCGGGATTGTGGCTTTGGCACGGGAAATCGGCATGCCCACCACGGCGGAAGGCATTGAGACGCAGGAGCAGTTGAATTTCGTGCGCGTCTGCGGATGCACGCATGCGCAGGGTTTTCTTCTGGGAAAGCCGGTCCGGGGTGAAGAGATCCCGCACCTCGAAAAACGGCTCGCTGCGCATTCCGCGGATAAGGCTTGAGAGATCTTATCGACCGGCATGATGCCGATTTCCGCGGCGTTGGCCGGCTAGTTACGGGGCAGGGTGACGTATGAAGCTGGCGAAGCAAGATGGCCTCGGTGCTGCTGCCGGAGAAGCAGTGCCGGGTGTCAGCGATGGACGCGCGCGCTTTCAGTATTCCAACAGGCCTGCTGCCTGGGAGGCAGTAAGGGAAGGCGGTGCTGGTGCAGAGGCAGCATCCATACCGATGCTGCTGCGTAAGCAGCAATTCAACTTTGGATACCACAACAAAATGCATCGGAAGTCGCGGTAGATGTTCAGAATACGCTTTTGAGGAAGCAACCCTGATCGATGCCGTTCAACGCCCGTCAGCCGACAGAGGACGGTCCACGCCCGCACGTAGCGGAGTGAGTGTCCTTGACCATATGAATTCGACCTACGTACTGCCGGACGCGCCGGCTTCTCTGCCACCGAGCGCGGAGGCATCGGTCACTGAAACGCCGCTGCAGATCGCGCAACGGCTCGCGATCACATTTAATCACGTGTTGCCAGACCGGCCAGCCATCGCGCGAACGGAAGTGCCGCCTTTGTTGACGATGCCCGACAAGCGCACGCTGACCACCTCGATTCGCGCGACCGTCCAGGTCTTCTCGGACCCGCAATCGCTGGCGTTACTCGAACGTATTCGCATGGTGGCGCCGAGCGACGCTAACGTGCTCGTGATCGGCGAGACAGGGACGGGTAAGGAGTTGGTCGCGCGTCATGTGCATAACCTGAGTGCTCGCAAGGACGGCCCGTTTGTGGCGGTCAATTGCGGGGCTTTCTCCGAGTCGCTGGTGGAGAGCGAGTTGTTCGGCCACGAGAAGGGCGCGTTCACCGGCGCGTTCTGCGCCAAACCCGGCTGGTTCGAAGCGGCGAATGGCGGGACGCTGTTTCTGGACGAGATAGGCGATCTGCCGCTATCGATGCAGGTCAAGCTGCTGCGCGTGTTGCAGGAGCGTGAGATCGTGCGGCTCGGCTCGCGCCGGAGCATTCCCATCGACGTGCGGGTGCTGGCGGCCACCAATGTGCATTTGCAGGACGCGGTGGCGGCAGGCCATTTCCGCGAGGACCTGTTTTATCGCCTGAACGTCGTGCATCTGGCTGTACCGACGCTGCGCGATCGGCCTGGCGATATATTGCCGCTGGCCCGCTACTTCATTGAAGAGTATCGGAACCGGTTGGGCTACGGTCCCGTCGACATCGAGCCGCGCGCGGAGCGAAAGCTGCTGGAACATAGTTGGCCCGGCAATATTCGTGAACTTGAGAACGTCATTCACTACGCGTTGTTGGTGTGCCGCAGCGATTCGCTGGGCGAGGGCGATTTGCAGATGTCGTCGTTCGGGATTCACGCCGCGCGGCGAGCGGCCAGTGAACCTGTTGCGTCTACGCCGTTGGAAGGACTGGAGGGGGCATTGCGCCATCTCTTCGATCGCGCGGAAGGCAATCTGTTCGAACAGATCGAAGACACGGTGATGCGCGTGGCGTTCGACTTCTGCAACCGGAATCAGATTCAGGCGGCGAGGCTGCTGGGCATTAGTCGCAATGTGTTGCGGGCGCGCTTGATTCGGGCGAAGCAGATTTCCGCGCAGAAGTAAGCTCACATGCGTGATAGCGGATAGTGGGCGCAGTCCTGCCTTTTGCGTGCATTTAGAAGTCAAAGCAGACCGGCCGCGAGACCAGTCCGCATGTCGCTGCGTTGTTGCTGTGTATCGCCGCGTTCGCGGCGGTAGCGGACTATGCCGCGGTTCTGCTGTTGCCGATCTGCCAGACGAAGGGCGGCTCTTTGCGGTTGATTTCCCAGTCGCCCACAATCCGCTCCTTATAGATCAGCGGATTGTGCGACGCTGCAGTGCGCGCGTTTCGCCAGTGGCGGTCCAGTAGTTTGTTCTCGCTTGTGCCCGAAGCACCGAGTGCATTGAACAGGTCGGTGGTCGCCTGCAAAATCAAACTGGCCACGGCGACCTGGGCTTTTGCCGATTCGATTTCGGCCGCCACGTTCGCTGCGTGTTCAACATCGCGGTCCGCGCCGAAGCGCGTTTCGTACGCTCTTTGTGAGGGTTCCGCGGCTCGCACGGCCGCGGCCTCCGCCGCATACACGCGTGCCGCTATTTGCCCGACCACCTGCTGCACCTGGGCGTCTTCGCTGACGCGTGGCGCGTTGCCGTGACTGTACACCCGGGTGCGTTTGCGCACTTCATGCGAGATGTCACGCAATGCGGCGCGCCCAGTACCTGCGATAACCGCGATCAGCACGAGTTGATAGAACGCTGTCTGGTATTTGAAGCGCGTGGCGAAGTCGATGATGTTCTCTTCGTCGACCACGGCGTTTTCGAATACGGACGTCCCGCTTCCGGTGGTGCGCTGACCGAAGCCATCCCAGTCGTCGCTTTGTTTGACGCCTGGCTGGTGCGTGCTCACTGCGGCGATGACGTCGGCGCCGTTGTCGTCGCGCTGGGCGTAGACGTCGATCCAGTCGGCAAAAATGCTGCCCGTGCTGTAGTACTTGGTTCCGTTGACGACCCACTGATTGCCGTGGCGCGAGACACGCGTAATCACGTCGCCGATCTTGACCGCGCCGACTTCGGTCCACGCATTGCCGACGATTTCCCCCGCCACGAAGCGTTGCAGCCATTTTTCCTGTGCAGCGCCGGGTGCTGCGTTGATTCTGTCTTCGACGAAGGCGAAGTGGCCACGCAACGCTTGCGGCAAACTCGAATCGGCCTCGGCCAGTTCGATCAGGAGTTGCACGAGTTGCGGAAGCGACGCGCCGGCGCCCCCGTATTCGCGCGGCACTCTGACGGCGCCGAACCCGGCTTCCTTCAACCAGACAATCTGCTCGTACGGCAGCGCGCGAGTGCGTTCGCGTTCGAGCGCACCTTCCGCGATCCGATTGAAGATCGGCCTGAACCTGGCAGCCAACTGTTCATAGTCTGTGCCGTACGAAAGCGGAAGTTTTTCACGCGGGTTTTGTGATGTCATGCGCCTGCTCTAAAGTCGATAGGTGGGGTAAGGCAGAGCGACTGAGCTCTTGACCATATGGACTACAAAGCACGAGCTATGCCATCGAGGCGAGCGTCCTGCCGCGCTGCTCTATGGGTAGGGTCGGGGTTTCAAACTGCTGGATTGAGAGCAGTATGCTGATGGACTGCTTGTCTGACAGCAGCTTCAGGTCGATGCGCCCGCTGAATCCAGCGGGCGCCGATCATGGCGGCCTGCTCTTACTGACGCAGTTCCGGCGAATCCTGCATAGCTGCCTGCAACTTCTGCACGGCGTCAATCGTCGCGCGCTGTGCGGCGAGACCGAAGTTGCGCTTGAATTCGCCAAACTCTGCGTGGCCGTTGCCCGTCACTTCCTTTTTCGTCACGAGCTTGCCGGTCGGATCTGTCACGGTACACACGAGCGTCACCGAAAAGTCGGTCGGCGGCCAGGTCAGGAGGCTCGGCGACGAAGATGTCGTCGAGATGGTCGGCGTGACGACATAGCTCAGGCTTTTTGATTGGAGGGTTGCCTCATCAGGCGCGGCATTCAGCTTCACAACATTGCTGAACACCTGGCTGAGTTCGACGTAGATCGGGAGTTCCAGATCACGATATGGTTTGTAGGCCACCTTGTCGCCACCACCGCCTGGCGAGACGACTTCCTTTGCGCGCAGTTCGTCGGTAATGACGAGCCCAACCGTCTTGTTGATCGGCTGCGTTTGAGCCGTCGACGTTGCTGCGGTAGTAGACGCTGTGAGCGCTGCCGGGTCGCCGGAGATGGTGATGTCGTGTGCGCAACCTGCGAGCGACGCAATGGCGCCGGTGACCGCGATACTGCGAATAAAGTGCATCAGCTTCATGATGATTTCTGCTCGTTGAGAAAAGAGGGATTAATGGATGGCTTGCATGAACGCGGGATCCGCATAGAGCGACGCGAGCAGTTTCTGGACGATGAGCGGATACTCCTGGGTCGCCCGCGGAATCGCGATCGCGGCTGCGAACGACGAATCCCATTGCGTCGTCGCGGTTTTCACGCTGTCGTATCGCACCTCGGCGCCACGCTTGACGATGAAGCGCGCGGAGATCGTGCCCGTGGCTGTTCCGATGTTGGCATCGACGTTATTCTTCAGCAGCACGCCGCTCAGTTCGACCTTGGCGTCGGGTGAAAGCGCACGGCCGATCGTCAGTTCCTGCTGTAGAGCACTCGAAAGGTATTGGGCAAACGAATCGCCAACGGGCGAGCGCATGCTATTCGCACGCAGTTGTACCGATGAGTGATTGCCATCGGTTGGGTCGTTAGTGAAAGCGCCGAGACGCGTTGCCACGGGAGATGCGTTCTTCAGCGTCTGGATATTGTCGACGGAAGCCGAATAGGGCGGCGCGACAACCGAGCAAGCGGCGAGCGCGGCAATGGGGACTAAAAGGAGAATCCTTCGCAGAGCAAACATGGGCTTCTAATGCCTCTTTGGTTATGGTCAAAATGAGGTGGCCGACCGCCTCGACGCTTACGTAAAGGCAGTTCACCTGTTATCGGCAAGTCCGGAGAAAAATTGACAGAAGAGTTATTCTCTTTTTGTAATTGAAAGCCGTCCGTAATACTATTATGCGAGATGTATAGGCGGAGTAATTCAGCATTAACCGGTCCATGCCAAGAAATTGGACTACTGCCAATAGCACTGACTCATCTCCGCTAGCGCGCGCTCATGATTCGACACCGAGGTCCACATGGAACCCACATGGCAATTCCAGCTAAGAATCACCGTCTCACCTGAACTTGCAAACGATCTGCGCACTGACCCGGCAGGTGCTTCGCATGCTGCGCTTCGCAATGTGCTGCGCCAGCACAACGCGACCTTGAAATGTCAGTTCGACGCTTTCGCTGACTACGTGAGTGAAGCGGAAAAGCAGGGCTTGGAAAACTATCCGCTTTATCAATGGACCCGGCAGACAATCGAGAACCCGGAGAAGAAAGCGAAGTACTTGCAATCGTTCACTGTCTACGTGAATGGCGACGAGATATACGGCAAGGAAATCGCCGACGTGATCGAAGCTGAATTGACGGCACTCCTCAGTGACGATGGCATTAAAAGCATCACCCGGTTCGATACTAATCCCGCGAATAACCCGCAGCCGCCCAAGCGCTAGCAATTACACGTAGTCCATCTGCTTTCCAGCACGACACTCGCATGTAATAAATCGAAACTATTGTCTCGGCACCGCTTGCGCCAGAGCGCGGCGGTTGCTGACGCGCGATCGCGTCCGTCGTTCATTTCCACGGAGACTTCCATGCCGACGTCGGCATTCCGGCTTTTTGCGCTCGTCTGTTCTATTGCTGCGGCAGCGCTGCTCAGCGCATGCGGCGACGGCGTATCGTCCACGCCGGTCAAGGCAGCATGCGGCAACGCCACCGTCGCGAATGCGCGCATGAGTTGCCCGCCGGGCTTCGTCCCGCCCGCCTCCTGAGTCCAGAATTCAAATTAGGTCCATCGCATGGTCACCAAAACTCGTCGAGATTTTCTGAAACTGTCCGCCGGACTGGCTGGCGCGACAGCCGCCACCACCCTGTTTCCCGAATCGATTCGCAAGGCGTTGGCAATCGAACCGAGTTCGGTCACGGGCACGATCCAGGACGTGCAGCACATTGTCGTGTTCATGCAGGAGAACCGCTCGTTCGATCACTATCTCGGTCACCTGAGCGGTGTGCGCGGTTATAACGACCGTTTCCCTGTGACGCTGCCGAATGGCCAGCCGGTGTGGTTCCAGCCGCGTCAGGAGGATCAGACGAAGGTGATCGCGCCGTTCCGCTACGACACGACCAATCCGAACGTCAACGCGCAGTGCATCGGCGGCTTGCCGCATACGTGGGCCACCACGCACGGCGCGATCGACAGCGGCCGTGCCGACAAGTGGGCCGTGCAGAAGACCAACATGACGATGGGCTATCACGTGCGCGAGGACATTCCGTTCCACTACGCGCTCGCCGACGCCTTCACTGTGTGCGACAACTACTTCTGTTCAATTCCGGGTAACACGCACCCGAACCGCATGTATCTAATGACGGGGATGGTCGACCCACTCGCCACGGGTGGCGGGCCGCTACTCGACAACACCGACTACATCGACAACCAGTTCGATACTATCAAGCTGCAGCCCTTCAACTGGACGACGTATCCCGAGCGGCTGGAAACGGCCGGCATCTCCTGGCAGATTTATCAGCAAGGCACCGGCTTCGACAATTTCAGCGGCAACTACGGCACGAACATGCTGGCCTCGTTCCAGAATTTCGTGAACGCGCCGGCGGGTTCGTCGCTGCAGAACCGTGGGATGAGCACACGCACGCTCACACAGTTGAAGGCCGACGTGCAGGCCCGCGCACTGCCGCAAGTGTCCTGGCTGTTGCCGCCCGCCGCGTATTCGGAGCATCCGAAATTCACGCCGCTCTATGGCGCCAATTACATTTCGACGATCCTCGACGCGCTGACGTCGAATCCCGACGTGTGGAGCAAGACCGTCCTGTTCATCATGTACGACGAGAACGACGGTTTCTTCGATCACGTGGTGCCGCCGCAGGCGCCTACGGTGCCCGGCTCCGGCATGAGCACCGTGGACATCTCGCTCGAACGGCACAACGTCGTGAGCGCGACGCAGACTGGCACGTATACCGCCGACAATCTGCCGTACGGCCTTGGCCCGCGCGTACCGATGACGGTCGTGTCGCCGTGGTCGAAGGGTGGTTTCGTTTGCTCGCAGGTGTTCGATCACACGTCGGTGCTGCAATTCATCGAAAAGCGTTTCGGCGTAGTCGAGACCAATATCTCGCCGTGGCGCCGTGCCGTTTGCGGCGACCTGACCACGGCGCTCGACTTTTCGAAATCGGATTCGACCGTGCCGTCGCTGCCGAGCACGCAAACCTACGTCGCGCAGGCCGATCTGCAATGCGCGCGTTCCACGGCGCAGGCTGCGCCGGCCAGCACTGCTCAGCAGCTGGTGACGGCGCAGGAGGCGGGCACGCGGCCCGCGCGGGCGCTGCCGTATGAGTTGCATGTGAACGGGCAGTTGCAGTCGCAAGGGTATGCGCTGACGTTTGCGAACACCGGCACGCAGGGCGCGCATTTCTGGGTGTACACGGGCGACCCGACTGCAATGCCGCGTCGCTACACCGTCGAAGCCGGCAAGCAGTTGACCGATACGTGGGCATTCGACGTGAACGGTAACTATATGGTGAACGTCTATGGCCCGAACGGCTACTTCCGGCGCTTCGCGGGTTCGTCCACGGCGGATGCCGCGGCAAAGCCGGATGTCGTGACCTGTTACGACGTGGCCAACGGCAATGTCTACGTGACGCTGTCAAACGCAGGGAGCGCGCCGCTCACGGTCACCGCGGCCGACGTCGCCTATGGACAGGCGCCGCGCACGCTGACCGTGCCCGCGGGGAGCAGTGTGGAGGCGCATTGGGACCTGTCATGCAGCAGCCAGTGGTATGACTTTCAATTGACGGTTGCAGGCAATGCGGGCTGGTTGCGGCGCATTGCAGGTCATGTGGAAACAGCCCACACCAGCATCACCGATCCGGCGGCCACCGCGCCGGTGACGAAGGCGATTTAGGCGTACGGAGTGGACATTTCTTTCAATGTCATTTCGGGGCGGCCGCAAACTGGTAAGTCAATTTTACATTTGGCGACAAGCCGCGGAGTTCGTGAGAGGATGGCACTTCACTTTTTCTCGCGGAGGGCGAAATGGGACTCTTGGACGAAGTAGGCAAGATCGCTGGAGCAGTAGCGGCCGTTGAAGCAGCAGAAAAAGTCGATCCGGAAGCAGGTTTGCTAACGAAAGGCATTGCAGCGATTGCCGGCTTTGAAGGCGCCGGTGCATTGGAGTCGCTGGTCGAGAAGAAAGACGGCGAGAAGCAGGACGACGCCGACAACGCCCAGGCTGCAGACGGTACGAATCCTCAGACGTGATTTTTGCGCTGTGAGCGGGCCAGTTCTACATAGGACTGGCCCGTTTTTTATGGTGAGCTGGAATCGAGGCCCGCGTGCAGCACACCGCTTTTGATCGCAGCCTGCTACGATGCGCCCGCGCTTGACATGCCCGGTCGGGAGGCTGTCTTGCGGGAGGTCGGTGCGGTATTCGTGAAGTGGACTTCGGCTCGAACATGACGAGCGTTGGCCAGCGCAACCTGCGGATAGATGTGATCCGCGGCGTTTCGATTCTTCTTGTCCTGTTTCACGACTTCAACATTGCGTACAGTCTGAACGCCCCAACTGCTCGGTCATGCCAAGTTCGGCGAAAACCTTCGACATCATGCCGGCGCGTCGCCACTCCAGCCATTTGATGTAGCAGGTTTGCGATGGCGGAAAGCTTGCGGGGAGACGCTGCCACTTTTCGTCATTGCGAACGATCCACAGTATGGCGTTCACGATCTCGCGCGGATCTCGCCGTGGCCGGCCGACTCTCGGTGTGGTGTCGTGGTGGAACAGGTGGGCAATGCGTTGCCAATCTTCATCAGACAGCGGGGATTCGGGCATTTTCAGATTTTAACTAGCCAGTACAATCTGATTATCCCAAGTAGAGTCTTTCTGCTAAATCGCGATTTCGGACGTTAAAGCGGCGCAAACCGGGGGATTGCTTTTGGCCGGATTGTGGTGGCCCAGGGGCTCGACAGATCTGCCCTCGCGCTAACGCGATTTGCCCTTGGTATTCTTTTTGGAGCTTGTGGCGCGAGGCGCATCTTTAGCCGGCAAGGCACCGCCGCCGTTCATCTGCTCCATCCACGACAAGGCGTCGACGTACGACAGGAACTGCTGGAGATACCCCGGCGACAACTCGCTCATCAACGAGAGCGATCGATGTACGAGACTGCTTGAGTTGAGCGGACCGGCATTGCCCGGCGCTTTCTTCAGCGACTGCCGCAACTGTTTCTCGGACCGGACCTTGGACCAGGTCTCCCTGAAGTAGTCGAGCGCCTCCAGTTCCGGATAGGACGATGGCCGGGGCGTGACGCTACCCGCTGTGAGGCCGTCACCGCCTGCAGGCGCATGACTGGCGATGTAGTCGATCAGTCCGGCAAGCGTTCCGCGAGCGGGTTCATCGGATGATGCCTTGGTGCCGATGTCGGCGTCGGCATCAGCATCGACCGCCCTGGGCTCAGCGCGTTCAAGATCGAAGGCATACGCCTCGATCAGTTTGGCGAGCCTCTCATCCAGGAGACGCCGCGCCTCGCCGCTATAACCGGCTGCCCGCCTATCCAGCGCCTCGATGAAATGAAAGCGGATGGGATCCAGCCGATCGGCGCCGCGCTCGCGCCATGCGTCGAGCGTTGCCCGGGCGCCGCCTGTCACCTCGCCGGCGCCACGACTCGTATGACTCACACTACTCACGAGGCTTCACCGTTGCGCTCGAAGGCCTCGGGACCGGCGCTATTTCCACGCGCCGGTTTTTCGCCCGGCCCTGGTCGTCGGCATTCGAGCTGACGGGCTGCTGCGAGCCGAACGCGGCCGCAAATACGGACGAGGCGGGAACGCCTGCATCGATCAACGAACGAGTCACCGTCAGCGCGCGCTGGGCCGAGAGCTCCCAGTTGTCGGCAAAGCGACGGTTAGCCTCCCGCACCTGCCGGTCATCGGTAAAGCCGCTCACCATCAGGATCTGGTCATTGGCCCGGAGGTAGGCGGAGAGCGGCCCCGCCAGGCTCTTCAGGACGTCCCGGCCTTCGGGCTGCAATTGGTCGGAGTTCAGTGCGAACAGCACGCTGCCGTTGATGCCGATGCGTCCGTTGACCAGCGTGACCCGGCCCGCTGCCAGCGGTCCTGCCAGCGCCTGCTCCAGGGTCTTGCGGCGCTGCGTTTCCATCTGACGCTGCTTGACCTCTTGCGCAAGCCGGGTCGAGAGTTCCAGTTGCACGCCGATGACGCCCACCAGGATCAGCACGAACGCGCCCAGCAGCACCGACATCAGGTCGCCGAAGACGGGCCAGATGGGCGCCGTGGTCTCCACGCCGCCGTCGATTTCCTCGCTCATGCCGCTTCAGCTCCGACGGACGCCCGCTTGCCCGCGAGGTGCTGCAGGTCTTCGACGATCTGCTTCTGCGACATGATGCTCAGGTCGATGACTTCTCGTGCCTGGGCAACGTAATAGGCCAACTGTTCGTCGCTGCGCGCGAGGGACTTGTCCAACGCGGCTTCGATACGCTGCAGATGCGCGACCAGCGTGGTGTTCGACTCGCCGAACACCTGGACGGCCGCGCCGAATGCTTCACCGAGGCTCGCCACTTCGACGGCGCTGCCGGTGACCTGCGCGGCCACTGCGCCCAGCTTCCCGGTTTCGAGTTCGACCTTGTCGGTGAAACGGGCGCCGACACGATCCAGCAGATCCGCCGATGTGGCGACGAGCGCGTCGACGGCCGTGCGCTGTTCGGTGGACGCATGGTTGACGGCATCGAGCAGGGTTTCCAGCGTTGCCAGCAGGCGGCTACGCTCGTCCAGCATCGCGGTGTCGCGGACCATGCTGTCTGAGAGCTTCTGACGCAATTCGGCGACGACTTCGGCTGCAGCCTTCGGAGCTTCCGACGCGGCTTGCACAAGCTGGCCGATCTCGGCGATCGTGCTGCTCGCGTGCGCCTGTGTTTGGGCCGAGATGTCGCGTGCGGTTTGTGCGAGCGTGTCGCAGATCTCCTGCTGCCGGCTGGCGCTGTGCGTGCCAACCTGCTCCCATTCCTTGCTCAGCGTGGTGGCCATGGAGCCGAGCGTCTCGGTCCAGGCGGCCAGCCGCTGCTGGTCCCGTGCGGCGAGTTCTGCCTGCAGGTTTGCTGCGGCCTTGGGGGCGTCCGCAGCCACTTGCACGAGCCGGTCGATCTCAGCGATCGTGCTGCTCGCGTGTGCTTGTGTTTGGGCCGAGATGTCGCGTGCGGTTTGCGCCAGCGTCTCGCAGATCTCCTGCTGGCGGCTTGCGCTAAGCGTGCCCGCCTGCTCCCATTCCTTGTTCAACGTAGCGGCCATCGAACCAAGTGCCGCGGTCCAGGCCTCCAACCGCTGCTGATCTCGCGCGGCCAGTTCCACCTGCAAGTCCGCCGCGGCCTTAGGTGCTTCCGCGGCCGCTTGCACGAGCCGGTCAATCTCTGCGATCGTGCTGCTCGCGTGTGCCTGGGTTTGAGCGGAGATGTCGCGCGCGGTCTGTGCGAGTACATCGCAGATTTCCTGCTGGCGGCTCGCGCTAAGCGTGCCCGCCTGCTCCCATTCCTTGTTCAGCGTAGCGGCCATCGAACCGAGTGTCTCGGTCCAGATCGCCAATCGTTGCTGATCTCGCGCGGCCAATTCCGTCTGCAAGTCCGTATGCGATTGGCCCACTGCGGCGAACAGTGACGCCGAGTGCTGCTCGAAGGTTGCAGCGGCCGCCGCCAAAGCTTGCTGATTGTGTCCCGCCAGTTTCTCGCCGACCTGTTCTTGCCGTGCCAGCGCCTCGTTCCACGCTGCCGACACGTTGCCCGCAGTTGCGTCGAGGCGCGCGGAGACGCCTTCCAGCAGGCCAGCCGAGCGTTGCTCGAAAGTCTCGGTGAATCGATCCAGCGACGTGCCCAGACGCTGGGTGAGCGCCTCGTTCGATCGCTGCTGCCCCTCCAGTGCCTTGTTCCAGATGCCCGCGACGGTGGTGGTGGTTGCCTCGAAGCCAGTCGAGAGTCCATCCAACTGCCGCTGGACGGCATGCGTGACGGTGTCGTGCATCGCGGCCGTCTCGCGCGCGAGACCTGCCAGCGTGGCCGCCATGACCGGCTGCAGCGCCGCGCTGGCGGCGCGGGTGCTTTCGGCGACGCTCTCCTTCAACGACTGCTCCACGGACGCAGCAAGGCGCGTATAGGTGACCTCGGCCCTGCTGTGGAAAGCGTCCTGGCTGGCGAGCTGCCGCTCGTTCAAGGCGAGGCTCTGTTGCTCGATGGCCGTCATCATCGCCTGCAGACGATCGACCAGCGTGGGCATCACCTCGGCCTGCCGCTGCAGGAGCTTGAAGCTTTCCTCGCGCTGATGGGTCTGCGAGTAGATGCGCAAGGTCGTCGCGATCTTCACGTCGAGCAACTGCGCGGCATCGATCCGTTCGCGCCGGCACAACGCCGAAAGCAGTCCCAGCATCGCGGACGTGGCCACACCCGCAATCGACGTGCCGAACGCGAAGCCCAGTCCCTTGACCGGCGCGCCGAGCGAATCGCGGATAGCTTGCAGGTCCGTCGCGCTTTCCAGCGCCAGGCCGGTGCCCCGCAAGGTCGCCACCATGCCGAGGAGCGTGCCGAGCATGCCCAGCAAGACGAGCAAGCCGACCAGATACGGCGTCAGCGCCGGGCCCGGCAAGGCCACACGCTCGCCCTCGACGCGCAGGCGCACCGCGTTGCGCAGGCTGGGATGCAGGGGCTCAAGCCAGACGCCCAGGCTGGGCGGCGGCCCAGACAGGCCCGCAACCCCACGCGCCAGCGTGGACGTGGCCTGGCTGTAGCGCCGCAGCTCGAGCGCGCCTGCCAGGTAGCAGGCGCCAATCAACAGCGTGACCGCCAACGCCAGCACATTCGAGCCGACGTAGCCGCCACCGATCCAGCACACCGCGGCCAGACCTACCAGAAAAACAACGAGATTGAGATATCTGGACATAGTGTCCCAGTTAGCAGGTGCGAAGGGCGGCGAGCAGCCCCTCGACCGGTTGTAAACGAACATCCAGTTCGGCCAGCAACACGCTCTGCATATCTTTGCGGAACGTGTTCAGCCACGTGCCGGGTG
>NZ_VOSW01000082.1 GCF_009690905.1 Paraburkholderia madseniana
GTCTTCATACAAGAGTGGCATTACCATGTACATACAGTGTGAGACTGAATATGAGATTGATATGCTTTGTTTTTTCAAGTTTTTTTTTTAGATGTGTATAAGAGACAGCATTTGTGTTGACGCACCTATTCCGCATGCGTACGATCTCGCCATCTGCCGCATCAGGCGTCGCGAACCGATGCGGCACATCGCAGGCACCTGGTGACGTAGCGCCGCGATAGTCAGATCAGTCGATACAACACAAATAAGGATTTCGATGAAGTTCGCTCAGTCCGTCGAGCCCGCCGTTCAGGCGCGCTCGCTTCACGACTCCGCCATGCGCGGCGGCGCCGCGCGCCGTTCGCGTTTGCCTTCCTTGCGCCGCGCCGCGCTTTGCACGGCTTTCGCGTGGGCCTCGTTGACCGCCGGCGCGGTCATGGCGGAAGCCAATCCCGATGCCGCGCCGGAAGCGCCCGAAGCCGACCTGAACATCAAGGCGACGCAGACGAATCAGTGGACCGGGTTCTGGAATCGCCCGACGATGCTCGGCGACATCGGCGGTCTGCGCCCCTGGCTGGGCAAATACGGCGTGACGTTCACGCTCACGGAAACCAGCGAAGTGCTCGCCAATGTCCGCGGCGGTCTCGCGCGCGGCGCGGACTACGATGGCCTGACCACGGCGACCGTGCAGATGGACACGCAAAAGGCGTTCGGTTTGCCGGGCGGCCTGTTCAACGTCAGCGCCTTGCAGATCCACGGGGCCAACCTCAGCGCCAACAAGCTCGGCACGCTGAATACGGCGAGCGGCATTGAAGCCCAGGACACGACCCGCCTGTGGGAACTGTGGTACCAGCAGTCGTTCCTGAACAAGCGCATCGACGTGAAGGTCGGTCAGCAAAGTATCGACCAGGAATTCATCACCAGTACGAATTCGGCGCTGTTCGTGAACACGATGTTCGGCTGGCCTGCCCTGCCGTCCTACGATATGCCGTCCGGCGGTCCCGCTTATCCGCTGGCCGACCTCGGCGTGCGCGTGCGCGGACAGATCACGCCTTCGTTGACGGCGCTCGCCGGCGTATTCGACGGTGATCCGCTCGGCAACAACCCGAACAACAAGAGCGGCACCAACTTCAATCTGCACAACGGCACGCTGTTCATCGGCGAGTTGCAGTACGCGATCAACCAGCCGGCCGACGGCGAAATGGTCAGTGCGGGCGGCGGCGGTTTGCCCGGCACCTACAAGCTCGGCGTCTGGTACAACAACGGCAGCTTCGCCGATCAGCGCTTCGACAACACCGGCCTCTCGCTCGCGAACCCGGCGACGACCGGCGTCGCGCAGAATCATCATGGCGACTATAGCTTCTACGCGGTTGCCGACCAGATGATCTGGCGCCAGGATCCGGACGAACCGCGCAGCCTCAACGTCTTCGCGCGCGTGATGGGGGCGCCGGGCGACCGCAATCTGGTGAGCGTCGCGGCCAACCTCGGCATCGTGCTGAAGGCGCCGTTCGTCGGTCGCGACAACGACAGCGCCGGCATCGCGCTCACCTACATCAAGATCGGCAACCACGCGAATGGTCTTGATCAGGATAACCTGGCATTCAGCGGCGGCCCCTACGGCGTGCGCACCAGCGAAACCACGCTCGAAGCGACCTACCAGTATCAGGTCAACCCGTGGTGGCAACTGCAGGCCGACGCTCAATATACGTTCAATGCCGGCGCCGGCCAGAACCCGAGCGATCCGACGCAGCCGCTGCGCAATACGTTCGTCATCGGCGTGCGGACCAACATTACGTTCTGATGCCGTTCGCCATCACCACACACGCTCAAGACCCATCGAATCCCATGCTTTCGATCATGACCGCAACTACCGCTTTGTGCGCAGGCACCGAGGCTCACTCATGAACAATCCCACGCGCAAGTTTTCGCCGCGCGCCGCGCGCGCCCTGATCGCCGCCGCAGTCAGCACGGCCGCATTCGCGACGGCCGGCCTCGCGCACGCCGAACCGCAAGGTTTCCTCGAAACCGTCAAGCATCACACCACGCTGATCAACACCGTGCCGGGGAACGGCGACCAGAATCCGTACGCGGTGGTGGTCGCTCCGGTGACGGCAGGCACCGTCAAGCAAGGTGACGTCCTGGTCGGCAACTTCAATAACTCGACCAATCTGCAGGGTACCGGCAGCACGATCATCAACTATCACCCGGACACCAAGGAGATGACGGTGTTCGCCACGGTGCCGCGCGATCTGAAGGAATGCCCGGGCGGCATCGGCCTGTCGACCGCGATGACGATGCTCAAGTCGGGCTACGTGATCGTCGGCAGCACGCCGAGCAATGACGGCACCACCGGCACCAAGGGCGCCGGCTGCCTGATCGTGATCGATCCGAACGGCAAGGTTGCATCGGCCATCAGCAGCCCGAATATCAACGATCCGTGGGGCAACATGGCGGTCGTCGATAACGGCACCAGCGCGACGCTGTTCGTCAGCAACGCCGGCTTCGGCGTGGGCGGTGCGAACGGCAATCCGCCGGTGTTCAAGCAGGCCACCGTGCTGCGTCTGGACCTCGACGTGCCGGCCGGCAAGGCTCCCGTCGTCAAGAAGGAAACCGTGGTGGGCAGCGGCTTCGGCGCACAGGCCGATAAGGGCGTGTTCCTCGTCGGCCCGACCGGACTCGCGCTCTCGAACGATCAGAAACTGCTGTACGTGTCCGATGCAATCGGCAACCGCATCACCGAAATCGACGAACCGATGACGCGCGACACCAGCGCAGGCGTGGGCCGCCAACTGACCGCCGACGGTCTGCTGCATCGCCCGCTTGCAATGGTCACCGCGCCGAACGGCCACCTGCTCGTCACGAACGCGCTGAACGGCCAGATCGTCGAAATCGATCCGGCCAGCGGCAAGCAGATCTACGCACGCTGGATCGACACCGACAAGGCGCAATCGCCCCCGGGCAACGGCGACCTGTTCGGTCTCGCGATGACGCCTGAAGGCGACGGTTTCTACTACGTGCAGGACGACGTGAACACCCTGGTGATCGCGAAGTAGACGCAGCAAAGAAGGACGCAGATCCGGCCAACGAGCCGGAACGCAACCCAGGCATTCCCCACGGCCAAATGAAGGTGAAGGAACCATGGCAAACGATCAACCCCCGCGGCCCTCTCGGCGCGGTTTTCTGAGGGCCGGCAGTGCGGTGGTCGCAGCGGGCGCGAGCCTCGGTGCGACCGGCGTCGCCCAGGCCGCGCTCGGCAAGACGCCGGCGCACGGTGCCGATCCGCAGACGGCGGTCGAGCCGTTCTACGGCTTGCATCAAGGCGGCATCGTCACGCCCCAGCAGAGTCACACGTACGTTGCCGCGCTCGATCTGACGACCGAGAAACGCGAAGACGTGATCGCGCTGCTGCGTGCCTGGACCGACGCTGCCGCGCGCCTGACGCAAGGCGCCACAGCCGCACCGCTGCCGACCGGCGCCGCGGCCAAAACAGCACTGGCAGACACAAAGATTGATACGCAGGTCGGCACGAAGTCCGATGCCAAGGCCAACGACACAGCCTACAGCCCGACCAACACCAAAGCCGCGCCCGATTCCGGCGACGTGCTCGGCCTCGGCCCATGCGGCCTGACGATCACGTTCGGTTTCGGCCCGGGTCTGTTCACGAAGGACGGCAAGGACCGCTACGGCCTCGCCTCGCGCCGCCCCGCCGCGCTCGTCGATCTGCCGCGCTTCAACGGCGACCAGCTCATCGCCGAAAAAACCGGCGGCGACCTGTACATCCAGGCCTGCGCGAACGATCAGCAGGTCGCGTTTCACGCGGTCCGGCAATTGGCGCGTCTCGCGTACGGCGCCGCAGCGATGCGTTGGGGCCAATCCGGTTTCCTGTCGGGTCCGCGCGGCCAGACGCCGCGCAATCTGATGGGCTTCAAGGACGGCACCAACAATCCGTCGACCGCGAAACCGCAGTTGATGAACGAATTAGTCTGGGCCGGCGCCACCGCCGACGCGCCCTGGATGGAAGGCGGCACCTACACCGTGGTACGGCGCATCCGCATCACGCTCGAACACTGGGACAACACTGAAGTCGACTTCCAGGAGCAGGTGTTCGGCCGTCACAAATATAGCGGCGCGCCGATCGGCAAGAAAAACGAGTTCGACGCCGTGGACCTGAAGGAAGAGGACAAGGACGGCAATCCGGTGATTCCGGAGAACTCGCATGTGCGTCTGTCGAATCAGGCGAGCAACAACGGTGCGCAGATTCTGCGCCGCTCCTATTCGTACAACGACGGCACGAACTTCTACATCGAGCGCTGGCCGCCATGGCGTCAGGAAACCGAATACGACGCGGGGCTGATTTTCGTGGCTCATCAGAGCGACCCGCGTACCGGCTTCATTCCGATCAACGACAAGCTCGCGAAGTTCGACATGATGAACCAGTTCACGACGCACGTAGGCAGCGCGGTGTTCGCGGTGCCGCCGGGCGCGAAGCCGGGTTCGTACATCGGCGCGGGGTTGTTCGAGACGTAATGCAAGCCACGAAGTAAGTCGCAAAGCAAGCCGCCGGCCGCGAGGCAGGCGGCGCATCAAAGACCAACAACATCACTAACGGATTTTAGGATCATGGCTCATTCCTGGTTTGGCACTCGCCTGCGCCTCGTCAGCAGCGCTGCCGCCCTCACGCTGGCCGCCTTCGCGACCGTACCGTCGACGGCCCACGCTGCGTCGATCACGCTCTACAACGCGCAGCACGAGCAGGTCGTCAATCTGCTCGCCAAGGACTTCGAAAAGCAGTCGGGCATTTCGGTGAAGATCCGCAACGGCGAAGGCCCGGCGATGGCCGCGCAAATCGTCGCGGAAGGTGCAGCGACGCCCGCCGACGTGTATTTCACGGAAAATTCGCCCGAGCTGACGCTGCTCGAAGAGAAAGGCCTCTTGAACAAGGTCGACGGTTCGACCCTCGCTACCGTGCCGGCGCGTTTCAACTCGCCGACCGGCGCATGGGTCGGCGTGACCGCGCGTGAAAGCGTGCTGGCCTACAACACGACCAAGCTGCAAGCATCGCAACTGCCGCAATCGCTGATCGACCTGGCCAAGCCAGAATGGAAAGGTAAGGTCGGCATTGCACCGAGCGACGCCGACTTCCTGCCGCTCGTGAGCGCCGTACTCGCGCTGAAGGGCGAAGCGCAAACCGTGCAATGGCTGAAGGGCCTGAAAGCCAACGCGCAGATTTTCGACGACGAAGAAGGCGTGGTCGCCGCGGTCAATCGTGGCGGCGTGGCTACCGGTGTGATCAACAACTACTACTGGGACCGTCTGCACGCCGAACTCGGCGACGCGAAAACCCGCAGCGCGGTTCATCACTTCGGCAACGGCGACGTCGGCGCGCTGGTGAACGTGTCGGGCGCGGCAGTGCTGAAGTCCGCGCACAACACGGACGGCGCGCAGAAGTTTCTCGCCTATCTGGTCGGCGAACGCGCGCAAAAGTTGATGGCGAACAGCCACGTCATGTTCGAATATCCGCTGCACGCAGGTGTCGCGCCGGACCCGATCCTCAAGCCCTTCGCTGAACTGAATCCACCGGCGCTGACGATCCAGCAACTCGGCGACGACAGCCAGGCAGGCAAGTTGCTGCGCCAGGCAGGCTTACTGTAAATGAGCGATGCCGTGTCAGCCGGGCCTCCGGTTGTAACCCCCGCCCCGGCGCGCGCCCATTCGCGCGCGCCGCGCGGTTTGTTCGCGGCAGCAGCACTCAGCGCTTTGCTGGTGTTGCTGCCGATTGCGTTTACCTTCTGGCGCGCGGCGAGCTTCGGCATCGGCGAGGCGGTCGATCTGATCTTCCGGCCACTCGTCGGCGAACTGCTGGTCAACACGCTGCTGATCACCGTATCGACCACGCTCGTCTGCGCTGCCATCGGCACGGCGGCCGCATGGTTTGTCGAACGCACGCATTTGCCGGGACGTCGCATCTGGGCCGTACTCGCCGCCGCACCGCTCGCGATGCCGGCCTTCATCTCGAGCTATGCCTGGGTGTCGCTGAGCCTGGATTTGCAAGACTTCAACGGCGCGTTGCTGGTGCTGAGCTCCGCGTATTTCCCGCTCGTTTATCTTCCGGTGGCCGCGGCGTTGCGCAGCATGGACCCGGCGCTCGAAGAAAGCGCGCGCGCGCTCGGCTGCAACCGCTGGACCACGTTCATTCGCGTCGTGCTGCCACAACTGCGCCCTGCGCTGCTCGGCGGCATGCTGCTGGTGGCACTCGGCGTGCTGTCTGAATTCGGCGCGTTTACGCTGCTGCGCTTTCGCACCTTCACCACGCAAATCTACGCGGAATACCGCACCAGTTTCGACGGCGGTGGTGCTTCGCTGCTCGCGTGCCTGCTGATCGTGATCTGCCTCGTCGTGCTGGCCTTCGAGTTTCGGGTACGCGGCGCGGCGCGTTATGAACGCGTCGATCGCGGCACACGTCGCGCGGTGTTGCGCTACGACCTCGGCGCGTGGCGTTGGGTCGTCGTCGCCGGTTTTGCCGCGCTTGCGATCGCAACGCTCGGTGTGCCGCTCGGCATGATCGGCTTCTGGCTTACGCAACCGGGCGCGGCCGCCGTCACCCCGGCTGACGTGTCGCCCGAACTGCTGTTCAACGCGACGATCTCGTCGCTCGGTTTCGGGCTCGCCGCCGCATTGCTGACCACGCTACTGGTGGTGCCGCTCGCGTTCCTGCTGGTGCGCTATCCGACGCGTTTCGCGACGCTGTTCGAACGCACCGTGTTTCTGGCACAAGGCATACCCGGGCTGGTGATCGCGCTGGCCATCGTGTCGCTCGCGGTGCATGCACTGCAACCGCTTTATCAAAGCGCGACGCTGCTGGTGATCGCTTACGCGATGCTGTTCATGCCGGTGGCACTGGTGAGCGTGCGCGCCGCCTTCATGCAGGCGCAGCCACGTCTTGAAGAGACTGCGCGCGCACTCGGCCTGACCTGGTCGCAGACCCTGTTCCGCGTGGTGTTGCCGCTCGCGGGCCCTGGACTCGGCGCGGCCGCGGCGATGGTGTTCATTTCGGTCGTCACCGAGCTGAATGCGACGCTGCTGCTCTCTCCCATCGACACGCAAACACTCGCGACCCAGGTCTGGGCCGACACGTCGACAATGGCGTTCGCCGCCGCCGCGCCCTATGCGGCGTTGCTCACCGGCATTTCGCTGTTCGCCTCCGGCCTCCTGTTCGCATTGCTCGGCAAATCGGCATTACTCGGCGAGCGCAGCTGAACGTCGCGCGCCCTCGCCCGCTTTTTCCATCGGATTTTCATGAGCGAACTTCGTATCCGCGGCCTGCAAAAATCGTTCGACGGCCATCCGGTGCTGCACGGCATCGATCTCTCCGTCGAACGCGGCACGCTGCTCGCGCTGCTCGGACCGTCCGGCAGCGGCAAGACCACCTTGCTGCGGCTGTTGTGCGGCTTCGAACGCGCGGATCGTGGCAGCGTCGAAATCGACGGCCGCCTCGTTGCTGGCGACAACCTGCATGTGCCTTCCGAGCAGCGCCACATCGGCTATGTGCCGCAGGAAGGTGCGCTGTTTCCGCATCTGTCCGTGGCGGACAACATCGTGTTCGGCTTGCCGCGGACGCAGCGGCGCGCACGTCATCGGGTGGCTGAATTGCTGGAGCTGGTCGGCTTGCCCGCGAACTTCGGCGCTCGCGCGCCGCAGCAGTTATCGGGCGGTCAGCAGCAGCGTGTGGCGTTGGCTCGCGCGCTCGCGCCGTCGCCGACGCTGGTGATGCTCGACGAACCTTTCTCCTCGCTCGACGCCGCCTTGCGGCTCGAAACGCGGCAAGCGGTGGCAAGCGCCCTGGCCGCGACGGGCGCAACGGCGGTCCTTGTCACGCACGATCAATCGGAAGCGCTGTCGCTCGGTCACGAGGTTGCGGTGCTGTGGAACGGCCGGCTGATCCAGACCGCCACGCCGGAGACGCTGTACCGCCGGCCGGTGACGCGTGAACTCGCGTCGTTCGTCGGTGAAGCGGTGTTGTTGCCGGGCGTCGTCAAGCACGATCGCGTCGACTGCGAGCTCGGCGACTTGGCGCTGTGCGAGCCGATGGGCAATGGCGCAGTCGATGTGATGGTGCGGCCTGAACAGATCCGTCTGCTGCGTGCTGAAGAAACGATGCCGAATGGCGTGGCGTCCTATGACGCCGTCGTGCAGGAGGTGATCTTTCAGGGGCAGGACGCGGGCGTCGCGCTGCAATTGCAGTCCGGCGCGCGGACCGTGGTGCGCGCTCGCGTGCCGGGTTATCTGTCGCCGCGGCCGGGCGAACACGTGCGGCTTGCGGTGGATGGTGAAGTGACGGCTTATCCGCGTAGTTGAGCGGCGCGGTTAAGCCCCGCGCGTTTGCGGGCGCAGCGACAAATCCTGCACCATCTGCGCGGCCAGATAATCGCACGTGGGCCGGTCCGATTTGGCGCTGCGCGCCACCACGATTTCCAGCGGCGCGATCTTCGGCAAGCCTTGCGCTTCGCCGAGAATCGCCAGCCGCGGCGGCACGCTGCATCGCGTGAGTGCGATCACCGACAGCCCCGCGTCCACCGTCGCCACTAAACCCATCAGACTGGCGCTGCTAAACGCCGCCCGATAGCGGATATGCGCGCCGTCCAGCGCAGCCAGCGTGTGCTGGCGCGCGACACAACCCGGCTCGTAAAGCCCAACTGGCAAAGGCGACGCCGCCAGCACCGGCGTATCCACCGACGCCCCTACCCACACCATCGGCTCGCTGCGCACGAACTCGCCGCGCAATTTTCGGTCACGCGTAACGAAGGCGAGATCGATCTTGTTGTCCGCCAGCATCGGCGCGAGCGACGTGCTCTGCGCGCAGACGATCTCGATCTCCACGTGCGGATACAGATTCGAAAAACGCCGCAATACCGGCGACAGCAGCGACGACACGTAGTCGTCCGGTGCGCCCAGCACCACGCGCCCGGTCACCTCGGGCCGCACGATCGCCGACCACGCCTCCTCATGCAACGCCAGCACGCGCCGCGCGTATTCGAGCAGCGTATTGCCGGGCCGCGTGAGCGAGAGATTGCGCGTATTGCGGGCGAACAGCGTGGTGCCGAGCATGGTTTCGAGCCGCTTGATCTGCATGCTGACTGCCGCCTGCGAGCGATGCACGGTCGTCGAAGCCTTCGTGAAGCTGCCCGTTTCCACCACCGCGACGAAGGTGCGCAGCAAATCGACGTCGAATTCGGGGTGCATGATTTATCAATCCAGCTTATGGAATTACTCAATTTAATTCGTTTGTCCATGCCGCGCAAGCCGCGCGATACTCGTGACTCCACCTTATGTGACTCACTTCCGGAGCCGCTTCGCATGTCCCTCACCCAACGTCAACAAGGCGCCATTACGCTGGCCAGCGGCGGGCTTCTGATGGGCACGCTCGGCATCTTCGTCGAGGAAGCGCGGCTCGGCGCGCTGACGCTGGTGTTCTTTCGCTGCCTGTTCGGCTTCCTCTCGCTCGCGGCGTATTGCGCGTGGAAAGGTTTCTTCACACGCGCGCATTTCACGCGGCGCACCGTCGCGCTCGCGCTGATCTCCGGCGTGTTGATGGTCACGCAGTGGGTCGGTTTCTTCGACGCAATCCATCGCACCAGCATTGCGGTGGCGACCGTGGTGTTTCATGTGCAGCCGTTCTGGGTCGTGCTGATGGGCGCGGCGCTGTTCAACGAGCGCCTCGGCGCCGACCGGCTCGGCTGGATCGCAACCGCGTTCGTCGGGCTAGTTTTGGCTTCGGGCGTCGCGGCCACCGTGAATCTGCAGGGACATACAAGCTATCTGATCGGTATCGGAGAAGCATTGGCAGGTTCGGTGCTGTATGCGAGCGTCACGCTGATCGCCAAGGGACTCGGCAATCTGCGACCGCATCTGCTGACGCTCGCGCAATGCGCGGTCGGCGTGGTGTGCCTGCCCTTCATTGCGCCGCTTACCGCCGTGCATATCGGGCCGATGCAGTGGTTCTGGCTGGTCGGCATGGGCGTGCTGCATACGGGGTTGTCATACGTGCTGATCTACGGCGCGCTACCGAAACTGACCACGCCGATCATCGCCGTGCTGCTATTCGTCTATCCGCTGACGGCGATCGTGGTCGATGCGGTTGTGTACGGGCGAGCGCTGTCGCTGCCGCAACTCGCGGGTATGGCATTGATCGTCATCGCAAGTCTGGGCGTGAATCTCGGCTGGCCGCTACTTTCGATGTTGCGCCCCGGCGCCCGCGCACGGCGTCACGCCGATTGAGCTTTGAGCAGTAGGGCCGGCGGCGCCGGACGGGTTGCACGCCGGTCGCGCGCCGCTTACCGTCACCGGGTGACAGTTCGCGTTCGGGGCATCGGCTTTCATTTCGCCGAAAAAAATCCCTGCAAAAAACCCGCATTTTCCATTCATTTCGCACAATCGAGAATCGTTCTCGTTTATACTTTCCAGATATTACAAGCCGGGCACTGATCCGGCTTCTGCTGCACTTCCCATCCCCACATCGACATGCCATTCCGAGGCAGCCGATGTCACGCCAGCGCATCTTGCGTTGACGCACGGCGCCCCGGCCGTTTCGACTTTCGAATTCATTCAACAGCAACAGGGGAAATCACCACTTCGTCTCGCCTGACTGACCACACGCCCTTTGCCTGGCCGTGCGCGCCTGCTTGCGCCTTCTTTGCGCACGTCTGGCGCTTTTGTATTGGCGCTTCCGCTGAACGCTGCACGTCAAAACCAAAAACACTACCCATCCATACTCGAAGAACGTCGCCATGAACGTCAAAAAGAATACTTACCGCGCGCTACTGCTCGCCACTTCTCTTGCCAGCGCCAAACCTTTGCTGGCGCAGGAAGCTACGCCCGCTGCCGGCGCGGCCGACAGCACGCTGCCCGCCATCGCCGTCAAGGCCGCGGCCGACCGCTCGTACGACTCGAACACTTCGAACACCGCGACCAAGATGAACATGTCGCTGATGGACGTGCCGCAGACGGTCAACGTCGTGCCGCGCGCGCTGCTCGACGAACAGAACGCGACCTCGCTGCAGGACGCGTTGCGCAACGTGCCGGGCATCGGTTTCTCGGTCGGCGATGGTCAGCGCGACCAGATCACCCTGCGCGGCTTCAACAGCATCACCGATCAATACGTCGACGGCATTCGCGACGATGCGCTCTACTATCGCGATCTGTCGAACGTCGAACGTGTCGACGTGCTGAAGGGGCCGGCGGCCGTGCTCTATGGACGCGGCTCGGCCGGCGGCCTGATCAACCGCGTACTGAAGAAGCCGACGGCCAATCCACAGCAGGCCGTGGGCGTGACGCTCGGCACCGAAGGCGAACGGCGCGGCGAATTCGATCTCGGCTGGAATGCGAACGACGCCGCGCGTTTTCGCATCACCGGCGTCGCCGAAAACTCGAACAGCTTTCGCGACCAGTTCCAGTTGAATCGCCAGGCCGTGGCGCCGTCCGCGCAATTCCGCATCGACAAGGACACCATCCTCAATCTCGAAGCCGATTATCTGCACGACCGCCGCACCTCGGATCAGGGTCTGCCCGCCTATCTCGGCCGCCCGGTCAACGTGCCGATCAACACGTACTACGGTTCGGCCGACGCCGCGAACACGTCCTATAACGATGTCGATGCGAAGAGCGCGACTGTATCGCTCGATCACCGCTTCAACGATTCGCTGTCGTTGCACACTGCCGTGCGCGCGTACGACTTCTCGCTCGAACGCAAAAACTACGTCACGTATGAGCCGATCAAGACGGCGCCGAATCCGGTCGTCACGCTCGATCAAAGCACCCGCTTTCGCCAGGATCACGGCGTGGACGGCCTCTTCGAATTGACGCAGAAAACGACGCTGTTCGGCATGAAGCACGAGCTGCTGTACGGCGTCGAGCTGTCGCAACAGCAGAAATTCGACACCCTCTACTCGACCACCAAGGTCGCAACGTACAACCTGTACGATCCGCAACTCATCGATTTGCCGGGTGTGAAGCCGGGCACGGCGGCGAAGACGAATGCATCGACCGTGCTGGGACTCGCCGGCGTCTACACGCAGGACCTGATCTCGCTGACCGAACACTGGAAGATTCTTGCCGGCCTGCGCTTCGACTATCTGACGCAGACCCGCAACGACTACACCTCGGCGCAAGTGAATCTGGACCGCACGGATCGCGCGTGGAGTCCGCGTGTCGGTCTGATTTACGAACCGCTCGACTGGGTGTCGCTGTACGCGTCGTATAGCCAGTCGTTCTCGCCGCTCGCCGATACGCTGATCAGCAGCGGCGCAT
The DNA here is from genome assembly GCF_009690905.1 of Paraburkholderia madseniana. Classification (GTDB taxonomy): domain Bacteria; phylum Pseudomonadota; class Gammaproteobacteria; order Burkholderiales; family Burkholderiaceae; genus Paraburkholderia; species Paraburkholderia madseniana. The sequence goes on from NZ_VOSW01000082.1 coordinate 12,283, forward strand.
TCGCCAACGGTTCGGCGCTGGCGCCGCAAAAGACCACCAGCTTCGAAATCGGCTCGAAGTTCGACCTGGGCCGCGCGAGCGCGAGCGTCGCGCTGTTCGACATGAAGCAGACCAATCAGCAGATCGCCGATCCGTCCAACCCGACTTACGCGCTGCCGATCGGTACGCAGCACGTGCGCGGGCTGGAACTATCCACCACGGGAGAAATCGCGCCGAAGTGGTCCGTGTATGCGGGGTATGCGTACCTGAACGGAAACGTCGACGGCTCGCCGCAAGCGAGTTCAGCCGGGCTGGTGCTGCACAACAACACGCCGGGACTGATGCCGCGTCATAGCGCGAGCGTGTGGATCAAGCGCGATCTGAAGTACGGGTTCTACGCGGCTGGCGGTGCGCAGTTCCAGTCGGCGCGCTATACCTCGGCGAGCGATGCGGTCACCTTGCCTTCTTTCGTGACGTTCGATCTCGGCGCGGGGTATCACGGCAAGAACGTGGACGTGGCATTGACGCTGGATAATCTGTTCGACCGCAAGTACTTCATCGCGGCACACGGCAACGCGGATATGTACAACATGCCGGGCGCGCCACGCACGCTGACGGTGTCGGCAAGGTGGCATATGTGAGGGGTGTAACGCGTGACATGCGCTGCACGCGTTGATGCGTTAAACGAACAACCGGGCACTGCGCCCGGTTGTTCGTTTCAGTCGTCGTAGTGAAAACGGCTCACTGCGGCAACACTTCCCCCTTCGTCTCCGGTGCAAACGGAATCACAAACAGGCCGACGATAAACGCCAGCGCCGTGAGCGCCACCGGCACGCCCAGCGTATGCATATGCAACACCGCCGCGCCGAGCAGAAAATTCACACCGGCTCCGACAAACCGCCCGAACGACGTGCAGAACGCAAACGCCGTGGCTCGCACCCGGGTCTCGAACTGCTCTGGCAGCCACAAACTGAACAGCGCGAAATTGCCGCCGAAGAAACCCAGCACGCAGAGCCACGCAATAAATGGCGCGAGCCCATTCGGCAGATAGAACGCCCAGCCAAAACTGCCGACAATCGCCACCGCCATGCCGAGGAAGTAAACCGCCAGTGTCTTCTTGCGGCCGATCCGCTCGGCCAGCGGCGGCAACGCGAGACAGCCGAGAATCGTCGAAATCGACAGCAAGCCGGTTGCCAGCGACGCGGTCCGGATCGCATCGTTCTTCGCCATGCCGGCCTTCGTCGCCAGTTGGATAACAGCCGATGGCTCGTATACCGCGCCTGCCCACAAACCGATAATCGCGATCGTCAGTAGAATGCACGCAACCCACGTGCGGCGCCGATACGTCGGCCCGAAAATTTCGCGCAGCGGTTTGGCGCGCACGGTGCTCGCGTCCGCCTTTTCCCACTTCTCCGTTTCCTTCACGCGCAGCAGCACCAGAATCGCGACCACGACCGGCACCGCGCCGGTCAGGAACATCGCGCGCCAGCCGTAGTGCACGCCGATCGTGTAGTTGAGCGCGGCCGCCAGAAAGAACCCGGCGTAATAGCCCGTTTGCAGATACCCGGCGCCCATCTTGCGGCGATCTTCCGGCCATGACTCGGCCACATAAGTTCCCGCCAACGCCCACTCGCCGCCAATGCCGACCCCGGCAATGAAGCGATAGATGGCGAGCTCCCACACGTTGTGCGAGGTCGCCGCAAGTCCCGTGAAAATAGCGAACGTGAAAATGGTGCCCGCCAGCACCTTGGTACGGCCGAAGCGGTCCGCCAGCGGTCCCCAGATGAACGACAGCCCCCAGCCCACCAGAAACAGCGCGAACAGAATCGAACCGGCGAGGCCGACATTCGCGGGCGTCGCGGCATACCCCGAGCGCGGCAGCAACTCGGTCAACGCCGGCGTCAGCACGAGCGCGTAGATGAACGAGTCCATCCCGTCGAGCGTCCAGCCGGCCCACGCTCCCCAAAATCCTGCGATCTGCGAACGATTGAGCGGCGTGCGGCGCCGAACGACCGGCGTGCGGTCGGTTAGTGAATTCATCATGCTCCTCCGGCCCTGCGGTTGGCTTACGTGACTTACATAAAGGGAACGACGAGATGGCGCGCTTGCCAGTGGATCGCTGTGCCTCGTATAACGACGAGAGGACATCGCAGGCCACCGGGTGGTAGAAAACTTTCCGGGTTTGCCCGCCTGTTAAGTGCGCAATTTCATATATAATATTCAATATCATGAGCGACGCAATAGATGGTTTTCCCCTGGATGCCCCGGCGCGCAGCCCGCTTTTACCCCCGGCGGCGCCGCGTGAGAGCACGTCCCACATCATCGCGGAGGCGTTGCGCGCGGCGATTGTCGACGGCACCCTGGCGCCTGGTGCGCCGCTGCGGCAGGACGCGATCGCGCGGCATTTTTCGGTCAGCGCCATTCCTGTGCGCGAGGCCTTGCGCCAGCTCGAAAGCGAAGGCTGGGCGAGAGCCGCCGTGCATAAAGGCGCGACCGTCGCGCCGTTGTCGGCGGATGAAGCGCGCGAAATCTATGAGATTCGCTCCGCGCTGGAGAGCCTCGCCATCGGACTCGCCATTCCGAATCACACCGCCGCCACGCTGCGCGAATCCGCCACCCTTTGCCTTGCCGCCGAACGCGAGCCGGACCCGTCGTTGTACGTCGCACGCAATGTCGCGTTTCATATGAGCCTGTATGCGCCCGCCGCCCGTCCGCAACTCGAGGACATGATCGGCACGCTGCATCGGCGCGGCGAACGGTATCTGCGCCTGAAGTTCGGTCTGCCGTCGTACAAAGGCGAGTCGGACAACGAACACACCGCCTTGCTCGACGCCGTACAACGTCGTGATATTCCCGCTGCACAGTCCCTGGTTGTCGCACATCTGCTCGGCACCGGCGACCTGCTCCATCGTTTCCTGACCGAACGCGCGCAGGCGGAAGCCGCGCTTGCGAATCAACCCAAGCCGCGCGCCAGACGCACGCGCACCACCACCGGGAGCTGAATCCGCCGATGAATCGATCCGCCGAAGCCACCGAAGCGTCCACCACCGCACGTTCCTGGACCACGCGCCGCGACGAAAAGAACCGTCGACTCGCGGCCATCGCACCATGGCTGGAAGACGGCGTCCTGCCGACCAACCGCATCGTCGATGCGCTTGAAACACTGATTCAGCCGGGCGACCGCGTCGCACTCGAAGGCGACAACCAGAAACAGGCCGACTTCCTGTCGCGCGCGCTTGCCAAGGTGGACCCGCAAAAGATCCACGACGTGCATCTGCTGATATCGAGCATCGGCCGTCCTGAACATCTGACGCTGTTCGAGCGCGGCATCGCGCACAAGGTCGACTTCTCGTTTGCGGGGCCGCAGAGTTTGCGCGTCGCGCAACTGCTCGAAGACGGGCAACTCGAAATCGGTTCGATCTACACGTACGTCGAGTTGTACGCGCGGATGTTCGTCGATCTCACGCCGCACGTCGCGCTGCTGTGCGCGGAAAAGGCCGACCGTCACGGCAATCTGTACACCGGTCCGAACACCGAGGACACGCCGACCATCGCCGAAGCCGCCGCGTTCCGGCACGGCATCGTGATCGTGCAGGTCAACGAAATCGTCGATGAACTGCCGCGCGTCGACATTCCGGGTTCGTGGGTCGACGTAGTCGTAGAGGCGGATAGGCCCTTCGCCGTCGAGCCGCTCTTCACGCGCGACCCTCGGCATATCGGCGACCTGCAGGTACTCACCGCGATGATGGTGATTCGCGGCATCTACGAACCGTACGGCGTGACATCGCTGAATCACGGCATCGGCTTCGATACGGCGGCGATCGAATTGTTGCTGCCCACCTACGGCGAATCGCTCGGCCTGAAAGGCAAGATCTGCCGCAACTGGACGCTCAATCCGCACCCCACCATGATCCCAGCGATCGAATCGGGCTGGGTCGACAGCATCCATTGTTTCGGTAGTGAGGTCGGCATGGAGGCGTACATCGAAGCGCGCCCCGACGTCTTTTTCACCGGCAACGACGGCAGCCTGCGCTCGAACCGTGTGCTGTGCCAACTGGCCGGTCAATACGGCGTCGATCTATTCATCGGCTCGACCTTGCAGATCGACGCGGACGCCAATTCGTCGACGGTCACGCGCGGCCGCCTCGCCGGTTTCGGCGGTGCGCCGAATATGGGCCACGATCCACGCGGCCGGCGTCATTCGAGCGAGGCATGGCTCAAGCTGCTGAAGGATCAGGGTCCGGTGTCGCGCGGACAGAAGCTGGTCGTGCAAATGGCTGAAACGTACAAGAAAGGCGGCGAGCCGACCTTCGTCGATGAACTCGATGCGGTGGCCGTCGGCGCGAAGAGCGGCATGCCGATCGCGCCGGTGATGATCTACGGCGACGACGTGAGCCACGTCGTCACCGAGGAAGGCATCGCGTATTTGCACAAGGCCGAAGGGATCGACGAGCGGCGTGCGGCGTTGGCTGCAGTAGCCGGTGTCACGCCGATCGGGCTGCGCGCGAAGCCGGAAAAAACCGCGGAATTGCGCCGGCGTGGCATCGTCGCGTATCCGGAAGATCTCGGCATTCGACGCGGTGAAGCGAAGCGCTCGTTGCTGGCCGCACGCAGCATCGACGATCTGGTGACGTGGTCGGGTGGCCTTTACGAACCGCCGGCCCGCTTCAGGAGCTGGTAACGATGGCGCCCGCTGTTTTGCTCGAGTGCGAGGCCGACGCCATGCCGGACGCGAAGGCGGAACTCGCGTCCCGTGCGGCCGCGCTGACTGGGAGAGAGACGGGCACGGCCAGGTTCACGGCGTATGCCGAACCAGTGGCTGACGTCGACGTGCTCTGGCGCATCGCGCCGGCACGCCAGCGCGCCACGGTTTTGCACGCGGCAGACACGGTAGAAAGGCAGGCGGTTAGGGTACGGGCAGCACCGTCCGATGCGCAGCTCGCGCGCTTCGCGGTGTCCGCGCTAATCGAAGAGGCTCAGCTCACGCCGAAACCCGCACTGGTCGACCGGCGCGGCAGCGGTGCGCATCGCGACCTCGATCTCGCCACCATGCTGCGCTCGGCACATGCGTTGGAACCAACCTTCGCGGCGCTCGCCCGCGCGGCTCGCCGCCACGGCGAACCATCCGCGCTTTTGCGTGCTGAACTCGCGCAGATCGGCCGCGCCGGCGAACAGGACATGCTGCATGCCACCGGCGGCAGCAACGCGCATCGCGGCGCGATCTGGATCGTCGGCTTGCTGGTGGCGGGGGCTTCGATGACGGGCGACACTGCGCACCTGAGCGCTTCGCGCGTCTGCACGCTCGCGGCACAAACTGCCTGCTTCCCGGATCGCTTCGCCGCCCCCTCCGATAGTCACGGTGAACGCGCGCGGCAGCGCTATCAGGTCGGTGGAGCACGCCGCGAAGCGCAAGACGGTTTCCCGCATGTCGTCAATATCGGCTTGCCCGCTTTACTCGCAGCGCGGGCCCGAGGAATCGACGAAACCGCCGCGCGCGTCGACGCCCTGCTCTCGATCATGGTGTCGCTCGACGACACCTGTCTGCTGCATCGCGCGGGTTTGCCCGGTTTGCACGCCGCGCAACACGGCGCGCGCCGCGTGCTGCAAGCCGGCGGAAGCTCGACGCCGGATGGGCACACCGCCCTCGTCGCACTCGAACACGCATTGCTGTCGCTCAACGCATCCCCTGGCGGCGCAGCCGATCTGCTCGCCGCCGCCCTCTTTCTCGACATGCTGGCGCATCACGACGCCGGCGGGAGCTCAGCGTCATGGAACATCTGCCCTTCGACTATCCGGCGCAACGCGCCGTCACGACTCGCGCGCATGTCGGTGTGGTCGGCTCGGGCGATCTGGAAGTCCTGCTGTCGCCAGCCGAAAACAGCGCGGCCCTGAGCGCGCATGTGGTGGTGCGGACCAGCGTCGACGGCTACAGCCACATCTGGAAGAGCGTGCTCGACCGCTTCTTCACGCGCTACGACGGCGCAGCGCAAATCGAAATCAACGACTTCGGTGCGACACCGGGCGTCGTCGCGCTGCGGCTCGCGGAGGCCATTGAAGCGGCGGAACAGGGAGACGCCGCATGACTACTGTCGCCACCGCACACCCCGCGGCGATGCTGCGCGAAAGCTTTATCGAACTGCCCGCCCGCGAACGCGCCCGCTCGCTGCTCGACGCCGGCTCGTTCCGCGAACTGCTCGGACCGTTCGACAAGATCGAATCGCCGTGGCTGCCGTTGCAAGGTGTCGTCTGCCAGGCGGATGACGGCTGCGTGATCGCACGCGGCACTATAGACGGCGAGCCGGCTGTGGTCGCTGCCATCGAGTCCGCGTTCCAGGGCGGCAGTATCGGCGAAGTGTCGGGCAGCAAGATCGCCGCCGCGCTCGAGATGGCCTTGCGCGACTGCGAACGCGGCAAGATCGTCCGCCCAGTCGTGCTGTTCGAAACCGGCGGCGTGCGGTTGCAGGAAGCTAACCTCGGTCTCGCGGTAATCGCCGAGATTCAGGCCTCGATTGTCGCGTTGCGCCGGCATGTGCCCGTGGTCGGCGTGATCGCGGGGATGGTCGGTTGCTTCGGTGGCATGTCGCTGGCAGCTGCCTTGTGCTCGTATCTGGTCGTAACGAAGCAGGGACGGCTCGGCATGAACGGTCCCGAAGTGATCGAACAGGAAGCCGGTATTGAAGAACTCGATGCGAGCGATCGGCGCCGCGTTTGGCAATTGATCGGCGGCGAACAACGGGCCGCGACCGCGCTCGCCGATCAACTGGTCGACGACGATGCGGACGCGGTACGCGCCGCCGTGCGGTCCGCATTCACCCAAGGGCTGCCGGCTGCGCATCGCAGCGAACAGGTTGACGTTTTTCTCAACCGCCTCGCGCGAATCGACCCGGCCAGCGTGACGCCGGAAACGATGCGTGACGTGTACAACCCACATGCGCAGAACAACGCGCGCAAGGAGCAGGCATGAGCGATGCCACCCTCAGCCGCGGCGCACGCTGGTTCCATGCACTTGCCGGCGAATCGTCCGGCAACGCGCCCGTATGGAGCGGCAACGCGTCGCTCGGCGGCGAGACCGCGCACTTCATTGCGGTCGTCCCCGATCCCGACAACCGCTTTCCGCGCGCGACCGATAACGTCGTCGGTCTCGAACAAGGCTGGCTGCTCGCACGCGCTGTACGCGAGGTCATTGCGCAGGACGAAGCGAGCGGTACGCGCCGCCCAATCGTCGCGATCGTCGATGTGAAAAGTCAGGCGTACGGTTACCGCGAAGAGATGCTCGGCATTCACCTCGCCTGCGCCGCCGCGGTCGATGCCTATGCATCGGCGCGCGACGCCGGGCATCCGGTGATCGCGCTGATCGTCGGGCCCGCCATGTCGGGCGCATTCCTCGCGCACGGCTATCAGGCCAACCGGATCGTTGCACTCGAAGCGCCGGGCACGATGGTTCACGCAATGGGCAAGGAAGCGGCCGCGCGCGTTACGCGGCGCACCGTCGAAGCACTCGACGCGCTCGGTGAAACCATTGTGCCGATGTCGTACTCGATGACGTCGTTCGCCAAGCTTGGCCTGCTCGATCAGTTGATCGAAGGCGTCGACGCCGACGCACCCGATGCCGCGCAAATCGAGCGCGTGCGTCAGGTATTGACCGAACAGATTCGCAGCGCGCGCGCCGGCAGTCGCGATCTGTCGCATCGTCTGGAATCGGCTGCGGCTCAAAAGAATCGCGCGGCGTCGATCGAAGTGCGGCGGCGTCTCGCCGAACAATGGGATGCCGTGTAATGCAGGTCTGCGCCGCGCCGCCGTTTGCCGCCGATCACGCGTTGTCGTGCGACGCGCGCTGGCAGCCGCATGATCTGCTGCGCTTGTACCGCTTGCCACAGTTTGACGGCGAGCCAGCGTGGGTTCGCGGGTCTTTCGAGCGCGCGCCGTATGCGGTTGTGCGACGCGCACTGGCCGCTGACGGCTTCGTGGCGATCGGCTTGCGCGGTACGGAGCGGTCGCAGCGTTACGGCACGTGGGCGCATCGGGACGATATTGAAATCGCCGTGGCGCCGGAAGCGTTGGCGCGACGCAGCCCGCTTGCGTCGCGCAATGCGTTGCCGACTTTCGCGGCCCTTGCTGCACTACGACGCGACACGGCCAGCGCATTGGCTGGATTCGTTTGGGGACCGACCGGCAGCGCAGGCTTCGAACTGGCAACGCAGACTCTCACGGTCACGTTCTCGAGCGATCTCGATCTGCTGATTCGCGCACCGGAAAAACTCTCGCACCACGCCGCCATTCAGTTGCTGGACTATCTTCAAGCGACCGCGCAACGCGCCGGCATTCGTGTGGATGCGCAACTGGAAACGCCCGCAGGCGGCGTTGCGCTGGCCGAGTGGGCAGCGGACAAAGCACGCGTGATGGCGCGCCATGCTCGCGGGCCGCAATTGGTTACCGATCCGTGGGCGCCCGCTCACGGCAATGCCTGATGCTTGCTCTTCTGTTTCCCGGCCAGGGCGCGCAGTCGGAAGGATTTCTGCACCGTCTGCCGCAGCATCACGCCGTGACCGGCACACTCGAAGAAGCGTCTCAGGTGCTCGACATCGACGTACTCACCCTTGACACGCCAGATGCCCTGCGCTCAACCGTAGCTGTTCAGATCGGTTTGACCGCCGCGGGCGTGGCGATCACACGCGCACTGGCAGAGGAACAACTCTTGCCGGAGATCAGCGCGGGTTTGTCGGTGGGCGCGTACGCGGCGGCGGTCAGTTGCGGCGCGATTCACTTTGGCGACGCGTTAAAGATGGTCCGCAAACGCGCCGAGTTGATGGAGACGGCGTACCCATCCGGCTACGGCCTCGCGGCCGTGTCGGGTTTGACCGAACACCAACTGGAGACACTCGCCGCGCAGCACGCTGAAGCGGGCAATCAACGCGTCTATATTGGCAACGTAAATGCGCCGCGTCAGATCGTCATGGCCGGGGCGAATGGCACGCTGGACACGTTCATCGAACGCGCTCTGGCGGCAGGTGCTCGCAAAGCCATGCGTCTTGCGGTAAGTGTGCCGTCACATTGCGAACTGCTCGTGCATGCCACGGACGAACTCGTTGCGTACGCAAAAGACGTCCCTTTCCACACGCCACAGACTACCTATATCGGCAATCGCGGCGGCCGCCCCTTGTACACAGCAGACGCCATTCGCGACGATCTCGCGACCAATATGCGTCACACCGTACGCTGGTTCGACGCGCTCACCGTTATGCAGGAAATGGGCGCCCGCGTGCTGATCGAAGCGCCGCCGGATCAGGTGTTGACGGACATTGCGCGCGAGAACTTTCCGGAGACCACTGCGCTTGCCGCAAGTGCCTTCTCGTTCGACAAGCTGGTCGCTACGGCGCGTCGGCGACTCAGCATGGATGGACTTTAAGACGCGGCCGTTCGGACGACTCGAGCCCCACCTCATCGTCTCTCGATCAACTGCCGCCCCATCGCCTTCGCATACTGATCACACGCGCTGCGTGCAACGCGCGATGCCGCCAGCACACCGACGTCGGCGTCGTCGCGGTAGATCATCGCAACGTCGATCGGCGGCGGCAGCGGACGCACCTGCAATTGCCCTAGTTCGCCGTTGCTCAGAAAAGGCTCGACGAATAGCGCCGGCACTGCCGCGATTCCATAGCCATCGCGCAACAGTTTCACGATCACCGCCACCGACGGCATACAGGTCACCTGAGTATCCGCAAGCGGCACACCGGCGCGCTTCGCGAGCATCTCCACGATCGCCTCCACGGCGACTTGCGGCGCGGTGCCACGGCCGAACGTCAGCACGGGTTTCTGCAATACCGTCTGCACATGCTTGGCACGGCTCGCCGGAATCAGATCGTTGCGCGCGATCCAGCGCACCGGATAGCTCGCCAGCAAGGTCGAAACGATCGACGCTTCCTGTTCGCCGGTTTCCTCCACCTGAATGACGAGATCCAGTTCGCCGGCGCGCAAACGAGGCGCAAGCACGGCGCTCGAGTCGACGGTCAGGTCGACGACGATGCGCTTGTACTCGACGTTCAGCATCCTGATGTAGTCCGGCAGCCAGCTATGCACCACCGTTTCGATGACGCCGAGCCGCAGCCGCTTCGTCACCTGGGTTTCGTCCTGCGCGGCCAGTTGCAGCGAGCGCGTGGCCTGCACCACCGAGCGCGCATGCGCGAGCAGCCGTTCGCCATGCGCCGTGAGCTGGAACTCGGCGGCGTCGCGCTCGATCAACTCGACGCCCAACTCGGCTTCAAGCGTCTTGATGCGTAGCGAAATCGCGGCGGGCGTGGCGTGCATGGCAGCGGCGGTCGCGCGAAAACTGCCTAGACGGGCGAGCGTCAGAAACGTTTCGACAAAGCGCGTATTCATTGCATTAGCTCTCCCAACAACGACCCGAAAGACTCGATCATCGCCGCAAAACCGCTGGCGATGCTGTTAAGTTTAATTTAACAAAACACAAGAATAACTCGCTGGAAGGATATTTTTGGCGTTACTAATCTGGCTCCCATCGGTCACCCGGACCTAGCTGGAGTCAAGCCGTTCATGTCCTACACGCCATCCGAGTTTCGTCAGCAGATTCGCAGCCGCCGTCTTTCCGGGCCGACTGCGGGCTACTGCGGCGACTATGCGCAAGCCAATCTCGCGATCCTGCCCAGGCAATACGCCGACGACTTCCTGCGCTTCTGCACGCTCAATCCGAAGGCCTGCCCATTGCTCGGCATCGGCGAACCCGGCGAATGGCGCGTCCCGTCGCTCGGCGCTGATCTCGACATACGCAACGACGTCCCCGCGTTTTACGTGTACCGCCACGGCGAACGTGCCGAGGAGGTGCGTAGTCTCGACGAACTGTGGCGCGACGATCTGGTGGTGTTCGCGATCGGCTGCTCGTTTTCGTTCGAAGAAATGTTGCGGCGCGAGGGCATCCCGCTGCGCCATATCGAACAGCAGGTCAACGTGCCGATGTATCGCACGCGGGAACGCAACGTGGCCGCAGGGGTGTTCGGCGGCAATCGCGTGGTCTCGATGCGGCCGATGAAAGCCGCGGACGCGATCCGCGCCATCCAGATCACCAGCCGTTTTCCCGCGGTACATGGCGCGCCGGTCCATATCGGCGATCCCTCGCTGATCGGCATTCGCGACATCACGCGGCCCGATTTCGGCGACGCAGTCGAGGTGCGCAGCGACGAGCTACCGGTGTTCTGGGCCTGTGGCGTCACGCCGCAAGCCGCAATAGAAAGCGCACGTTTGCCGTTTGCGATCGCGCACAAACCGGGACACATGCTCGTTACCGACATTCCCAACACCACGCTGGCGATGCTCTAGCCGCGGCGTTATTTGAGTTGTCCCACTACAAGCCGCGCGGCAAGACGCGGCCACTGACTACGACCGGAGCCCAGCTATGAAAACCGAAGCGCAGTTGACCGCAGACACCGAGCGCTACAGTGCGCCCGGCACAGGCAAAAACCCGTTTGCGTGGTATCAGCAGATTTCCACGAGCGAGAAGCGTGCATTCTGGAGCTGCAAGATCGGCTACGTCCTCGACGCAATGGACACGCAATTCCTGAGCTTCGTGATTCCGACGCTGATCGCGACATGGGGCATCACGCGCGGCGACGCCGGTCTCATCGGCACGGTCACGCTGCTGAGTTCGGCGCTCGGCGGCTGGGCGGCCGGCGTGCTGTCGGATCGCATCGGCCGGGTGAAGACCTTGCAGATCACGATTCTCTGGTTCGCGGTTTTCACGCTGGCTTGCGCGCTGGCACAGAATTTTTCGCAACTGCTATGGGCACGCGGGCTGATGGGGCTCGGCTTTGGCGGCGAATGGACGGCGGGCGCGGTGCTGATCGGCGAAGTCATCCGTCCGCGTGACCGTGGCAAGGCGGTGGGGCTCGTGCAGGCAGGCTGGGCAATCGGCTGGGGCGTGTCGACGCTGCTGTTCATGGCCGTGTTTTCATGGGTACCGGCCGATTATGCGTGGCGCGTGCTGTTCGCGATCGGTATTGCACCGGCGCCGTTCGTGATCTGGATTCGCCGTTTCGTTGAAGAGCCGGAAGTGCATCGGCAGCAGAAAGAAGCGCAAGCCGCGGCACAAACGCGTCCCTCGTTGCTCGACATCTTCCGCGGCGACATCGTCTGGACGACGCTGCGTGCGTCCATTCTCGCGACCGGCGTACAAGGCGGCTATTACGCGGTGACCACCTGGCTGCCGACGTATCTGAAGACCGAACGGCATCTGAGCGTGATCGGCACCGGCAGCTATCTGGGCGTGGTGATCGTCGGTTCGTACTGCGGCTATCTGACGGGCGCTTACGTCAGCGACAAGATCGGCCGCAAACGCGCGTTCATCACGTTCGCGCTGGCCTCGTGTGCGATCGCGCTGATCTACACGCAACTCCCGCTCGACAACCTCACGATGCTCGTGCTCGGCTTCCCGCTCGGCTTCTGTGCGTCCGGCATTTTCTCGGGGATGGGCGCGTTTCTCACCGAGCTGTTTCCGACGCGCATTCGGGGCTCCGGCCAGGGCTTCTGCTACAACTTCGGGCGGGCAGTCGGCGCGACATTTCCGTTCCTGATCGGCTACGTCTCGCAGACCATGACGCTCGGTCACGCGATCGGCGTATTCGCCGCCGCGGCATACGGACTCGTGATCCTCGCCGCGCTGACGTTGCCGGAAACCCGAGGGCGGGAACTCAACGCCTAAGCCGCGCTATAACGCCTGCTCCGGCGCGCGTCCGATCACATGGGAATCGGACGCCGCTGGTGCATCGCCGCGACCATGCTCACGGCCTGGCGTCACAACAGCACCGGTGCCACCCGGCCGCCCCACCGATTTCGCATGCCGCTCGATCAGCCGTTGCAGCAGGCAGAACGCGCACAGCAACGCGCCGATCACAATGCGGGTCCACCACGAACTGAGCGTGCCGTCGAAGGTAATCAGCGCCTGGATCGTGCCTAGAATGCCGACGCCGAACAGCGACCCGATCACATAGCCGACACCGCCCGTCAGCAAGGTTCCGCCGATCACCGTTGCCGCGATCGCGTCGAGCTCCATACCCTGCCCTTGCAGCCCATAACCCGACAGCACGTAGAACGTGAACACCGCGCCGCCGAGCGCCGAACAGAAGCCGCTCAACGCATACACGCCGATCCGCGTGTGCGCGACCGGCAAGCCCATCAGCAACGCCGAGCGCGGATTGCCGCCAATCGCATACACGTTGCGGCCAAAGCGCGTGAAATGCGCGACATAGATCGCCGCGACAAGCGTGACGAGGGCGATCAACACATTGGCCGTCACCGAACCGACGCCGATGTTGAGCCGAAACGCGGAAATTTTCTGGAACGTCGGATCGTTGATGGTGATCGACTGCGTCGTGATCAGAAAGCACAGGCCACGCGCGAAGAACATGCCGGCCAGCGTGACAATGAACGCCTGCAAGCGGAAAAAGTGAATCAGCGCCCCCTGTACCGCGCCGAACACCGTGCCCATCAGCAACACGATCGGCACGATCAACCAGACCGGCCAATGCATGTGTTCGGACAACACCGCTTCGACGATGGTGGTCAGCGCCACCACCGAGCCCACCGACAGATCGATCCCCCCGGACACGATCACAAACGTCATACCGATCGCGACAATCAGCAGGAAGGCGTTATCGACCAGCAGATCGAGCAGCACTTGCCACGAGAAAAAGCCGGTGTACATCACCGAGCCGAAACCGAACAGGGCGCAGAACAACAGGACAGTGACGGCGATCGGTAAGGTGCGCGGATCGACGATATGAGCCCAGGCCTCGAGGAGTCGTCTCATCGCGCCACCCCGCGCTGCCTGAAGAGCGACATGGCGAGCGAGCGCGCCGAGGGCGACTGGATCACGCTCACCGCCAGCACCACGGCCGCCTTGACGACGAGCGTCGCTTCCGGCGGCACGCCGATCGAATAAGTCGTATAGGTGAGCGTCTGGATGATCAACGCTCCCAGCACGGTGCCGGCGAGACTGAAGCGGCCACCGAGCAGCGATGTGCCGCCGAGCGTCACCGCCAGAATCGCATCGAGTTCGAGCAGCAGGCCCGCGTTGTTGCCATCGGCGCTGCGCACGTTCGAGCTGATGAGGATGCCCGCCATCGCGGCGGTCAGTCCCGAGAAGCCGTACACCGCGAATACCAGCGCTTTCGAGCGCAGGCCGACGAGACGCGTCGCCACTGGATTAACGCCGATCGCGCGAATGAAGAGCCCGAGCGCGGTGCCTTCAACGAGCCCCACGGTGGCCAGCACGGCAACGCTTGCGATCCACACCGAACACGGCACGCCAAGCCAATACCCACCGCCGACGAACAGGTAACCCGGTGCGCCGATCGGGATGATCTGCCCCGCAGTCAACAATTGCGCAATGCCACGGCCGGCGACCATCAGGATCAACGTTGCGATGATCGGCTGCATGCCGACGAACGACACCAGCAACCCGTTCCACATGCCGCTCAACACACCGACGATCAGCGCCGCGACCAGCGCCTGCGCGATCAATGCGGCGCTCGGTGCGGCTTGCGTCGCGAGTATCGTGGCCGCCGCGGCGCCAGCGATCGCGACCACCGCGCCAACCGAAATATCGATGCCGCGCGTGGCGATCACGAGCGTCATGCCGGTCGCAACCAGCACCAGCGGCGCAGCGCGATTCAACACGTCGATCGGCGCGCCGAACAAATGGCCGTCGAGTATCCTCAAAGAAAGAAAATTTGGATTCACCAGGAGGTTCAGGGCGCACAAGAGCACCAGCGTGACGCACGGCCAGATCAACGGGCGCTCCGCACCATCGCGCACGAACCAGTTCGATAGCTTCATTCGCCGCTCCCCGCGATGAGTCGATAAATGTTGTCTTCGTTCGAGGCCTTGCCGGCCACTTCTGCGATCTTGCGACGATCGCGCAGCACCGCCACACGATGACTCACGCGCAGCACCTCGCTGATCTCCGACGAAATGAACAGGATGCTCAGACCGTTCGCGCACAGCGCCAGCAAGCGGTCCATGATGTCGAACTTGGCGGCGACGTCGATGCCGCGGGTAGGCTCGTCGAGAATCAGGAGTTTGGGATTCGTAGCGAGCCAGCGCGCGAGCAGCGCTTTCTGCTGGTTGCCGCCGGAGAGCAGCCCGATTGGCTGTTCGGCGTCCGCTGCCTTGATGCCGAGGCGCTCGATCCACATGTCCGCGATTTCCTGCGCGCGATGCCGTTTGATCTTGCGCAACCAGCCGCGCCGCGCCTGCAACGCCAGCAGAATGTTCTCGCGGATCGACAGTTCGGCGACGATGCCCTCTTTCTTGCGGTCCTCCGCGCAATAGCCGATGCCGTGGCGCACCGCGTCCCGGGGCGAACGCAGCCGCACAGGCCGGCCTTCGATCAGGATAGTGCCGCTGTCGGCGCGATCGGCCCCGAACAACAGCCGGGCGGTCTCCGTGCGGCCCGAGCCCAGCAGGCCGGCCAGGCCCAGGATCTGGCCCGGCTGCACGTCAAGGTCGATCGGCTGCAGCGTGCCGCGCCTTCCGACGCCGCGCAGTTCGACGAACGGCTGAACAGCGTCCTTGCTCTCTGGCCCTTCATGAACAGCGTGGCCGTCATGTGCCGCTTCGCGCAAGCGCGCGCTCATGCGCTCATGACCGACCATCTTCGCGACCAGTTGATCGGCCGGCAGATTCCGCGCGAGATATTCCCCTTCACGCTCGCCGTTGCGCATCACCGTGATGCGATCGGAAATGGCATAGGTTTGCTCGATGAAATGCGTGACAAACAGAATGGCGATTCCCGACTGTTTAAGATGCCGAAGTATTTTGAAAAGCTGCGCGACTTCGCCGTCGTCGAGACTGGAGGTCGGCTCGTCGAGGATCAGCACGCGTGCGTCGACTGACAGTGCCCTTGCGATCGCCACCATCTGCTGCACTGCGATCGGATAGGCGTCGAGCGATCTGGTGACGTCGAGTGTCACGTCGAGGCGGGCAAGCGCTGCCTGCGCGCGCCGCTTGATGTCGGGCCAGTCGATCGCGCCGAAACGCTTTGGCTGCCGGCCCGCAAAGATGTTCTCCGCCACCGACAGGTTCGGGCACAGGTTCACTTCCTGATACAGCGTGCGCACGCCGGCCGCTTCCGCCTCCTGCGGCGACGCAAACGCGACGGTCTCGCCACCGAGGCGGATCGTACCGGCGTCAGGCGCGACTACGCCGGTCAGCACGTTGATCAGGGTGGATTTGCCGGCGCCGTTCTGTCCCATCAGGGTGTGAATCTCGCCGGGGAACAGACGAAAGTCGACCCGCTGCAGCGCTTTCACGCCCGGAAACGTCTTGCTGACGCCGGTAGTGGCCAGAATGGGTTCGAGTGCATTCGAGGCGGCGCCGTCGCGAGCGTCGCCTGTGACGGCCTTCATGGCCGGCGGATTGGGTTCCGATGCGGGATGCGTCATAGACCTCGCTCGATCGGCGGTGCGTTGGTCGGGTGGGCTCAGGCTGGCCCCGTTGTGCGCAATCTGATTCTGCGGAAAAGAGACCGCCCGCTGCCGAAGCAGCCAGGCGGTCAGGCACCACTGGAGAAACCCCTGCGATCCGTCCGTACTTCGCTTGCGTTCTGCGTCTATCGTATGGATAGCTAATCAGTTAGCCATCACACTCCGCCTCAATATTTGCGTGTCGGCAAAGTCTGCGCCGCGACGCTCATCGGAAAGACAGTCTCTTCCGTCAGGATACGCTTGGGCAGCGGCTTGCCGGCCACCACGTCCTTGACTGCCGACATCAATTGCGGTCCCAGCAGCGGACTGCACTCCACATCGACGTTCATCTTGCCCGCGGCCATCGCCTGGAAGCCGCCCTTGGTCGCATCGAACGAGACGACGGTGATGTCCTTGCCCGGATGCATGCCGGCCTCTTCCATCGCCTGGATGGCGCCGAGCGCCATATCGTCGTTATGCGCATAAACTACATTTATTTTATTTCCATAAGTTTTTATAAATGCTTCCATCACCTGCTTGCCACCGGCAAGTGTGAAGTCGCCGCTTTGCGACGCAATGATCTTGAATTTGGGATCGCTCTTGATCACTTCGATCAGGCCTGAATGCCGGTCGTTGGCCGGCGCCGAGCCGACCGTTCCCTGCAGTTCCGCGATGTTGATCGGGCCCGGATCATTCTTATAGTGATCGGCCAGCCAATGACCACCGCGCCGGCCCTCTTCCATGAAGTCCGAGCCAATCATCGTTACGTACAGCGACGTGTCTTTCACGTCGATGTTGCGGTCAGTCAGGATCACCGGAATTTTTGCGGCTTTAGCTTCGCGCAGCACCGGCTCCCAGCCGGATTCGACGACCGGAGAGAACGCGATCACATCGACTTTCTGCGCTATGTAGGAGCGGATCGCCTTGATCTGGTTTTCCTGCTTTTGCTGGGCGTCGGAGAATTTGAGCTTGATCTTGGCGTCCGCCGCCGCTGACTTCACCGACTCGGTGTTGGCGGTTCGCCATGCGCTTTCCGCGCCGACCTGTGCGAAACCGAGGGTGATCTGTTTGTCCTGCGCGTATGCGCCCGGCGCTGTCAGCGCCAGTGCGCCGATGCTCGAGCAAAGCGCGAGCGCGCCCAACGCACGACATGCGGCGCGTCGTGTATTCGCCATGACTGTCTCCTGATCGTTGTTGTGTCGGCGATCCATCGAACCCGCCCGGTGTTTGCGGCCCTCACGGTGCGTGGATCGTGATGTAGCGTAGTGTCTGGGGCGTTAACCGTCCAATCATATGATTCGCGTCAGCGATACCAATTCTGGTATCGCTGGCGGTATCGGCAGTAACGGTGGACGTGGGCAATGCTGCGGGTTCGCTCGAGCATCGGCGGCGATCGAGCGTGGCGTTGGAGATGCTTTTTTATGCGCTTAAGTGCTCGGTGTGGCTTCGGGCCAGGTAGCGAGTGGGTGCCGGACTTTCGGGCCTTCGGACCAGGAGCGGCGCGGCTAACGGTCAGCCCGCAAGCTAGCGAGTTGCCCCGCGCGGCGTCACCCAGCGAAACGTCAGATTGATCCGCTCGCCGGCCACACGCGGCTCCTTCGGCACGCGATGCCGCCAGTCGGCCTGCGTGTTGCCCTTCATCACCAGCAAGCTGCCGCCTTTCAGCGAAAACGACTGCACGACGCCAGTCTTGTTGTGCCGCAAGTCGAAAGTGCGCGCGACGCCCAGGCTGATCGACGCAATCACCGGCTGGGTGCCGAGTTCAGGCTCGCGGTCCGCATGCCATCCCATGCTGTCGGTGCCGCTGCGGTAGCGGTTGATCAGCACGCTGTTAAAGCGCGCGTGGCAGCTTGCCTCCGCGGCGGCTCGCAGTTCCGCGACGGTCGCGGTCCACGGTTGCGGTACGTTGCGAATGCCGGAGTAGACGTAGACCGCGTCCGGTTCGCCCTGCCAGGCGGTCAGCCGCGGCAGCGGCACACGGCCGGCGGGCGTGCCCATCATGTCTTGACGCCATTCCACTTCGCCGATGAGTTGCGCCAAAGCGCGCGCCGCGGCCTCGGGCGCGAGCCACTCGGGATACCAGTCCACGTCGGGCGCCGGAAGGTCGTCGAAAAGGTCCGCCATAAGATTGCCCGAATGCGATTGCGTGCGCGACACGTGCGCGAGTGAGAACCTAGCTATTATGGCGGCAACGACGACGACGCTCACGCCTGTGGCTTGCGCTGTCATCCGTTTTTTTCACTCTGCAACTTCAACGGGTATCCATCATGATTCTTTCCGATCAAGCTCTCGACCAGCTCTTTCGCAAAGCGCGCACCCATAACGGCTGGCAGGCCAAACCGGTCGACAACGCCGTGCTCAAGCAGCTCACCGAACTCGTGCTGCTCGGCCCGACCTCGGCCAATTCAAGCCCCGGCCGCTTCGTCTACGTGAAAACGCCCGAAGGCAAAGAAAAGCTGCGTCCGGCCTTGTCGCCGGGCAATCTCGAGAAGACGATGGCGGCACCGGTCACGGTGATCGTCGGGATGGATATGGCGTTTTACGAGCATCTGCCGAAACTGTTTCCGCATGCCGACGCGCGTAGCTGGTTCGCCGGCAACGACAGGGCGATCGCGGATACGGCCTTTCGCAATTCGACGCTGCAAGGCGGCTATCTGATTCTCGCTGCTCGCGCACTCGGCCTGGACACGGGTGCGATGTCGGGCTTCGACGCCGCCAAGGTCGACGAGGCCTTCTTCGCCGGCACGACCGTAAAGTCGAACTTCCTGATCAATCTGGGCTATGGCGACCCGTCGAAGCTCTTCCCGCGCAGCCCGCGCTTCTCCTTCGACGAAGCCGCCCAGATCGTCTGAAAGCCCTTAAGCCGCCGGTGCGTTTATCTGAAGAGCGCCACGTAGAACACCACTGTGCCGATCACCGCACCGATAAAGCAAAAGCCTTCGTCAGCGTCGTCGCCATTGGAACGCAACCACGCGCCGACGACGCCGAACAGCCCTGCGATGCCGAGTGCAACGCATACCATCACCACGTCGAATAACGCGTTTTTGCCCAGCTCGGAGAAGTCGATGTCGCGCACGCCGAAGTACAAGGCGAGCGCCATCAGCGATATACCCACCAGCGGCAGCATGACGTGGCTGCCCTCTCGTCCGACGTGATGCCCATGAAGTACGTGGCGTACGTGATTGCCCGACCCAAGCAGTTTCATGATGCGCCTCCTGCCTCGCCCTCAACCGAGGACAAAACGAACCGCCGCTGGGCCGCGATGGCCCTGAGACGAGCCGGTTCTATTTGAGAATAGTGCACGCGAAACACAATTCAAAGCCCATTTAATTAGAGCGTCGCCGCAGTTCAGACGGCGGCATGCGGCAACGAGAATTGCTGCGTTGCGGTATCCACTTGCCTCGTCAAAAACAGACGTGTCCGGCCAGTCCTGGAAGCAGATCTGGCGCCCTCGGCAAGGGTTTGCACATCTCGGTAGAATGATCCGGCTCGCCCGTTATTTCATGATTGCAGTTGGCGAGCCGCCGCCGTTGCTCCGCTCGTGCCGGCCCCTTCCCGCCTCTATCCTCTCTATGCGCCGCTCATCGTTTCTTGTTCGATTCATCCTGATTGGCATCCTGCTGCATATCTACGTCGGTTTTCGTCTGATTCCCGACATGCCCGTCAGCATCACCGGCCGGTGGCTGTGCGCGTTGTGGCTGGTGCTGTCGATCTTTCTGATACCGCTCGGCATGCTGGCGCGCACCATCAAACAGCAGCCGCTCAGCGACCGCCTCGCGTGGGTCGGGCTGCTGGCGATGGGTTTCTTCTCGTCGCTGCTGGTTCTGACGTTCGCGCGTGACCTGGCGCTCGCCTCGCTGCTCACCGTCGATGCAATCTGGCCGAACACAATAGCAATCGCGCATTGGCGCATCGGCTCGGCGGCCGCGGTACCGCTGCTTGCGCTGCTTTCGACGCTCGTTGGCCTGTTCAACGCACGGCGCCGCGCCAAGGTCGTGACGATCGAGGTGCCGATCGACGATTTGCCGCCGGCGCTCGACGGCTTCACGATCGTCCAGATCAGCGATATCCACGTCGGCCCAACCATCAAAGGCCGTTACGTGGATGCGATCGTCGACGCGGTGAATCGTCTGAAGCCGGATCTGATTGCCGTCACGGGCGATGTGGTGGACGGCAGCGTGCCGCAATTGACCAGACACACGCAGCCCCTATCACGGCTCAGCGCGCGTCACGGGGCGTTCCTCGTGACCGGCAACCACGAGTATTACGCCGGTGCGAACGCCTGGATCGATGAATTCCGGCGCCTGGGGTTAAACGTTCTGCTTAACGAGCATGTGATCGTGGAACACGACGGCGCGCGCGCCGTGATTGCCGGGGTGACCGATTACTCAGCGGGCCATCATGATCCGTTGCATCGCAGCGACCCGGTTGCGGCCCTCGCAGGAGCGCCTGGCGACGTGCTGATCAAAGTACTGCTGGCACACCAGCCGCGCTCTGCCGAAGCAGCCGCGGCAGCAGGTTTCACACTGCAGCTATCCGGCCACACACACGGCGGGCAGTTCTTCCCATGGAATTTCTTTGTGCGTCTCCAGCAGCCGTTCACGGCTGGTCTCGCACGGCTGAACGGCCTGTGGGTCTACACGAGTCGCGGCACCGGCTATTGGGGACCGCCGAAGCGCCTGGGAGCTCCCTCGGAGATCACGCGATTGCGCCTCGTGCCCGGCGAGCCCGACTAAGGCCCCGGGCTAGAGTGCCGCATATCGCCGCATCGGAGTCATACTGGATTGCACTGCAAAAAAGAAACGCGGATGTCCGCAAAGGACATCCGCGCTTTGGCGCTGACGCGCCACGTCAGCCAATTTGCGTTACTGAGCTGGCGCGACGGCCACGCTAACCTGCGGTGCGTATGCCACCGACACTTGCATACCCGGCGTCACGCCGGCGACCTTTGCCGGCTCGCGGCCCTGAATATGAAACACCGCGCCATTCGGGCCCTTCAGGGCCATGATGCCGGAGGCATGATCGATCGCCTGAACTTCGGCGGTCACGTTCTGTACAGTGTTCTGCTGTACCGGTTGAACAGCCGCGCCGTGGCCGTCGGCACCGCGCGTCACGCTGACCATGGCGTTGCGCATCATGCGGATATGGACCTTGCCACCCTGCTTGATCTGCGCCAGGTTGCTCGTATCGGTAATGTTGAATGAAGCTTCGCCGCCCTGTGCGTCGAGCACAGTCACGGAATGTTTTGCCTGGTCGATCGACTTCACGACACCATCCGCCTGCAGCGTGCTGCTGCCTTCAAACGGCGCAGGCAAACCGGCGGCGAACGACACGAGCGGAGCCGCAGCAATCAATGCGCCGGCAATAACGCCGAGAGCTTTTTCTTTCATATATTCCTCAATTGGGTGAACAGCGGAAAAGAGACGACATGGTGCGGATCGGATGTGCAAGGTACAGCGCAAGGACAACCGAAAAATTTCTGGGCGAAACCCTGGGAAATGAAACGTGGATTGAGCACCCGAACCACACGACGTGTTTCGAAGTGTGCGAACAGTGTGTTTTCCGGGATGGACCTCGTCAATATTCGGAGTCCGTATTTATGCGAGGAAAATTCCGATCTTGCCGGGGAAAATTCTGCAAGCGACCCACAACACATTCCGCCACCCTGCCTCATCCCGGCTTGACTTAACTTTGCAGAGCTGCCTAGAATTCGCCCAGTTCATTTAACCGGAATCACGATCTTGGACAGTAGCAGTAGTACCAGTCGAGCTTCGATTCGCCCGATCGCCTGATCGGCAAGATTTCCGCGTCAGCCTTTGCCTGTCGCCGTCTTGCCCTCGGGCCCGACGGTGCACGTCGCTTTTACCCTCTTGCTGCAAGTGAAGCGCCGCATGGCCCGATGGCCTGCGCATGCTCCACGCCTTTTGCGTCGCGAGCCCCCGCTCGCATGCCTTGTCACGCCTGACCACGCTCGCGTTCCACCTGCGGATACGTGATGCTGTCATGCGTAAGGTTCACACTGTGCGAACACGCGCTTCAACCTCTCTTACCGATGACAATTGAATTCGTCTTGCGGCTCTTTGCCGCCTTTAGCTGCGGGGTCGCGATCGGCCTCGAACGGCAGATGCGCCAGCGCAACGCCGGCCTGCGGACCATCACGCTGGTCGCCAGCGGCGCGTGCCTGTTCGTCACGCTCGGCGTGCTGACCGGCAACGGCACCGCCGGTATCACCCAGATTGCCGCGTATGTCGTCTCCGGCGTCGGCTTTCTCGGCGGCGGCGTGATCATGCGCGACAAGGGCTCCATTCAGGGGATCAACACCGCCGCGACCTTGTGGTGCTCGGCGGCCGTCGGCGTATTGTGCGGTGCGGGGCATTACGGCCCGGCCCTCGCCGGCACCGCGGTCGTACTGCTGACCAATACGGTGTTGCGTGAAGTGAGCCGTGCCATCAACGCGGCGCCCGTTTCGGACGCCGACCTCGTGCGCGAGTATGTGCTGACGATCGTTTGCCGGGAGGCCGATGAAATTCACATTCGTACCGCGGTATCCAACTCAATGTATTCGACACCGCTGTCGTTCCAGAGCCTGACGAGCGAAGACGTCGAAGACGATACGGGACGCATTCGCGTTACCGCAACATTGAAGCTGCATCCGAAAGATCAGCCGAAGCTCGAACAGATGGCCAGCCGCATCAGCATGGAAAAGAGCGTATCGAGCGTGAGCTGGACGGCTAAAGATGCGGAGCCGACGCCTGAGTGAGCCACCTTGCGTAAGCTCCCCATATTCGTGCGCATCGTCTACACTTAGCTTGCAATAGATTCAGACAATGTTAATTCCGCGTCCTGAATATGGACTGTCCCATAACCTTCGACTAAGCTCTGTCACCGTGATTTCTTCACACTCAACCATGGAGTCTCGAATATGGAACACGGCATCATTGCATGGCTCATCATCGGCGCAATCGCCGGCTGGCTGGCTGGCGTGCTCGTCAAGGGCGGCGGCTTCGGTCTGATCGTCGACATCATCGTCGGGATTGTCGGCGCATTCATCGGCGGCTGGCTTGCCGGTGTGTTGCACATTTCGCTCGGCGGCGGCTGGATCGGGTCGATCATTACCGCTGTGATCGGCGCCGTCATTCTGCTGTTCCTTATCCGGCTTGTGCGGCGCGGCACCTGAGCGTAGCACCTGATGTCTTACGGCGTCGGGAGCGAATGCCACCTGACGCCGGTTTTACTTCGCGTTTAGAGACGCGCCTCTACTGCCGGCAACATCGAGCCGGTGTCACGCAGCCGCGTATGCCAGGTGAAAGCCTGGTCCAACCGATGCGGCGTTTGCCCACCCCATTGCAAGGCATCCCGATAGTAGTCGCGAAGCAGATCGCGATAGAGCGGATGCACGCAGTTTTCGATGATCAGCGTAGCGCGTTCCCGCGGCGCCAATCCGCGCAGATCGGCGAGGCCCTGCTCCGTCACGACTACGTCCACATCGTGCTCGTTGTGATCGCAGTGCGGCACCATCGGCACGACACTCGAAATGCGGCCGCCCTTCGCCATCGACTTCGTCGCAAAGATCGCGCATGACGCATTGCGCGCGAAATCGCCCGAGCCGCCAATGCCGTTCATCATGTGCGTGCCGCCGACGTGCGTGGAATTCACATTGCCGTATATGTCGAATTCCAATGCGGTATTCAAGGCGATCAGACCGAGCCGGCGAATCACTTCAGGATGGTTGCTGACCTCCTGCGGACGCAGCACCAGGCGATCGCGATAGCGCTCGAGTTCACCGAACACTTGCGCCTGACGCGCTGCCGACAACGTGATCGACGCACCCGAGGCGAACGTCACCTTGCCGGCGTCCATCAGATCGAAGGTCGAATCCTGCAGTACTTCTGAGTAAATTTCGAAGGCGCCGAAAGGCGAATCGACAAAACCGGCCAGCACCGCGTTGGCAATCGTGCCGATGCCCGCCTGCAACGGCGGCAATTGCGGGGGCATGCGTCCGCATGACACTTCGTGCTGGAAAAACTCAATCAGATGGCGCGCAATCAGCTCGGTTTCCGCATCCGCGGGCAGCACCGTGGACGGGCTGTCCGCCTTGTCGGTGATCACGATCGCCGCGATTTTTTCTGGCGGAATTTCGATGGCATGCGTACCAACGCGGTCTTGCGGATGCATGATCGGCAGCGGCTCGCGATTCGGCCTGCGGCCCGGAATCCAGATGTCGTGCAGCCCTTCGAGTGCGAGCGGCTGGGCAAGATTGATTTCGACGATGACCTTGTCGGCCAGGATCGCAAAGCTGGCCGAGTTGCCGACTGAAGTGGTCGGCACGATGCCGCCAGTTTCGGTGATCGCGGTGGCCTCGATAATGGCGACATCGAGCTTGCCGAGCTGATTCGCGCGCAGCATCTCGACAGTTTCAGACAGATGCTGATCGACGAACATCACTTCGCCGCGGTTGATCGCATCGCGCAGGGTCTTGTCGACCTGAAACGGCAAGCGACGCGCCAACACATGCGCCTCGGTGAGCATGCGATCCACGTCATGACCTAGCGATGCGCCGGTCATCAACGTAATTTGCAGCGGCTTGCCTTCCTGCCGGACGCGCTCGGCGAGTGCGACCGGGACAGCCTTGGCGTCGCCCGCGCGCGTAAAGCCGCTGGCGCCGACGCGCATGCCGTCCTGAATCAGAAGCGCCGCCTCGGCGGCTGAAGTGATTTTTCCGCGCAGCGCGGAGCAACGAATCCGGTCCTGGTACATGAAATCGAGTCTCTCCATAATCGCCCGTCCAGTCTACCGGTGCGCACGTCTGCGGTGTGCTTCGCTCAGTAGCCAGTTTATCGCACCAGCCGCGGCGTCTCGACGGGACGGCGTCGCGGCCAGGCGTTTCGTCGCGTGCAACATTCCCGCGACAGGTCTTACAGGTACTGCTGGTGTTGCGCGTGGCGCTGCTTAGCTGCCGAAGAAAATATTACAGAAACTCACAGGCCCTACGCACTCTTCAGCTTTGGCCTTCGGTACTGCGACACGGCGTTGCTCATCGACGCTCTTCGCGCGCGGTGCATTCGCCTGTGCGACCTGTTGTTCCGAGGCGGCAGGCGCCGTCTGTGCATGAGCGACAGCAGCGGACAAAGTGCAGGCAATCAGGGCAATCTTCAACACATTCATTTCGTTCTCCAGTTCTTACGATTCCGTCGCGCAGGAAGTTCTTTTTGGGGACTGCGCGGCGGTGAAGAAACTATATGACCGCCACCTACGCGGATAAACAGGGCTGGACGGAAGGGACCTTTCCATCTGGCAGAAGGATCGGGGCGCACGCCCGATCCGACGCGCGGGTCAACGCGTATGGAAAGGCGCGTCTTTGTCGAGCAACGCCGTGCGGATGAAGTGCAGGCAACTCAGGATGCGCTGCAGGTCGTGTCGCTGGTCCCGGTCGGCATGGACGGTTTCCAGCAGGTCCTGCGCGATCCACGTGGCCGCGCGCACGGATCCGAGCGCGCGCTCGAGAGCGTGTGAGTCCGGTCGCGCAAAGAGCCGCGCGAGGTCGTCGCAAGTCCGCGTGAGGCCGCTGTTCCAGTGCGAATGAAGAGTTTGCGCGTAGCCCGCACGTGCTGCTTCGTTGCGCAGATCGATCACGGCGTGCCCTACTTCGAGGGTGACGAGCATCCAGCGCAACGCATCACGGCGGCGTCGGGAGCGCCGCGTCAGTAGCATGCGCAACTGTGAGGCCAGATCGTGAGTGCTCGACTGAAAGCGTTGATTGAGTCCGGGCAGTTCGTCCTTGCACGCAGACACGACTTGCGCGCGCAAATCACCCTTGATTCTCTCGGTGAGCCACGGCATGTCCGCGGGAAACACCACCGAGAACACGATTGCTGCAAGCAATAACGACGCCGTGATCGCTATCCCATTGTTGATCAGCAGATCGGGCGCATACGTGACGACGTTGTCCGGCGCGGCGAGCAGGCAGAAGAATACGGAAAAGCCGATGCCATACCCTGCCGAGAGCTTGCGCGATGCGATGAAGGCGCCGAGTGCGAGCACCGGAGCGAGCATCGCGCAAAGCAGCGGAAAGCCGTCGATGTTCGGATATACGTAGCACGTAAAAAGGTAGCCGGTCATGGTCGCCAGCACCGCACCGACTGCCATCTGCACGGCCATTTTCGATGCGTTCGGCGCGGTCGACGTCAACGCACAAACCAGCGCCGCGCCGATCACTGCCAAACCGCCACTCGGCCAGTCGGTGGCGATCCAGAACCAGCCGGCGATCGCCATCACCACCGCCGACCTGGCAAAGGTAAACGCGACCACAAAGCCGTTCGTCCTGCTCACGTAGCGGCCGGCGGTGTACGGCCCAGCTCCCGGTTTGCGCCGCGCCAAAGACGCGTAAGTCTCGGAGTAGCGGATCCATTCATCGACAAATCGATATAGCAGTTCCGAGGCGGTATCGAAGTCCGCGAGCGATTCAGCGGGCGCGGCTTCCAGTGGCCGTCTCGTTTCGCGCACGCACCTTGGCAAGCTCGCCTGAAAGAGCCGCAAGCCGGCAGCTACGTGCGCTGCATCAGCATTCGCATCCCGCGTGGATTCAAGCAGTGCCGACAGCTCGCTGAAGTACGGCGTGATGGCGTCGACCCTCCAGATCGGGCCGCTGACACGCAGACGTTTGAGCAACTGGTGCAGCGCATGCAGCCGCGCACATGCGTCCATAAATTCGCCGTTCAGACGGCCGAGATGCTGGCTGCGTGAACGCATGGCCGGATCCTCGAAGGCAGCAAATGTTCGCGTCGCTTCAAAGCCGACGATCTCGTCGACGAGGTCCGCAAAGCGCCGTTCAAATTGGCAACGGTCGATTCCGCGACCCAGCACCTCGGCAGCGAACGCAGTAAAATTTGTATATCGAAGATGAAGTGCGCGCCGCAGCGCAAGACTGGAACGCTGCGGCACGATGAGCGCGCTGACTGCGCTCGAACACACGATACCGACGGCCACTTCCGCTGCGCGCGTAAGCGCCGCCAGAAACAGGTCGTGAGGCGCCGTGACATTCGGGATGCCGATCAAAGCGGCGGTATAGCCGGCCAGCACAAAGCCGTACCATCTGAAATGCCGATACCGGACCGCTGCCGCGAGACAGACGCTCACCCAACCGATCATGCCGAGCATGTACAGCTCGGGCTGCTGGACGAACAGCGCGCCGAGCACCAGGGCAGCGACCGTCCCCACCGCAGTGCCAAGAATCCGGTAGAAACTCTTGGCGAGCACCATGCCGCTGAACGGCTGCATCAGCACGAACACCGTGGTCATCGCGATTCGCGGCTGCTGGAGATCCAGAAACATGGCGATGCCCAGTGCCAGCAAACCCGCAGTGACCGTTTTCAGCAGATGCAGCCAGATCAGACCGTCGCTGTTCGCCCAGTCGCGAACGGCGGGACTGAGCGCCGGCAACATGACGCGCCACTGCCGGCGAGAATCCACGGTGGGCTTGATCGCATGTTGGCGTCTCATCATCAGAAAGCAACGCGTCTCGGTTTGTCGCTAAAAGAAGCCCCGGTGAACGCTGCGCACACCAGCAGGCAAGGCGCCGATTGTAAGAGCATGCGCTGCGCGTATTAATAGGACGGGCGCGGAACCTCCCTTCCAGAATGAACAACAATGGGCTTGCGGGACAGGCGGACAATACGGCTTCTGCCGTGAAATAGAAGGATCGATGGATACGCTACAAAATATGCGAGTGTTCGTGCGCGTGGTTGAAGCCGGTAGTTTTACCGCCGCCGCGCAGTCACTCAATTCGACGACTGGCGCGATGTCGCGCGCGGTCTCGGAACTCGAGGCTCATCTGCGTACGCGCTTGCTGAACCGGTCGACACGGCGGCTCGCGCTCACCACGGCGGGCGAGCGTTATTTGAAACGCTCTCAGCAGATCCTTGCAGATGTCGACACAGCGGAAGAAGAAGCAAGCTGCGCCCACGAACGCCCTGCCGGCGCTTTGCGGATGCACAGCTTTGCCAGTATCGGCCAGCATTACGTGCTGCCGGCCATCTCCCGGTATCGCGCGCTTTATCCCGAAGTGACCGTCGAGTTGACGTTGTCGCAGCGCATGCCCGACCTGTTCGAAGGCAGCGCTGACGTCGCTGTTATCGGCGCCTCGACTCTGCCGAATTCCGACCTCGTGTCGCTCCCGCTTGGTACAACGTTCAGCATCCTGTGCGCATCGCCTGCTTACGTGCGTGCTCATGGCGCGCCGCAACAGCCCAGCGACCTGGCGCATCACGAGTGTCTGATCTTGCACACGCCAGCATTTCCGGCCTACGAATGGGTGCTCGACGGCCCCAACGGCAGCGAGATGATGGAAGTGAATGGACCCGTGCAAGTGAATATTGCGGAATCGCTAATCGTCGCGATTCGCGAGGGAATGGGCATTGGTATGGTGCCGCTCTATGCAGCGATTGCCGGGCTGCGTGACGGGACGTTAGTCCGCGTGCTGCCTGAATATACGCTGCAGAAGATGAACGTTTACGCGCTGTATCCGTCACGCAAGTTCGTCGATGCGAAGACGCGGACGTGGGTTGAGTTCTTACGCACGCATCTACCGAAGGTGATTGCACGCGACGAGGCGTTACTTGCGGAAGTTGGCCAGATGGATGCAGTTGATGGCACTGTGCCTGTGAGAACGGCTGGCATTGGGGGCGGAGATGTCGCCGCGCACTGACGCAGTTTTTTAGCTGACGAGCTGGCCGCGCCTGTGGAAGGTGGCAACGTAGGTAACGAAGTGGCGGGACATTTGTGACGGCATCTATGGCCTGCCAGATAGCGGCAGTGTTTTCGTGACGCACCTCTCGGAATGGAGGTGCGTTGTCCCGCGGGTTGGGAACGAGAGTTAAGAGTCCGCGCGTGTGCTCGCTACGACGCCAGAGTCTTGGCGCTGAATTCAGAGCCGTAAACGCAGAAACCCCACCTTTGCGGGGTGGGGTTTCTGGTCTTGCAGGGGAGCCTGACGATTACCTACTTTCACACGGGAATCCGCACTATCATCGGCGTGGAGTCGTTTCACGGTCCTGTTCGG
>NZ_VOSW01000083.1 GCF_009690905.1 Paraburkholderia madseniana
CATCCTAAGCCCCGCCGATCCGGCGCCGCCGGCAGTTCGTCGTCTTCGGCGGCTACGCCGCCTCCGACTCCTCACTACCGGCCAAGATGAATGTCGGTACACCGGACGTACTCATTGTCGCCCCCCACTGCTGGTCGAGATGGCGTGGTGCTGGCTGCGCTACCAGCCCGGCAGTGCGCTGACACAGTGGTTCAACCGGCGCACGCAGGGCACGGGACCGAATCGGCGGGCGCGGCGCATCGCCATCGTCGCGGTAGCGCGGCGCCTCGCGATCGCGCTGTGGCGCTATCTGAAGGACGGGATGATCCCTGAAGGAGCGCAGTTGAAGTCGGCGTAAGGCCCCCCAAAGGTTTGGCAGGCAGGAGGTAACGGTAGGTTAGGCAACTATGCAGCACATACGGTCTGGAGTGAACATGCCCGCTAAACGGCCGGGTTGCTAATGCAACCGATTCTCAAGATGGGGCGTGTTCCCGGTAGGTGATTCCGGCGTAACGCGCATACTGGATGAGGCTGGCCTGGTGCCGGCGGATAGAAGGCGGTGAGACACTGGAGTCTCACGGGCGCGACGATCGGCTTCAGACCACAATGGATCACAGCAATGGTTGACGGCGGTCTCGCGAACAGGCAGCCGCCCTTGCCCCCCCGCTACGGCGCTTCCGAACTGGAGCCGCCCGAAGGACCTGGTCGATGATTCGTGAGTCAGGTCGTGAAAGGCCTTGACAACTTCCTGCTCATAGAAGGCCGTTTATAGGTATGCAGTCTGTCTCGCCGCTAAATGTCAGATGTCTGCCCGATCACATCGGAGTCAAACGAATGGATGAATGAACCCCGAGCTTGCAAAAAAGGAAAGTCCTTATAGGTCGTACTGGATGGTCAGCGTGTTCGACACGCAGCGTGTTGCCCGGTGCGTCAGGATCAGCTCGAGATCTTCGTCGTCGCGCAGTGACCGGTGTGCATTAAACGCGCTCTTCGGTGGCTTGCCAAAGCGCGTGTTGTAGTCAGCGATGAAGTGGCGCGCATAGTCGTTCGCGGCTTCATGTGTATCGATCCCACGCAGCCGCAGTTCCTTCACGAGCCGGTCCTGCAAGGTCAGATTCGCCCGTTCAACCCGCCCCTTGGCCTGGCTGCTGTTCGCACACCATGACTCGATATTGAGCTCGTACAGGGCCCGCCCAAACTGCGTAAATCCCTTGCCGGCCGTCGTCGACGTCTGCGCCGAGCGGAACACGGTGGCCTTGTCGCTGTAGAACGCCACCGGTTTGCCATGCTGCCTGAGATACCCGCGTGTCGCCTCGAAGTAACTGAAGGTCGACTCGGTGGCCGTGAAGTGCAGCGCCATCAGCCGGCTGGTCGCGTCGTCGACGTACACCAGCAGCGTGCACGCCGGCGCCCGTTCCTCGAACCACCGGTGATCGCTGCCGTCGATCTGCACCAGCTCGCCCACGCAGGCCCGACGACTGCGCAACTGATGGATCTTCGGCGGCCGCTGACGCCTCGGAATCCACAGGCCGGCATCGGTCATGAGTCGCCTGACGGTTTCCTTGGCCAGCCGCAGTCCATGGCATTCAAGCAGCTTCTCGCACGCCAGCGTCGGGCCAAAATCGCCATAGCGCTCGCGAATGATCGCCAGCGCGCGAACCGCGGTGCCGGCATCGAGCCGGTTGTTGCTCGGCTTCGCGCATCGGCCGGACACCAGACCCGCCGGGCCATCTTCACGCAGGCGCGCGACCAGCCGTCGTATCTGTCGCGTCGTCAGGCCGAGCCGCTGCGCAGCGCGCCACGGTTTGAGCAGATTGTTCGCCACCGCCTGGATGACCTTGAACCTGTCCAGCTCTCGTATCGTCATCGTGATCCTGTCCGTTGCAGCCATCGCAGCCTCCGGCGCCGGAGGCTCGACGCCGGGTAAGCTTATGCCGCCCAAAAGCGGACATAATGAAATGGCCAGCCCGATCCCAGCGACCGTTCTACGATAGGAAGTTCGGTCGAACGTAAAGGAGGGCGCCATGAACGAGGTCACGCTGATCGGTATCGATCTGGGCAAGCATGTTTTTCATCTGCACGCGCAGGATGCGAAGGGTCACGAGGTGTTCCGCAAGAAACTTTCGCGCGCACAGCTGATTCCGTTTTTCAGCAATCTGAAGGCGGTTACCGTGGTTATGGAGGCGTGCCCCGGCGCGCACTGGCTCGCACGCAAGCTCGATGCAATGGGTCACCAGGCAAAGCTGATTTCGGCCTAGTATGTGCGACCTTTTGTGAAGAGCAACAAGAACGACTACATCGACGCCGAAGCGATCTGCGAAGCTGCATCCCGGCCCGCCATGCGCTTTGTCGAGCCGCGAACCGAAGCTCAGCAGCTACTGGCAGCCTTGCATCGGGCGCGTGAAGGCCTGGTGACTGAACGCACGGCCACCATCAACCGGATCCACGGCGTACTGCTTGAGTTCGGCATCGTCGTTCCTTTATCGAGAGCCACGCTACGTCGGTTGCCTGATGTGCTTGCGGTTCACGATCTGCCGCCGCGGTTAATCCAGCTCATCCACCGGCTTCATGCTCATTATCGGTACCTCGACCAGCAGATTGACGATGTCGAGCGCGATCTGACTTCGCAACTACACGAAGACGAGAACGCTGCCCGGTTGCTGTCGATTCCCGGTATCGGAACCATCACGGCGAGCCTTCTCGCGTCGGAAGTCGGCAACGTCGCGCAGTTTGCTGGCGGCCGGAACTTCGCAGCCTCAATCGGACTGGTGCCAAGACAGCACAGCACGGGCGGCCGAAGTGTCCTGTGCGGAATCAGCAAGCGTGGCGACAAGCACCTGCGCCATCTGCTCGTGCAAGGCGCGCGCGCCGTTATCCAGCGTGCAGAAAAGCGTACTGACCGGCTCGGGGAGTGGATTCGCTCAATGTTGAGACGACGGCATTCAAACGTGGTCGCGTGTGCCGTCGCTAACAAGCTCGCGCGCATCGCCTGGGCGGTGCTAACCAGGCACACCACATACGATGCCGCACGCCTGAAGCTCGCGGACTGATTTATCGCTTACCCAACCAGGTTTTGCGACTGCTGGCAATCTGATGATCCAACGGCACAGCGACCGGACGAAGAACCTGACAAGTTGTACAGCTCACAGCAGCTGCCGACATTATGAGGATCGACCGGTGCGATTTTCATCGCGGAACATGGATTCCGGATAGATTTGCGCAAGCCACGAGGACGTCGGAACCAGAGGTTGCAAAATTCGGGCTGGCCATAGATTACAACTTAGCCTCTACAGTTCAATTGTTGCTAATTTCTTTTATGCAAAATCCCAAAATGGCAGAACAGTGACGACTTCTCAGCCTCTCAACTCCGCTGCAGACGGCGAGCTATTCTGCCGGCCACGAATACAGTTCGCCATATTCCCGTTGATCTGATCGATCACCTTACCGGAATACGCAACAGGATCCTGATCGGCGCGCGAACGCTTGTTAGCAAGCGCAAGATTGCTGAGGCCTCGATCTTGTTTATCTAGTAGAAGTGCGTCGCACATGACGCCCAAAACCGGCGATAGCCTATCCTGCCATCCCTTGTTTTTATGTTCTTGAATTTGCCGTTCGCAAATCCCGTGAGCGGGGTTGACCGTGACCGCGCAGATAGATTCACTACTGCCACAAGAAAACGTGTTCGCACGCGCTGGAAAACGAAGCACCGTGCGCAGCAAGATGAACCGGCCTGGTAGAGAAAGCCGGCGTATCGCGTGAGCAGGTCCTCCTGCCCGCACAAATACGTTGTTTCGCTGGAAACGTGATGGTGGACGTTCTGGCGCAGCATACGAAAGCATGGCTATCGGACATTGCGCAGAAAAATGTCCGATACTGTACCGATGCCCCATGCGAGGGTGATGCCGCGCGCGCAACTTGAATGGGACAACTCCCATAGATTGCGCAGTAAGAATCGCACCGTTCAGATACCCGGCATCAAATCTCGCGATTGTCCGGCGCAGCATGAGCGCGATGGATTCCAGATGCTGTCTGGTGCCAATGTAAAGATCAGGCGATCACTCGACCGGAAATCTGAACTTGTCACGACCCGCGCGCACGCCAATCCCTGCGCGTTGCCAGCATGCGACAGCGCAAAAAAGTTTCTTGTTCCGCCAAATTCCTGGTCGTTCCAGCACGGTCCACTGCTTCGATTTACGCCTGTTTGCAGGGGTTGACGCGCGTTATTCCCCTTAGCAAGATGGCGCGAAGGCAGCGTGCAGGAGCGGATGATGCCAGTGGTGAAGAGCTTTACCCAGGCGCAATGGGATGCTGCCGCGCGCCGTCTCGATGCGCTGCCGGAAAAGCCCGCGCATGAGCATCGCGTCAATGTTCGCGATGCAATGAAATCCATGCAGTCTCAAATCATTGGCGCACAGAGAAAAGGTTACACGCAGGAAGAAATCGTCCAGCAGATCGCGCAGGATGGGGTGGAAATCAGTGCGGCCACGTTGCGATATGCGATGCAGCGTGCAGTGAAAGAGGGCAGGTCTGCACAGACGGAGAGGCATGTCAGAAAAAATACTGATGCGGCATTGTCTCGCGTAAAGAAAGCCAATCAGGCGAGGTCATCGCATACCGGCAATGCACGTGCCGAGTCACAAAAGAAAAGGGATGGGGGAATAACCAGGCCGGAATCCACGCCGGTAAAGGGCTTCCTCGGATTTCCGATCAGGCCGGATACCGACAACTTGTAGAGGTATGAAATGGCAACGGAAAATCACCCTATCTATATGGTCGGCGGTAGCAAGGGCGGTGTCGGCAAGAGCTTCGTCACGCTGGCGCTGGTCGATTATCTGCGTCGTTCAGATGTCCATGTCGTACTGGTGGAGACGGATACGTCCAATCCCGATGTCATGAAGGCTGTCCATGACGAGGTCGAATGCGCATCATGTGATCTGGACGAGGCAGGAGGTTGGATAGATTTCGTCAATTTCTGCGATGCACACCGTGATGCGACGGTCGTCGTCAACACGGCGGCACGTAGTCAGACGGGCTTCGCGCAATATGGCGGGACACTTGCCGGTACGCTAGATGAGCTGGCGCGGCGTCTCGTTGTGCTGTGGGTTATCAATCGGCAGCGTGACAGTCTCGAACTGCTGATGGAATTTGGCGAGACGTTCCCGCATGCGCTCACGCACGTTGTGCGCAATGGCTACTTCGGTACGCCGGACAAGTTCACGCTGTACCGCGAGTCGAAACTTCGTAAGGCTGTCGAGGCGCAGGGCCAGTCGCTGGACTTTCCCGATCTGGCGGATCGGGTTGCCGACGAGCTTCGCAGTCAGCGTCTGTCGATCCGCAGGGCGGCCGAAACGATGCACATCGGCGAGCGGGCGGAACTGCTGCGCTGGCGTGCCCTGTATAGCGACATGTTCGCCAGGGTGACGGCCAATGCGTAACCGGAGGGCGAAGTCGCCTGATGCGCTCGCCCGGCTGTTTCTCGATGTCGCGGGCGAAGTGCCCGATGATATGAGCTTGCTGCGCATGCGCCGGATATCTGGGGCACTCAACCTGCGCGACAACGATGCGTTGTGGTCAGTCATTGCCGTGCTCGAATACTACGCGCGGCTGTATGAGGCGATGCCCGAGCGTATCCGCCGTGCGGGCGATGGCGGTTTCGACGCAGTGCGCCGGGAAGCAGAGGCGGCGACCGATGCACTGATGAGCAAACACCGTGACGCGCTCGCTCGCTGCAGGGAGACGATCAAGTTGGCCGAGGACATCACTCGCGAGCACGAGGCGCGCTACCGTGTGACACTGGCTGCGTTGAACGAGCAGTCGCTGAAGATACTGGCGGAGCGGGCGGCAGACCGGATTGCGCGCGCGGCGGGTAACCGGCTTGTGGGTGTGTCGGCTGTCGCAGCGCGCGAACAACGGAAGCGGCTGGACGGTGCGGTTGCGCAGATCGCGGTCGCCGGACAGACGGCTGCGCATGGCACCGTGCGGGTGCTGCGTCGTTTATTCTGGAGCGCGCTCGTTGTTCTGCTGCTGATATTGGGAGCCGGGGTGGGGGCCGGCTGGTGGGCAGGCTTGCATGTCGCGCAGGCTGGATATGCGAACCGGTAGCGGACAGGCGGAGAGCCTGTCCGCTACGATCAGGTTTCGTCGGTTTCGTCGTTCATGAATGCATCGACGTGCCGAAGCGCGAGTGTTGCCGCGTCATTCTGATCGAAGGCGATCATCGGATATTGATAGCCTTCATCCTCGGCGTGGGCGCGCGCCAGATCGTAGTGATCGCCGATGTTGTACTGCTCGTTGGTGACGGCGACAAAGGCCAGATAGAAATCGGGTGCGCCTTGGGTAGTGGCCGCGAGTACGGCCATACGGATACGTCTGGGCATGATGGATTCTCCGGTTCAGGTAAGCAGGCGGCAGTGATACGGGCCTGCCGCCCGCTTCGCCCCGTGTTCGGGGCGAGGCTATTTCGCCAGCGGACCGGGTTGTGCGCTGTTCATGCTCCCAGCGGTCGGGAAAGGCCACGGCGCCAAAGCCTTACCCGTGCCGGAAGCGCGCGCTGTATCGGGAGGCATATCGTTGACGTGTCCGGTGCCACTCCCGGCGGCCGGTTGCGCTTCGTCGTCCTTGCTGTCCGGCGTTTCGCCTGTACCGTCTCCTACATCCACGTCGTTGTTCCCATCCTCGTCGTCGCGGCTTTCCCACGAAGGCGTGGCCGGTGTTTCCCGATCGGTGAGTACTTCCGGGAGCCATGCGGCTTTTGC
This sequence comes from Paraburkholderia madseniana, assembly GCF_009690905.1. Taxonomy (GTDB): domain Bacteria; phylum Pseudomonadota; class Gammaproteobacteria; order Burkholderiales; family Burkholderiaceae; genus Paraburkholderia; species Paraburkholderia madseniana. The sequence goes on from NZ_VOSW01000083.1 coordinate 6,735, forward strand.
GAGCCGCAGTTCGGCGGCCGCAGCGGCGTCGGCCTTCTTCATCTTCCCGAGGTCGGCGGCAACCTTTGGGGACACAGCGGCGGACACGACTTCCGCGATGCGCGCCTTGCTGACGTGATCGAAATACGTCGCGCGGGTCGGTGTCCAGTACCGGGTCATGTCGAGGTTCAGCGCGCCCGCCAGCGCATTGATCGCGTGAGGCTTTTCCTCGCTCTCAATGCCATCGAGCAGGGGGCCGGTGCAGAACGCGAGCAGGTCGAGCAGGGTCGTGCTGAGGTCCTGCTGCATCAGCCACGGCAGCAGGTCGGCCAGTCTGGCGGGCAGTTCCGCGATCCAGTGTGCGCGCTGCGTCTCGATGGCGTTCCACGCCGGGCTGGCAGGCAGATCGTCCGCTGCACGTAACAGGGCGTCGTGATTGTTCTCGCCGGAAAGCACCAGACAGCCACGCGTGGACGCATGCCCGTAGTGTTCGGGCAGTGCCTGTGGGATCAGTTGCTGCAGGATGGCGGCGAGTGCGATGGCGGGCTGTGCGACCAGTTCCGCGTGGATAGCGGCGGTACGGTGTGCGGTAAGCCGCTGGCAGAGTTTCGCGCTGTGGACAGGCCTGACTTTCGGGGGCGGCGTATCTGCCGCTTCGGGCGTTTGGGCGTCCGGTGTGCCGGTGACGGTCGCGCCTGCCGCGTCAAGGGCCGCGCTGTTCTCGCGCCGCACGAGGCCGCGCTCAATGATCAGTTCGCCCTGCGGGCCAACAATCACGAACGCACCGGCCTCGGCTATCTGATCCATATCCCAAACCACGGCTCGGCTTTCGAGCGCAATGATCGCTGTGTTGACGCGCTCGATTTCCTCGTTGAGTCGGTCGGCTTCTTCGTAGGCATCTTCGTCGTCCTCCGACAGTGCCGCGAGCTTTTCGGCCAGTTCGCCCTGCCGCGCGGTGAGCGAATCCATTTCGCTCTGCTCGTCCTCTGTATACGGACGCTGGACGGGGCGCAGCCTGCCGTGGCGGTTCAGTTCCAGAAAATCGCGCTCGACGCGCGTTTCGGTCCAGCTCCAACCCTCGGCGCGGACTGCCTCGGCGGTGGCGTCGAGCTTCTGCGCAACGAGGCGCTGCAACAGTTCCGCGTCGGCGATGTACCCTGCGTGCTGGTCGTCGCTGAACAGGTCGCGGCGCACGTAGCCACCCTCGTTCTCGTAGGCCGCGAGGCCGACGAAGCGCACAAGGCGGCTGCGGCTCGCGTCGATCTCGGCGCGCGTGATTGCCTGACGCAGATAATTCGGCTGGCGCTGCCAGTCGTTCGCGTCGAACCAGATATGTTCCTGCGTTTCGTGGTCGTCTGCGAGGGCGAGCGCGGCAAGCTGGTCGAGCGTGATCGCGTCCTCGCGCAGCAGCGCGAGCAGCTTCGGGGAAATGTTGGCGAGCTTCATGCGCCGCCTGACCGTAACCGGTGACGCAGAAAAGAGTGCGGCGATGTAATCGACGCTGCGGCCTTCCTCGGCCAGCATCCGGTACGAACGTAGCACGTCGAACGGGTCGAGTCCTTCGCGCTCGCTGTTCTCGATCAGCGAAACGGCGAGGGCTTCGCCTTCACTGACGATTCGCACGGGTACCGGGTAATCGGCGGAGATGTGCTTTTGTTCAAACAGCAGGTCGAGCGCGGCTTCGCGGCGCTGCCCCGCGCAGACACCGTATCTGCGCTGCTTGCCGCGCGCCCCCTTCATCTCGTGGACGACGAGGTTTTGTAGCAGTCCCTTCGCACGGATGTTCGCCGCAAGGCCTGGAATGCCGGACAGAGGCTTCGTGCGGGCGTTGAGCGGCGAGCGGCTCAGGCTGGAATAGGGGACCGTGACGACCGGCTGTTCGTTGCCAAAAGTGGTTTCGAGAACCGGTGCGACTTCTGCGGCGCTCACCGTGGCGGTGGTTTCGATTTCATGGGCTTGCATGATTGACTCCAGAAGGTTGGAAAGAGAGTTCCGGGTCAGGGTGGTGCTGGATGCTGCCAGGACCTGACCCGGATAGGAGTCCTGACAGAAGGTGACGGAATCGGGGGCGTTGTAAGTGATCCCCGTGCCGTGCTTACGCCTTCATCTGGCGCATCGCGTCCGCCAGCATCCAGAGGGCGCGGTTGAGTTTCACGTTCTGGTCGATGCCGGTGATAGGCCGCGTAGACATGGAGCGCCCGGTGCGCGAGCGTCCGTGCAGCCCACCCTTGGTGAGGTTTTCCTGGACGCGGTTAAAGACCGTCCAGAGGTCGTCACGACGATCCTCGAAACGGCGCGGAGCGAGTAACTGGCTTTCGGTGACGGGCGCGGGTGCCTCGGTGTCGGTCGGGTCGTAGCGCAGCGCGAGCGCGGAGCGTGCGAACGCATTCTGTTCGTCGCGGTCGAGCGCCACATCGCGCATACCGTCCTTCTGCTCACGGATCAGATCGAAGCCGTCGAGCACGTCGAATGCGCCGTTGATGACGTTCTGGACGATGTTGCCCTTGTGTGGCACGCGGATATCCCGGACGCTGTCGCCTGCGACCATGCCGTTCTGGCAGACGAAGCGCAGCACGCCCGCGAGCATCTGGTAGCTGCTCGTGCCGTCGTGCGAGTTCAGCAGCACGATTTCATTGGCTTCGTCGCCGGTGATCTGGTCGGCGTGGCGAAGCCGCAGCATGTGTTTCGTGTACTCACGGCGGTCGTCGTGGCGTACGCGGGTCTGGCAGGCCATGAAGGGCTGGAAGCCTTCGTTGCGCAGGCCGCGCAGCACGTCGATGGTCGGAATGTAGGTGTAGCGCTCGGAGCGGCTTTCGTGCTTGCCGTCGGCGAAGATGGACGGGGCAACGCGGCGGATCTGGTCATCCGACAGGGGCGAGTCCGAGCGGAGCATCGGGGAACCGTAACGGAAAGAGGAAGCGAGTTGCATGGCAATCTCCACAGCAAAAGGTTGAGGGCTTGAACCGGGCGAGGGGACGTGTCTTGCCGTTGCGGCTGGACACCTCCTGGTGGAACCCGGGGTTGGCTTTGCTGCCGCCAGGCTCCCGGGTTTCCGCCCGTGCGACTCAAGGAGCCGATAGCGGGCAGGCGTCAAGGAAAAAAGGCGAGGGAGGGGTGCGGGCAACACGGTCCCTCGCCCCTTGACGCCTGCCCGCTATCGGCTACGGTCGCGTGGTCAGGGCGGCAACCTGGGAGCGCGGTGCATGCCGTGACGCGAGTTGACCGGACAGGTGGCCGTGCCGGATAGAAGATGACGGGGTTGACTGCTGCGCCAGGGATTGATGCCCGACAGGGGCGAGACGCGGTACGCGGCTCGACGCTCAGCGCGAAAGCCCGGCCCGTAGCGCAAGCGAAGGGCGGCGCCCGGGAAGGTACGTGGCAACGCCGATCGACCCTGACGGACAAGGCGCGCCGTCGGTGCCGACGTCGGGTTCGATCCGGATGGATCCGGACGAGTGCAGGCGCTCTGAACGTATGAAGCGGGATGTGGTGGCGAGAGGGTGCGACCGGACGGAGGAGGCAGACCACCACGCCGGACGAGGGATGGTCACGTGAGGTCATCAAGCGATCGGGTGGCCTACGTTCACAAAACACGCCGTATGAGCGTGTCGAGACGTGCAAGGCCGGCGCTATGCCACGGCGCAGCCGATGCTCGCTATCTGCGAAACGCTACTCTGTGAGATCCGGTCGTCGCCGTCCAGCGGAGCAGGGTTAGCCGCCGAAGGCGTTTCCGAATGCTACGCAACGACCAGCGCGTCCTGAGACTGTCTTTCGACAATGGGGGCGGCTGTCTGTGGTGCCGCGCTCGAATTCGCGACGTCTGCGAGCCGGTCCGGCGCGGGCGTTGACTCTGGTGTCGCTTTGAGCCGCCATCTGCGTTCGGCCAGCATGGTTCCCCGGCAGTCCGGCGAGCCGCAGTGGCAGGCGTACCGCTGCCGCAACTGACGGGTGTACCGGCCTTCCACGCAAAGCGCGTAGTCGATGCTGAGCTCTTCGCCGCTTCGTATCGGCTGCACGGTCTGTATGAAGATCCGGCCATTGCGGTCTTCCGCTTCGCAGTTGGGGCGGCACGCATGATTGATCCACCGGGCGCTGTTGCCGCCCACCGCACCGTCTATGACGGTGCCGTCGCCGATGTCGAAATAGAAGGTATGGTCCGGATGCGCAGGATCGCGGGGGTGACGGAGCAACGCCATGTCCCAGGAGATACGCTCGCCCTTGTATTCACACACCTGTTCGCCCGCGGCAAGTGTGCGCGTGGCGAATACACCCCAGCCGTGAACCGGTGACCGGCGAACAGCGAACCGGTTGCGACGACGTGTGGTATCGGCAGGCGTCCGCGCAACAGTATCGGAATCGTTCTTCAAGGGCATGGTCGGGACGGTTGCGGAACGGAGGAACTGGGTCAGGCAGCCGGGATAGAGTGCCCGGTCGAATTTCCTTTTTCAAGCGATGCCATTATTTTTCACGCCAGCGATACAGGCGTAATGAGATACCGACCGACGCGAACGGGTGTCGCGCAGGAGATGAGCACAGTCTGGAGGACCTACAGGATCCTCATGTATCGGATTCTACCGATCTGGGGCGAGCGCTCCAGGATCAGGTCCGCAATGAATTCCGGGAGCAGGGCGCGCGGAATGTTTGCAGGAACATTGTCGACCAGTTGCGAGGCGACGCGCGCGATGAAGTCATCGGGCGAGCTTGCAAGACTGTGCTCATAACTCACGCGGTACTCCATGATGCACGATGCTCCGGGGGAGGCTTTCTGAGCGAGCGATTCTACCAGCGGCCGGGGCGGCGCGCGGTATGCGTCGATGGGGCGGCAGGGCGGTGTATCTGCCTGACGGGGCGTTGGCAAGTGCTTGCAGGCGGTGATCCGCATGCCATGTGTGTGGCGTTACCGGGAGAAGGCTTTTGGCGGCAAAGGAATGGTTGGTAGAATCCCGGCCAGCAGAACGGACAAATCCTATCTATGCTTTTGCCTGACGACGCACCGCATGTAGATGTGACTATCTCGATGCGTTGGGCAAACTGCCTACCCGAGAGCATTCTCGCGCATTTGCCAGAGGACCATACTCCTGTGTTTGCCGTTGACAATGACGTCCCGGGCACGGCCCGACAGCCGGAGACTGTCTCAGCATGAGTTTCAACGACCCGATATTCGGGCAGCAGGTGAGCAACGGCGCACGCGTGCGCACGAGTGCCCCCGTCGGTTCCAGAATCCTGTGTCAGGACGGTGAGCTTGAAGTGCTCGAGATTGGTCCGTTCGTGTCCGCGGCGAATGGAATGCAGGTCCGGTTCCGGGCACGTTTGACCGAAGCCGGCCGGCTGCTAGCCGGTACGGTCATCCATACACCATGGGGCGTGTGCGAAGTCGTGGACTGACCGGTAGGGAACCGCTATCCGTCCTGTTCTGGCGCCGGCGTGTCTGTAGGCGTATTCATGCAGGTTGATGGACGGCGAATCCAGATCGCACAGGGCCTTGCGTCGTTCTATCAGTTCGTGACGACGACTCTGATTCTTCAGAAAGCGCAGTTCGGGCGCCAGCCGCACCGTCGCTCGGACGATACCGGTGGCGACGGTTCGCCTGAGTGAACTGGCGGGCGAGCCGGCCATTTCGATGAGCACTCCGGTGATGCCAGCACCGCCCTCTCGCCAATAAAAATTAAAGCGGATTGCTACATCGTGATTTTGTCGGGCGCGTCGTATGCGGAATGCATTATTTGCGCGAGGCTTTGCCGGAATGAATAAATTAATCGGATGGCCGCTCAAGTTATTGCCATCACGGTCGTTATAGCAGTTTGGACGGGCGTCCAGTAAAGGGGTGCGTTGCACGCAGAAGAATCGGACGATTGTTTATAAAAGGCTGGGCCATAACATCGTTGCCGATTTTACGGAGCGTCCGATTGATGTGCCAGTTAAATACATTCGCAAACTGCGGGTCCAGCAAGTGAAGCAATGTATCGCATGGCGCGTGTACTGTTATTTGTGACGGGCGGCACTGACAAACTATGACGACACCAGCGTGGTTGACGCAGCTGATTAGTAGCGAAATCGACCAACGGATAGAAAACGACCATCGGACAACCGCGGCAACTTTTTTGGGATGGCCCAGAAACGAGATTTTCCGGGATGTTATCGGGGGTGGCCAGGCAGATTTCAATGCCTCCATCGGCCATCTGAGCGGGGACGACAGAGCCCTTCTGTACGCAAAATATAACCAGGGGCGGCACCTCGACGAATTGCGTCATGCATTCGCCAGATTACTTGGAGACCACGGAAACATCGCACGTCCGACGGTCGTTGATCTCGGCTGCGGACCGTTTACAGCAGGGCTGTCCTTTGCGGCATCGCTGGGCCCACAGGAGCCGTTCCGGTACTTCGGCGTTGATCGCGCGACGAGTATGCTGAGTTTAGGAGCGTTGCTCGCCGAGCGTGCCCGGGAGTACGGAGCGTTCCACCCTCAGACAACCTGCTGGTTCGGCGATGATCTGGGCCGGGTCGATTTTGGACCCGCCCGAGGCGAATGGACGCTTGTGGTCGCATCGTATCTGCTTGCCAGCCCGACTATTGACGTCGGGTTGCTCGTAGCCTCTATCCTGACGGCAGTTTCCAGCATTGGGCCTGGTCCCGCTGCGGTGTTTTACACGAACAGTGCGAACCGGAACGCTGATGCGAAATATCCGACATTCCGGGACGCTTTGATGCAAGGTGGTTTCGAGCTCGCGGTCGATGACGTGGAGCGCTTCGCTGACACGAACAAATCACCCAAGGACGTGCACTACGCGTTGCTGTACCGACCGGCAAAGACCACGATTCAGATGAAAGGACGCACCAATGAAGTTGCCAAAGCTTGACGATCTGGCTGATGAGCAGATGGTCGTCTACGAACATGATCCCGAGGAAAGTCTGTTCGTCGTGGGACCGCCGGGGTCTGGGAAGACCAGTCTGGCCGTGCTTCGTGCGAAGTTCCTGAGGGAACTCGACAAGAAACTCGTGCTGGTAACACGAAACAAGATGCTCGCTGCGCTCGCGGGGCAACTGGATGGCGAGGCGCTGGTAGCGAAGACCATGAGCGCCTTCATCGCGAAAACCTACTATGACCGCTTCGCCCGGAATGTGCCGGAGTTGTCACCGTATGTATACGACTGGGACACTATTATCGGAGACTTCGCAGCGGCGGAGGTCGTGCCGACGCTCGAGCATCTTGTGATTGACGAGGGGCAAAACCTGCCCGCTGGTTTTTTTCGGTGGGCCGTGCGATTTGGCGCGCAAACGCTCACCATTTTCGCGGACGAGGACCAGACTACCGATTCGCTGCGCGCGTCATTGCAGGACATTTTCGACGCCGGTATGCCTGTACCTATCCGCCTGCAGGCGAATCACCGGAACACCGCGGAGATTGCCGCCGTTGCCGAGCATTTTCATCGTTCTCAGGTTTTGCCGCCCGGGATCGTTCAGCGTCGACGCGGCGGCGAGATTCCGCGCCTCGTACAGCCTCGAAGCTGGGAGGAACTCGTCGCGCTCGTCGCCACACGCTTTCAGAATCGCGCGCAGGCGATCGGGGTGATTGTGTACCGGCGGGACGACGTCCTTCAGGTTCAGGAAAAACTGGTGGGAGCGTTGCCGCCGGGTACCCGGATTGACGCTTATGTCAATGGTGGGAAGGGGGCGGCGGAGGACATCCGGTTGCTCGATACAGGCATTACAGTGCTTAGCAGTGAGTCGGTGATTGGACTTGAGTTCCATGCTGTATATTTGCAGGACCTGGACAGGTCCCTTCCATGTAACTCAACTGAGGCTTTTCGACGTATGTACATGTTGTGCGCACGGGCGCGCGATAACCTGACGCTGGTCGACGGTCCATTCGCACTGAGTGCAAGTCAGATTGCTGATTTACCCGGCCCAGCGCTGCTCGCCCGATGACAAGAGAGTCTGCCTCACAGATGGACTGGCTTTCGCCTGAAGGCGCCGCTGTGCCAACGCAAAAAGCGGGTGGCGCCGCGTCGCCGCGTCTTTCGTTCGTGCTCGACAGTCGGGACTGGCTTCGCTTCGTGGCTGACGAATGGTGGCCCAGTCCCTTCGACGCGGACGGACTGAGCCTTGGAGTAGAAGCAGTCTGTGACGACCTGAAACAAGGCGGGCGCATTTCTGTGGTCGTCTGGATTGATTCCGGTCAACTCCCATCCTTGCCGGCCGCCATTTATCGTAGTGGACAGTGGATCGACGCGCTGGTGCATTCGGTAGCGTGTGATGACAAGGAGGTTCTCTGGCCCGGGCCAATTCACCTGTCGAGCGTGACAGCATTCTCGGTCCCGACGGAAGGCGACCGGGCGCGCCTCGTCGCGATGGCAAAAGGGTTCAGTAACATCGAAATGCCGGCTCAACCGGTTGAGGTCAAACCGACCACCCAGATACTGCCGGCGGCTAACCGGCCGCAATTGACGACCTTGTATCGTGCGCCCGCGCAGTGGGATTCCATTCGCGGAGCGGCTGCGATGGCAGTCTGGGCAGTGCCGGCAATAGATCCCTGGCTAGATGTGCTTTGTGAGTCTCTGTCGACCGGAGCGACTCGCGAGAACGCGGCGGCCGCGCTGGGCGCCCCATGGCTGGGCGTGCCGTTATGGGCTCGTAATGGTCCCGACGCCCTGGTCTCGCCGCTGTGGGCGGCGATCCGTGAAGTAATTGGCGCGGTGAACTACCGGGAAGAGTGGCGGCCCGCGGAGGTCCTGGAAACGATCGTAGACAGCGCCGCGCAACTGGGCGCAGACGGTGCGGCATTGGCGGAGTTGCGCGACCACACGCAGGCCATCCTTTCTGACGCGGCAGTAATAGATGTGCGACGCGCTGAGCGCGACCCTCTTGGGCTCGCGCTTCAGCTGGTTCTGCTGCGCCCGAAGGCGGAGAATTTCGTCAGTTGGGTGGACGATCTTCCATCCATGCCGCCTGCTGTATGGTGGACCGGGGCGATGCTTTCCGGGCTGTTGACGGGGATGCGTGATCTCGACAAGCAATTCCGGGGATCTCCTGCTGCGCGGGAAATTTTGGCGGTGCGTACATGGCACCTGTCTTCCGTCGCAGGGAATGCGACACACTGCTGGCCAGATCGATTCGCTCCTAAGCCGTCATGGGTTTTGGGAAGCGACAAGGTGCAGTTTCTTGACGGCGACCGGCCCTGGGCAGATCGCAAGACAAGCCGACGTGGGGAGTGGTTCCGTGCGGATTTCGATAACGAGCCCACGTACAACCAGGCCCTCGAACTTGCGCGGCGTTTGCACCCGTCAAGCCTTCGTCGGTGCCTTCGGATAGCTGACGCCGAACTGACCGCGTCAGGCAGTGGCAAGCTGAGTGTGGACAAGACCGGACATCGTCTGAAGGTAAAGGGCGAACTGAGCCTTGCGCTGAACGATAGCGTGTCCTTCGCCGACGAGCTGGATGTCGATCATTTCCGGGACTGGATTGCGATCGGCAGCGTTGCCGAACGTCTACCGTCACCGCCACGCGCAGCATTGCTGGAGTCGATTGAGTCCATACAACCCGCCGCAAGCCTGTCCGGGGAGCTAGCCATCGGTCAGCGCGTGTTGCAACCGGTTCGACTGCCTGATGATCCGCCTGGGCTATTGACTATTCCGGACTTTATTTCAGGTGAGCAGGAGCTCGCTCTGCTAGCAGAGGTTGAGCGCGGCACCTGGCTCACGGACCTGTCGAGAAGAGTTCAGCACTATGGGTGGAAATACGATTACAAGGCGCGTATGGTGGAGAGTTCCGCCTATCAGGGACCGCTTCCCCGCTGGGCCGCGGATCTGGCCGAACGCCTGCTGCGACACGGCCTGGTCGGCGAATTGCCAGATCAGGTTATCGTGAACGAATACGTGGCTAGCCAAGGCATCGCGAAACATATTGACTGTCCGGGCTGTTTTCGCGGGGCAGTAGTAACGATCAGTCTTGGCGAATCATGGGGCATGCTGTTTCGTAGTCCAGATGGGCTGCGGAAGATTGAACGGGTACTGCAGCGCCGAAGTGCCGTTGTTCTCGATGGCGAAGTGCGCGAAGAGTGGACCCACGAGATCCCAAAGCGAAAGAAGGAAGGAACGGCCTTGCGTGGGCGACGGATCTCACTGACCTTCCGGAAAGTAAATCCTCGCACGACAAAAGCGAAGGGTGCAGCCAGCCGCAAAAAAGATAAAGGGTCGTAAGCGCGAATCTGGTCTTCAGCAATTCGACGGTTTACCGCTAGTGGTAGAACTCTTTACGTCGAACCCGGTGCACAAGCGCGAAGACGACCTTCAATCGGTGGGAAGGGACGACGAGCAAAGGGAGGAAAGCGTGAAGTTCATTCATGCCGCTGATATTCATCTTGACAGTCCGTTGCACGGACTGAGTGCCTATCCCGACGCGCCAACAGCTCAACTGCGCAGTGCCTCGCGCGAGGCACTCAGTAGGCTCGTCGACCGGGCAATCGAAGAGGAGGTGGCGTTTCTCATTATCGCCGGAGACCTCTATGACGGTGACTGGCGAGATCACAACACCGGAATCTTCTTTGGTCAGCAGATGGGACGTTTGCGCAAAGCGGGCATCCGCGTATTTCTGCTCTATGGCAATCACGACGCCGAGAACGAGATGACCAAGAAGCTCACGCTTCCAGATAATGTCATTCCTTTCAGCTCGCGCAAGCCTGATCTCCACAAGCTGGACGACCTCAAGGTCGCCCTACATGGTCAAAGCTTTAGGGATAAGGCCGTTGTCGAAAACCTGGCGCTTGGCTATCGAGACCCCGTGCAAGGTTATTACAACATCGGTGTATTGCACACGGCGTTGGAAGGCTACAGCGCACACGCCAATTACGCTCCCTGTTCACGCGCAGAACTACAGGCGAAGGGTTACGACTACTGGGCACTGGGCCATGTTCACGAATTTCAGCTCTGGTCTGAACAGTCCACCATCGTTTTCCCCGGGAATTTACAGGGGCGGCATATTCGTGAGGCCGGACGCCGCGGCGCTGTGCTGGTCACTGTGGAGAACGGCCATACCATCGTGGATAGACTGTTCCTGGATGTGCTGCGGTGGGAGTCAGTCCAGGTGGAAGCGGCTGATTGCATCTCGATGGAAGACGTTGCCCGCAAGGTCGGAGTAACTCTGGAGAACCTGCTTTCTTCGGATGGACATGTGCCCCGGGCTGTGCGCGTTACGTTGACCGGTCAAAGCCCCGTGCACGGGGTGCTGTTCGGCAAAGCCAAAGAATTGCGTGCAGAGGTGCTGAACCAGATAGCCGTCATCGGCAACGAGAAGCTGTGGTTGGAGAAAATAAAGGTCGCAACGAGTCCGACATTACAGTCGAGCGATTATCACGCGCGGATGGACGCCATCGCTGACCTGCAAGAAATTCTCAAGGAAGCGGCCAATGACCCGGAGTTTCTGGCGTTGCTTAACGGAGATCTGCAGCCGTTCTTCGGCAAGGTGAATTCTGAAGTTAAAGAAGATGTTCCGCTGCTGGCGCTTGCGAGATCAGGGAATCTGTCCGAGCTCGTGAGGCACGTTTCTCCTGCACTGCTGATGCGTCTGGCCGAGGGAGACTAAAGCATGCGGATCCAACAACTTGACCTGATCAAATATGGCAAGTTTGACAGTGAGTCCCTTGCGTTTCCAAAGGCGGCGCACGACTTCCACGTCGTCGTCGGACCCAACGAGGCAGGCAAATCAACCGTTCGAAATGCCGTGCTGGAGTTGCTTTTTGGCATGCCCGCCCGCACTCCACTTGCATTCCTGCACGAACTGACCGAGTTGCGCCTGGGGGGTATCCTGGGGAGCCAGGAGGGCGAAGTGGTTTTCCATCGCGCGCGCGGCCGGACGCAGCTTCGAACCCCGAACGACGAGAGACTACCCGATGATTATCTGTTACCACTTCTTGGCAGCGCAACCAAGGAGTTTTTCGAGCAGATGTTCTGCCTTGACCATGAACGTCTGGTCGAAGGAGGGCGCAGTATCCTCGACGCTTCGAAGGATCTGGGGCGTGTATTGTTCCAGTCGGCGGCAGGTATTGGCGGATTAGGTCCCGTCAGGGAAGCTTTGGAGAATCGGGTTGGGGAGTTGTGGACGAGACGCGGAGCTAGTAGTGAGTACGCTCAAGCCGAGGCTCGCTTTATTGAGGCCGGTGCGGATTTTAAGGCGGCGCACGTGCGTACCAAGGTCTGGTCCGAAGCGAAGGACACTCTCGACGGGATCAACGAAGAGATTGCGGAGGCCAGGGCGGAGCACTTGCGTCTCGAATTCCTGCGGTCGAAGCTTGAGCGAGTGCGCCGACTGGCACCATTTCTCAGGGAATTGGCTGCCAAAGAAGCGGAGCTCAGCGAGCTTGGGGACGTTACTGAGCTTCCGTCAACTGCGTATGTCGACCTGACTTCGGGACAGTCTGGCCTCGCCGGATCGAACAGGGTGCTTGAGGAGCGACGCAAGGATCTTGACGCGCGCCAGTGTGAGCGAGGTGAGATCACAACGGACGATGAGATTCTCGCTTTGTCGAAGGATATTGAGTTACTTGACGAGGCTCGAGGTGCCTGTGCGAACCATCAGCGTGATTTGCCGCTGCGGCGGGCCGAGGTCGGGCGCTTGCTTGAAGCTGCTTTTGCGGCGGCTTCCCAACTCGGCTGGCCGACAGACGAGGAGACTTTGCGCGGTAGCCTTCCTGGGGCACTGTCGCTGAAGACCGTGACAAATCTCTTGCGCGAACACGGTGCGCTGCACCAGGCTATGGTTGGCGCAGAAGAAGCCGTGGAGGAGAGAAAGCACGATCTCCAGATGCTCCAGGAGCAGTTTGAAGGACTTGTGGCGTCGGAGGTTCCAGGCGAACTTCGCTTGGCTCTCACGGAGGCTCAAACGCTGGATCGCACCCGCTCGAGGCGGCAGTCTCTCAAGGCTGACATTGAGGAGGCCGACCGCCAGTTCGCCGATGCGCTCGCAGCGCTAGGGCGCTGGAGGCCGTCGCTGGAAGCACTTCGGACCATGGATGTGCCATCAATTGCTCGTATATCGGCTCTCCAGCGCGAGGAACAGGATCGTATGGGTGCCGTCAGGAATGCACGTGGCAAGCTCGATGAGTCGCAAGCCCTGATGGAGCGATTGCGACTCGAGGAGAAGCATTTCACGGAAAGTCACAAGGTGGTGACTCACGCCGAAGTTCTGGATGCGAGGGGGCAGCGGGACAACTCCTGGAACGATGTCAAGTCTGGAGCCGTCACCATTGAAGCAGGTGCGCAGGCCGTAGATGTCGCGATCCGTCTGGCGGATGAGCTTGTGGACTTGCAGCTAGGTAGTGCTACCGAGGCGGCCAAATTGCAGGGCCTTCGCGAGCAGGAGGAGGTCGCGCGAGCGGATGTTTCTCGCAAACGGGAGATCCTTGAAGACAGAAAGGCTGAACTAGCACAGTTTCAGACAGAGTGGGCCGCGCTCACCATGGGCATTGGGCTGGATGCCATCGCGCTGGATGATCTGCCCCAATGGCTTATCAAACGGGAGGCAGTTTTCGCCGCCGAGGTTACGTTGCGTCAATGCAGACGTGACCTCGACGGGGAAGAATCTGCATACGGAGGCGGCGTCGAAGCACTTGCCAAGGCTCTTGGGGCCGTGTTGGTCACCGTTATCGATGCGACGGATATGGCCGCTCTCTTGTCCGCTGCATCCGCATTCGTACAGAGCGCTGATTCAGCGCGGACTAGGAAGGAAAGCCTTGATCAACAGATAGCCCAGGGCGAGCGAACGTTCAAGACGCTGAAAGCCAAAGCCGAAAAGGCCGCTGAGGTGTATCGGGCCTGGGAGGATCAATGGCGCGCTGCCTTGCAGGCCGCTAAGCTAAGTGAAGCTTCGGCGACGCTGGCTCAAGCAGAGGGCGCGGTAGAGCTGGCCAACACGGTGGCTGAGAAGTTGGATGCTGCGGAGGGTATCCGTCGAAACCGTATCCAGACCATGCAGGCTGACCTGGACGCGTTAGAGGCTGAGACATGTCGACTCTCCCGGTTGCTGGACAAAGATCTCGTGAAGCTACCAGATTGGTCAGAGGTTGCCCGGCGCCTCATGACGCGCCTGCGTGCAGCGAATAGTGCCGCGCAAGCTGCCATGCTGGCGGACGAAGCGCTTAAGGAAGCCAAGACAAGGAAGGAGAACGCGGAGCTTGACGTAGTGACCGCGGAGGAGCGGATCCAGCCCTTGCTGAAGTTGGCCGGCGTCAAGACCGTTGAGGAGGCATTGCCGCTGGTTGATCGATCAGATAGACGCCGCGCATTGCTGGAAGCGATCGATAAGGCCACAAGCATGTTATTCAGGGAGGGCGATGGCCTGACACGGGAGGCCATTGAAGCCGAGGTGGCTGAGCAGGACCCAGCCGCAGTCATTGGCATCCTTGAGGGGGCGAAGCGAGACCTGTCCAGGTTGACCGAGCAGTTAAACGTCCTCGCGCAGCGGCAGGTCACCGCGCAGCAGACGTTCTCTGCTATCAACGGGCAAGCGAATGCTGCAATCGCGGAGGCAAAGCGTCAGGAAGCGCTAGCCGCAATGGGGGATGCCTCAGAGCAATACCTCGAAATCGCGACGGCTAGCAGACTCCTGAAGTGGGCCATCGACCGATATCGTGATCAAAAGCAGGGCCCGATGCTCCAGCGGGCCGGTGAGGTGTTCGCGCAGCTAACGCTAGATCAATTCACCAAGCTTGTTGTTGACCACGAGGCGAGCCCTCTGGTCCTCTATGCCAAGCGCACCAGAGGCAAGCAGGTGGAGGTTTCGGGCTTGAGCGAAGGGACGCGGGACCAATTGTTCCTCGCACTGCGTGTCGCTGCGCTCGAACTGCACCTTCAGCATGCGAAGGCGTTGCCTTTTATCGCTGACGATCTGTTTGTGAATTTCGATGACGAGCGCGCCAAGGCTGGTTTAGAGGCGCTGCGCGAGTTATCAGGCCGGACCCAGGTGATCTTCCTCACACATCACGAACATCTGCGTCCGTTGGTGCAGGAAGTGTTCAGCAGTACCGTGAACGTCGTGGAATTGCGGAGAAACGATGTGACAGCCTGACGATATGCGCGTCAGATCAGACCCGTGATTTAGGCGCAGTCTGATTATCGCGGTGATTCCATAGGAAATCTGGACGCAGACCTGGAGGCGAAAACGGGATCAGAGTCGAGACGACTCATTTAGGCGGAGTGATCCCGGCAAGTACAGATGTTGGTGATCCAGCCAATGACGAATGCCGAATTTTTTCGGCGTCGTTCCGGTCCCGATTTCCGTGGCGGGGCGACTGTAGTGCAGTCACGCCACGCGTCCGATGCGAATGATAAACATTGAAGTGAAACGGATAAGATAGAGATGAGCGATAGAAGTGCTGTCGATACGATCAGGGGGTATTTTTATCAATTTGATCTTTCCATATTAAGCTTGCTGCGGCTAGCCGATGGTAACGATTCCATTGAAGTCGAATGCATTGAGGATATCGACATACGAACTGCATCCGCTATGTCAGCTGTCCAGTGCAAGTATTATGCGAAAACAGAATACAACCATTCGGTTATCAAGGAGGCAGTGATGTACATGCTGTCTCATTTCAAAGAGGTTAAGTTAGGGAATAAGCCTAAGATCAAATACATTCTGAATGGACACTACGCGTCCGGGCAGGATAAGTTGAGCAAGGGCATCGATGTTGAGTTTCTAAAAAGGCACTTTCTCACCTACACAACTAATAAGGTGGAGCACTACCATCACACAGAGCTGGGTTTAGATGACAATGACCTTGCTAACTTTCTGTCGGTGCTGACAGTGGATATTCATGCCCCAGAATTGGAGAAGCAGTTTCAGGACGTGATTGACCATCTGGAGGTGGAGTTTAACTGTAAGCCATTCTCGGCAGAGTTCTTCTATTACAACAATGCACTTCGTGTTATCCGGGAACTCTCGATTCAGTCAGATCCGGTCAAGAGGACGATTACGAAGAAGCAGTTTTTGGAGCGAGTAGACACGGCCAGTATCCTCTTCAATGAATGGTTCGTGGAGAGAAAGGGAAAGAAACATCACCTGGCTGCGTTACGTGCCGAATATTTCACTACACTCAACATATCGCCATTTGAGCGATTTTTTTTGATCGAAGTCGACACCGCATCGTATGTTCGCGATGAGCTGAAAGATCTACTCTTTGCTCTTTCCAAGAAATGGGCGAAACTCTCCCGGCTAGAACCCTCTCCATTCTGTCCGTACGTTTTTATTCAGGGGATTGCTGAAGATGAACTGGTCTCTTTAAAGAGAGACCTGCATATGGAGGGGTTCAAGTTTGTTGACGGATATGATTACAAAGGTGCGGTCTTCGACCCGAACTCGATAGCGCAGAAGGCAAGTTACAGCAATGGGATCAAGATAAAAATATTGAATACTCTGAATGATCTGAAGGCAACCTTGGTAGTGGTCACGAAAACCCGGAAAGTGTTCCAGTTTCATTTTGGGAAAAGCTATTTTGAATACAATAATCCTTCGGTAGGTCACGTAAGGATTCAAATCGAACAACTGTCCGACATCAAGGCAGTTATCTAATTCATTCATGCTGGCATGGTAGGCGAGATAAAAATGGACGATATCAACGCACAGGTAATAGCTGTTTTTCCGGATAAGGTTCGGATCGTAGTCGACGATCTTGAAAATTTCAAGATAGCAGAGGAATCGCTGAAGGTTGGTTCATACCTTAAAATCGCCGATAATGAGAACGCAGTTTTGATCGCAATCATTGAGAATTTTCAGATTGCAGTTGGAGAAGGCGGGAAGCGAGACTATATTATTGAGGCATTCCCGCTGGGTATACTTCGAAATGGTAAATTTGAACGCGGAGGAGATTCGCTCGCCATTCCACCGAAGGAGGTTAGGCCGGCGAACATCGATGATATAAAGAAGATCTATGTCGATTCAGTAAAAGACGCTGAGAGTTTCTGTTTTTCGACGCTCGCTTCGAACAAGGATGTACAGGTCCCGATCAACGGCAATAAATTTTTCAACAAACACATCGCCATCGTCGGGTCCACCGGATCAGGAAAATCGCATACACTTGCGACAATCATCCAGCGTGCAGTAGCGGGAAAGAAGGGCGACTTCGCACTTAATAACTCTCACGTGATTGTCTTCGACATTCATTCGGAATACAGATCTGCTTTCCCCGCGGCTAACTTCATAGATGTTTCCAATCTGACGCTACCCTATTGGATGCTGAACAGTGAAGAGTTGGAGGAGTTCTTTCTCGATACGGAAGCTAACGACCATAACCAGAGAAACATCTTCAAAGAGGCAATCATCTGGGACCGGCGTCAAAAGTTTCAGGGATCAGATGCCGATAAGCAAAAAATTCACCTGGACTCCCCCCTTCTGTTCGACATCAGGAAGGTTCTCGAGTATGCGATTGCCAAGAACACGGAGCTCATCGATTCGGGCGAGGTGTACGCGGCCAGCAACAAGGAAAAGGCAGGCCAACCTAAGTTGACGCAAGGAAGTCTCTACGGGAAGCTCACAAATTTCGTCAACCGCCTGGAAAACAAGGTCAATGATAGTCGGCTTGATTTCTTCTTGGGGGAGAAGTCAAAAAGCATTACTTTTGAGGATACGCTCCAGGTTCTGCTTGGCTACTCGTCGAATAAATCCAACGTCACAGTCATCGATCTGAGTGGTGTTCCATTCGAAGTCCTAAGTATTACCGTATCGCTCATCTCTCGTCTGATCTTCGAGTACGGATATATATATAAACGCCTACGTTGTGCAAAAGATCCAAATGAAAAGATCAACAACGACGTGCCGATCCTGCTGGTTTATGAGGAGGCGCACAAGTATGTCCCGAACAGCGAGTTGTCAAAATACCGATCATCGAAAATATCGATTGAACGTATCGCGAAGGAGGGGCGGAAATACGGAGTCACTTTGCTTTTAGCCAGTCAGAGGCCGTCCGAAATTTCGGAGACGATTTTCTCGCAATGTAACAATTTTATTGCGATGCGACTGACAAATCCTGTGGATCAAGGATACGTCAAGAAACTGCTGCCAGACTCCTTGGGATCGCTGATCGACAAGATGACATCGTTTCGACAGGGAGAAGCGTTGCTAGTTGGAGAGTCGATCATCCTCCCGTCCATCGTCCAGATTGATCCGTGCACGAATGCTCCTTCTTCGAACGACATTCCGTACTGGGAGCTGTGGAGGGAGCAGTGGAAGGACATGGATATGGCCGCGATTAAGGCGGAATGGTACAAGTAGCCTAGGGTAAAGCCTCCCGGCTCTGCCGGGGGCGCCGGGCGATGGTGGTCCGCGATCACCCTAAAGCGCTTATCGAATTTGCCCCACTTAACCCTTCCGCTGTGCGCAATTCGAGACGTTGGACTACTTGGATGGCAACAGCAAGGCGAACGCTAACCCGGTCGCGATTCCACCCGACGCCTTGCGGACGTTGCTGAGCCATTTGTGGATTCCATGTGCGAACGAGCATGCGCTTCAACCCCGACACCGCCTTAATTGCTGTATCTTTCATGAGCGACGACGCTCGTCGGCAATCGGTGGTATTCCGCTATACATAACAAAACAAGCCGCATGTGGGGAGTAAAATGCCTGCGCGAACAAATGATTTTCAGAAGCTCGTAAAAATTATTAATCGCCACCTGGCGCCAGCAGGCGCAAAAGTGAGTGAATCTGCCATGCTTTATGATCAAGAGGCAGGCATCGATAGGGAAATTGATATACTCGTTGAGAGTAAATTATTGAATTGCGACATTAAGATCGGGATTGAGTGCACGGCCATTTCGAGACCTGTCGATGTGCGGATTATTGAAGCATTTCGAGAGAAGCACCGAAAGGTGGGAATCAATCAAACCATTGTTGTTTCAAAAAACGGATTTGCTGATCCTGCTAAAAACTATGCCAAAAAGAACGGGATAAGGCTTCTGAAATTTAATGCTGCGAAAAGCGAAAATTGGAAAAAGAATTTCGAGAAATTGAGGGATTTATCAGCTTACGGGCGTCGTTATTTTTTGCGATCTGTAAATGTTTCATTTTCCGAGGATAAAATAAATCGAGAATTTGTTTTCGACAACGATGTCCAGGTTGCGCAAGGTGATTCGTGGATTCCAATTAATCAGTATGCCGTCAATCTGTTTTTGTCATCCGAGATTAGCAAGCACAAGGCTCGTGAGTTGAGGGAGAATGAGGTCAGCGGTCCTGATCCATGGTTGAAGATTGGATTCAATCTCGGTTCAAGTGTTGATTTTAGGGATAAAGCGGGAAAATTGTCGAGGCCAGAGGAAATCTTGATCGTGTTTGGCTATACCTCGAATTATAGATCACTAAATTCCGAGCAAGTTTCTTACGATGGAGAGCCTTTGGTTGTTGGTGGCTTTTTTGATGGAAAAGATGGCGGTTTTGCCCAGGTTGCGTTTAACGAGGTTGACGGCAAGGTGGTCGGGACATTCGAATTTGACGACAAATTTTTGCCGGATGTATCGAAGTTGACCGCCAAACTCGGAGGAGAAGCCAAACCGGTTAAGTAAAGCTGGCCTGGGTGCGGTTTGCGGTTGCTTCTCAATGGCCTTCTATTGCATCCAGTGGGAGGCGCGGTCATCCGCGCCTCCTGCTTGTGGGCGATCAATGCTGTGACTCACCGGTTCGGCCCATCAAGTTCACGAGGCGGACGAGGTTCGGACGTCGGAAAGTCGGTCGGCGCGCCGCGATGGAATTTGCGGCGACACTTGTCCAGGAGACGCCGAACGCCGGCCGCGATCGCCCCCTCAGGTGTGGTGCAAGGGCATTGTCGGGGAGCGATGCGCTGGGCCGTGCTCGGTGGCAACCACGCCGTGAGCGCTCACAAGGTCCCGGGCGGCACTTGGCCGGGGGCGCTAAGCCAGCGGCGCGTTGCGACTATCGCCATGGGCGACGGGTCGGCGAAGCTATGGAACACCTTGCATCGCAGTTTGTGGACGCCAACCGCTGGGAGGTGCTTTTCGTTGAAGTCGCGGCTGATGTATTTTTCGCGTTTGCCCAGGGCGTCCATCGGCAGATACGGAAAGAGCCTCGTCTGCATCTATTGCTCGCGCTCGTTGACACGTATCCGCCTGACGGCGCAAGCCCGAAGCGATAGTTCTGGCGCCGAAAACTGCGGATAGGCGCTGCAAATCCGCGGTTCCTCTGACCCGTCAAACATGCCAGCCCGAGCCTCCGAGGCGTCGACCAGACGAAGAGTGTTGTCGTAGTAGGCCGTTACGGACGGAAGCGTGTTTAGCGCACGAACAACTTCGCGAACATCGGTCTTTCGCGTTGCCCGCCAGTGCCTGGGCCAATCCAGAACGTTTCCTTGGAACAGGTCGGTGTGAGCGTCTTTGAGGTGCGCGTCGAGCGGAACAAGATACCTCTCCGGAACGATCTGATTCATAAATGAGCGCGTGAATGACGCTCCGATGATTCGTTGCGAGTGTTCCTTGCGAGTGGCACTTCAATCGCTTTTCGTTGTGCTTCTTTGACGTGTTGGGTAGACATGAGGCGAGTTCTATCGAGAGGGCGGAGCCGTGCGATTTGCGTTTGCCCTTCGGGTGGCCAGCTTGCTCGGCAGAACGTAGAGGTGGTTTAAAAGCTCGGCGATGAAGTCCCTGAGCTGTTCCGCATCCCTCGCGGAGACATCCTCCTCCAAGTCGAAGTGTGCGCCGATATTTCCGACAAGCCGCACCTCCTTCGCCCAATCGGAAAAAGTCGAAGGGAGCAGCCCGCGGCTCGCCAACGCCGCAAGCCTTTTGACGAGCGGGCCGTCAGTCTCGCCACGATCGGCGGCGACCGCTTCCAACGTGCGCCTTGCCATCACCGCGCCGGCGCGCGGGCAGTTGGCGGCAATGGCCCGGCATGCCTCGTCGAACGTGCTTTGGATTCCAGCCGGTATCGCTGGATCGCTCACGCCGCCATGGAACGGCCACCAATGGACGCCGCGCCACCAGATTTGGCCGCCTCCTCTGGCGCTCGCTGATGGATGCTCGCCCGTCATTTGCTCCTCTACCACGGCGATGCCTTGATGGCAGTGGTGGCAAACGAGCACGGCCACCCGGTCATAGGGAACGCGGGTCATCGATCCATCGCGGCCGACGGCGGTCATGTCGCTGAATGTTACCGGGATCGCTCCGGTCGACTCGAAACTTGATTGGGTTTTGCAGCGAGGGCAGGAGCCGGACAACGTGCCAGTGTCCGGGAATCCATCATTGCGCGCGGGAATGGTTTCCCCTCGCGCGCCTGTTTCCTTGTTCCGAAAAAACCTGCCGAACATGCGGCCCCCTCAACGATGATTGTGTTTGCGCGACCGCCGCCGAACATGGCGGCTGGTTGGCATGATTTTGCCACTGGCGGCCTGCTGGGGTGCCAATACGGTCCATTATGGGAAATGCGCCTCCGGCAATGCGCTATTCTTCTGAGTGGCGTAGCGCACAGGGGCGGGGACGCTCGATCAATTTCAGTCGAACGTATCAGTTATGACACGGAGATGCGAGGATGACCGTAATTCGGTTTAACTATAATCTCAAAAGTAAATTCTTTGACGCCGAAAAACTGTGGCAGCGATCGTTGCCAAAGGTGCCAGGGCAAATCGGCGAAACAATTGTGTCGACGGTTGAGCATCCTGCCACCGGCGGCATGCTGATTTTCGGCATCGATCCGCGCCTTGTGGATTTCTTGGCGGCCGATGGATTTCCGTTCGAGGTCGACTAAGAAAGCTCGGAGCTATGCCAAATAAATCACACCGACTATTTCTTCTAAGGTCTCTTATGGTTTATTCTCGGTTCAAGACCCGACACAAGAAATTCAATCGTCAGCCTATCTTGGGGCAAGTTGCCACAAGCAAGCCACGCGTGCGTGTGTCGTGTCGTGTCGTGTCGTGTCGGGGACAAGTCTTGACTCGCGGTTCTTATAGACGTTCTTTTTTGATATAACACCTTGGGTGTTGCCCTGGCGCAGCCGTCGCCGACGGCCGAAGCTATAACAGGGCTGCATTCCAAGGCTGGGACGTCGGAGCGCCATCGCCAAGCACCTAAACGAACGCTACAAGAAACAAACCGTTGGCGCGACCGTGAAGCTGTGGCCTAATTTGGGAAAGTCCCATCCAAAGGGACCAGCCTAGCGTTTGCAAAACGTTCGAGGGGGAATCGTGGCCATTCCAAACACGGTCTATCACTATTGCGGGGTCGAGGCGTTTTTGTCGATTTTGAAGGGGGGGGCGTTTGTGGGTGTCCGACGCGAAAAAGACAAACGACCGGCAAGAATTAGAGTGGTTCAAGAATCTGGCTTTTCGACATCTCGAAGCGCAGTCAAAAAACGACGCGGATCTCAAAGATGTTTTCGATAAACTCGATTTTCATTTCGAGGCCATTCAAGGTATCAGTGACTATTTCATCTGTTGCTTTTCGGAAGACAGGGATTCGGTTCCGCAATGGGCCGCTTATGCGGAAAAAGGAGCAGGATTTGCAATTGGGTTTGATGTCAATGCGCTTCGGATGGCGGTCGGAGCGCCCTTGTTTGATTCTACATATTCCGTCTCGCTTGGCGAGCAAGGTTCGGGAGAATGGAGTTTTGCGTCGGTTTTCTATGGGGATCCGAACACCGAGGACGATAAGATCAAACATTTAAGAATGTTGATCGACATCGAACCGTTGTTTACCGACAAAGACGCTTCCACGGTGGCTTGGGAATACATCGACCGCGTCTGCGCGTTTTGCAAGCACCCCGACTTTTGGACCGAGCGGGAGTGGCGCATTGTCCACAACGCCACCCTTGCGCGACAAAACGGTCGCATGAACGAGAACGCCCCCGAAAAACGTTGGCGACGCGGCGCCTATGGACTTACACCATATTGCGAAACACTTGACATTCGGCATTGCATCCGGGAAGTCGTGATCGGGCCAGCGAACGTGGACCGCGAGGCCCGCGAATATGTGAGCCAGTTCTTGGAGTCGGTTGGGGTCAACGCCGAAGTCGACATTTCGAAATCGCCCTATCGTTGAGCTGCGCCCGCCAGAGCGAGGATGGTTCGCGAACTGCCCGATCCCGTCTCAGCCTATTGCTTGTGCGCAACGAAGAACTGAATTTGCTCAATCTTGCTTTTGTCGAGCTTTCGCCAATCGACCGTGAACTCGCGCTCCCGCAGCCAATTTGCGCTGTGTTCGGATGGTCCCGCGATGATTGCGTCGCTGGAGGCGACGACGTTGAGAATTACGCCACCTTCGCCGATGTTGTTCAGCCCGCTCGCGAACATGTGGGCAGTCTCTCTTTGATCGCTCCATGCAGTCCCGATTTTTCCGCCCCGAAAGCGGTCTCTATTCTCGCCTCGATAGAGAACAAGATGCGGTCCTTCATACCGAGGCAACCAGACCCAAAGCATGTTCATCAGCAGCTCGTCGTCGGCAACGAGTTCTCGTATGCGGTGGCCGGAGACATGCCATTGTGTGTGGAAACTGTCGGCGATCTGCGGCTCCTTGGGCGGGCAGGAGCAAAGGTCGCGAATCAGCGCGCGCCACTGAGCCCGATGCTTCTCGACATCGCGACTTCGAATGATTGGCATGTATTCCTTGCCTTCCAGAATATGCCTCAAAAGAGGCGGGTAGCCTCCCTGGGTCATCGGGCGTCGACAGGTGCCGTCCAACCGGACATTTCCTCCGTCAAAACAAAGCGTAGGTCGGCCGCGGACATCGCCCGGACTTGGGCTGGAGGCCATTTGAACTTGTGCACGACATAAAAATGTATGGCGTCCATGCCTTCAAGGTCTTTGTATCCTTCGCGTTCGGCGAGCGTGTCGCCGAAAACAGCCAACATGTAAGCCAGATTGCCTTCTGCCTCGTTCAGGCGCTTCAAGATTTCGTATCGCTCTTTGCTCATTTGACTCCTCTTTGTTGTCATGTGGGAGCGGTTATTCAAAACATAGTGGCCGCTCCCCGTCGAATCGGTCAAGCGTGGCTTTCAGTTCGGCAAACGGCTTTGCGTGCTGGTAGTTCGCGAAGTGCGGCGAGCTGAAATCGACCTTCCCCTAGTCGTAGTGTCCCACGAGCGCCATCAACATGGCCGGATGAATGTGCAGCTCCGCCATTCCTTTGTTGAAGTTTGAAGCTTGCGGCATCCACTGCGGCAGGAGAAAAGGCCAGGGTCTCGAAGCACGACTGCTTCGAACGTCTTGTCGAACAGACCAGCATTTTGCATTCGCTGAAAGCCTTCTGTAGCGGCCGGCCGTTTGACAATCGCCTTGATGGCCTCTATCTCGCCGCGACGGGAAATCGACCTGCGCGTGTGTCCGGAGCCAAGTTCGATGTATAGGACCTCTTCATACGCGAAAACAGTGCCCCAGATGTCGCGCAGCATGAGGACGAGGCGCCCAGTTCGTCAACCTGCGATTCGACTGCTTGCCGGCGTGCTGCTCGAGAAAGCCACCCACGCTATCGCTCGCCGGTCTGACGCAACGAACCTACATTGCAGGTGACGCTTACAAGGAAGGGTCCTTGTGGGTTTCGATATACAGCCTTGCGGGCGCGGGAATCCGTGAAGCAAGAAAAAAGTTGCGCAGACGGGAAACGGCTGCGTATAATTGCGTTCTTCGCTGCTGCTGACTGACAAGCGGCTTCTACCGGGTCTGTTATGAGGTAGATGTTGTTGAAAAGCATCAGATCGTGGATGATGTACCCCAAGTCGTACCCGATGGGGTTTGTGATTCACGAGAGCCTTTGGTGGCAAAGGTCTGCAGGGAGTTTTTCGATCCCGCTTACCTCCACCATCAGAGCAGAGTGAAGTCGTTCCGAAGTCTGGAGCTTGTAGCAAAAAAGACTTCACAAACCGCTGTAACGTAGTTAGAATATCGGTCTTTGCTGCTGACGAAACGAAATTAACGTCAATTAGCAGCAAGATAAAGACAGATCTGAAAAGATTATGTCCCCTTCGTCTAGAGGCCTAGGACATCACCCTTTCACGGTGAGTACAGGGGTTCGAATCCCCTAGGGGACGCCAAACATCAGCGTCGCTTGGTAGTAGTAAAGCAGCGCAGCTTGCAGAGAAAAAACCAACGCTCGCAAGTCATGATAGGCAAACTGGAGTGGTAGTTCAGTTGGTTAGAATACCGGCCTGTCACGCCGGGGGTCGCGGGTTCGAGTCCCGTCCACTCCGCCAGACAAAGCCCGTTCATACAAACCTGAACGGGCTTTTTCATTAAAGGTGTAAGCAGTACGTTGTCCCCTTCGTCTAGAGGCCTAGGACATCACCCTTTCACGGTGAGTACAGGGGTTCGAATCCCCTAGGGGACGCCAGGACATCGGCGTCGCTCGGTCAGTAGTATGAGCGGTGCAGGTGGTGAATGAGCCAAGCTCATAAGCCACGGTGCAAAAATCTGGAGCGGTAGTTCAGTTGGTTAGAATACCGGCCTGTCACGCCGGGGGTCGCGGGTTCGAGTCCCGTCCGCTCCGCCAGATTTTAAGAAGCCCACTTCGAAAGAAGTGGGCTTTTTTTATTTCCGCAGCCGGTCCGCCTGGGTATCGTCCGGGTATGCTCGGGACAAACAGCCATTGCCAGCGCGCGCGGCCTGTTTTACCGTTGACCCGACTCATCTTCGTCGTTCCACCATGTTCGATCCAACCGAAGCTCCGTCACCGTTTCATCTGCGCCCGGCCAGCATGGACGATTTCGAGTTCGCCGAGGCGCTGACTCGCAATAACATGGGTGGCTACTATCGCCGGCACCATCTGGTCTGGCGTGGCGATCTGTTTCTCGGCAGTTGGCGCGAGTCGGAGAATTTCATTCTCGAAGTGGACGGCACGCCGATCGGTGTGCTGCGCATCACCCAGGAAGGCGATTCGCTGCATATCCGCGACGTGCAGATTGCCGAAGGGCATCGGCGTCTCGGCGCCGGCACGTATCTGCTCGATATGTCGCATCAATGGGCGCGCGAGCGCGGGCTGCGCGAGTTGCAGTTGCGCGTGTTTGTCGACAATCCTGCCGCGCGGCTGTACCAACGCAAGGGGTACAAGCTGGCCGGGCCGCGTCTGGCGCAACTCGGGGCGATCCGTCATCTGGCGCGGCGCGTTTGACGCACTGCGGCGAGTGGCTGCCGGTTACGCTTTACGCCGTCACTTTTGCGCGGTCTCTTCGTCCGCCTCATTGCCGCCCCGATCCCCGCTCTCTACACGATGTTCAGCGCCACGCTCGATGAACGCCCGCGGACTTTCGCCGAAGGCTCGCCGGAACATCGCCGAGAACGCACTCTGACTCTGATAGCCCAGCTCTTGCGCCACATGTGAAAGCGGCCGTCCCTGGCTTAACAGCGGAATCGCGCGCGCGAGAATGGCCTGCTGACGCCATTGCGAAAAGCTCACGCCCAACTCCTGACGAAACAGCCGCGCAATCGTGCGCGTACTCGCCCCCGCGCTTAACGCCCATTGTTCGAGCGACTCGCCGTGCGTCGGGTCCGCGATCACAGCCTCGCACAACGCGCGCAAACGCTTCTCGTTGGGCATCGGCACGGACAGCGGCAGTGGCTCCGAACGCGTCAGTTCGTCTAACGCGAGCGCGCCTAGCAACTGTTCGCGCGTCGCCGAAATGCCTGGCGTATCGAGCGCTGCGATGACTTCGCGCAGCAGATCCGATACTTCGACCACGCGCGGCGTATCCAGTCCGGCCGGGACGGTGCTTTCGGTGATGTAGAGCGTGCGCAGAAAGGCTTCTTCGACTGCGACCACTTCGTGCGTCACGTGCGGCGGCACCCAGATCGCCCGGGATGGCGGCACCATCCACGTCGTGCCGGTCGTCGCGACCCGCAGCACGCCGCGTGATGCGTAGGCCACCTGCGCCCATGCATGCGTGTGTCGCGCGATGCGCCAGCCCGACGGCATCAGCCGCGAGCGCACGCGGATCGGGTGCGTTTGCGTGGGCTGGAATTCGGGTGGGATGTCGGCGAAGTGGACCTGGCTCGACAGGGCTGAGTCAGTGGACGAATTCATCTTGAAGATCGATCCAATGGATGGAACGCAAAAACTGCAGTGGGTGTAAACGCACAACGCGCAAGCAGGCAGCGCTCACGCACAGAGCCATCAAGCGCGGACCCCGAGAGCACAGACCCGAAGGCACAGACCCAAAACCACCGCGAGCCTCTCATTGTAGGTGTTACGTCGGAGTCAACGTTGCATAATGTCCCGAGTACACGGATCCCGAGGAGAAGGTCATGAGTTTTGCAACCGCCGACTTGTGCGACGCACACGAGGACCAACTGGCCTTGGGCACACTGCGTGTGCTCGAACCGGTCTTTCATCTCTTCAGCCGTGCCGAGTGTTTCAGCGGCGAGGCGGTAACGCTAAAGGTGTTCGAAGACAACGCGCTCGTACGCGCCACGCTCGAGGAGAAGGGCGCCGGCCGGGTGCTGGTCGTCGACGGCGGTGGCAGTCTTCGTTGCGCACTGGTGGGCGGCAACCTCGCGCAAATCGCCGAGCAGAATGGCTGGGCGGGCATCGTGTTGAACGGCTGCGTGCGCGACGCGCTGGAGCTCAATGAAGTCAATGTCGGCGTGGCGGCGCTGACGACCTGCCCAAGGCGCGGCAAGAAGCTCGGCACCGGCGAGCGCGACGTGCCGGTGCAATTGCCGGGCGCACTGGTACGTCCTGGCGAGTGGATCTATGCGGATATCGACGGCGTGCTGGTGGCGAGCACGTCGTTGAACTGAACCCCGGCAACAGCCGAGGCAAGCCGAACCCATCATCAAGGAGAGCAAACGACGATGCAGACCGTTTTTGTATACGGCACATTGCGTGCCGGTGAAGTGAACGACCTCAGAGATGCTGCGGCGCGCAACGAAATCGCCGCGCCGAATTTTCTCGGCACGGCCACGGTGCGCGGCCATCTATTCGACTTCGGCTTGTATCCGGGCCTGGTGGTCGACGAAGCGGGCGTGGACGTCACGGGCGACGTCTACGAAATCGACGATGAACTGGTGGCGGTGCTCGACGAGATCGAAGCGGTGTATCCCGGCGTCGAAGATCGCTTCCTCGCGCGAGAAGTGATAGTGAAAGTAGACGGTAACGTCGTGAACTGCCGCTTCTATCCGGTCGCGCCCAATGTGGTGAAGGGTCACCCGGAAATCAGGTCAGGCGATTGGGTCGAGTATCGCAGCACGCGCTGAGGCGCGGCATAGCTAGCCCACGGCGAGCGCACCACGAGTACACGGCGCAAGCATAACGACCGCATAACGAGCACCTCGCGAGCACATAAAAAAACGGCCCGGCAGGCATACGCCTGTCGGGCCGCGCGGTCGGTCAGCCTTGCGACCCAGGCCGCTCTTTCATCTTGCGTGGCTGGTGAAAGCGGGCCTGGTACGACGTCGTTATTGCTCGTAAATGAGGCTCGTGCCTGAGGCCGTTCAGATAACTCAGATTTCCTCGTACAGCGGCAGCGTCAGGAAGTCGGTGAACTTCTCCGACGTCGACATCTCTTCGAAGATTTGTGCAGCGCGATCGTACGGCTTTGTATCCCCGCCGACTGCCTGCTTCACCTTGTGGAGTTCTTCTGCCGACAACTCGCGCACCAACTCGGCCGTGACCTTGCTGCCATCTTCGAGCTTGCCCTTCGGCGAGCGAATCCATTGCCACACTTGCGAGCGCGAGATCTCCGCGGTGGCGGCGTCTTCCATCAGATTGTGAATCGGCACGCAGCCATTGCCCGCGAGCCACGAACCCAGGTAGTGAATGCCGACGTTGATGTTGTTGCGCAAACCGCCCTCGGTAATCGGCGCTTCCGGGCGGAAGTCCGTCAGGTCGGCCGCCGTGACGAGCACGTCGTCGCGTTGCTTGCCGATCTGATTCGGCTTGTCGCCGAGCACCTTGACGAATTCTTCCATCGCGATCGGCACGAGACCCGGATGCGCGACCCAGCCGCCGTCGTAACCGTCGCCGGCATCGCGTGCCTTGTCCGAGCGCACACCGCCCATTGCCTTGTCGTTCGCGGCCGGATCGTTCTTGATCGGGATCAGCGCGCTCATGCCGCCGATTGCCGGCGCGTTGCGGCGATGGCAGGTCTTCAGCAACAGCAGCGCGTAGGCACGCATGAACGGCGAGGTCATCGTGATCTGCGAGCGGTCGGCGAGACAGAAATCGCGGTCGTTCTTGAACTTCTTGATCGCCGAGAAGATGTAGTCCCAACGGCCGGCGTTAAGACCCGAGCTGTGCTCGCGCAGCTCGTACAGGATCTCGTCCATTTCGAATGCAGCGACGATCGTCTCGATCAGCACGGTCGCGCGAATCGTGCCGCGCGGCACGCCGACGGCTTCCTGGGCGGCGAGGAAGATGTCGTTCCACAGGCGCGCTTCCAGATGGCTCTCCATCTTCGGCAGATAGAAGTAGGGCGCCGTTCCGCGTGCAACCTGGTCCTTCGCGTTGTGAACCATGAAGAGCGCGAAATCGAAAATGCCGCCCGAGACGCGCTTGCCGTCCACCGTCACGTGCTTTTCGTCCAGATGCCAGCCGCGCGGACGCACGATCAGCGTGGCGATCTTGTCGTTCAGCG
This sequence comes from Paraburkholderia madseniana, assembly GCF_009690905.1. Taxonomy (GTDB): domain Bacteria; phylum Pseudomonadota; class Gammaproteobacteria; order Burkholderiales; family Burkholderiaceae; genus Paraburkholderia; species Paraburkholderia madseniana. The sequence goes on from NZ_VOSW01000083.1 coordinate 36,255, forward strand.
TGTACGACTTGCCGTTCTGTTCGAGCGAAATCGTGCGGCGCACTGCGTCCTTCAGATTGATGTGGCCGGTAATCTGGTTATCCCAGCTCGGCGCATTCGAATCTTCGAAGTCGGTCATGTACGAATCCGCGCCCGAATTCAGCGCGTTGATGATCATCTTGCGCTCGACCGGTCCGGTGATTTCCACGCGGCGGCATTGCAGATCTTGCGGCAGCGGCGCGATCTTCCAGTCGCCTTCGCGCACGCTTTTCGTTTCGGCGAGGAAATCGGGGCGCTCGCCGGCATCGAGACGTTTGGTGCGTTCCACACGCGCTTGCAGCAATTGCTGGCGGCGCGGTTCAAACGTGCGATGCAGCGCGGCGACGAGTTCGAGCGCTTCGCGGGTGAGGATCGCTTCATAGCCCGGCTTGATCTCAGCCGTGATTTCCATGCCCTGCGGCAGCGGCAGCGACAGCGATGATTGCGATGACAGCGGATTCGCCATGGTTTCTCCTTGGTCGGTCAGATTGCAAAGGTGCAAATGTTGAGATGCGGTTGAATTGCGTCGCGCGATCCTGGTGGTAGCCGTCATGCGCCAGGGCTGTGGCGTGTGCGGCTGCCACCGGGATTGCCGGTGTTGCCCGTGCCGCTATTGCGGCCGGGCGACGCGAGGGACTTCAGAAACGCGAGCAGATCGTTCATGCCTCCGCCCACGCCATGCGGCATGACGCCCAGTTCTTCGGCTGGTGCGTTTTGCCGGTTAAGCCAGAAAGTTGTGAAGCCGAACCAGCCCGCGCCTGCCACGTCCCAGCCGTTCGACGACACGAAGACGATCTCGCGCGGCTCTGCGTTGAAGGCTTGTGTGCCGAGCGTGTAGGCTGCGGGCGAGGGTTTGTAGGCGCGTACTGTGTCGACGGACAGAACATGGTCGAACAGGCCCGTCATGCCGGCGCTCTTCACGGCGATGTCGAGCATTTGCGGATTGCCGTTCGAGAGGATCGCGAGACCGGGCCTTGTTGAACTTGCGCTTGCCCCGGCTTTGCCGCCCGCAGGCGCGGATGCGGACCCGGACGACGCCGAAGGCGCGTCGCGCAACTGGCGCAGCGCGGGCACGGCATCGGGAAAGGCGGACAGGCACGCATATTCGTCCATCAGACGCTTCTCTGCCGCGCGTCCCAGCGTCAGATGCAGTTTCTTGGCGGCGAAGCGCAAGGCGTCGAGCGTGATGTCCCAGAACGGCCGGTAATGTGCGCCGAGCGCACCCGCAGGATCGGCGAGCGTGCGCAACTGCGTATATTCGATCTGTTTCTGGCGCCACAACTGCGAGAGCGCGTCGCCGTGGCCCGGGAACATCTGCTCCGCGGCAGCGATCACCGAATGCACGTCGAAAAGCGTGCCGTACGCGTCGAAAATCACTGCTTTGGGGAAGGGTGTCGTTGTGGCCGACATTGCCGTGCACTCCTATCAGAGGTCAGGATGGATTGTATTAGTGATGCTCCACGCTAAAAAAGAGGCTAAACATCACTTGATCTTTTACTTTCATACACCTAATCTGACGCGCACCGACCACTTTCCTGCACAACGCCCCCAAGGGGACATCCTTCGAGGCGTCGCAGCTCCGCTCCCCATGGATCGTTTCAAGCAGATCGAGACTTTCGTTACCGTCGCAGCCAAGGGCAGCCTGTCCGCCGCGGCGCTCGCCGAGGGCGTCGCGCCCGCCATCATCGGCCGCCGCATCGATGCGCTCGAAGAGCGCCTTGGCGTCAAACTGCTGGTGCGCACGACGCGCAAGATCACGCTGACCTTCGAAGGCTCGGCGTTTCTCGAAGATTGCCAGCGCGTCATCCACGACATGCAGAACGCCGAGGCCAGTGTGTCGGCAGGCGGCGTGAAGGCGAGCGGCCATTTGCGGCTGTCGGCGCCGGCCGGGTTTGGCCGCCGGCATGTTGCGCCGTTGGTGCCGGCCTTCACCGTTGCGCATCCGGATGTATCCATTACGCTCGACCTGTCTGACCGGTTGGTCGATCTCGTCAACGAGGGCTTCGACTGCGCTGTGCGCCTCGGCGAATTGCCGGATTCGTCGCTGGTGTCGCTCAAGCTCGGTGAGAACCGGCGCGTGTGCGTGGCTTCGCCGTCGTATCTGAGCCGGCGCGGTTCGCCGCATACGCTGGCCGATCTCGCGCATCACAACTGCCTCGCGCTCGGCGCGAGCGCCAACCAGCAGCGCGGCTGGATGTTTCAGCAGGGCGACAAGGTCGTGTCGATCAAGGTGTCCGGCACGATGGAATGCTCGGACGGCGCCGTGCTGCACGAGTGGTGCCTCGAGGGTTACGGGCTCGCATGGCGTTCGTGGTGGGAGGTCGGCACGGACATCGCGGCCGGCCGGCTGGTGAGCGTGCTCGACGAGTTCGCCGCGCCGCCGATCGGCATCCATGCGGTTTTTCCGCAGCGCCGGCATTTGCCGCTGCGGGTCCGGCTGTTTCTGGACTTTCTCAAGCATACGTACGGCCATCCTGATTACTGGGGCGAGGGCGGCTGAGTTGCGGCTGCGGCCCGGTGACCGGCGACCGGCGCAACGATCCTTATGCCGTCCTGCACAACCGCCACACACGACTCCCACGCGGACCGGCGCAGCGGGTTTCCGATATGCGGACAGACCCGCACGACGGCCTTGACCGCGTTTCTGCGACCTACAATCGATTGAAGCGGCTTTCAAGCCGCGCCTCGTGGGACGCTGACGCCGCGCTGCACGCAGCCGGCGACGGAGGGCATCATGTTCAGGCACATCCTGGTTCCGACCGATGGTTCAGACCTGTCACGCAAAGCGATAGACGGCGCCATCGATCTCGCGCAGGCCGTCGGCGCTCGCGTTACCGCCTACGCGTGTCTGCCGCAATATCCGTACTCGCCGTTCTCCGACGTGGTGATCGAGCCGCCGGTCGAGTTTCTGCAGCGCAGCGAGCGTGAAGCGCAGGTGCACCTGAGAGAAGTGGAACTGGCCGCGCGCCGCGTCGGCGTCGCGTTCGACAGTCGTACCAGCGTGCATCCGGCGCCGTACCTCGGCATCATCGAAGCGGCCGAGCAGGGCGGCTGCGACGTGATTTTCATGGCATCGCATGGGCGACGCGGTCTCGGCAGTTTGCTGATCGGCAGCGAGACGCAGCGGGTCCTGACGCATACGAAGATCCCAGTCATCGTGTACCGCTGAGGTGCGCACTCGCGATTCCCGTCGCGGGAAAAAACGGCATAGCAAAAAAAACGCGCCGACGATGAGGCCGGCGCGTCCTATGCTCGCCGCACAATGCGTTGTGCTGGCTTTGTTTGCACTACCGCCATCTCTCCCAGATTCCAGCCATCAGGGCAGACCGGCGTGCTTCGGCCCTGATGGCTGCTCCTCCCTGACAGCGGCTCTCTAACGGAGCCGCTTTTTTTCTGCCTTGCCGTTCCCGCGATCAGACCACAGGGTACTTAAGCGACCTTCTTGTCGAAGAACTGTTCGTCTTCCGTCGAACCGTGCAGCGCGGTCGTCGATGCATCGCGCTCGACCGTTTGCGTCACGGCGTCGAAGTAGCCGGTGCCGACTTCGCGCTGGTGCTTGACCGCGGTGAAACCCTTTTCGGCCGCAGCGAATTCAGCCTGCTGCATTTCGACGAAGGCGGTCATCTGGTTGCGGGCATAGCCGTGCGCCAGGTTGAACATCGAGTAGTTCAGCGCGTGGAAGCCGGCCAGCGTGATGAACTGGAACTTGTAGCCCATTGCGCCGAGTTCGCGCTGGAACTTGGCGATGGTTGCGTCGTCCAGGTTCTTCTTCCAGTTGAACGACGGCGAGCAGTTGTACGACAGCAGTTGATCCGGGAATTCCTTGTGGATCGCGTCGGCGAATTTCTTCGCGAACTCGAGGTCCGGCTTGCCGGTTTCGCACCAGATCATGTCGGCGTACGGCGCGTAGGCGAGGCCACGCGAGATTGCCTGTTCCAGACCCGGCTTCGTGCGATAGAAACCTTCCACTGTGCGTTCGCCCGTCAGGAACGGCTTGTCGTTGTCATCCACGTCGGACGTGATCAGGTCGGCGGCTTCCGCGTCCGTGCGAGCCAGCAGCACGGTCGACGTGCCGGAGACGTCGGCGGCCAGACGTGCGGCGGTCAGCTTGGCGATGTTTTCGCGGGTCGGCACGAGCACCTTGCCGCCCATGTGGCCGCACTTCTTCACCGAAGCGAGTTGGTCTTCGAAGTGCACGCCTGCGGCGCCTGCTTCGATCATCGCCTTCATCAGTTCGAATGCGTTCAGCACGCCGCCGAAACCGGCTTCCGCGTCGGCCACGATCGGTGCGAAGTAGTCGATATAGCCTTCGTCGCCCGGATTCTTGCCTTCCGACCACTGGATCTGGTCAGCGCGCGTCAGCGTGTTGTTGATGCGCTTCACGACGAGCGGCACCGAGTTCGCCGGGTACAGCGACTGGTCCGGGTACATTTCACCGGCCACGTTCGCATCGCCCGCCACTTGCCAGCCCGACAGGTAGATCGCCTTCAGGCCGGCCTTGACCTGTTGCATCGCCTGGTTGCCGGTCAGCGCGCCGAGCGAGTTCACGAACGGCTCGTTGTTGACGCTTTCCCACAGTTTTTCCGCGCCGCGCTTGGCAAGCGTGTGCTCCACTTGCAGCGAGCCGCGCAGACGGATCACGTCTTCGGCCGTGTACGTACGCTTCACGCCTTTCCAGCGCGGATCGGTTTCCCATTGCTGTTGGAGTTGCTTGGCTTGTTGTTCGCGCGACATGGTGTGCTCCTTGGTTGCCTGTAATGGATAGGTGACTCTGTCGACCAGAGTTGGCGCTTTAGCGCTTACTCTGGTCCCATGCAAGAAACTTGCGGTCTTCGTCGAAGCGGCTGGCCGTTTGAGGCGTTTCGTTTCGTGAAGTCTTATATAAGAGTCTAGGCAAATCGATCGCCGCGCAATAGCCGCCAAGGAGCGTTTTTCGAATATTTATTTTTGTTAAAAATCAAATGCTTGCATCACGCGTTTCGCATTAAGAAACGTCTTTTTCCATCTTGCAATAGGCCCTGTTGTGCCTTGCAGCACGATTTTTTACGACGCAAAAAAATTTTCCACATCGTGAAATTTCGCCGGTGCCCAAAGTGTGGACGAAAAAAAACCGGTGCCTGAGCACCGGTTTCTTTCGACTGACGGATGGCGCGGGGCCGTCCGGGTCTTTTCAGGCTGCCTTACGCGCTAAACGAGCCACGTAAGTAGGCTTGCCTGATGACTGCCAAGCAGTCGCTGCTTAGCTGCCGCGACGCGCCGTACGCGGGCCGTCGCTGCGGCGTGCGCCGTAGCCACCGTCACGCGAACCGCCGCCGAAGCCGCCTTCACGCGAACCGCCGCCAGCCGACTTGCCAGCCCAGCCGCCGCC
>NZ_VOSW01000084.1 GCF_009690905.1 Paraburkholderia madseniana
CATACGATGCCATCGCACGGTATAGCTTCAACATCTGAAAGGCAAAAAAACACCCCTTCAAGAGGGGTGTTCGAAGTGAATTCCGCTCAGCGTTACAGAACTATGTATTCCTTGCTGGGGGGAATAATGCATGAGCCGGGTTTTCGTTGAGTCAACTACAGCGATCGCGCAGAGGCGCGCAGAGACTTTTTAGTTGCCGCTGCCGCGCGCCACACGCCGTTGCTTGACTGCTTCGGCGAGACCTTCCAGCACGGCGACGCTTTCGTCCCAACCGATGCACGCATCGGTGATGCTCTGGCCGTAGGTCAGCGCGCAGCCTTCCTGCAGATCCTGGCGGCCCGCGATCAGATGCGATTCCACCATCACGCCGATAATCCGTTCGTCACCCGAAGCAATCTGGCGGCCGATGTCCGCGCACACCGGAATCTGGTTCTCGTGCTTCTTCGAGCTGTTCGCATGGCTCGCATCGATCATCAGACGCGCCGCGAGGCCTGCCTTGCCGATATCGGCGCATGCCGCATTGACGCTGTCCGCGTCGTAGTTCGGTGTCTTGCCGCCGCGCAGGATGATGTGGCAGTCCTCATTGCCGGCGGTCGAGACGATCGCCGAGTGGCCGCCCTTGGTGACCGACAGGAAATGGTGCGGCTGCGACGCGGCCTTGATCGCGTCGACGGCGATCTTGACGTTGCCGTCAGTGCCGTTCTTGAAGCCGACCGGGCACGACAGTCCCGATGCCAGTTCGCGGTGCACTTGCGATTCGGTCGTCCGCGCGCCAATCGCCCCCCACGAGATCAGATCGGCGATGTACTGCGGGCTGATCATGTCGAGGTATTCGGTGCCGGCCGGCAGGCCGAGTTCGTTGATACGCAGCAGCAACTCGCGCGCGGTGCGCAGGCCGTCGTTGATCTTGAAGCTGTTGTCCATGTGCGGGTCGTTGATGAGACCCTTCCAGCCCACCGTCGTACGCGGCTTTTCGAAGTACACCCGCATCACGATTTCGAGTTCGCCGGCGAAGCGCTTGCGCTGTTCGACGAGACGCCCGGCGTATTCCATCGCCGCCTTCGTATCGTGAATCGAGCACGGTCCGATGATGACGATCAGACGGTCTTCCATGCCGTGCAGGATGCGATGCATCGCGTTGCGCGAGTTGTAGATCACGTCGGACACCGTCTCGTCGCAGGCGAATTCGCGAATCAGGTGAGCGGGCGGCGTGAGTTCTTTCAATTCGCGGATGCGGACATCGTCGGTGTTGTGCGGGGGCATGTTTATTCTCCTGAATCGGTCGTAGCGTGTTCGCGCGGGCAATGAAGGCTGCGATCAGACGGCAATCGGGCAGCGATGCCACGGCGAACAACAATCAAAAAGATTTCAACGGCAAAAGTTTCAAAGGCGTGAGGCGAAAAAAAACCGCCAGGCTAGCTGGCGGTTTTCGTGAATTCTGGGTGTCTTGCGTGCACTAACACCCCTCTCGATCCGCCAGCGGTCTGAGATGCCAAAAAAAGTAAAAGTAAAACTTGGCGGACATGGCGAAATTGGGTCGCTGGTCAAAAAGGGTGAGTGACTTTATAACCCGTGCAAGCTTGGCTGGCAAGCTGTAGGGTGCAAAAATGCGGTAAATCCGCATACTTCGAGCATTATATGCACAAAGTATGCGTCTACATCAAAATCAGGCTGTACCGCCGACCGTCATCTTGTCGATACGTAGCGTCGGCTGACCGACGCCCACCGGCACGCTCTGGCCTTCCTTGCCGCACACGCCGACGCCCGAATCGAGCTTCATGTCGTTGCCGATCATGCTGACGAATTTGAGCGATTCCGGCCCGCTGCCGATCAGCGTCGCGCCCTTGACCGGGTAGGTGACCTTGCCGTTTTCGATCATGTAGGCCTCGGAGGCCGAGAACACGAACTTGCCGTTCGTGATGTCGACCTGGCCGCCGCCGAAGTTCACCGCATACAAACCGTTCTTCACGGACGCGATGATTTCCTGCGGGTCTTTGTCGCCGTTGAGCATGTAGGTGTTGGTCATGCGCGGCATCGGCAGCGCGGCATACGATTCGCGGCGCGCATTGCCGGTGACCGGCATCTTCATCAGTCGGGCGTTCAGCGTGTCCTGTATGTAACCCTTCAGGATGCCGTCTTCGATCAGCGTCGTGCACTGGGTCGGATTGCCTTCGTCGTCGATGTTCAGCGAGCCGCGGCGGTTCGGCAGCGTGCCGTCGTCGACCACGGTCACGCCCTTGGCCGCAACCTGCTCGCCGATCCGACCCGCGAACGCCGACGATCCCTTGCGGTTGAAGTCGCCTTCGAGGCCGTGGCCGATCGCTTCGTGCAGCAGCACGCCGGGCCAGCCCGGTCCGAGCACGACAGTCATCGCGCCGGCCGGAGCCGGGCGGGCGTCGAGGTTCACGAGCGCCGCATGCACGGCGTCGTCGACATAACCCGACAGCACTTCGTCCGTGAAATAGCCGTAGTCGAAGCGGCCACCGCCGCCGCCGCTGCCGATTTCGCGGCGGCCGTTCTGCTCGGCGATCACCGTGACCGACACGCGCACGAGCGGACGGATATCGGCCGCAAAGCCGCCGTCGCTGCGCGCGACCAGCACCACGTCGTATTCACCGGCGAGGCCTGCCATCACTTGCTGGATGCGCGGATCGCGGCCGCGCGCCATCTGTTCGATGCGCTCGAGCAGTTTGACCTTGGCGGTCGCGTCGAGCGAATGCAGCGGATCGGACGGCAGGTACAGATCGCGCCCGGCAATGCCGGTCAGCGACGAGGCCACCTTGATCTTCTGCTTGCCGCCGCCCGCCTTGGCAATCGAACGGGTGGCGAGCGCCGCCTGACGGATTGCCTCGGGCGACAGGTCGTCCGAATACGCGAAGGCCGTGCGATCGCCCGCCACGGCGCGCACGCCGACACCCTGGTCGATGCTGAAGCTGCCCGACTTCACGATGCCTTCTTCGAGACTCCACGCTTCGCTGCGCGTGTACTGGAAGTACAGGTCGGCGTAATCGATTTTGTGCGTGAAGATTTCGGCGAGCGTGCGGGTGAGCAGGGATTCGTCGAGACCGTAGGGCGTCAGGAGGATGTCCTTGGCGGTGGCGAGATTACGGATACCGGGTTCGATGATGTTCATGCGAAGTATGTTCTGCTCGATACGAAGGATTCGGTTAGCGCTTGCATCACTATATGAGTGACGGGCGCCGCACTTTCAATGTCAGGTAATACGTCAGCAGCTCAGCACGCGGTGACGCCAGGCGGGCAGGCTCTGCCGCACTTCGTCGATGCGCGCACGCTCGAGGTTGCCGGTCACCACGCCGGCGCCTTCGTCGCGCACCGCGACGACTTCGCCCCACGGGTCGATCAGCATGCTGTGGCCCCATGTCCGGCGGCCGTTTTCATGTTTGCCGCCTTGCGCGGCAGCCAGCACGTAACACTGGTTTTCGACCGCCCGGGCGCGCAGCAGCATCTCCCAGTGCGCGCGACCGGTGGTGTAAGTGAACGCCGACGGCACCACGATAAGCGCGCAGTCGCCCATGCGCCGGTACAGCTCCGGAAAGCGCAAATCGTAGCAGACCGACAGACCGATCCGCCCGAACGGCGCCTCGAAGGTGCGGACTTCGCCGCCGGGGCAGATGGTGCGCGCCTCGTCGAACGATTCTTCGCCCTTTTCAAAGTTGAACAGGTGGATCTTGTCGTAGCGCGCGGCCTCGTTGCCTTGCGGGTCGAACACCAGCGTAGTGTTCAGCACGCGCGCCGGTTCCTGCGACATCAACGGCAAGGTGCCGCCGATCACCCATACCTTATGGCGGCGCGCGGCGTCCGCGAGAAAGCGCTGGATCGGGCCGTCCTGGTAGGGCTCGCGCACGGCGAGCTTGTCCGTGTCCTTGAAGCCCATGAAGCAGAAGTACTCGGGCAGCAGGACAAGTTGCGCGCCGTCGGCGGCGGCTTCAGCGATCAGGCGCTCCGCTTCGGCCAGATTGCGTTCGCGATCCGGCGTGCTCACCATTTGCAGCGCGGCCACGCGGAACACGCTTTCGAAAGATCCGCTGGGCGCCGCGCTGGGCGCGGCAGTGGACGAAGCGGTGGACGAGGATGAAGAGACGTGTGTTTCGCTCATGAGCGTTTCGGAAAACTCCCGGCAAGGCGGCGGCGCGAACCGTTGGCGCCGCATACGTCGTTCAAGGCTGGCTGAGGACTGCGGCGCGGCACGGCGCTCTTCCGATCAGACCAAGGATCGGATCGGGCTCAGTGCGCTTCCACGGTCGAAGCCGGAGCGTCCATCTTACCGCGATCGCTCTTCACCCGCTCGATGTGCGGTTTCGACCACGGACCGGTGATCGCGTACTCGCGTGCAAACGCGGTGGAGACCGATTTGCTGAACGCCAGATCGGCCACCAGCGCACCCAGCCCGAGCAGCGGATTGATCACGGTCGCGGCGATCACGGCGGCGCCGGCGCTGACGGTCGGCACGATCTGCACGTGCAGATCCTGGGTTTCCTGCGCCAGATCCACCGAGCCCTTCATCTCGGCGCGCGCCGGCGCCGTCACCATCTCGAAGTTCTCGGTGCGGCCAATGCCATTGTGGATTTCGCCCGTGCCGGTGACGTGCTCGAACGGCAGCCCTTCGCCGATCACGTCGCGGAAATTGAGCGTGGCGAAGCGCGCGAGGCTTTGCAGGCTGAGCACGCCCAGCAGTTTCGCGACGCCCGGATCGACCTTGAGAATCTGCCCATGGCGCAGATCGACGGCCAGATTGCCGTTGAGCGTCGGGTAGTCGATGGTAGTCGGGCCGCCGCGCCACACCACCTTGCCCGAGAGGGAGCCGCTGCCGGCCTTGAGCGTGCGCGGCTGGCCGAAGCGCTCCAGCAGCGCGCCGGCGTCCTTGATGTCGAGTTTGAAATCGAACACCGTACGGCGCGGCGTCGCTTCGTCCGCGGTGTTGCCGAGGCCCGTCGACGTGCGCCAGTTCGCGGTCGCGGTCAGCGTGGCGGCGGGGTTGGTGATGTCCAGCTTGTCGAGTTGCCAGACCGGCACACCGTCTTCTTCGAAGTTGTGCGCGTCCACTTCGAGCCGGCCTATGTCGCGATCGCGCACGATCAACTCATTGACCACCAGATCGATCGACGGCATGTTCTGCGCCGGCGCCGAAATGGCCTGGCCGAGCAGGTCTTTATCCGTGGCGGAGGGGATCACCACACGGGCAAAGCGCGCCTGCAGCGTGCCCGGCGATTCCTTATTGGCGCCCGGCAGCCAGGACACGTGGCCCGACACCTGGTTCGACGCGATGTTGGCCTGCCATTTGCCGTCCGCATGCGAAGCGCCGACGATCACGCTGTCCCAGTGCCGCTTGAGCAGTGTCAGCGTGCCGACGTGTACCGCGAAGCGGCTCGGCAGGAATTGCGCGAGGGTCGGATTAGGGGTGGCTGGCGCGGCAGCGGGCGCGTCCTTGTTGCGCATCTGCGTGACGAGCGCGCGCCAGGCATCGGCATCGAATGCTTCGACGTCGACTGCGGCGATCACGCCCTCGGACGGCAGGTCGGCGGGCTTGTTGACGCCGATCGCACCGCTCACGACCGTCGGCGGCGTTTTCGGCTGGTAACGCAGCAGGTAGGTGGCGGCGATCGGGCCGAAGGTGAGGTCGGCCCGTTCCAGACCGGCTTCGCTCGCGCTGGTAAAGGGGTTGACCGCGAAGTGCAGCGGCATTGGCGTGCCGACGGGTTTGTTGAACGGCGCGGGGAAGTCGAGCGCGAGGCCGGTCAGATCGGAGTTCGCCGTGACTTCCGGCAACCGCCCCTTGGCGCCGCGCACGTTGAGCGCGTAGGGCGCGCTGCCGCTCATGTGCGTCAACACCTGTGCGGCCGGACCGTGCAGATTCAGGCCGCGCGCCGCGTCGACGGCGATATGGCCGCCAAGGTCGAGTGCATACGTGCCGTCCTGCTTCAGGCCGCCATTCGCGTGCACGTCGCCGCCGAGGAACTGGCCCGAGAGCCGGTCGACCTGCGCCGTATGTTCGGTAAAGCGCACCTTGCCGTTCAGTTGCGACAACGGCGGCACGTTATCGACCGTCAAACGGTTGTTCTGGAAGCCCACTGCGCCTTCCACGGCGATATGCGGCTTCGGCGTGCGCGGCACGGTCAGCTTGAGCGCCAGCGCGGCGGGCCCTTCGGCGCGCACTTTCTCGGTCGCATGTTTGGACATGATGCCAAGCGAGCTTTCGTTGACGTAGTCGAGCATGTCGGCAAGCGGCCCAAGGCCGTTGCCATCGATGACGAGGTTCGACGCCTTGGTGCCGAGATCGTCGATCCTGCCGTTCACCTTGTTTAAAGCCACCCGCTTGTAATGGGCGCGGTCGATATCGAAGCGCAGCACGTTCTCTTTGAGTTCGAACACGCCGTCGATGCCATCCAGCGGCGGCCACACGTTCGGCGTGCCGTTCTTCATCTTGCGCGGCGGGTACGGCGAAGGGTCGAACTTGCCGCCCTTGAACGGCGCGACGATATGGAAGACCCCGGCCTCCGGCGCGCGCGAGTAGGGGAATTTGGTCAGATCGCCGTGGATTTCGATCGTTGCGCCGCGCGAGACGCCGGCTTGCAGCCCATGGCCCAGGTAGATGCGCAGCTTTTCGCTGATGCTGGTCGGCAAATAGCGGACGATGCGCGTGACCTGCGCGCGCTGAAAATCGGCCTTCAGGTCGAGCGAGCCGCGCCCATGGCCCGGGTTGCTGTAATCGACGGTGGCGGTGGCGTTGGCGTCCGCGTTGGAGATGCCGAAGTCGGCCAGCTTGACGGTGAAGGCGGGGTGATTTTCGCCCGGCGCCTTCGGCGTGATGGTCCAGTCTGCCTGGCCATGCAGGCGGTCGAGTGTCAGGCGCGGGTCGTCGAACACGCCCGGCAGCGTAATCGCGACGTTGGAGGTGTTGAGCGTCGCCGTGCCGTGCTTTTCGTCGGCGTCGACGCTGCCCCACAGGTTTTCAATACCTGGAATGCCCGCGCGCGGGTGATTCAGCGGGGTGAGCCCCGGCGGCGGTTCCTGCGCGGCGACGCTGATGCCCTGCAGGTCGCCCTTGAAACGATAACGCTCGATCGGCTCGGCGCCGCTTGGCCGGTGGTCGCTGCCCGCTTCGCCCGATTCCGGTTTGCCGCGTTCGACTTCGATCACATAGTTCGACACCATGCCGCGGGGATTGAAGCGCACCAGGTTGTTCAGCAGGGGGCGCGGCAACGGCAGCGCGCGGCTGAATTCGGCGAGGATGCCCAGGTCGACGCGATCACCGCTGACGCTGACGAGTTGCCCATGCTGCAGCGTGGCGGTCCGGTAGCGGCCGTGCAGCGTGGTTAGCGCGAGGGTGCGGGTGAGCGGCGTGCCGTCGTCGAGCGGCGGTTGGCCGAGCTCGGCGCGCAAGTGGTTCAGTTGCAGCGTGTAATCGCCCTGGTCGACGTCGAGACCCCACGAGAAATTGGCGATCGGCACCACCAGCTTGGGCTGGGTCGGGCGGACCCGCATCGAGACGTCCGTGCCGGCCAACTGCCCGCTCGCCGACTTCATGCGGCCATCGGCGAAGTCAGCCCAGATCGCATTGTCGATGCGGCCGGCGAACATCTCGATCGGGAAGTTGATGTAGCGGGCGAGGGTCGGCAGATCGACCGGACCGGTCGACATATAGACCTGGCCGACCCAGTTGACCGGCTTGCCGATCGCGGAGAGGCGGGCGTGTTTGAAATGCGTACGGAAGTCGATCGGCCCGTGCAGGACATGGCCGTCGGCGGGCGCTTGCAACGCGAGGCGGTGATCGTAGCCGTCGTTGAGAATCGCGATCCGGATGTCGCGCAGGGCAAGCTCCGGCGCGTCATGCTGGGCATCGCGCCAGCGCAGCACGCCGCCGCGCACCACGATTGCCTGCTGGCGCAACAGCCACGTGGACAGGGTGTCGTTGCCGCTGTGCCGGGTGGGCACTGGCACGCCCGCCACCGAGATCACGCCGTCGCTGCTGCGCGACACCAGCACGTCCGGTTGATCGACGATCAGGCTAGAAAGCGCGGGATGGAACTGCCAGAGCGACTTCCACGAGAGCGCGGCGGTGGCATGCGGAATGGTCAGCGCCGCTTTGCCTTCCGGGTCGCGGATGACGAGATCGGTGACGTCGAGGCCCGGCTGAAAGCCGCTCCAATGCGGCGCCAGCTTGCCGATGGTGAACTGTGCGTGCAGCTTCTCGGAAACCGTGGCTTCGATGCGCGGGCGGAACGAGTCGACGCGCGGCAGCAGTACGTAACGCAAACCGAGAAACAGACCCGCCGCGATAAAGTAGAAGGCGAGTGCGAGCGCCAGCACCACATGGGACGTCCGATGCAGCACCATGTGGGCGCTTCCGCTCGCGGGCCGGACCTGCCTGGTTTCGTGCGGGTCGGCGGATTCGTTTCGCTCGGACATGCTGCGGCGGGTGGGCGTATGGTAGTTTTGCGAATTAACGACGAAATGTAACACACGGGAAAGCGTCGGCGGACCTCCGGCAAACCCTTTCTCCATGCCGTCTCGCGACCTGCGCGAGGCCGCGGGACCCGTGTGCTGCGGCGAACTGAACAACGCTGATAAAGCAACGAGCGAGCCAGACCCTTGATGACTGACGCAACCCTCCTGAGTTCCAGCTATTCACATTACGCGGCGCGTGCCGCGGCGGCCCGTCCGCAAATCGTGGCGCAGGTGGTGGCGCTCGCCTCCGCACCCCTCACGCGCGAACGGATCGACGCGCGCTTTGAAGCGCTGTGTGCCGAGGCAGCCGGCGCGGGCGACGGCCCGTTGAGTGAGGATGCACTCAAACGGGCCTTGCGCCAATTGCGCACTGAGGTATTTTGCGCCGTGATGGAGCGTGACCTGGCGGGCGAGGCGGATGTCGCCGAAGTCACCGGCGCGATGACCGATCTGGCGGAGACGACAATCCAACGCGCGCTCGCGGTCGTGTCCGCCGAGCTCGAAACGCTCTACGGCGAACCGCGCGGACCGCAGGGCGAGCGGCTCGCGCTCGGCGTGGTCGGGATGGGCAAGCTGGGCGGGCGTGAGCTGAATGTTTCGTCGGATATCGATCTGATCTTCATTTATGAAGAGGACGGTGAGACCGCGGGCGGTCAGCGTTCGCCGATCGCGACGCAGGACTTTTTTACGCGTCTGGGTAAGCGCCTGATCGGCGCATTGGCCGAGGTGACCGCCGACGGTTACGTGTTCCGCGTCGATATGCGCTTGCGGCCGAACGGCGACTCGGGGCCGCTCGTGTGCAGCCTCGGCATGCTCGAAGAGTATTTCTACGTGCAGGGCCGCGAGTGGGAGCGCTATGCGTGGATCAAGGGCCGGCTCGTGTCCGAAGGCGCGAGCGACGCTGCGCGGCGGTTGCAGAAGCAGCTCGACGCGATCGTCACGCCGTTCGTCTATCGGCGTTATCTCGACTTCGGTGTGATCAGCGCAATCCGTGCGCTGCATTTGCAGATTCGCCAGGAAGCACAGCGGCGTGCCTCGATGCGCCCTGACAAAGCCGACGACATCAAGCTGGGCCGCGGCGGCATCCGCGAAATCGAATTCAGCGCTCAGGTATTTCAGCTGATCCGCGGCGGCCAGGATGCCGGCTTCCGGGTGCGTCCGACGCTCGCTGTCTTGCGGCACGCGGCCACGCACGGGCTGCTCGATACCTCGGTCTGCGTGAAGCTTTCACAGGCGTACCGCTTCCTGCGCGAACTCGAGCACCGCCTGCAATACCGCAACGACGCGCAAACTCACGCGATGCCGGTCGATCCTGAGGAGCGCGTGGCGCTCGCGCAAGCAATGGGTTGCGACAACTATGCCGCGTTGATGCTCAAGCTCGACGCGCATCGCGAGTTCGTCGAGCAGCAGTTCGACCAGATTTTCGCCGACAAGGTGAGCGGCCGCGACGGCTGCGGCGCACCGGAAGACGGCGCGGCGGCGTGGGTCTGGAGCAGCGCGCTCGCCGACGACAGCGCTGAGGACGCGCTTCGCGCGCGCCTGATTGAACTGGGTGTGTCCGAGCCGGACGAGCTGCTGGCGCGCTTGCGCGCGATATGGCAGTCGTCGCGTTACGCGGGGCTCGCCGAGCGTAGCCGCCAGCGCTTCGATATCGTCGCGCAGCGTGCGCTGGAAGCCGCGCGTACCCTTGAGCCGCTCGAACGGCGCGGCGATACGTTGGCGCGTTTCTTCGACCTGCTCGAAGCCGTGAGCCGGCGCGGCGCGTACCTCGCGCTGTTGACGGAATATCCGCAGGCGCTGCATCGGGTGCTGTCGGTGCTGGGTGGTTCGCGCTGGGCCGCCGGCTACCTGATCCGCCACCCGCAATTGCTCGACGAACTCCTCGACGACGAGGCGATGGACAGTCCGTTCGACTGGCCTGAATTCAAGCGCACGCTGCGCTTGCGTCTGGCCGCGGCGGATGGCATCGAGCAACAGATGGACCTGCTGCGCCACGCGCACCAGGCCGAGGTGTTCCGCATCCTGCTGATCGATCTGGCCGGCAGGCTGAGCGTCGAGCATGTGAGCGACCGCCTGTCAGAGCTTGCCGACGCCGTGCTCGACGTCACGCTCGAAGCTGTCTGGAACCAATTGGCCAAACGCCATCGCGAGGTGCCGAAGTTTGCGGTGATCGCGTACGGCAAGCTGGGCGGCAAGGAGCTCGGCTACGCATCCGACCTCGACGTCATCTTCCTCTACGACGATCCGGACGATGCTGCCGCCGACGTCTATGCCACCTACACCCGCCGCCTCATCACCTGGCTAACGACGGCGACCGGCGCTGGCACCTTGTTCGATGTCGACTTGAGGCTACGGCCAAACGGCGAGTCGGGCCTACTCGTCACCGATCTGGACGCGTTCCGCCGTTATCAACTGCGTGAAGGCGATGCCGCCAACACGGCGTGGGTGTGGGAGCATCAGGCATTGAGCCGCGCGCGCTACTGCGCGGGCGACGCCGAAATCGGCGCGAAATTCGAGCAGATTCGCGAACAGGTGCTGACCACGCCGCGCGAGGCCGAACCGCTCGCGAAGGAAATCGTCGAGATGCGCGAGCGCGTGGAGGCGGGGCATCCGAACCATACGGCGCTGTTCGACCTGAAGCACGATCGCGGCGGCATGGTCGATATCGAATTTACCGTGCAGTACTGGGTGCTGCTGCATGCGGCGAGCGATCCCGAACTGATCCGCAATACCGGCAATATCGCGCTGCTGCGTGAGGTGTCGCGCTTCGGCCTGATGAGCGAGGCGGAAGCGGAGACGGTCGGGGCGGCTTATCGGACCTACCGGAAGTTGCAGCACCAATTGCGGCTGGACGGGATGGAGAAGGCGCGGGTCGATCCGGCGCTGGTGGTGACCGAGCGTGAAGCGGTGCTGAGACTGTGGGAGCGGGTGTTTGGCTGAGGCTCCGCGATGATTTCCAACCCGCGTTCCTAGGCCGCCAGCATTTCCTTCGCGTGCTTGCGGGTGGTGGCGGTGATCTCCAGTCCGCCGAGCATCCGCGCGACTTCTTCGACGCGGCTCGCGCGGTCGAGCGAGGTCACGCTGCTCACCGTGCCGCCTTTGCCGTTGCCCGACTTCGCCACCTGGAAATGATGGTCGCCGCGCGCGGCGACTTGCGGCAAGTGGGTGACGCACAGCACCTGCCGAGCTTGACCCAGTTGATGCAGCAAGCGCCCAACCACTTCGGCGACGCCGCCGCCGATTCCCGTATCCACTTCGTCGAAGATCAGGGTTGGTGTCGGGCTCGCGGCGCTCGCAATGACCGCCAGAGCGAGACTGATCCGCGCCAGTTCCCCGCCTGAGGCAACCTTTGCGAGCGGCCGCAGCGGCACGCCGGCATGACCGGCGACACGGAATTCGACCTGTTCGAGCCCGTGCGCGCCACCTTCTGGCAACGGCACCAGCGCCACGTCGAAGCTGCCGCCTTTCATCGACAGTTCCTGCATGCCGGTGGTCACCGCTGCGCCCAGGGCCTTGCCGGCCTTGGCGCGCGCCTTCGACAGTTTTTTTGCTTCGGCGAGGAAGGCTTCTTTGGCTTTGGCTTCGGCCGCGTGCAGGCTGTCGAGATCGGCGGCGGCGTCGAGCGCGGCAAGTTGCGCGCGACGCGCTTCGTGTTCTTCCGGCAGCGTCTCGGGTTGCAGGCGGAATTTGCGTGCGGCCGAGTGCAGCGCGTCGAGACGCTTTTCGACCTGGGCGAGCCGGTCTGGATCCAGTTCGAGCTTCTGCGCGTAGTGGCTGAGCGAATAGGCCGCTTCCTGCAACTGGATTTCCGCCGGTTCCAGCGCCGCCAGCACGTCGTTCAGTGCCGGGTCGATCTCGGCGAGGTCGCGCACCTTCGACACGATCGAGGCGAGATGCGTGATCATCGCTTCGTCCGATTCGGACAGCGCGCCGAGCGCCCCTTGCACGCCGTCGATCAGATTGGCCGAGTGCGACAGGCGCCGGTGTTCGGCGTTGACCTCTTCCCACTCGCCTGGTTGCGGCGAAAGTTTGTCCAGCTCGGTGAGCTGCCAGGCGAGCCGCTCGCGCTCCAGTTGCAGCTCGCGATCGCGCGTTTTCGCGTGCTCGACAGCCTGAATCTTTTCGCGCCACGACCGCCATGTACGCGTGACGGTTGCAGCGGTTTCCGTGAGGCCGGCATGGGTGTCGAACAGCTCGCGCTGCGCGTCCGGACGCATCAGCAACTGATGCGCATGCTGCCCGTGAATATCCACCAGCATCTCGCCGACTTCGCGCAACTGCGCGAGCGTCGCCGCCGTGCCGTTGATGAACGCGCGCGAGCGGCCGTTCGCGTCCACCACGCGACGCAGCATGACGGTGCCGCCGTGATGGCCGTCGTCGGCGGTCGTGCCGAGCGCCTGCTCGTCGAGCCATTGCTCGACTTGCGCATGCGTCTCGAATTCCGCGGTGATGTCGGCACGGCTCTCGCCGGTGCGCACCACGTTCGCATCGGCGCGGGCACCGAGCGCAAGGGCCAGTGCGTCGATCAGGATCGACTTGCCGGCGCCTGTTTCGCCTGAGAAAACGGTAAAGCCGCTGTCGAATTCGAGGTCGAGCGCGGCGACGATGACGAAGTCGCGTATCGAGAGGTGGCGAAGCATGGAGGTCGTCTGGTGAGCTTGAGATTCAGGGTTCGGCAGCGGCGGCGTTCGTGTTCCGGCGGCCCGGCATTCCGGCTTTCCGGCGTTTCGGGCCGTTCAGGGCTTGGTATCTTCTTCGTGCGACGGGTATTCGTTCCAGTGCAGCTTCTTGCGCAGCGTCGCGAAATGGCTGTAGCCGACCGGATGCAGCATCGGCACCGTATGGCGCGAGCGGCGCACTTCGATCGTGTCGCCCAATTCCAGTGAAGTGAACGACTGCATGTCGAAATTGACGTTCACTTCGCGGCCCGAGACGATCTGGATGCTCACCTTCGAGTCGTCCGGCAGCACGATTGGCCGGTTCGACAACGCATGCGGCGCAATCGGCACCAGCACGATGCCTTGTAATTGCGGATGCAGGATCGGCCCCTGCGAGGACAGCGCGTAGGCAGTCGAACCCGTTGGCGTGGCGACGATCAGGCCGTCCGAGCGCTGGTTGTACATGAAGCGCCCGTCCACCGAGACATGCAGTTCCGCCATCCCCGAGAAACCGCTGCGGTTGACCACCACGTCGTTGAAGGCAAGTGCGTGATAGATCGGGGCGCCGTCGCGCATGATGCGCGCTTCGAGCAGCATGCGCTCTTCGCGCTCGAAGTTGCCTGAGAGCATTTGCGGCACGATCTCGCGCATGTCGGAGATCGGAATGTCGGTAATGAAGCCGAGCCGGCCGTGGTTGATGCCGATCAGCGGCGTGCGGTAGGGCGCGAGCTGGCGCCCAATGCCTAGCATCGTGCCGTCGCCGCCTAGCACCACGGCAACGTCGGCGCGCGCGCCGATCTCGGCGGGACGCAGCGCCGGATAGTCGGTTACGCCAATTTCGGCGGCGGTGTCGGCTTCGAATACGACCTCGAAGCCGCGCCTCGCGATGCACGAGGCGAGCTCGGTCAGCGGCTCGCCGATGCCCGGCGTATTGTTGCGCCCGACGAGCGCGACGGTCTTGAACTGGCTGGTCACTTGCATGCCGGCATTACACCATAGGTAGGGCCTGAAAAGAACCGCAGACAGACCCGGTAGCGAGCCTGCGCAAGCGCGCTGCCGGCGCATTGGGCGATTATCGTTAGAATGGTGAAACCTTGATGACATGCGCCGTCCCGCCAACCGGCGGCGCGATAGTCAGGGGTTGGCGCCGTTAGCGCTCGCTGTAGCCGCGTCATTGAGCTAAAATTTTCCGTCATGCTAGATCCCCGCGCACAAACCCTCCTCAAAACGCTGATCGAGCGCTACATCGCCGAAGGTCAGCCGGTCGGCTCGCGCACGTTGTCACGCTATTCCGGCCTCGAACTGAGCCCGGCCACGATCCGCAACGTGATGTCCGATCTCGAGGACCTGGGGCTCGTAATCAGTCCACATACGTCGGCGGGCCGGATTCCGACGCCGCGCGGTTACCGGCTGTTCGTCGATACCATGCTGACGGTGGAATCCGCCGCGGACGAAGAAGCGGTGATGCGTATCGTCAAGACTACGCTGCAGGCGGGCGAGCCGCAGAAAGTCGTCGCCGCGGCGGCCAGCGTGCTGTCCAATCTGTCGCAGTTCGCCGGTGTGGTGCTCACGCCGCGCCGCAGCCACGTGTTCAAGCAGATCGAATTCATGCGCCTGTCGGACAAGCGCATCCTGCTGATCATCGTGACGCCCGAGGGCGACGTGCAGAACCGCATTATGGCCACCCAGCGCGACTTTTCGCCTTCGCAACTGGTGGAAGCCTCCAATTACATCAATGCGCACTTCGCGGGCCTCTCGTTCGACGACGTGCGCCGCCGCCTGCGCGAAGAAATCGACGAATTGCGCGGCGACATGACCACGCTGATGCACGCCGCGGTCACGGCCAGCACGGATGAAACCGACACCGGCGAACACGTGTTGATTTCCGGCGAGCGCAACCTGCTCGAAGTCGCCGACCTTTCGTCGGACATGGCGCGCCTGCGCAAGCTGTTCGATGTGTTCGACCAAAAGACCAGTCTCCTTCAGTTGCTCGACGTGTCGAGTCACGCCGCGGGCGTGCAGATTTTCATTGGCGGTGAGTCGAATCTCGTGCCGATCGAGGAAATGAGCGTCGTCACCGCGCCTTATGAGGTGAACGGCAAGATTGTCGGCACGCTTGGCGTGATCGGGCCGACCCGCATGGCCTACAACCGCGTGATCCCAATCGTGGACATCACCGCGCGGTTGCTTTCGCTGACGCTTAGTCAACAGTAACCTGCGGTCACCGTGGCTGCCGCACACCTCATGCTGCAAATGATGCGCGACAGCGCGCGGCTTGCCAATTGGCCGAATGGCCAGGGGTCCCTGGCGGACCTCGCAATGGACCGCGCCGCTATAATGAATTCCACCTGAACCGACTCTCCGCCCAAAGCGGTTATCCCTGCTGCCTATGCGCTTCGACCTCGAGCGGCCATCGCAGAACGCCACGTCACATCGTGTGGCCGTGTTGCTGATCAATCTCGGCACGCCCGACGCGCCGACACCGCGTGCGGTCCGGCGCTATCTTGCGCAGTTCCTGTCCGATCCGCGTGTGGTCGAAATTCCGGCGCTGCTCTGGCAGGTGATCCTGCGCGTGTTGATTTTGCCGTTCCGGAGCCCCGCGTCAGCAAAGAAGTACGCGGCTGTGTGGATGCCGGAAGGCTCGCCGCTGCGTGTCTTCACGGAGAAGCAGGTGGAGGGTTTGCGCCATCTGCTGCAATTGAACGATTACACGGTGCTGGTCGACTACGCGATGCGCTATGGCACGCCCGGCATTCCGGCCATGCTGAACCAGCTCAAGCTGGCGGGCGCCGAGCGCGTGCTGCTGATGCCCATGTATCCGCAATACTCGTCGTCGACCACGGCCACGGCGTTCGACGACGCTTTTTCTGCCCTCAAGCGCATGCGGAATCAGCCGGAAATCCGCACGGTGCGCCAGTACGCCGATCATCCGGCGTATATCGCCGCGCTCGCCGCTCAGGTGCACCACTACTGGCATCAGCACGGCCGACCGGATTTCGCGGCAGGCGACAAGCTGGTGCTGAGTTTTCACGGCGTGCCCAAGCGCACGATGGATCTCGGCGATCCGTATCACGAGCAATGCCAGCAGACCGGCGCGTTGTTGACGCAGGCGCTGGGATTGACGCAGGTGGAATGCCGCGTCACGTTTCAGTCGCGCTTCGGCAAGGCTGAGTGGCTGCAGCCGTACACCGCCCCCACGCTGAAGGAATTGGGCTCGGCGGGCGTGCGGCGTGCCGACGTGTTCTGTCCGGGTTTTACCGCCGACTGCCTTGAAACGATTGAAGAAATCGGCATGGAGGTGCGCGACGAGTTCCTGCAGGCGGGCGGCAAGGAATTCCATCGAATTCCCTGCCTGAACGCCTCGCAGCCGTGGATCGCCGCGCTCGGCGAGATCGTCGCGCAGAATCTGCAGGGCTGGCCCGTGCAAGCGGTGCCGGTGCCGCACACGACTGGGGCTTAAGCAGGCTCATGAATTACAGGATTTCAACCGAACCGGGCGCGAAGCTGCGCATCGACAAATGGCTTTGGGCGGCGCGCTTCTTCAAGACCCGCTCGCTCGCGGCGGATGCCGTCGAAAAAGCGCACGTGCGCATCGGCGGCGCGAGTGTCAAACCGGCCAAGGAGGTGCGCGTAGGCGACCTGGTCGAGATAGAAATCGAGCGGATTGTCTGGCAGGTGGAAGTGCTGGGCGTATGCGACGTGCGCGGCCCGGCCAGCGTCGCGCAGACGCTTTATGCGGAAACGGAAGAGAGCAAGGTGAAGCGGCAGGTCGAGCAGGAGCGGCGCAAGACATACCGAGAACCGGCCGCCGCTTTGCACGGCAGGCCGACCAAGCGCGACCGGCGCACTATCGACAAACTTTCAGGTGGGGATTGAACAATTGTTCCATCGTCGCGTGCACACCGCCGTACTCGGTGGTGTGATCGTTGACGGCCCCGGACATGCAGATGGTCGTGGTGCCCGCGATCAGTACCAATGCGACCACCGATATTGCAAAGGTCAGCTTCACGGTACTCCCCTTGGGAAGATTCGAGACGGAAACAGGCGAATCAGGTGGTAATTGAAAATTATCGGTAAGGCTTACGTTAGATTAGGGTTAACGTGTCTTTTCCGACGCTTTAATGGAGCATAGGCCACTTGTTGGGCGCACTCAATCTCAATCTGATTGCGACGCAATAATGGTTGTAACCGGGCATTTCTGCCGCACGTCCGCGGTGTGAAAAGTTCCGGGAGATGCGCTTGAATTGGGTCTTTCCGGCCCCATCTGCCGTTTCGATACGCGCTCACGCACCAAGTTGTCTGTCGCAATTTTGCAACGCACAAATTGCGACAGCTTTTGACGCGTTGCCGCCACCACTAGCTTTAACCTTTTAACGACTGTCAGCGACATGGAAAACACGCAAGAGAACCCGACGAGCCAGAATCCCACGCCCGCCGACGAAACCGCGCGCCAGGCCGCCGAGGCTGCAGCATCCCAGCAGGACACCGCTGCAAACGCTGCGCCTGAAGCGCCGGCAACTGGCGTGGAAGCCGCATTGGCCGAAGCAGAGGCGAAGCTTGCCGAGATGCAGGAAAGCTTCCTGCGGGCGAAGGCGGAGACTGAGAATGTGCGCCGCCGCGCCCAGGAAGATGTCGCCAAGGCCCACAAGTTCGCGATCGAAAGCTTCGCTGAGCATTTGCTGCCGGTGGTCGACAGCCTTGAAGCGGCGGTTGCCCACTCGTCCGACGACCTGCAAAAGGTCCGTGAAGGTGTCGAACTCACGCTGCGCCAGCTCTCCGGCGCGCTGGAGAAGGGCCGCGTCGTTGCCCTGAACCCGGTTGGCGAGAAGTTCGACCCGCACCGCCACCAGGCTATTTCGATGGTGCCGGCCGACCAGGAACCGAACACCGTCGTTGCTGTGCTGCAAAAAGGCTTCGTGATCGCCGACCGCGTGCTGCGTCCGGCCCTCGTGACTGTCGCGGCGCCGAAGTAAGCAAGCATCTGAGGCGCGCAGCGCGAGCTGCCTCAGACGCCGCATGAGGGACGCGGTTATCAGCCGGTCCGTCTGACAGGCGCCGTGATGGCCAACATTCCCGTCGACGCCACTGCGGTCATGCTTCACGGCGTGTCCACATGGTTCTTCTTTTACCGAGGCAAGCGGCTTGGCCAGACTACCGGCTGGCACGGCCTTGGGCAGTTCGAGGCGGCGGTCGCGGTCGCGCGGGACAAGATCCGTGCGGGCAATGTGGTCGGCAGTACGGCAAATGGTGAAAAAAGCGGCAAAAGTTCGACCGATTGAAAAAAATTAAAGACCGCATCGTAAAAGAGGTCTTGAAAACGATGCGGACGCACTTATGTTGAGTGCAGGTAGGAATTCAGAGCGGATCGCCGTACCGCCAGATGGGCAAAAACGGCGATTCCCGCAGCGATCAAAGTCAGGAGATTAGTAAAAATGGGCAAAATCATCGGTATCGACCTCGGCACGACCAACTCGTGCGTGGCGATCATGGAAGGCAATTCGGTCAAGGTGATCGAGAACTCGGAAGGCGCGCGCACCACGCCGTCGATCATCGCTTACATGGAAGACGGCGAGATTCTCGTCGGCGCGCCTGCGAAGCGTCAGTCGGTCACGAACCCGAAGAACACGCTGTACGCGGTCAAGCGCCTGATTGGCCGCCGCTTCGAAGAAAAGGAAGTGCAGAAAGACATCGCTCTGATGCCGTACAAGATCATGAAAGCCGATAACGGCGACGCATGGATCGAAGTGCGCGACCAGAAGCTCGCACCGCCGCAAATCTCCGCGGAAACGCTGCGCAAGATGAAGAAGACCGCTGAAGATTACCTCGGCGAGCCGGTCACAGAAGCCGTGATTACGGTTCCCGCGTACTTCAACGACAGCCAGCGTCAGGCTACCAAAGACGCAGGCCGCATCGCCGGTCTGGAGGTGAAGCGGATCATCAACGAACCGACCGCAGCCGCTCTGGCATTCGGTCTGGACAAGGCCGAAAAGGGCGACCGCAAGATCGCGGTGTATGACCTTGGCGGCGGTACGTTCGACGTATCGATCATCGAAATCGCTGACGTTGACGGCGAAATGCAGTTCGAAGTGCTGTCCACGAACGGCGACACGTTCCTCGGCGGTGAAGACTTCGACCAACGCATCATCGATTACATCATCGGCGAGTTCAAGAAGGAACAGGGCGTCGACCTGTCGAAAGACGTGCTCGCGCTGCAACGCCTGAAGGAATCGGCTGAAAAGGCGAAGATCGAATTGTCGTCGAGCCAGCAGACCGAAATCAACCTGCCGTACATCACGGCCGACGCGTCGGGTCCGAAGCACTTGAACCTGAAAATTACGCGCGCCAAGCTCGAAGCACTGGTTGAAGAACTGATCGAACGCACCATCGAACCGTGCCGCACGGCGATCAAGGACGCAGGCGTGAAGGTTGGCGAGATCGACGACGTGATTCTGGTCGGCGGCATGACGCGTATGCCCAAGGTGCAGGACAAGGTCAAGGAGTTCTTCGGCAAGGAACCGCGCCGTGACGTGAACCCGGACGAAGCCGTGGCCGTTGGCGCCGCGATTCAAGGCCAGGTTCTGTCGGGCGACCGCACGGACGTTCTGCTGCTCGACGTGACCCCGCTGTCGCTCGGCATCGAAACGCTCGGCGGCGTGATGACGAAGATGATCAACAAGAACACCACGATCCCGACCAAGCACGCACAGGTCTACTCGACGGCCGATGACAATCAGGGCGCCGTGACGATCAAGGTGTTCCAGGGCGAACGCGAAATGGCAGCGGGCAACAAGCTGCTGGGCGAGTTCAACCTCGAAGGCATTCCGCCGGCACCGCGCGGCACGCCGCAGATCGAAGTGAGCTTCGACATCGACGCGAACGGCATTCTGCACGTCGGCGCGAAAGACAAGGCGACCGGCAAGGAAAACCGCATCACGATCAAGGCGAACTCGGGTCTGTCCGAAGCCGAAATCGAGAAGATGGTGAAGGACGCCGAAGCGAACGCGGAAGAAGATCACAAGCTGCGTGAGTTGGCCGATGCCCGCAACCAGGGCGACGCGCTGGTCCATAGCACGAAGAAGGCGCTCACCGAATACGGCGACAAGCTGGACGCCGCGGAGAAGGAAGCGATCGAAACCGCGCTGAAGGACCTCGAAGAAACGCTGAAGAGCGGTTCGAGCGACAAGGCCGCGATCGAAGCCAAGATCGAAGTGGTGGCCACCGCCTCGCAGAAGATGGGCGAGAAGATGTACGCCGACATGCAAGCTGCGCAAGGTGCCGAAGCTGCGGCAGCGGGCGCGGCAGGTGCGGGCGCATCGGCGGGTGGCGCGAGCCACCAGCAGCAGGACGATGTGGTCGACGCCGAGTTCAAGGAAGTGAAGAAAGACTAAAGCCGGGTCGCAATCTGACCGTAAAGCCGCACACAGCGATGTGTGCGGCCTGGCTGCAAAACGGTTTGCTCCCGTCCGGGTGCATGAACCTGCAAAGCGGTTATCGCGCCTGGTGAGCCTTTTTGGGCTCTCCGGGCACATTTGTTTTATGGAGGGCGTTGTTTTGAGTCGCGTGAAAGCGGCGGGAAACAGCGGCCGGACGAGTCGCAAGACTCCAGCATTCAAGAGGAGCCACCGCGTCGCATTGCGCGAGTGGCGTTGAACCGATATGGCGAAACGGGATTACTACGAGGTTCTGGGCGTCGCAAAGAACGCGAGCGACGACGAAATCAAGAAGGCTTATCGCAAGCTTGCGATGAAGCACCACCCCGACCGCAATCCCGGCAACAAGGATGCGGAAGAGCATTTCAAAGAGGTGAAGGAAGCCTATGAAATGCTGTCGGACTCGCAAAAGCGTGGTGCGTACGATCAGTACGGCCACGCGGGCGTCGATCCGAACATGGGCGGAGCCGGTGCGCAGGGCTTCGGCGGTTTTGCCGATGCGTTCGGCGATATTTTCGGCGACATCTTCGGCCAGGCGGCCGGCGGTGCCGCACGCGGCGGTGGCGGCCGTGCCGGTCCGCAGGTGTATCGCGGCGCCGATCTGCGCTACAGCATGGAAATCACGCTGGAACAGGCCGCGCACGGCTACGACACGCAGATTCGCGTGCCGAGCTGGGTGTCGTGCGAAATCTGTCACGGCTCGGGCGCGAAGCCCGGCACCAAGCCGGAAACCTGCCCGACCTGTAGCGGTTCGGGTTCGGTGCGGATGTCGCAGGGCTTTTTCAGCATCCAGCAGACCTGCCCGAAGTGCCACGGCACCGGCACCTATATCCCTGAACCGTGCGGTCACTGCCACGGCGCGGGCAAGGTGAAGGAAACCAAGACGCTGGAAGTGAAGATCCCGGCAGGTATCGACGACGGCATGCGCATCCGCTCGGCCGGCAACGGTGAGCCGGGTATCAACGGCGGTCCGTCGGGCGATCTGTACGTCGAGATTCACATCAAGCAGCACTCGGTGTTCGAGCGCGACGGCGACGACCTGCATTGCCAGATGCCGATTCCGTTTACCACGGCGGCGCTCGGCGGTGAAATCGAAGTGCCGACCCTCGCGGGCCGCGCGAGCTTCACGGTGCCGGAAGGCACGCAGTCGGGCAAGACGTTCCGTTTGCGTGGCAAGGGGATCAAGGGTCTGCGCTCGAGCATTGCCGGCGATCTTTACGTGCACGTGCAAGTCGAAACGCCGGTCAAGCTCACGGAGCCGCAGCGCGAGTTGCTTCAGCAATTCGAGAAGGCACTCGTGGAAGGCGGCGCACGGCATAGCCCGCAGAGCAAGAGCTGGTTCGATCGGGTGAAGAGCTTCTTCGATTAATAGCGGTTTGATGTGGCGGTAAGCATGACGGCAGATGAGCGCGATGCAGTGTTCGCGTTGCTCGACGATTGCGACGCGACGGCGGCGCGCCGTTCGAGTCGTCTGTACACGGGTTTTGTGCATGAGCGGGTTTGCGTGGACGCCGCGCAACTCGAAGTCGTGTGCGAGACCGTGGCCGCGGATACACGGCGTGGTTTGCATGCCGTCGTGCTCGCCGACTATGAGTTTGGCCGGCATCTTCTGGACGGCGGCCTTTCTCACCAGGCATTGACAGAAACGCAGCGTGGCGATGCCACGCTGCGTTTTTTATTGTTCGAACGTTGCGAGAAGCTGTCGCGCGACGAGGTCGACGCGTGGCTCATGGCGCGCGACGGCGGGATGGCTGAGGCGTCGGTAGCGGGTACCGCAAACGTGCGCGCGAGCGTCGATCCGAAGCAATTTAACGAAGCGATCGATGCGATCCATGCCGCCCTGCGCGCGGGCGATTCTTATCAGGTCAACTACACGTATCGGCTTGGTTTCGATGTATTCGGCTCGCCGACCGCGCTTTATCGGCGGCTGCGAGTGCGTCAGCCGGTTCCATACGGCGCGTTAATCGCGTTGCCGGGCGACGAGTGGGTGCTGTCATGCTCGCCGGAGTTGTTCATCGAGAAGGAAGGCGCGCTATTGCGGGCCCGTCCGATGAAAGGCACGGCGCCGCGCTCGGAAGATCCTGCCACGGATCGCGGCGCCGCCGATTTCCTCGCGAATGACCCGAAGAATCGCGCCGAAAACGTGATGATCGTCGACCTGTTGCGCAACGACCTGTCGCGCGTGGCGCAGACAGGCTCGGTCAGTGTGCCGGCGCTGTTTTCGGTCGAGCCCTATGCATCGGTTTGGCAGATGACGTCGACGGTGCATGCGACGTTGCGCGCCGGCACGTCTTTCGCCGAGATCATGCGTGCGCTGTTTCCATGCGGCTCGATTACCGGTGCGCCGAAGCATCGCACGATGCAATTGATCGAGGAGTTGGAAAGCACTCCGCGTGGCCTCTACACCGGCGCGATCGGCTGGCTCGATGCCACTACAAGCGAAAACGCTTGCGGTGACTTCTGCCTATCCGTCGCGATCCGCACGTTGACCTTAACCCCGGCCGCACAGCCGGGCGAACTGCAAGGCAAGATGGGTGTCGGCGCAGGCATCGTGCTCGACAGCGTCGCTGCCGACGAATATGCGGAGTGCCAATTGAAGGCCAGCTTTCTAACCGGCGCCGAGCCGGGTTTCGAGCTCTTCGAAACGATGTATGCGACGCGGGAAGAGGGTGTGCGGCATTTGTCGCGCCATCTCGCGCGACTCTCGGCAAGCGCCACAACGCTGGGTTTCAAACTCGAAGACGAAGACGAAATTCGCGCGCAAATCGCGGAGAAATGTGCGGCGTTGCCAACGCACACTCCGCACCGCATGCGCCTCGCGTTGAGCAAAAACGGCGCGGCACAAATAACGGCGGCAGTGCTGACGCCGCTGGCCGACTCGACGGTCTGCGTGCTGCTTGGGTCGGATCACGATTTCCCCACGACGGACGCCAACGATCCGCTGTTGCGCCACAAAACTACGCGCCGCGCCGAATACGATCGCGGTTGGCGCGAAGCCGAAGCGAAAGGCGCATTCGACACGCTGTTCTTCAACGAGCGCGGCGAGTTGACCGAAGGCGGCCGGTCGAACGTGTTTGTGAAGCTGGCGGGACGGTGGTGGACGCCGCCATTAGAGTCGGGCGTGCTGCCCGGGATCATGCGAGGTGTGTTGCTGGAGGATACCGGCCTTCGCGCTGCTGAACGCGTGCTGACTCGAGTCGATGTGCAGAATGCCGAAGCGCTTCTGGTGTGCAACGCACTGCGAGGCGCGGTAAAGGCGCGCGTGCTGGGCTAAGGTGGGAGGGGCGAGGCTTGAGGTAGCCGTGCTCCCGGCTTTGGGTGACGCATGCCGCCACAGCGGCTCAACTGTGGCGAGCGTGCAGCAAGCGGGCCATCCATCCGGACAGGCGGGCGTGCCAAGTGGATTCCCGCACGTCATGCGGTGCGGTGGCGTGATTGCGGATTTCCGCTACGTCGATCAGGCAAAAGGGGCTCATGGTCATCTCTCTTCGGCTTGCGGCAGCGCCGCGCTAACAAGGTAGACGAAGATAGACGATCAGGTTTTCAGGCGATATCGGACGGGTCCCAAATAGGACAAAACAGGACCAAACGGGACAACACATCAATCGGGCGCAATTACGCCCGATTGATGTAATCCGCTAACAGACCGCGTAATTAGAACGTATGCTCCGGCCCCGGGAACGAGCCGTCCTTCACAGCACGCACATACGCTTCCACGGCAGCCTGAATGTTCGGCTGCCCCTGCATGAAATCTTTCACAAAGCGCGGCCGCTTGCCTGGGAAAATTCCCAGCATGTCGTGTAGCACCAGCACCTGACCCGAGCAATCCAGACCCGCGCCGATGCCGATCGTCGGAATCCGCAATTGCTTCGTGACTTCACTGCCGAGCAGCGTGGGAATCGCTTCTATCACGATCAGTTGGGCGCCTGCATTCTGCACGGCGAGCGCGTCGCGCAGCACCTGGCTCGCGCCGACATCGGTCTTGCCCTGCACCTTGAAACCACCGAACGCATGCACCGATTGCGGCGTCAGGCCGACGTGCGCGCACACCGGAATCGACCGTTCGACCAGAAAGCGCACCGTGTCCGCGAGCCACTCACCGCCTTCGAGTTTCACCATTTGCGCGCCGGCGCGCATGAGTTCCACGGAGCTTCTGAAGGCGTCTTCCGGCGTGCCGTACGTGCCGAACGGCAGGTCGGCGACCACCAGCGCCGAGGGCCGCGCTCGCGCGACGCTCGCCGTGTGATACGCGATGTCGGTAAGCGTGACTGGCAGCGTGGTTGCCTGGCCTTGCAGCACATTGCCGAGCGAGTCGCCGATCAACAGCACGTCGACGCCCGAGCGATCCAGCAGCGCGGCGAAGCTCGCGTCGTAACAGGTCAGCATGGCGATCTTTTCGCCAGCGTCGCGCATCGCCTGCAGTTTCGGGACGGTGATGGCGTTCCGGCTCGCTTCCTGCAAATAGGTCATGGGGAAATCCGTTGGAAAGAAGAGCGGCGCGTCGCTTAAAGCGACGTGCCTTTGACAAAGAATTCCTTGCGGCCGCGCATGGTTTCGATGCGTTCGGCGAGTAGCGCAAGGTCCGCGTCCGAGTCGAGCGGATTCAGATGTTCAGCGTTGACCGTCAGCACGGGTGCGCTGTCGTAGTGATAGAAAAACTCGTTGTAGGCGTCGCAGAGCGCGTGCAGATACGCATCGGAAATCTGCAGTTCCATTGGCACCGCGCGTTTCTGGATACGCGCGAACAGCACTTCGGGACTGGCTTGCAGGTAGACCACGAAATCCGGCGCAGGTGCGCTCACGTCGATTCGCGCGGCGAGGGCGCGATAAAGCTGCCACTCGTCTTCCTGCAGTGTCAGACGCGCGAAGATGTCGTTCTTCTGCGTCATGAAATCGGCAATCAGCGGTGTGCCCGCCACATGCGCGGCCGCCACGTTCTGGGCCTGCTGCGCGCGCTGCAAGGCGAAGTGCAATTGCGTGGGCAGCGCATAACGCGTGGTGTCGCGATAAAAGCGTTCGAGAAAGGGATTGTCCTGCGGTCGCTCGAACAGTTCCTGCATCGACCAGCGCTGGGCGAGCCGCCGCGCGAGTGAAGTCTTGCCGACGCCGATCGGCCCTTCGATCGCGAGATAGCCGAAGGGCGGCCGCAGTTGCGGCGCGGTGACGGTGAGTGGCGGCGAATTCATTCGCAACGGCCCTTGTCCCTGGCAGGGGCGTCGGCGGTCAATGCATTGAGCATCGGACACTGGCACGGCCCCTTCACCTTTTCGATGCGTTGATCGTGCACGCCACCAAGCAGCGCCTCCGCACGGCCGTGTTGCGGGATGATCAGCGTTGGGTCGATCTCGACAAGCGGCACCAGTGCAAAGGCGCGTTCGATCAAACGCGGATGCGGCACGATCAGATCGGCTTCGTCGATCGATTGATCGCCGTATAGCAGGATGTCCAGATCGAGCGTGCGCGGGGCGTTGCGAAACGGCCGTTCACGGCCGAACTGATGCTCGATTTTGTGGCATAGCGCTAGCAGATGCCGCACGGGGAGCGTCGTTTCGACCTTCACGACACAGTTGAAATAGTCGTCACCGCCCGCGTCGATCGGGGCAGTGCGATACAGGCTCGACTTGGCGAGCACGGAGATGGTGTGCTGTTGTGCCAGGCACACCACCGCGTCTTTCAGGGTCTGGCGCGCGTCCCCGAGATTCGCGCCGAGGCCGAGATAGGCAACCGTCATGGCATAACTTCCTGCAACTATCGTTCGACGGCAACAGCCAACGCTGTGTCAGTCTTCGTGCGGGCCGTCATGGCCCGCGTCGTTGGCTGTGCGTTCGGCTTGCGTGCCGCCCTCCATTCCGTCGCCCGGTTTGCGGCTCCTCGCGCCACTGCTGCGCCGCCGTCGTTTTCTGGGGCTTCGGTCCTTCCCGCCTTGCGTGAGCAAAGTCTCACGCGCCGCGACGTCTCCTTCGATGAACTCCGTCCACCACGCTCCGACCGACTCTTCGAGTTCGCCCGATTCGCAGCGCAACAGGAGGAAATCATACCCCGCTCT
Organism: Paraburkholderia madseniana; assembly: GCF_009690905.1. Lineage (GTDB taxonomy): Bacteria > Pseudomonadota > Gammaproteobacteria > Burkholderiales > Burkholderiaceae > Paraburkholderia > Paraburkholderia madseniana. Next base: position 26,601 of record NZ_VOSW01000084.1, read on the forward strand.
AAATCTTTGGTGTTCCAGCAGCTTCAGCGCGCTTCTTCCAGAGCGTTTCTCGAGGCGCAGTTGCAGCCCCCAGATCTCGCGCATATCCGACGAAAAGCGCTTGTGGATCGCGAGTTTCTCGGTTTGCATGTCGTGGACTTCGTCCATCGCGCGATGCAGGGCCGGCACCGGATATTCGCCGTTCGCTTCAAATTGTTGCCAGCGTGTCTGCACGTCGTGCCACAGCAGCGTGGCAAACAGGAAACCCGGCGAAACGGGCTTGCCGGCACGCACGCGGGCGTCCGTATTGGTCAGCGCGAGCGTAATGAATTTCTCGCCGATCGGCTGTTCCAGCACCACGTCGAGCAGCGGCAGCAGACCGTGATGCAGGCCTTCCTGGCGCAGACGTTTCAAACAGGCAAGCGCGTGGCCCGACAGCATCAGCTTGAGCATCTCGTCGAACAGACGCGCGGCCGGCACGTTGTTGATCAGATCGGCCATCTTGGCAATCGGCGCGCGGGTCGTGTCTTCGATCTCGAACTCGAGCTTGGCGGCAAAACGCACCACGCGAAGCATGCGCACCGGATCCTCGCGATAACGCGTGGCCGGGTCGCCGATCATGCGTAACAGACGCGCGCGCATGTCGGCCATGCCGTTGTGATAGTCCAGCACGGTTTGCGTGGCCGGATCGTAGTACATCGCATTGATCGTGAAGTCGCGGCGCGTGGCGTCTTCGTGCTGCTCGCCCCAGACGTTGTCGCGCAGCACGCGGCCGCTGGCGTCCACCGCGTGCGTGCGGCGGTCGAGCTCGTCGCGCTTCAGGCGGCGCGGCGGTGCCGCGTCGGCTGCGGGAGGATCGACCAGTGCGCGGAACGTCGAGGTTTCGATGATTTCCTGGCCGAACTGCACGTGCACGATCTGGAACCGACGGCCGATGATGCGCGCGCGGCGGAACAGCTTCTGCACCTGTTCGGGCGTGGCGTCGGTCGCGACGTCGAAGTCTTTCGGCTTGATGCCGAGCAGCAGATCGCGCACCGCACCGCCGACGATAAACGCGCGATGCCCCGCTTCCTGCAGACCCTCGGTGACGCGAATCGCGTTCCTCGAGATCAGCGACTGATCGATGCCATGCACGTCGTGCGGAATGATGACCGGCACGTCGGGGTCCCGCACGGTTTTGGCGGCAGGGCGCGCCGGTTTGCGGCGCGCTTTGGTGGCGCTGGACGCGTTGCGTGCCGGCGCCTCACCGGCTTCGTCTGCTTCGGCTTCGGCGGGCGGGGTGTCGTCAGCGGGCGCCGGGTCCTGGCCGAATAGCTTGCGGATAAGTTTTTTGATCACGAGGGTTGAAAGAGTTCGAGGATGCGCCAGCCTTTGGCCTGCGCATGGGCGCGCAATGTGTCGTCGGGATTGGTCGCGATCGGATCGGTGACCTTTTCGAGCAGCGGGATGTCGTTGTGCGAGTCGCTATAGAAATAGCTGTGCTCGAAGTCGCTCCAGGTCTTGCCAAGCGATGCCAGCCACGCCTCGGTACGGACGATCTTGCCTTCCTTGTAGCTCGGCGTGCCGGTGGGGCGGCCGGTGTACGGCGAATGCGGCTGGCCGTCGACGGTTTCCGCTTCGCAGGCAATCAGCGCGTCGACGCCGAACGCTTGCGCGATCGGACGGGTGATGAATTCGTTGGTCGCGGTGACCACGCAGCAGAGATCACCGGCTTCACGATGCTCCCTGACCAGTTCCAGCGCGACCGGAAAGATCGCCGGCTTGATCACTTCATGCATGTACTGCGCGTGAAGCTCGGCAAGCTGCGCGCGCGTGTATTTCGCGAGCGGCGTGAGCATGGCGATCAGATAAGCGTGAATGTCGAGCTTGCCGGCCTTGTAGTCGGCGAAAAAGCGGTCGTTTTCACGAGCGAAGTTTTCGGCGTCGACCATGCCTTGTTTCACCATGAAGCGGCCCCATTCGTGGTCGCTGTCAGTGGGAATGAGGGTGTGGTCGAGGTCGAAGAGTGCGAGGTTAGCCATGGGGGCCTATTTTACTTGAAGCGGCGGCGGGGGACGCGGATGAGGCCGATGAAGGGGGCGCGGCTCGCCGATCGTCGGCGTCGGGCGAGGCCAGCATGGTGCGCAGGAGCGGCAGCGTAACCGCGCGTTTCTGTTCGAGCGAGAAGCGGTCGAGCGCGTCGAGCAAGGCCATCAGGCTCGGCATATCGCGCCGAAAATGCGTGAGCAGGTAGGCGGGGACGTCGTCGGCGAGCATGATGCCGCGCTCGCGCGCCGCGTGTTTCAGCACGGCGGCCTTGCCTTCGTCCGGCAGCGGCGCGAGATGAAACACCAGGCCCCAGCCGAGACGGGTGCGCAGATCTTCGCGCACCGTCATTCCGATCGGTGGCGCATTGCCCGCGGCGACGAGCGCGCTGGTGGGATGCGCGCGCACCTCGTTGAACAGGTTGAACACGGCAATCTGCTGCGCCGCGGACAGACCGTCGCAATCGTCGACCGCATACAGCGCGACGCGCGGGTCGAACGTGAAAGCGGCGAGGCTGCTCTGCGGACCGGCAAAACGTGCATGACCCGGCGGCGCTTCGTGGACCAGCGCCTGCAGCAGATGCGTGCGGCCGCTGCCGGCCTCGCCCCAGACATAGAAGGTGCGATCGGCCACTGGCCCGGCCGCGAGCGCGTTGTCGAGCTCGCGCAGCCGCGTGACCAGCTCGGCGTTGGCGCCGGCGAAGAAATTGTCGAATGTCGATGGCGGCGGGGTGCCGAGATCGAGCGTCAGTTGACGAAGCACAGTAGGTTAATGCCGAAAATGAGGCTTAGGCCGCAAATGGCCCGGATCGCGGGCCCTAAAACGTCCGTAAACAGTCAATGAGCAGTCAATGAGCAGTCAGTGACTCAGTTGTTGTAAAGCGTGCTCGTCAGATAGCTTTGACGCAACTCGCGCATGGCTACCGACAGAATGGCGCTGACCGGCAATGCCAGCAACACGCCGAAAAAGCCGAACAGTTGACCGAACGCGAGCAACGCGAAGATTACCGCGAGCGGGTGCAGGCCGATCCGTTCGCCGACGAGGCGCGGCGTGAGATAAAAGCTCTCCACGATCTGGCCGACGCCGTAAATCAGCGCGACCGCGCCGAAGCCGTACCAGTCGCCGAACTGTAGCAGTGCCGCGAGCAGCGCCAGCGCGAGACCGGTTGCAAAACCGATGTACGGGATGAACACAGCGAGGCCCGTGAAAATACCCACCGGCAGCGCGATCTCGAAGCGAGCGATGGTCAGCGCAATCGCATAATAGACCGCGAGCACGCCCATCACGAGCAATTGGCCGCGCAGGTATTGCGACAGCATCTGGTCCATGTCGCGCGCGAGTTGCAGCGTCTTGTCGAGCCAGCGGCGCGGCACCGTGATCTGCATGCGAGCGAGCATGCGATTCCAGTCGTACAGCAGATAAAACAGCACGAGCGGCACCATCACGAGGTTGCCGACCACTGTCATCATCACGTTGCCGCTGGTGCGAACGGAGGTCCATACATACAGCGCGACCTGCTGCGCGCTGCCTTCGAGCTGGCCCATCACGAGATCGCGGATGCTGGCGAAATCGAGCGAGTCGGCGAGGCCCAGCAGCGCAAGCTTCGGTTGCAGCCAGGCGCTCACGTGAGCGAACAGCACGGGCACCTGCTGCTTCAACTGCGGCCCTTCTTTCTGGATGACGGCCAGCACCAGCAGTACGAGCAGCGTCATCAGCAACGAGAACAGCAGCATCATCAGCAAGGCGGCGAGTCCGCGCGGCACGCGCCGGCGCACCATCCACGCGACGCCCGGTTGCAGAATGTACGCGAGAATGGCGCCCAGCAGGAACGGCGTGAGGACCGGGCTCAGGAGCCAGAGCAGAATGCCGACGCCCAGCGCGATCGCCAGCCAGATAAAGGCGCGGCGCTGCACAGGCGTCAGGATCGAGGAGTTCTGTTGCAAAGTTATTTCCCTGGTGTCGTCGTGACCGGAGGATTCAGGATGATTCAAATTCCAGCCAGCCGGCCGGCAACTCTGTATGGGACCAGAGTAAGCGCTGAAGCGCCAACTCTGGTCGGCATCGGGTAAAATCGCATTTTACCGACCTTCTTGCTCTTCCCCATGAATCAACCGAAATCCGCCTCTGACGCCCAAGGTTTGTCGTATCGCGACGCCGGCGTGGACATCGACGCGGGCGACGCCCTTGTCGACGCGATCAAGCCCTTTGCCAAAAAGACGATGCGCGACGGCGTGCTGGGTGGCATCGGCGGGTTTGGCGCGCTGTTTGAAGTGCCGAAGAAATACAAGGAACCGGTGCTGGTTTCGGGCACCGACGGTGTCGGCACTAAGCTGCGCCTCGCGTTCCAACTGAACAAACATGACACCGTCGGCCAGGATCTGGTGGCGATGAGCGTGAACGACATCCTGGTGCAGGGCGCCGAACCGCTGTTCTTCCTCGATTATTTCGCTTGCGGCAAGCTGGACGTCGGTACGGCGGCAACGGTCGTGAAGGGTATCGCGCATGGCTGCGAACTGTCCGGCTGCGCGCTGATCGGCGGCGAGACGGCTGAAATGCCGGGCATGTATCCGGACGGTGAATACGATCTGGCCGGTTTTGCGGTCGGCGCGGTGGAAAAGAGCAAGATTATCGACGGCAGCACGATCGCCCCGGGCGACGTGGTGCTGGGCCTGGCTTCCAGCGGCATCCATTCGAATGGTTTTTCGCTGGTGCGCAAGATCATCGAGCGCGCGCAGCCGGATCTGAATGCGGATTTCGATGGCCGCTCGCTGGCCGATGCGCTGATGGCGCCTACGCATATTTATGTGAAGCCTTTGCTGGCCTTGATGCAGCAGATCGCTGTGAAGGGTATGGCGCACATCACTGGCGGTGGTTTGGTCGAGAACATTCCGCGCGTTTTGCGTGAAGGTCTGACGGCTGAGCTGGATCACCGTAGCTGGACGATGCCGCCGCTGTTCTCGTGGCTGCAGGAGCACGGCGGCGTGGCGGATGCGGAAATGCACCGCGTGTTCAACTGCGGGATCGGCATGGCGGTTGTGGTTGCCGCTGCTGATGCCGATGCGGCGATCGCGTCTTTGTCGGCGGCTGGCGAGCAGGTCTGGAAGATCGGCGTGATTCGCGAGAGCGCGGCCGGTGAAGCTCAGACGGTAGTCGTCTAACCAGCCCCAGCTTGACCCAAGGCTGGTTTGCCTGCGCGGCGTACAGAAAGAACGCGCCGCGCGGGTAAAACCTCAAATTAGCGCTTCAATCAAGCTCACGACCTGCCCGGTAGCGTTGGGGTCGCAGCAATCAACAACAACCCGCTCGGTCATGCTGCGCAGCCATGTGAGCTGCCGTTTGCACAATTGCCGGGTAGCAAACACCCCCTTATCCCGCATGGTCGAGTAATCGACCGCCCCGTCGAGATATTCCCAGGCCTGCCGATATCCCACGCAGCGCATGGACGGCATCTCGGGCAATAGATCTCCGCGCTCGCGCAATTTCACCACTTCGTCGATAAAGCCGTCGGCCAGCATGGCGTCGAAGCGCTTTTCGATGCGCGCATGCAGCCAGCTTCGATCGGAAGGCTCGAGCGCAATGGGCACAAAGCGCCACGCCAAAGCGGCGTCGTCCGTTCGAGCGGGCGCGGCTAGCAGAGCGGACATCGCTTGCCCCGTCAGCATGAAAACTTCGAGCGCCCGCTGAATTCGCTGCGAATCGTTCGGCGCCAGACGCGCGGCCGTAACGGGATCGACAGCGGCAAGCCGCGCATGCATTGCCGGCCAGCCGTGGCGTGCGGCATCGGCATCGAGCGTCGCGCGAACGTCGGCATCCGCGGCGGGCAGGTCGTTTAGCCCTTGAGTGAGCGCCTTGTAGTACAACATTGTCCCGCCGACCAGCAAGGGCAGTCGCCCGCGCGCGCTGATCTCGCCGATCAGGCGCAACGCGTCGCTGCGAAATTCCGCCGCCGAATATGCGTCCGTCGGATCGACGATGTCGATCAGATGATGCGGCGCCACCGCGCGTTCTTCCGCCGTCGGCTTGGCGGTGCCGATATCCATCTCGCGATAGACCAGCGCCGAATCGACACTGATGATTTCCACTGGCCGCCGTGCGGCCAGCGCCAGCGCAGCAGCGGTTTTGCCGGACGCGGTCGGGCCGAGCAGGCAAGGGATCGGCGTGGGTGTGCGTGAGGTGCTTGAGGTCATAGGCAAGACGACGCGCGCCGAATCAGCGTAATCAGGCGCACCGTCACTGCCCACGCATGAACAGCCGATCGAGATCGGACAGCGTCAGCTGGTACCACGTCGGACGCCCGTGGTTGCATTGGTCGGCGCGCTCGGTCGCCTCCATCTGGCGCAGCAGGGCGTTCATTTCGTCGAGCGTCAGACGCCGGTTCGCGCGCACCGCGTGATGGCAGGCGAGCGTGCCGAGCAGTTCGTGCTGACGCTCCGTCAGTACGCGTGAACCGCCGAACGCATGCAGGTCCGAGAGGACCGCACGGGCCAAGGCCTGCAGATCGGCGTCTTTCAGCAGGGCGGGCACAGCGCGGATCGCGAGCGTAGTCGGCGACAGCACCGCGAGGTCGAAGCCGAGTGCGTCCAGCGTGTCGCGCTCTTCTTCGACCGTGCCGATTTCGATCGGATCGGCCTGCATGGTCTGCGGGATCAGCAGCGGCTGCACGGCAATCGTGCGATCGGCCAGCGCGTTTTTAAACTGCTCGTACAGGATGCGCTCGTGCGCGGCGTGCATATCGACAATCACCAGTCCATGTGCGTTCTGTGCGAGCACATAGATGCCGTGAATCTGGCCGAGGGCGAAACCGAGCGGCTGCTCGTCGGAGGCATTGAACGCGGGCGATGCGTATGACCCTGAGGCGTTGTACGGGGACGGCGCTTCCGTAGCCGAGTCGCGCGCTTCGAAGAGCGTCGCGCCTTCCGCTGTGCCGGTGTTCGTGTCTCTGCGGCCGAAGAGGGCGTCGTAGAAGGCCAACGGTTGGGCAACCGGCAGCGTGCCTTGTGTCATGCGTGCCTGGCGCATCCAGCTATTGCCCGGCTGCGAGGATCCGGATCCGCTACCAAAGCCGCCGCCGAAGCCGCCTGCAGTGGTGCCGAAGCCACCGCCGCCTCCAGCACCCGCGCCGCCGAGCGGTGTAGCGCCGAACGAAGCCGGCCCACCCGGCGATGCTTCCAGATGCGCTGCATGCCCACCGGCAGTCGTTTCCGGCGACGCGCCCGCATGCCGGGCCAACGCACGCTGCACGGCATGAAACACGAACTGGTGAATCGAACGGGAATCGCGAAACCGCACTTCGATTTTCGACGGATGCACGTTCACATCGACCGCTTCTGGCGGCAGATCGAGAAACAGCACATAGGACGGATAGCGGTCGCCATGCAGCACGTCTTCGTAGGCGGCGCGCACGGCGTGCGTGAGCAGCTTGTCGCGCACGAACCGGCCATTGACGAAGAAATACTGCTGATCGGCGCGTCCGCGGCTCGCGGTCGGCAGGCCGGCGCAGCCGTAGACGGCGAGCGGTCCAGCGGATTCGTCGAGCGGCAAATGAGCCGTCGCAAAGGTTTCGCCGAGGATCTTGGCGACCCGCACGGGAGGTTCGCTGGCATTCCAGTGTTCGACCGCCTTACCGTTGTGCAGGACCGAAATCGCCACATCCGGCCGCGCCAGCGCAGCGCGACGAATCTGTTCGAGGCAATGGCCGAGTTCGGTCTGCTCGCTTTTCAGGAATTTGCGGCGCGCGGGCGTGTTGAAGTACAGCTCGCGGACTTCGATCGTGGTGCCCTGGGTGCCCGCGGCGGGGCTCAGCACTCCCGTTTGCGCGTCGACGCGCACGGCGTGCGGCGCGTCAGCAGTGCGGCTCGTGATGGCCATCTGCGCGACGGATGCAATCGACGCCAGCGCCTCACCGCGAAACCCCAGCGTGGCAACCGCTTCCAGTTCGGCGAGCGAGCGGATCTTGCTGGTCGCGTGACGCATCAGCGCGAGCGCGAGTTCGTTTTCGGGGATGCCGCAGCCGTCGTCGGTGATCGAGATGCGTTTGACGCCGCCTTCGTCGAGCAGGATGCGCAGCGTCTGCGCGCCGGCGTCGAGCGCATTTTCGAGCAATTCCTTGACCACCGAGGCCGGCCGCTCGACCACTTCGCCGGCGGCAATCTGGCTGATCAACTGATCGGGCAGGGGCTGGATCGCCCGCAACGGGCGTGGGACGGGCGCGGCGGCGGAAACTGCGGCCGCGTCGGCGGTGCCGGCAGGCGTTTCGGAGAATTCTGACATGGCGAAATTATAGCGATTCGGCGCGAACAGGCTGGATGGGGGCCGAAGGTAGGAATCGGCGCGGTCGTGCGGCAGGTGATCGCAGAACTGCAGAATCGCCGCACGGCGTCGAAATTGTCCGCGCAAGGCAGATTTTTAATCGCAGCCGGGCACTTTCGGTATCATGACGCGGTCAATTTCCAGCGGCGAGCATGCGCTCGTTGCTCATCGCCCGCAAGGCTGCTGACGCGGCCGCTTCCGCCACGCTCACATTCGCTCAATAAAGGACGCTTTTTGGACACGCTGCTACAGTTCGCCAACCTTGTCTTGCACATCGACAAGTTTCTGGGAGTCTTTATTCACGAGTACGGCGCCTGGGTCTACGCGGTGCTGTTTCTGATCGTGTTCTGCGAAACCGGGCTGGTCGTCCTGCCGTTTCTGCCGGGCGATTCACTGCTGTTCATCGGCGGTGCTTTTTGTGCGACCGGCGAAATGAATCTCGGTTTGCTGATCGTGCTGCTGCTCGTCGCTGCGATCACCGGCAACACGGTTAACTACATGGTCGGGCGGTCCATCGGGCCTCGGGTGTTCAATTCGCGCATCCCTTTCCTTGAGCGCTTCCTCGACCGCAGCGCGCTGCAGAAGACTCATAACTTCTACGAGAAGCATGGCGGCAAGACCATCGTGCTGGCGCGTTTCATTCCGGTGGTGCGGACTTTCGCCCCATTCGTGGCGGGCGCGTCGGAGATGACGGTTAGCCGGTTCCAGCTTTTCAATGTCCTGGGTGCGCTGCTCTGGGTGTTGCTGCTGGTGTTCCTCGGTTACTTCTTCGGCAACATTCCGTTCATCCGGCAGTATTTGAACCTGATCGTGCTGGTGGGTATCGGCGCGGCCGTGGTGCCGGTTGTGCTCGGCGCGCTGTGGAAAGTGACGCGCAAGAAGAGCGACGCGGCCAAGTCGGGTAGCCGCTAACGCTTCACGTAGTACGAAGCTGAACGAACAAACGGCGTCACGAATCTCGCGACGCCGTTTTCGTTTTGCGGTTGGGCTTTTGGTCAGTTGAAGCGCTGAGGCAGCGAACAACGCTTCACCTTAGCGGACGTCAGCCTCGATCCAGAGACCTGAGCCCCGATAGTGCTCAACTGACGATACGCGGCGCAAGCGGTGTTTCCGGTGTCGGATAGCCTGCGTCCTTGAAGGTCTGGATGATCGCGCGGTTGGTGTCGAAGTAGACCTGCCAGTAATGATCGGTATGCGTGTAGGGCCGCACGCACAGCAACGGTCCTTCCGGCGTGAAGCTCAGTACTTCGATATCCGGTGCGGGACTCTCGGCCACGTTGGGGATCTGCGTAACGGCCGCCTTCAACCGGACCATCGCATCCGTAGGATCGACGCCGTTCGCAATCTTCGCGGTCAGCTCGACGCGCCGCACCGGCAGTGCGCTGTAGTTCGAGATTGTGTCCGAAAAGATCTTGTTGTTACCCACGATGGTTACCACATTGTCGGGCGTCACGATGGTCGTGCCGAATAACCCCAGTTCCGAGACCGTGCCCGTGACACCGCCCGCCATGACGAAATCCCCCACCTTGAACGGCCGCAGCACCTGCATGAAGATGCCTGCCGCGAAGTGTGCGAGCAAGCCGCCCCACGCCGTGCCGATTGCAAGACCGAGGCCGGCGAGCAATGCGGCGAACGAGGTAGTCTGGACGCCGAACACCTGCAGGATCGCAAGGATCAGCAGCAGGTTCAGCAGTGCGCCGAGAATCGAACCGAGGTAATGAGCGAGTGTTGGATCGACGTGGCCGTTTTTCGACAACAGTTTGCGAAGCAAGCCGGTGATGAGGCCGATGACCCACCGGCCGACGATCCACAAGACGATTGCGCCGAGTACCTTGGTGCCGAGGTCGATGCCTCGGGTCATGATGAACACGCGTACGGTTTCGAGATCCAAGATGTTCCTCGCTGGTTGAGTTGCCTTCGACTGATTGAACGGCGGTAGTGCAATACAGCGGCGAATGCCCGGCGACGGGCGCAAACTGTAAATCTCGGTCTTCGAAAGTTATACGCGACGGCGCGCGCGACCGCAAGGTCCGTTCCTGTTGATGATGCGGATTGCGTAAGGGAAGAAAACGGGCCGCGTGGGGCTACATCGGCAGTTGAGATTCGGAGTACGGGGACGTGCGAATGACCAGCGTGTTGTCGTTAGTTTTGGCGGCGCGCGCGCGACGTGCCACGTAGCGCGAAGCCAAAGCCGCAATGGCTGCAAGCACATATGCGCTGGCGCGTTCGAAGAACGCGGCCGGCGTGCTGAATTTGCCATAGCGGCTCTGCGCATCGGCGAACACGAGAAAGGTTAGCGCGGCATCGAGCAGCAAGGCGGCCGAAATCATTGCGACGAAAATGTGCGCACCATTGAGCGCGGCGCCGGGTGCGAACCGGTTGCACAGATGACATGCGCTCAGAACGATAGCCAGCAAAACAAGGTTCGAGACGAGGTCGAACAGAAAATTGGTCATGTTGACAGAATGAAAGCGCAGGGATCTGCGGCGTTGCCAAAGCGTCTGCTCACGCAGCGTTGCAGCGTGATTCGCAGAATCGGCGGCGATCATTGCACGTCTTCACGTCTCAATAAATATCAATGTTCGGAGTCCGTTGTATCTGTTTCGTATCGAAGAGGCGTGATGTAAGAGGGGCCCGTGGGTGCGTGGGGTTTTGTGATTGGCGCTGTGAGAATGCTTCGCACGCGTGTAAAGAGTGCGGCGATATCGTTCCGATTTCGTCGCTTTCGTCGCTTTCGCTCGTCACTCAAACGGTGTTTCTCGCGACGCCATTCGGTTGGGGCGATACGGACGAATGGTGACGGCGTGATTCGCCGAGACCGCGCGCGGATTCGAGCCGCAAAAAGAAAAGGGCTTGCACGCTGACGCGTGCAAGCCCTTGAATCTTTTGGTAGGCCGTACGGGATTCGAACCTGTGACCAACGGATTAAAAGTCCGCTGCTCTACCAGCTGAGCTAACGACCCAAAAGAGAAGCGAGATTATAGCGATAGGACCTATGGCCTGTCAACCCATGGTGGTGAGTCGAGCTATCCGCACTTCAGATAGTGAAAAGCCCGAGGTATCACTACCCCGGGCTTTCCGGCGAGAGGCGCGCGTGACTGTTGATTTGGAGACTGCGCAGCCACTGCGCGTTACATCAACTGCCAAACCCTGTACGACTACTTGATCTGCGACAGCTTGCTCTGAGCCGACTGGGCGACGTCCGAGCCGCCGTACTGCGCGACGATCTGCTCCAGCGTCTTCTTGGCCGCAGCCTTCTGACCTTGCTCGAGCTGATTGTTCGCAATCGCGAGCAACGCTTCCGGCGCACGCGGATGCTGCGGATACTTAGCCACCACACCTTGCCAGGTCGCCGTCGAGCCCTTGTAGTCGCGCAGCGCATACAGCGCGTTGCCGAGCCAGTACTGCGCGGTCGGCTGGTAAGGACTGTTCGGAAACTTGGAGATGAAGCTGCGGAACGCCGCCGCCGCATTCTTGAAGTCGCCGTTGCGGAACAACTGTGAAGCCGCATTGAACGAATCGGTTTCGCCCGGCTGCACCTCACCCTGGACGCCATCCACCGTCTGTTGCTGCGGCTCGAATTTCTTCAGGCGCGTGTCCAGATCGGTGTAGTAGTCCTTCTGCTGTTTTTGCAGCGTGGTGAGTTGGTTGCCCATATCCTCGTTCTGCCCACGCAACGTTGCGACCTGCTGATTCAACTGGTCGAGGCGGTTGGACTGATCGAGGATCGTGCGCTGTGCGGCCGACAATTGGCTCGACAGGCTATCGGTCTTCGAACGCAGATCGAGAATGGCCTGACGGGCCTGATCGTCGTCAAAGATGCCCGCATGCGCAGGCATAGCCGCGAAGGCCGTGCCCGCGACGCAGGCCGCTGCGGCAAACCGCAGCCAGGAGAAACGATGCGTCATTCGGCTCATCACCTGTTACTTACTGTTGGTACACGAGGTCGGCGCGGCGGTTTTGTGCCCACGACGATTCGTCATGACCGGTAGCTTGCGGCTTTTCCTTGCCGAGGCTCACGGCTTCCATTTGCGAGTCCGTCACGCCCATCAGCGACAGCGAACGGCGCACCGCCTCGGCACGCTTCTGGCCGAGTGCCAGGTTGTATTCGCTGGTGCCGCGTTCGTCGGTGTTGCCCTGGATCAGGACGTGACGTTGCGGATGGCTCTTCAGGTATTGCGCGTGTTGTTGCAGCAGCGATTGATAGTCGTCCTTGACCGAGTAGCTGTCGAAGTCGAAGTAGATGCTGCGCTTGGCGAGCGGGCTGTTCGGATCGTTTAGCGGATCGACGTTGACCTGAGCGACATCGGTCGGATTCGGTTGCGTCGAAACTGCACCACCCTTGTTAGCGTTTTCGTCGAGCTTGACGCCCGAGTGACATGCGGCCAACGCACCGACCATCAATACGGCAAATGCGAAACGAAGTTTTGACATCATTTTGTTACTCTCCTTGTGTTGTTGCATGAACGTTACTGCATAAACGGGCCCCAGGATGGCTCGCGTACGCTGCCACCCTGAACGGAAAGGACCTGCCGAGTGCGACCGTCGGTCGATACTGCGGCCAACACGCCACGGCCGTTCACCTCTGTGGCGTAAAGAATGTACTGACCGTTCGCCGCGAAGCTCGGCGATTCGTCATGTGTGGTGTCCGTCAGGCCCGTTGCCGTGTTGCCTTGCAGGTCCTGGATATACAGCCTGAAGCCGCCGCCGACGCGCGAAATATAGGCGAGCTGCTTGCCGTCCGGGCTGACGCGCGGGCTGGTGTTGTAGTTGCCCGTGAAGGTCACGCGTTGCGCGGCGCCGGCGTTCTCGCCCTGGGCCGACATCTTGTAGATCTGCGGTTGGCCGCCACGGTCGCTGGTGAAATAGATCGACTGGCCGTCAGGAGAGAAGCACGGTTCAGTGTCGATCGAACTGCCTTGCGTCAGGCGCCGCAGGCCGCTGCCGTCCGCATTGACGGCGAAAATCTGCGTGTTGCCGGTGCGCGAAAGCGCGACGGCCAGCGTGCGGCCGTCCGGCGACCATGCCGGCGCACTGTTGTTACCCTTCTGGTCTGATACGACCACGCGACGGCCCGTAGGCAGGTCGTGGATGTAGACGATCGGCTTCTTCTTTTCGAACGAAACGTAAGCGACCTTGGTGCCGTCAGGCGACCAGGCGGGCGAGATGATCGGCTCGGGGCTCGACAGCGCGATGTGCGCGTCCTGGCCGTCCGAATCGGAGATCTGCAACTGATAACGGCCACCGGTCTTGATGACGTACGACAGGCGCGTGGCGAACACGCCGCGGCCGCCCATCAGCTTCGCGTAGATATAGTCCGCAACCTTGTGTGCGCTCATGCGCAAGCCGCTTTCCGGGCTCACCAGCACGAGGCCGCCCAGGCTTTCGCCCTTGACTGTGTCGTACAGCTTGAAGCGCACTTCGTACTGGCCGTTCGGCAAGCGGTTCACGCTGCCCGACACGAACGCGTTGGCGCCCTTGGCCTTCCAGCTGCCGAGGTCGACGGAATCGGTTTCCGCGACGGGCGTGCTGCCCGCGTCGATATTCGTGAATTTGCCGCTGCGTTGCAGATCCTGACGCACGATCGTACTGACCTGCTGCGGCGAGTTCGCTTCATTGGCGAAATTCGCCGTTGCGATCGGAAACTGGGTGGACCCGACGCCTGTCACGAGGACGTTGAGTTGTGCGTGGGCGGCGCCGCCGACGGCGATCAGGCACGATGCTACAAGTGTCCGCAGGCCTAGCTTGGTCATCAAACTCATGCTGAATGGTTTCCCCAAAAACGGTTTTACTAACACTTCACGACAGCAGAGAGACCCGAAAACATCTAATTCGTTCCCGGGCGCGCCGCGCTGGGCGGGGCGCGGCGTCTGCTGTCAACTGACTGTCAAACTGTTGCAATCAACCTGCCGGGCGCAACGTAATCTTGAAGCTGGTCGGCGTCTTCCCGTCGATGTCCTGAGGCATCGGATTGGAACGCTGGACGGCCCGCAGTGCCGCATCGTCCCACGCCGAGTTGCCGCTGCTGCGCGCGATCTGCGCGTCCAGCAGCGTGCCAGTCGGCGAGCAGCGCACGGAGATGACGGTCTCCAGACCTTCCGTTTCGCCACCCCACGAGATATTCGGGCGCACCACACGACGCACCTTGTCCGCGTAACCCGGCGATGTCGCCGTGCCACCCGAGCCGCTACCCGTGCCGCTCTTCGCGAGTCCATTGCCGGTCGAACCCGGGGCGCCTGCCGAACCTTGCATCTGGGCAAGCCGCTCACGACGTTCCGCATCCAGCTTCTTGGCTTGCGCCGCTGCATCGGCCTGCGCCTTGGCCTTCGCCGCTTTCTGCGCATCGGCTTTCTTCTGCGCCTCAGCGTCGGCTTGTTTCTGCTGCTCCTGCTGTTGCTTTTGCTGGTCGGCCAATTGCTGTTGTTTCAGCTTGTCGGCCTGCTGCTGTTGCTGTTGTTGCAACTGTTTCTGCTTGGCCGCGGCCGCTTTTTGCGCAGCCTGATCGGCCGCCAGTTGCCGCTGGCGCTTCGCCTCGGCTTCCTGCTGGGCTTGCAGCTTCTGCTGACGCAGTTGCTCGGCCAGTTGCGCCTGACGGGCCGCTTCCTGTTGCTGGCGTTTCTTTTCCTGCAACGCGATGTCGGCCTGTTCATCCGGCAGCGGCAACTGGCGGCCGATCAGGCTGCGCAAAAAG
>NZ_VOSW01000085.1 GCF_009690905.1 Paraburkholderia madseniana
GTTGCCGCCGCGATGCTGCTCGCACCCCCCGACACTGGTCCTTGTGCAGTCGCGCGGACTGAACACCAGGGCCGCGCCGCCGGCACCATTGCCGCTCGCACCCGCGCCACCGCTGCCTGCGCTCGCCGCGCCGTTGCCGCCGCGATGCTGCTCGCACCCCCCGACACTGGTCCTTGTGCAGTCGCGCGGACTGAACACCAGGGCCGCGTCGTCGGCAGCGGTCGGTTCATCGGGCGCGGTGCCGGTGGCCGCTGCGCCCACCGCTGAACCCTCGTCCTGCGCGATTTGCGTCGCTGCGTGCGCGCCGCTCGCAGGCATTGGCGCATCGGCAACCGTCATCAACTTGGGGACCGCATCCGTCGACGCGGAGTACGCGACCTGGGTTATCAATAAGGCCACCCCTGCCGCGATTGCCGTACTCCGTATAACCCCGAAGTAGTACTGATTGAATTTTCTGGTTTTCATCACGTCTCTCCCGAGGGGACGCCGGCACCTCGCTGCCGCCATCCCCCACGCTGATACTTCGACGGTGGGCCTGTCTGAACGCAGGCCTCATCGCCCCCCGAGTCTGTTTTGCGGATGCAAGTCAAACACCATCACTGTCTTCCCGGCACCGTAGCCGGTGCGCCGACAAGCGCTTGCATGCACGTCAGCCGGTACCGTCCGGGTGCGCTGCGTCGCGTATCGCTTCTTGCCACGGCGATTCGCACAAGCGGCGCTTCCGACTCTTTTCCGATCTCTTTGGCTTCGAATGTATGGACGGTACTTAGCGATATCCATGCCACTGCCCGCAAAGCCTTGCGGCGACGGGCGTCGAATAGGGGTGTGCGATGCCCGCGAGGAAAAAACGCAGGGAAATGTTTCGATGATGAAACGCGTGGCCGGAAGGCCGCCTTATTGCGCGTTATTCGTTGCGCGCGGTGTTTTCCGGTGCGTTTTCCGAGCCGCTGCCGGAGACCTTGCCGGTGTTGTCGCGCGCGGCGGATTGCAGCACACGCAGGTCGTCGACGGGGATATGGCAGCGGATGCGATGCGCGGACGGCTGGCCAGCGTCACCGCTGCCGGCTTCGAGGAAGGGCGGGTCTTGCTGCTCGCAGATCGCCCCGAGTTTGCGCGGGCAGCGCGTATGGAATACGCAACCGGACGGCGGCGATGCGGCGCTGGGCAGATCGCCGGACAGCCGTACGCGGGCGGTGTTGCCGCGGGCGTCGAGTGTCGGCACCGAAGACAGAAGCGCTTCGGTGTAGGGATGGTGTGGTCCGCCGAAGACCGCGGCTGCCGGTCCGATCTCCAGAAGCCGGCCGAGGTACAGCACCGCGATGCGATCCGACAGATAGCGCACCACGTGCAGATCATGCGAGATGAACACGTAGCTCACGCCACGCTCGCGTTGCAGATCGGCGAGCAGGTTGAGGATCGCGGCCTGCACGGAGACGTCGAGCGCGGACGTGGGTTCGTCGCAAACCACCACGCGTGGCTCACCGGCAAACGCGCGCGCGATCGCCACGCGTTGCTTGAGTCCGCCGGACAACTGACGCGTGCGCGAGCCGAGATAGCGTTCGGGCAAACGCACCGCCGCTGTCAACGCAGCGAGCCGTTCGTCGATTGCAGCGCCGCGCAGCGCGGCGAGGCGTGACAACGCACGACCGATCAGCCGCTTCACCGAATGCGCGCGATTGAGCGCCGAGTCCGGATTCTGGAACACGATCTGCAGCGACTTGACCTGCTCGTCGTTGCGTCGCGTGACGCGCGCGGCGAGTGGCGTGCCGTCGAGTTCGAGCACGCTGCCCGCATCGGGCGTCAGCAGGCCAAGCATCAATTTCGCGAGCGTCGTCTTGCCGCTGCCGGATTCGCCGACGAGGCCGAGCGTTTCGCCACTGGCGAGATCGATCGAAACGTTGTCGACCGCGCGCAGCGGAGCGCCGGATACGTGGAATGTTTTCGAGAGTTTTTCCGCGCGCAGCACGAGAGCAGGGCGCTCGCCGTCACGCAACGCAACGTCATGCAGGGGCAGTCCTTCCGCGGACGCACGCGGCAGTTCGATCGCGCGTTCGTGGTAATGGCAGCGCGACATCTGATCGCCGTGTGCGGCACTCACGCGATACGGCGGCGGTGCTTCACGGCGGCAGCGGTCGTCGGCGAGTCGGCAACGGTCCGCGTAAATGCAGCCTTGCGTGACCGAGCCGGGCAAGGGCAAATTACCCGCGATGGTGTCGAGCCGCTCGGTGTCCTTGCTGCGTCCCGCGGTCGGCAAGCAGCGCAGCAGTCCAACGGTATAGGGATGACGTGGCCGCGCGAACACGTCCTGGGTGGCGCCTTCCTCGACCAGCTTGCCTGCGTAAAGAACGCCGACGCGCTCGCACATCCGGCCGATCACCGCGAGGTTGTGGCTGATGAACAGCACCGCGGTGCCGAGTTCTTCGCGCAGTTGCGCCACGAGGTCGAGCACTTCTGCTTCGACGGTGGCGTCGAGGCCTGTGGTCGGTTCGTCGAGAATCAGCAAGGCGGGGTTCGACGCGAGCGCCATGGCGATCACGACACGCTGCTGCATGCCGCCCGACAACTGATGCGGATAGCTGTCCATCACGCGTTCGGGTGAAGCTATGCGCACCCGCTTCAGTATCTCGACCGTGCGCTGCACTGCTTCGTTACGCGAGACACCGGCCGCTTCGAAGGCTTCCGTGACTTGCCGCGCGATCGTCAGTGACGGATTTAATGCGCGCCCGGGATCCTGATAGACCATCGAAATCGCGTTTGCTCGCATCGAGCGCAACGCGTCGGCGTCGAGCTTCTGCACGTCCTGGCCGGCGATGATGATCTTGCCCGCCTTCACCTTGCCGTTTCGTGGCAGATAGCGCAGCGCCGCCATTGCGACCGTCGATTTACCGCAGCCCGATTCCCCGACGAGGCCGTATGCTTCGCCGCGCCGTACGCGAAACGATACGTCCTGCAGCACTTCACGATCACGTCCGCGCATCCGGTACGTGACTGTCAGGCCGACGACAGTCAGCGCATCCGTGCGATCGCTTTTCGACACGTCGAAGGCGGGGAACGAGGCGGGCGGCGGGCCGTTCATCGGTCGAGCACTCCTTGCACGCTATCGGCGATCAGATTCACGCCGACCACGAGCGAGGCGATGGCGCCGGCCGCGAACACCACGGTCCACCATGCGCCACCCGCCATCAGCGTGTACGACTCGGACAGCGCGAGCCCCCAGTCGGCGGAAGGCGGCTGAATGCCGAAGCCGAGAAACGACAGCGTCGCGACCGCGAAAATGGCATACCCGAGCCGCACGGTCGCCTCGACGATGATCGGTGGCAGCACGTTCGGCAGAATCTCCGCGAACATGATGTACGGCGCGCGTTCGCCCCGCAGTTGCGCTGCGGCGACGTAGTCCAGATGCCGTTCGGCGAACACGGCCGCGCGTACTGTGCGCGCGGTGATCGGCGTGAAGGTAATGCCGATCACTAAGATCACGGTGAAGTTCGATGCGCCGACCGCGGCCAGCGCGAGCAACGCGACGATCACGAGCGGCAGCGCGAGCACAGCGTCGATCGCGCGGCCCACGACGTTGTCCACCCAGCCCTCGAAATAGCCGACGATCAAGCCGAGGGCTGTTCCCGCGACCGTGCCGAGCAGGGTCGCCAAAGGCGCAATGGTCAGAATGTCGCGCGCGCCAACAATGACGCGGGAGAACACGTCACGACCGAGCTGATCGGTGCCGAACCAATGCGTGCCATCGGGCGGTGTGAGCGAGTTGAGCGGATCGGATGCGTACGGGTCGATCCGCACGATCCATTGCCCGGCGATCGCGCAGACCACCCACCATCCAACGATCAACACGCCGACCACAAACGTGGGCGAGCGCAGCAGGACGCGCAACTGGTCGAAGCGCGGTTCAGTAGCCGGGCGTGGAGCGGGCGGCGCGGCCGGCGGAACGATGGTGCTCATTCGGCGCTCCTCACTCGTAGTCGCGGATTGAGCAGGATATGCAGTGCATCGGCGACGAGGTTGGCGGCGGTGTAGACCACGCCGATTGTCAGCACGCCCGCTTCGAGCATCGGAAAATCCTTGGCCTTGGCGGCGTTGTAGATCAGCGAGCCGATACCTTGATAGTGGAACAGCGTCTCGACCACCACGAGGCCGCCGATCATGTAGCCGAGCTGCGTGGCGGCGACGGTGATGGTCGGCAGCAGCGCATTGCGCAACACGTGCCGCCAGATCACGGTACGGCGCGGCAAGCCTTTGAGGATTGCCGTGCGGGTGTAGTCCGCATCGAGCGCTTCGACGGTGCCCGCGCGCGCCATTCTCGCGATGTAGCCGAAGAACACCAACACCAGTGGCAGCACCGGCAGAATCAGATACCGCAATTGTTCGAGCGCGCTCGCTTCGGGCGGATACGACGCTTCGATCGGCAACCAACGCAGCCACACGCCGAACACCAGAATCAGCACGATCGACGAGACGAACTCCGGCACCACGGTCGCCGACAAACCGGCGATGCTGATGGTGCGATCGAGCCAGCGTCCCGCGTGCATGGCCGACCACACACCGCCCGCAATGCCGAGCGGCACGACGACGATAAACGCGAGCAGACCGAGCTTGGCCGAATGCGCCAGGGCGTCGGCGATAAACGGCGCAACCGGTTCACGGTACGCATAGGAAAGCCCCATGTCGCCGCGCACGAAATGCGAGATCCACTCGACGTATTGCGTCATGAGCGGCCGGTCCGCGCCGAGCTGATGATTGAGCGCGGCGACCGCGCGCGCATCGGCGAGCGGCCCGAGCACGGCGCGGCCGATATCGCCAGGCAGCAACTGGCCGCCCGCGAACACGATCACGGACAGCAGCCACAGCGTAATCAACGACAAACCGACCCGCGTCGCCAGAAATCGCGCGACACGGCCGGCGTTGCCGGTGGGGACCGGAGCGGCGGAAGGGGTCACCGTGGTCGACATTGTGATCTCCTGCCGAAGAAGTGCCGTGCGCTCATGCTTTCAACGCCTTCGCGTCAAACCGCTTTTACGTTCAAACCGCTTTTGCATCCACATCACGCGCTCAACACCGCGCGGTCGAAATAGAGTTGCGCGAGTGCGGTGAAGCGCACGCCGTTCACACCCTTGCGCATGGCGATCAACTGATCGTAAAAGAACGGAATGATCACGGGCGTTTCGTCGAGCAGCAGCGTCTGAATCTGCCCGGAGATTTTCTTTTGCGTGCCCAGGTCGACTGCCGCGACGAACTGCGCGACCAGTTGATCGTATTGCGGGTTCTTGAAGTGCGCGGCGTTCCACGTGCCGGTGCTGGTGAGCGGCGCGTTCAGAAACACGTTCGGCACGCCGCGATGACCGTAATCGGTGATGCCGAGCGGCGAGTCGAGCCAATCCGATTTCCCCGGTGTGCCCGCGCCGTAGTACAGCGACTGACTCTCCACCTTCAGATTGATGCGCACGCCGATCGCCTTCGCTGCGTTCTGCACGACCACCGCGAGATCGGGAATCTCCATGTACTTCTCGGTGGTCAGCGTGACGTCGAAGCCGTTCGGCACGCCCGCTTGCGCAAGCAGTTGCTTCGCCTTCGCGATGTCGATCCTGCGTTGCGCGACGCCTGCATCGGAAGACGGAAATACCGGTGCGAACGGGCTGTCGTTGCCGATCTGTGCACGGCCCTTAAACAGCCCTCGCACCAGCACGTCGCGGTCGAGCGACAATGCCAGCGCCTGGCGCACGCGCTTGTCCTTGAACAACGGATTGTCGTTGCGCATATGAATCTGGCGATGCGCGCTCGACTTCACGCCGATTGCCTTGTAATCCGGATTGTTCAGAATACCGGCGCCGCCCTGCACGGTGAAGGTGCCCATCACGTCGGCCTGGTGGCCTTGCAACGCGAGCATTTGTGCCTGTTCGTCGGCGTAGAACGAGAACTGTACGCGTTGCGGTAACGCTTTGTCGCCCCAGTAGTCCGGATTGCGCACGAACGAGGCGCCGACCTTCGCCTGATACTTTTCGAGCTTGAACGGACCGGTGCCGATGAAGCTCTTTTCATAACCACCCGCATAGTTCGCGGGCAGGATCACGGCGTTGTAATTGTCCGAGGAAACGTAGTACGGGAAGTTGCCGTTCGGTGCATCGAGATGGAAGGCGACCGTGTGTTCGTCGACGACCTTCGCACCGCCTTTCGACAGCACGCCCTTGAGCACCGAGAGCGCCGCCGAACCGCTCGCCGGATCGGCGAGCCGATCGAAGGTGGCGACGACGTCTTTGGCGGTGAATGCCTGGCCGTCGTGGAATTTGACGTTCGGGCGCAGCGTGAAGGTCCACACGTCGCCCTTGTCGTTCGGCTTCCACGACAAGGCAAGCGCCGGCTTCAGCACGAGTTTTTCGCCGTCGTCGTCGATCAGGAATTCGCCGGTCTGATTCAGCAGCGCGAGGCTCGCGGCATCGTTCACGGTGAGCGGATCGACGGCGCCGGCCGGCGTCAGGTGGGCCACGCGGATCGTCTGGTTGGACGGGCTCGGTGCGCCTTGCGCGCGGGCTCGCGGCGCATTCAGCACGCCGCCGCCGGCCAGCGACAAACCGATCACGCTCGCATAGCGCAGCAGATCGCGGCGCGTGATGCGGCCGGCGATGAATTCGTCGATGGCGTGGTTGCCGTAGGCGTCGGCGGTGTGGCGAGCTAGGTCGAGTTCGAGAAATCGGTCCGCGGGAGTCTTCATCGATGGAGTATCCAGTCCGTTCTGCTGTCGGTTCTGAAGGGCCGCGCCAGATGCACGCGACAGGCGACTTTATTGCAATGACGAAAAGCTGCAGCGCGCTGCAGTGCTGAAAAGCGGTTTCAGTGTAAGCGATTGCCCATCGGTTCGGCGCGCTTGCTGCGCGGTCCGGTCGCCGTTTGGCGTATAAAAGGGCCGGCGTGTGTCGTCACGACAACGCTCGGCGGGCTGTCTCGCACGGTTGCGCAAAAGCGCAGGATGCCGCAGCGCGGAAACTGCCGTTGTGTCGTCGCCGCCGTGGAAACCATGCCGGTCTTCTGCGAAGGCACGTTGGATTTACCGTGCAACGATGCCGGCGCGGCGCCAGCGATGGAACAGCACCGAGCCGATCCAGCACGCCATGAAGGTTGCGACGATGCCGTAACCCAGTACGCCGAAGCGTTCGTTGAGACCCGCCACCGCATCCCATACGCCGCCGCTCAAACCGAGTTTGTCCGACAGCAGGCCCAGCGCTTCAACGCCGCCAATGACGATTGCCACCACCGCCGAAACGAACGTGATGCTCGCGTTGTAGTAGAGCTTGCGTTTCGGATCGTCCATGGCCCAGCCGTAGGCGTGGACCATCAGCACGTTGTCGGTCGAATCGACCAGCGTCATGCCCGCGGTGAAGAGCGCCGGGAACACGAGGATCGAATACAGCGGCAGACCTTTGCCGGCTTCGGACGCGGCAATCGCCAGCAGGCCGATCTCGGTCGCGGTGTCGAAGCCGAGACCGAACAGCACGCCGACCGGGTACATGTGCCAGCTTTTCGTCACGAGCCGGAACATCGGCCGCAATGCGCGCGACAGCAGACCGGCGGGCGCGACGCCTGCCGTCGTTTCAGCAGCGAGTTCGCCGCCGCGTTGGACGTGGCGATAGCGGCGGCACACGTCGCGCAGAATCACGAGGTTCACGCACGCCAGCACCAGCAGAAACACTGCCGAGACGACGGTGCCGATCGTGCCGCCGACCGCCTTGAAGGTGTCGAAGCGGCCGTGCAGCGAATGCGCAGTCCACGCAATGCCGATCGTCGCCGCGATCACGATTGTCGAATGGCCCAGCGAAAACGCCAGGCCCACGCCGAGCGGTTGCTTGCCCGCCTGCATCAGCTTGCGCGTAACGGCATCGATCGCCGCGATGTGGTCCGCATCCACTGCGTGGCGCAGACCGAAGCCATACGCGAGCAGCGCGGTGCCGAGCAGCAGCGGATAGTGGCGAAACGCGATCAGCGCCCACGCCCACGCGCCGAGGTTGGCGGCGATCAGGACGGCATACAGCGTGATGAGGCGAGGGCGCAGCGAAGCAGTCGGCGTCATGAGTTGCGTGATAGAAGTTTAGTGATCGTGCGGATGCTTGTGAATCGGATCGACCCAGAAGACCGTTTCCGGCGCTTCCACCGCGTCGATGTTCAGATTTACCACCACCGCTTCATTGTCGCTGCGCACCAGCACGCATTCGAGCGGATCGTCGGTACTGGCGTTGATCTCCTGATGCGGCACATAGGGCGGCACGAAGATGAAGTCGCCCGGGCCGGCTTCGGCGGTGAACTCGAGATGCTCGCCCCAGCGCATGCGTGCCTGGCCTCGCACCACGTAGATCACGCTTTCGAGCGCGCCGTGATGATGCGCGCCGGTCTTTGCATTCGGATGGATCGTCACGGTGCCGGCCCAGATTTTCTGCGCGCCGACGCGCGCCGCGTTGATCGCCGCCGCGCGATTCATGCCCGGCGTTTGCGCGGTATTGCTGTCGAGCTGGTCGCCCTTGATGACCTTGACGCCGTGCTCGCGCCAATCGATCGGCGCCGGCGGTTGCTCATCCTTATAGTGCGGGTGTTCGTGATCCTGGCTCATGGTGTGTCTCCTTGAGGGCGTTAGTCCGGGCGGTCGGCCCGGCGCCGTTTGGCATTTTTGCACGTTCAAAAACGTGCGTGTTGCCGGCTGCTCCAGGCGGTGTCACGGACGAAAAAAAGCCCATCCACAGGGGACGGGCCTTTTGCTGTCAGCCTTCATTGCATCGCGGGTCGCAGCACATGGCGTGTTGCAACCCTCGGCGCTTACTTCTGCTTTGCGTTGATCACGGCTTCCGCGACGTTGTTCGGCGTTTCAGCGTAGTGCTTGAACTCCATCGTGTACGTCGCGCGACCTTGCGTTGCCGAGCGCAGTGAAGTCGAATAGCCGAACATCTCCGCAAGCGGTACTTCGGCGCGCACCAGCTTGCCGCCACCGCCGGCGATGTCTTCCATGCCTTGCACCATGCCACGACGGCTCGACAGATCGCCCATCACGTTGCCCATGAAGTCTTCCGGCGTTTCCACTTCGACGGCCATCATCGGTTCGAGCAGTACCGGTTTGGCCTTGCGCATGGCGTCCTTGAACGCCATCGAACCGGCCATGCGGAACGCGTTTTCGTTCGAGTCGACGTCGTGGTACGAACCGAAGGTCAGCGTCACTTTCACGTCGACCACCGGATAGCCCGCCAGCACGCCGGCCTTCAGTGTTTCCTGAATGCCCTTGTCGACTGCCGGAATGTATTCACGCGGAATCACGCCGCCCTTGATCGCGTCGACGAATTCGTAGCCTTTGCCTTGCGCCGACGGTTCGAGCGTGATCACCGCGTGGCCGTACTGGCCGCGGCCGCCCGACTGCTTGACGAACTTGCCTTCGACGTCTTCGACCTTGTTGCGCACCGTTTCGCGGTAAGCAACCTGCGGCTTGCCGACGGTCGCTTCGACGCCGAACTCGCGTTTCATCCGGTCGACCAGAATTTCCAGGTGCAACTCGCCCATCCCGGAGATGATGGTTTGGCCGGATTCTTCATCCGTCTGCACGCGGAACGACGGGTCTTCCTGCGCCAGACGATTGAGCGCGATGCCCATCTTTTCCTGGTCGACCTTGGTTTTCGGCTCGACGGCCTGCGAAATCACCGGTTCCGGGAAGATCATCTTTTCAAGAATGATCACGTGTTGCGGATCGCACAGCGTGTCGCCCGTGGTCGCTTCTTTCAGGCCGACTGCCGCGGCAATGTCGCCGCAGTAGACTTCCTTGATTTCCTTGCGCTCGTTCGCATGCATCTGCAGGATCCGGCCAAGGCGTTCCTTCTTTTCCTTGGTCGCGTTGTAGACGGTATCGCCCGAATTCACCACGCCCGAATACACGCGGAAGAAAATCAGTTGGCCCACGAACGGGTCGGTCATGATCTTGAAGGCGAGCGCGGAGAACGGATCGTCGTCTTTCGGATGCCGCTCGATTTCGTTGTCGTGCTCGTCGTGTCCGGTAATCGCGGGGATGTCGAGCGGCGAAGGCAAATAGTCGATCACCGCGTCGAGCATGGCCTGCACGCCCTTGTTCTTGAACGCGCTGCCGCACAGCATCGGCACGATCTCGTTGGCGATGGTACGCACACGAATGCCGTGCTTGATTTCATCTTCGGTCAGCGTCCCACCGTGCAGGTATTTGTCGAGCAGCTCCTCGCTCGCTTCAGCGGCAGCCTCGACCATCTTGTCGTGCCACTCCTTCGCGGTCGCCTCGAGCTCGGGCGGAATGTCCCGGTACTCGAACTTGATGCCCTGGTTCTCTTCGTCCCAGTAGATCGCCTTCATCTTGACGAGGTCGACCACGCCCTGGAAATGATCTTCCGCACCGACCGGAATCTGGATCGGCACCGCGACGCCCTTCAGGCGATCGCCGATCTGTCGTTGCACACGGAAGAAGTCCGCGCCGACGCGGTCCATCTTGTTGACGAACGCAATGCGCGGCACCTTGTACTTGTTCGCCTGACGCCACACGGTTTCGGACTGCGGCTGCACGCCGCCGACCGAGTCGTACACCATGCAGGCGCCGTCGAGCACGCGCATCGAGCGCTCAACTTCAATTGTGAAGTCGACGTGACCCGGGGTGTCGATGATGTTGATCCGGTGTTCCGGATAGTTGCCGGCCATACCCTTCCAGAAAGCAGTCGTGGCAGCCGATGTGATCGTGATGCCGCGCTCCTGCTCCTGTTCCATCCAGTCCATCGTCGCAGCACCGTCGTGAACCTCGCCGATCTTGTGGGTCACGCCTGTGTAGAACAGGATGCGTTCAGTGGTGGTGGTTTTGCCGGCGTCGATGTGAGCGCTAATGCCGATATTCCGGTAGCGCTCGATGGGAGTCTTGCGGGGCACGTGAACCTCCTTGAAATGGCGCGCCTGAAACGCTTGCCGGGCGGCAGTCTGTGCTGCCCGGGGAGCCTTGGATGCTGCTTTACCAAGAATACTAGGATAGCGCGTCGGCCTGTCTTTTGCAGGAATCTTGCCAGCCGCGTGTGAAGGCCTGCTGGTATGGGCTCGCGCGACGGCGCCGGCCTCTGCCGGGTGGTGCCGGGCATCACCCGCCCCGCGCTGAATGGAAAAAAGCCGGCGCCTCGCGAAAGGCACCGGCTTTTTGTGAAAAGCGGCCGCTGAAGACTCGGCAGGGTGTCGTCGTGGTCGACGCGCCTTTATTGTGCGGCCGGCAAGCCCTGGATCTTCATGCCCGGTTTGATGCCTTTCGACGAGAACCAGCCCTTGCTCATTTCCAACGCATACACGCCGTTGTTCTTCGGGCAGTGATTGTTGGTGGTCTCGGCCTGCATCTCGTCGATGTCGGTGACCGTGCCGTCGGCGCGGATGAAAGCGATCGACAGCGGGATCAACGTGTTCTTCATCCAGAAGCAATGCACGGCGTTTTCATTGAAGACGAACAGCATGCCTTCATTCGGCGCGAGGGTCGTGCGATACATCAGACCCTGTTCGCGATCGGCGTCGTTAGCGGCGACGGCTGCGTCGATCACGAACATGCCCGCGGTCAGCTTTGCGCGCGGAAAGTCGCCGGGCTGCTTAGCGCCCGCCGGCATCTGTTGCGCATGAGCGGGGGCAGCGGTGGTCGCGGCGAACGACATCGCGGCGAGCGGCAGTGCAACGGCAACAGCGAAACGCGCAATCAACGAGCGCATGGGAAATCGCACGGCATGACTCCTTGCTGAAATTTAACTCGCGAATGTTACGCGAGCGCGTCAAAAACAAAAAGGCAGATCGCCTTGCGGTGATCTGCCTTTCAACGCCGTAAGAACGGCAATGAAGCTAGTTCTTGACTGCGTTTTTACAACAAACTTACTCCGAAGCGCCCGAAGCTGCAGCTGCTGCTGCTGCCTTCTTGTGCGACTTCTTGTGAGCGTGCTTCGTGGTCTTCTTTGCCGACGAAGCTGCTGCCATCGGAGCTGCCGAAGCTGCTGCCGGTGCCGAAGCTTGTGCGAATGCTGCCGTTGCGAAGAGACCAGCGACCAGAGCGGCGATCAGTTTGTTCATTTTGTGAATCCTCAGCTTTAGTTGATTAACCAAATGACCCGGTTATATGTAGAGTCATGTCGGTAAACGTGCCATCCACCTTTCGGTTGACAGCCGCATCGAACATTTTTTCGACGCGTCTGCTTAGCGCTCAGACTCCCCGTACTCACCGCGAGAGCGGCGTGTGCAAAGGCCCTTAAGGCTGAATGCCGGATAGCTTCGGGCGGCATCTGCGTCGAATAACGCGTGAGCTCGCGCACCGGTTGACGTGAATTTCGTGGAAAATTTATATGCCGACGTGCTGAAGCAAATGAATGGCCGCAGAGCGATCGTGAACGCAATTGTTTCACGCGTTTTTCATATTGGTTTCACGCGCTATTTTGTTTGCGGATACAACGAGTTAGCTTTCTCGCCGGGGGGTCAAAATAGCGGTTCGATGCGGGTTCAGTGTGGGTTCGGTGCAGACATGGCGCGCATGCAAATGCGTTCAGGCGATGCCTTCCCATGGGGCCTTCAGCGGCAACTCGACACTCTCTCCCGGCTGCAGCCCAAGCGAAAAAATATCGAGTGCGCCGATACCGGCACGCACGAGACGCAATGTCGGGAAACCCACTGCGGCGGTCATGCGTCGTACCTGGCGGTTCTTGCCTTCAGTGATCGACAACTCGATCCATGTGGTCGGAATCGCGGCGCGATAGCGGATCGGCGGCGTGCGAGTCCAAAGCGAGTCGGTCGGCTCGACGTATTCGGCGCGGCAGGGCCGTGTCACATAATCGCCGAGGTCGACACCGCGTGCGAGCTTCTTCAGCGTGGCATCATCGACTGCGCCTTCCACCTGTGCCCAATAACGTTTGACAAGTTTGTGACGCGGCTCGGCGATGCGCGCTTGCAGCGCGCCGTCGTCGGTAAGGAGAAGCAGCCCTTCGCTATCGGAGTCGAGCCGGCCCGCCGGATAGATGCCGGGCACTTTCACCCAGTCGGCCAGCGACGCCCGCGTTTCATGCGGCGAAAACTGACAGATGGTGCCGAACGGTTTGTTCAGGGCGAGGAGTCGCATAGAGGAATCGATGAAGGTCGAGCGGCGGCGGGAGCGTGCCGCGCAGGCCAGGAGGGGCGCTGGCTCGGTAGTAAATGGCGGAATAATAATGCATAATGATCTGCTGCAAGTCCTCTGTCTTATATAAGACATAAGACTAAGCGAGCGACTGATTTTGATTTTCGACAATGTTGGAAAACCCCGAGCGGCATACCGGCTCGTGGCTGCGTCGGCGTGGGCTAGAATAGACGACCAGGCCGCTCGCGGGCGTCCGGCATTGCGCGTAGCGAGGAGCACCCGGTTTTCGCAGTCTCCCATCAGCTTTCAGCACAGCCTTCACTGGAGTCCGATCATGCCGTATCAGCACATCAAGGTTCCGACCGGCGGTGACAAGATCACCGTCAACGCAGATTTCTCGCTCAACGTTTCCGACCAGCCAATCATTCCGTATATCGAAGGCGACGGTACGGGCCTCGACATCACGCCGGTGATGTTGAAGGTGGTGGATGCCGCGGTAGAAAAAGCCTACGCGGGCAAGAAGAAAATCCACTGGATGGAAATCTACGCCGGCGAGAAGTCGACCAAGGTGTACGGCCCGGACGTGTGGCTGCCGGAAGAAACGCTGCAGGTGCTGAAGGAATACGTCGTCTCGATCAAGGGTCCGCTCACCACGCCGGTCGGCGGTGGTATCCGTTCGCTGAACGTCGCGCTGCGTCAGGACCTCGATCTGTATGTCTGCCTGCGCCCGGTGCAGTACTTCAAGGGCGTGCCTTCACCGGTGCGTGAGCCGGAGAAGATCGACATGGTGATCTTCCGCGAGAACTCGGAAGACATCTATGCCGGCATCGAATGGCCCGCCGGGTCGGAAGACGCGAAGAAGGTCATCAAGTTCCTGCGCGAAGAAATGGGTGTGAAGAAGATCCGCTTCCCGGAAACCTCAGGGATCGGTGTCAAGCCGGTGTCGCGCGAAGGCACGGAGCGCCTCGTGCGCAAGGCGATCCAGTATGCGATCGACAACGAGCGCCGCTCGCTCACGCTGGTGCACAAGGGCAACATCATGAAGTTCACCGAAGGCGCGTTCCGCGACTACGGTTATGCGCTGGCGCAGAAGGAATTCGCTGCGGAGCTGATCGACGGCGGTCCGTGGATGAAGATCAAGAACCCGAAAACGGGCGGCGACATCGTGGTGAAAGACGTGATCGCCGACGCGTTCCTGCAGCAGATCCTGCTGCGTCCGGCGGAATACGACGTGATCGCCACGCTGAACCTGAACGGCGACTACATTTCAGACGCGC
Source organism: Paraburkholderia madseniana (assembly GCF_009690905.1). Lineage (GTDB taxonomy): Bacteria > Pseudomonadota > Gammaproteobacteria > Burkholderiales > Burkholderiaceae > Paraburkholderia > Paraburkholderia madseniana. The sequence goes on from NZ_VOSW01000085.1 coordinate 14,383, forward strand.
TGGCCGCGCAAGTCGGCGGTATCGGGATTGCGCCGGGTGCGAACATGTCGGATTCGGTCGCGATGTTCGAGGCCACGCACGGCACGGCGCCGAAGTACGCCGGCAAGGACTACGTCAATCCGGGTTCGGAAATTCTCTCGGCTGAAATGATGCTGCGTCACATGGGTTGGACTGAAGCGGCCGACCTGATCATCAAGTCGATGGAAAAGTCGATTCTGCAAAAGCGGGTCACGTATGACTTCGCGCGCTTGATGGAAGGCGCGACGCAGGTGTCCTGCTCGGGCTTTGGCCAGGTGTTGATCGAAAATATGTAAGCGATTCGCGCTGGTTTTTCCAGCCTGAGTCAACAAAACCCCGGCGCCGTGAGGTGGCCGGGGTTTTTTGTTTTACAGCGCATGAAGCGCATCTGCATGCGATTCATGCATTCCTACAGCGTTTGCTCAAAACGCCACGTCACGTTACGACGTTTCAAGAGGTCGCATCCGACCAATATCGAGAACTCCCCGCACCCCGTCGGGTACGGTACGCCCGGCTGGAAATCGCGCCCGCCTGTTAGCGAGGCGCGCCCACCTGCCGGCGAACCCAACCAACTTCCCTGCGTGAGAGTGACAAAACGATGACCCACAAAGATTCCGTTGCCAATGTGTACGTCGCCACCCCCAGCTATGGCGCGGTCGTGACGACCGACTACGCGCTTGGACTTCTCGACCTCTACGACGAGGCGGCCCAACAAGGCTTCGGCTTGCGGGTCAACTTCAACAGCTTCGACAGTCTGATCACTCGCGCGCGCAACACCATGGTGGCGGAATTTCTCGCCGATGCCCGCTTCACGCATCTGATGTGGATCGACGGTGATATCGGCTTCAAAGGCGCGGATGTGGTTCGCCTGTTGCAGACCGATCGGCCGGTGGTGGCCGGCGTCTATCCGCTGAAGAACGATGGGTGGCCGGCCGCCGGTCTGGAGCAGGCGGTCCCGGCCGGTTCGACGAAGGCCGATTTTCGCGCCCGCCACGCCATGTACCCCGCAATAGTGCGGGGAGATGTACTGGAAGCCGACGCTGACGGCTTTCTCGACGTTCTCTATGCGCCCACCGGCTTCATGCTGATCAAGCGAGAAGTCTTTCTGGCGCTGATGCAACGCTTTCCTGAGCTTCATTGCCGTTCGAGGCTCGCAGGCCGTCCGGAACTGGATACGGGTGAGCCGGCGGCATTCCTCTACGCGTTCTTCGACACCATGATCGATCCGGAGTCGCGGTTGTATCTGTCCGAGGACTATGCATTTTGCCGCCTCATCGCAAGCATCGGTATCACGCCAGCGGTCGATGCGCGGTCGAATCTGCGGCACCAGGGCATTGCAGTGTACGAAGGCGATCTCGCTCGCAGTCTGGCGCTACAACGTGCGATGGCGGGTAGTCGTGCGGCCGCCAACGGGTGACTATCGAAAGCGTTCGGAAAGGAAAGCGGGTGTCCAGTATTTGAGACATTCGCTTTGTCGACGTTTCAAGCCACGGTGGCCGCAGTGGCAATCCGCCTCAAATTAGAACGCGCCGCCCAAAAAAAGAAACCCGGCACGGAGCCGGGTTTCAAAGGACGGGTAACGAACAGGTTCAGGCAGGTGCCTGGATGTTCGATGCCTGTTTGCCTTTCGGGCCTTGCACGACCTCGAAGGTTACTTTTTGACCTTCCTTGAGGGTCTTGAACCCATTCATCTGGATGGCCGAGAAGTGTGCAAACAGATCCTCACCACCCTCGTCAGGCGTGATGAATCCGAAACCTTTTGCGTCATTGAACCATTTGACCGTACCAGTTGCCATTCCAACTTCCCCTGTAACTCATGTCACTACCACGAGCCCTCGAAAAGCTCGACGGCCGCGCGATGCAGCCGCTCCCTCCTCACAAGCTCACCATCGGCATTTTTTCGATTTATGGCGCAGTGAAAAAAGTGCCAGCTTGATTGTTGAGGCTCTTTATTCGAGTGTCAAGAAAATTTTGAGACGTCGTTGTCGCGTTGCAAACAGGCGTTTTCCAGGGTTTTTCCCGCTTTTGTTTTCTTATGTGCGGTTGCCCAAGCGTGCTGTCTTGAAAAGTCGCATAATCGACTCACATGCTGTTCTGCGGGTCGCACGCCGTCCGCTGGCCGGGCGCGTGCCGTCAGCCAGTATGGGCAGGTTGTGCGATACTCGATCCGACTGCGGCGCAGCACGGCCGCGACGCATCACAGGATAGGGGCCGGCTCCGCAATCGGCTCGTCGAATGACGCACCGCTTGGGGGTATTTACCCATCAGGCGGGAGCGAACGGGCTCACCGGCCGGTCGGCCGGGTTTTGACAGGATTGCGGGCCTGTCCTAGTTGTTTAGAATGGGTGTATGGCGATTATCCCGGACAAGCAGGACGGCACCGTACTGGAGCGGCAGGAAAAGAAGCTGAAGCCGCCTTCCATGTACAAGGTAGTGCTGCTGAATGACGACTTCACGCCAATGGAATTTGTCGTGATGATCGTGCAGGAATATTTCAATAAAGATCGTGAAACCGCAACGCAGGTGATGTTGAAGGTGCATCGCGAGGGCAGGGGAGTTTGTGGGGTCTATACGCGGGACATCGCGTCGACCAAAGTCGAGCAAGTCGTTACCCACGCACGGCAGGCCGGGCATCCGCTGCAGTGTGTGATGGAGGAAGCATGATTGCCCAGGAACTGGAAGTCAGCCTGCACATGGCGTTCATGGAAGCACGCCAGGCGCGGCACGAGTTCATAACGGTCGAACATCTTTTGCTGGCACTGTTGGACAATCCAACAGCGGCGGAGGTGTTGCGTGCATGCGCGGCCAATATCGAGGATCTGCGCCAGAACCTGCGCAACTTCATTCATGACAACACGCCGACCGTGCCTGGCACGGACGACGTCGACACGCAGCCCACGCTGGGTTTCCAGCGTGTGATCCAGCGCGCGATCATGCATGTGCAATCCACCTCGAATGGCAAGAAGGAAGTGACCGGCGCGAATGTGCTGGTGGCGATCTTCGGCGAGAAGGATTCGCATGCGGTGTACTACCTGCAGCAGCAGGGCGTGACGCGTCTGGATGTGGTGAATTTCATCTCGCATGGCATTGCCAAGACCAGCAGCACGGACGCCGCGAAAGCGAGCGACGCGAATGCCGAGTCCGACGAAGCCGCCGCGCAGAAGGAAACGCCGCTCGCCCAGTTCACGCAGAACCTGAACCAGATGGCGAAAGACGGCCGCATCGATCCGCTGATCGGGCGCGAGTCGGAAGTCGAGCGTGTGGTCCAGGTGCTATGCCGCCGCCGCAAGAACAATCCGCTGCTGGTCGGTGAGGCCGGCGTCGGCAAGACCGCGATCGCCGAAGGGCTTGCCTGGCGCATTACGCGCGGCGAAGTGCCGGATATTCTGGCCGATGCGCAGGTGTATTCGCTCGACATGGGCGCGCTGCTCGCTGGCACCAAGTATCGCGGCGACTTCGAGCAACGCCTGAAGACGGTCCTCAAGGAATTGAAGGAACGTCCGCACGCAATCCTGTTCATTGACGAAATTCATACGCTGATCGGCGCAGGCGCTGCGTCGGGCGGCACGCTGGACGCGTCGAATCTGCTGAAGCCGGCGTTGTCGTCGGGCACTTTGAAGTGCATCGGCGCGACCACGTTCACGGAATATCGCGGCATCTTCGAAAAAGACGCGGCATTGTCGCGCCGCTTCCAGAAGGTCGACGTGACTGAGCCGACCGTCGAGCAGACGGTGGCGATCTTGCGCGGCCTGAAGTCGCGCTTCGAAGAGCACCACGGCGTGAAGTATTCGTCGGGCGCACTGTCGGCGGCGGCTGAGTTGTCGGCACGCTTCATCACGGATCGTCATCTGCCGGACAAGGCGATCGACGTGATCGACGAAGCGGGCGCGGCGCAACGCATCCTGCCGAAGTCGAAGCAGAAGAAGACCATCGGCAAGAACGAGATCGAAGAAATCATCTCGAAGATTGCTCGCGTCCCACCGCAAAGCGTGTCGCAAGACGATCGCAGCAAGCTGCAAACGCTGGATCGCGATCTGAAGAGCGTGGTGTTCGGGCAAGACCCGGCCATCGACGCACTGTCGGCCGCGATCAAGATGGCGCGTGCGGGTCTCGGCAAGCTGGATAAGCCGATCGGCGCGTTCCTGTTCTCCGGCCCCACGGGCGTCGGCAAGACGGAAGTGGCGAAGCAACTGGCTTTCACGCTGGGGATCGAATTGATCCGCTTCGACATGTCGGAATACATGGAGCGTCATGCGGTGAGCCGTTTGATCGGTGCGCCGCCAGGCTATGTCGGTTTTGACCAGGGCGGTCTGCTGACCGAAGCCGTCACGAAGAAGCCGCACTGCGTGCTGCTGCTCGACGAAATCGAAAAGGCGCATCCGGACATCTACAACGTGCTGCTGCAGGTGATGGACCACGGCACGCTGACGGACAACAACGGCCGCAAGGCGGATTTCCGTAACGTCATCATCATCATGACGACGAACGCGGGCGCCGAGGCAATGGGCAAGGCGGTGATCGGCTTCACGAACCGTCGGGAAACCGGCGACGAAATGGTCGACATCAAGCGCATGTTCACACCGGAGTTCCGTAACCGTCTGGACGCAACGATCAGCTTCCGCTCGCTCGATGAAGAAATCATCATGCGCGTGGTCGACAAGTTCCTGATGCAACTGGAAGATCAGCTGCACGAGAAGAAGGTCGATGCGCTCTTCACCGACGCGCTGCGTGCTCACCTCGCGAAACACGGTTTCGATCCGTTGATGGGTGCGCGGCCGATGCAGCGTCTGATCCAGGACACGATCCGTCGTGCGCTGGCCGACGAGTTGCTGTTCGGCAAGCTGATGAATGGCGGCCGCGTGACGGTCGACGTGGATGCGGAAGACAAGGTGCAGTTGACCTTCGACGAGCATCCGGCGCCGCGTAATCCGAATCCGGAAGCGGTTGAGGTTGAGTAAGTCGGTCGAGTAAGCGTTTCAGTCTCATCTGAAAGCAGAACGGCGCGGGTTGAACCCCGCGCCGTTCTGCTTTTTGCGTTGCGCGAAGCGCTTGTTGGAAGCAAGCGAGGCTTCAACGCTTATCGATCGATAGGGCTTAGTGCTTGCCGGTGCTGCCGAACCCGCCTGCGCCACGCTCGCTGGTCTCGAAATCGTCGACGATGTTGAATTCAGCTTGCACGACCGGCACGATCACCAGTTGGGCAAGGCGCTCCATCGGATTCAATACGAACGTGGTTGTGCCGCGATTCCAGGTCGAAATCATCAGTTGCCCTTGATAATCTGAATCGATCAGCCCGACCAGGTTGCCCAGCACGATGCCGTGTTTATGACCCAGACCCGAACGCGGCAGGATCAGCGCCGCGTAACCCGGATCGGCGACGTGAATCGCCAGACCCGTCGGCACCAGTGCGGTTTCGCCGGGTTTGAGGGTCAGCGGTTCGTCGAGGCAGGCGCGTAGGTCGAGGCCCGCGCTGCCGGTGGTTGCGTAGGCCGGGAGTTGTTCGCGCATGCGCGCATCGAGAATCTTCAGGTCGAGTTTCATGCAGGTTCGAAGGGTTAAGGAGTGGAGGCCGGGCGTCCGAGTTGGAACGCGTCGGCGAGAAGTTCATAGGAGCGCAGCCGGGCGCGATAGCTGCCCGCTACGGTGAGCACGATCAATTCATCGGCCTGGAACTGCTCCTGCAAGGCATGCAGCCGCTCAGTGACGGTTTCCGGCGTGCCGATGATGCTGCGCGGCTTCTCGCGGTCGATCACCAGTTGCTCACGCACGCCGTATTCCTGCGCAGCGCCTTGCTCGACCGTCGGAATCGGCGCATTCAGGCCAAGGGCCATCTGCACGCGGCGCAGATCGACCGCTTTTTCCAGGTCGGCGGCTTCCTGTTCGGTGTCGGCGCAAATCACAAATACCGAGGCGGCCAGATAGGGCTGTTCTGTTTCCAGGCTAGCCTTGAAGCGTTCACGATAAGCCAGCGCCACCTGATGCCCGAAATGCGCGTTGATGAAATGCGCGAACGCAAAGCGGATGCCGAGTTGCGCCGCCAGCAGGCCGCCGAATTCACTCGACCCGAGTACCCACAATTGGGGACGCGTAGCGATTTGCGGTTGAAGCAGCACGCCGTGCCCAAGGTGATCCTCGGGCAGTGTGCCGTGCATCAGGCCGACCAGATCGGCGACCTGCTGCGGAAAAATCTCGCCGCGATTGTAGGCACCGGCCGCGACCGCCTGCGCCGTGCGCATGTCGCCTCCTGGGGCGCGTCCTACGCCGAGGTCGATACGGTTCGGAAACAGTGCCTCGAGCATCATGAATTGCTCGGCGACCTTGAAAGGGCTGTAGTACGGCAGCATCACGCCACCTGAGCCGATTCGAATGCGTTTGGTCACGCTGCCGAGGCGCGCCAGCATCACCTCGGGGCACGGGTTCGACACGCCGCGCAAGCCGTGATGCTCGGCGCACCAATAGCGCGTGTAGCCGAGGTCGTCAGCCAGTTGCGCGAGTTCGACGGTGGCGGCGATTGCGTCCGCCACTGAGTGCCCGTCGATCACGGGCGTTTGATCGAGCACGGAAAGTAGCGTCATGTCAGTACTGCTCCAGATGAATCGGTGCGCTAGAGGCGCTCGCGGCGAATGCAACATGCGCCGCCGCGCGCGGCTTTAGCGAATCAGACTTGTGTCGGGCAGACGCCTGGCAATTTCTACGATCAATGCGCGCGCGAGCGTCTGCTTGTCGGCGCGCGGCAGCTTGGTGGCACCTGCCGCTTCGAACAGGATGACTTCGTTATCGTCCATGCCGAAGGTCAGTGGACCGAGATTGCCGATCAATAAAGGCACGTTCTTGCGCATGCGCTTTTCTTCGCCGTGCACTTCGAGGTCGCCGCTCTCGGCCGCGAAACCGACTGTGAACGGCGGATGCTGCAGCTTGGCAATCGCTGCCAGAATGTCCGGATTCTCGACGAACGTGAAGGTGGGCAGCGCGCGCTCGGCAGTCTTCTTGATCTTGTGTTCGCTGGCGTGATCGACGCGCCAGTCGGCCACCGCGGCCACGCCGATGAAGATGTCGGCGTCGGCGACCGAGCGCATCACCGCATCGTGCATTTGCTGCGCGGTTTGCACGTCTTGGCGGAACACGCCCCACGGCGTTTCCAGCGCCACCGGACCAGCGACCAGATGTACCTCGGCGCCGGCTTGTTGCGCGGCGCGCGCCAGCGCAAAGCCCATCTTGCCGCTCGAACGATTGGTGATGCCGCGCACCGGATCGAGCGGTTCGAAAGTCGGGCCGGCGGTCAGCAACACGCGGCGGCCGGAGAGGATCTTCGGCGAGAAGAATGACGCGATCGCTTCGTAAGTCGCGGCCGCTTCGAGCATGCGCCCGTCGCCGACTTCGCCGCACGCTTGCGGACCCGAATCGGGACCGAGCACTTCAATGCCGTCCGCGCGCAGTTGCGTGACGTTGCGTTGGGTGGCCGGGTTCTGCCACATCTGCCGGTTCATCGCCGGCACGACGAGCAGCGGACAATCGCGTGCTACACACAGCGTCGACAGCAGGTCGTCGGCCATGCCGTGCGCGAGTTTGGCGAGGAAGTCGGTAGAGGCGGGTGCAATGACGATCGCGTCGGCTTCACGCGAGAGATCGATGTGCGCCATGTTGTTCGGCACGCGAGCGTCCCACTGGCTCGTGTAGACCGGCCGGCCGGACAGCGCCTGCATCGTAACGGGGGTGATGAACTGCGTGGCCGCTTCGGTCATGACGACCTGCACGGTCGCGCCGGCCTTGGTCAACAGACGCGTGAGTTCGGCGATCTTGTAGCAGGCAATGCCGCCCGTCATGCCGAGGACGAGGTGTTTTCCTGCGAGTTCTGCGGTTGCCAACGAAAGCCTCCGACAAAGCGTGGTCTACCTATACTCGTTAGCGCGAGCCGCGCACGCGCCGCAACTCGTCGAGCACGAGCAGGATCGCACCGATCGTGATCGCGCTGTCGGCGAGATTGAACGCCGGCCAGTGCCACGTGCGCACGTGAAAATCGAGAAAGTCGATCACATGGCCGTACGCCAGCCGGTCGATCACATTGCCGAGCGCGCCGCCCAGAATCAGCGCGAGCGCCGTGCAGAACATCTTCTGCCCGCCGTGGCGCTTGAGCAGATAGCAGATCACCAGCGCCGCGACCACGCCGAGCGCGGTGAACGCCCAGCGCTGCCAGCCGCCCGCCATCGCCAGGAAGCTGAAGGCGGCGCCGCGGTTGTACACGAGGATCAGGTTGAAAAACGGCGCGACCTCATGCGGAACACCGTAGGCGAACACCTTCTGGACCGCGATTTTGGTGAGCTGATCGAACAGGATCACGATCAGCGCGACACCGAGCCACGGCGCCAGCGAACCACCGGCGGCTGACGATTTCGACATGGTTTTCGCCATTATGCCGCGCTCCTCGCTTCACCGTTGCCGAACAGATTGCTGAAGCAGCGGCCGCACAGGGTGGGGTGCTCGGCATTGGCGCCAACGTCCGCGCGGTAGTGCCAGCAGCGTTCGCACTTCAGATACTTCGAGGCGATCACTTCGACGCCTTCTTCCGCTTCGCTGTCGACCTTGACGACGGTCGCCGCCGACGTGATCAGCACGAACTTCAGGTCGTCGCCGAGGCTCGTGAGCGCGTCGTAACGCGCGCCGCTCGCGCGGATTTCGACTTCCGCCTGCAGCGACGAACCGATCAGGTTCGCAACGCGTGCTTCTTCCAGCGCCTTGGTTACGTCGCTACGCGCGGCGCGCAGCAGCGTCCATTTGTCGAGCAGATCACCCGCTTCCGGCACCGCCGGGAACGCGTGATAGGTCTCGGTGAAGATCGTTTCGCTGTTCGGCGAGAAGATCTTCCACGCTTCTTCGGCGGTGAACGACAGGAACGGCGCCATTAGGCGCAGCAGACCGTGTGCGATGTGATACAGCGCGGTCTGAGCCGAGCGGCGTGCGACGGAGTCAGCCGCCGTGGTGTACAGACGGTCTTTCAGCACGTCCAGATAGAAGCCGCCCAGGTCTTCCGAGCAGAACGTCTGCAGCTTCGCGACCACCGGGTGGAACTCGTACTTGTCGTAGTGCGAGAGGATGTCGTTTTGCAGGTTCGCCGATAGCGCCACCGCGTAACGGTCGATCTCGAGCCAGTCTTCGACCGGACGCGCGTGTTGCGCGAAGTCGAAGTCCGACAGGTTCGCGAGCAGGAAGCGCAGCGTGTTGCGGATGCGGCGATAACCTTCCGTCACGCGCTTCAGGATCTCTTCGGAGATCGCCAGTTCACCCGAGTAATCGGTCGAGGCGATCCACAGACGGATGATTTCCGCGCCAAGGCGGTTCGCCACTTCATGCGGGTCGATACCGTTGCCGAGCGACTTGCTCATCTTGCGGCCTTCGCCGTCGACGGTGAAGCCGTGCGTGAGCAGCGCGTTGTAGGGCGGGCGGCCGTCGAGCATCGAAGCGGTCAAGAGCGACGAGTGGAACCAGCCACGGTGCTGGTCCGAGCCTTCCAGATACAGGTCAGCCGGGAATTGCAGTTCGTCTTTATGCGAGCCGCGCAGCACGTGCCAGTGCGTGGTGCCCGAATCGAACCAGACGTCGAGCGTGTCGCGGTTCTTTTCGTACATGTTGGCGTCGTCGCCGAGCAGTTCGCGCGGGTCGAGCGTTTGCCACGCTTCGATGCCGGCCTTCTCGACGCGTTGCGCGACTTCTTCGAGCAATTCCAGCGTGCGCGGATGCAGCTCGCCGGTTTCCTTGTGCACGAAGAACGCCATCGGCACGCCCCATTGACGCTGACGCGACAGCGTCCAGTCCGGGCGGTTGGCGATCATGCTGAACAGGCGCTGCTTGCCCCACGACGGATAAAAGGCGGTGTTCTCGATGCCTTCGAGCGCGGTCTCGCGCAGCGTCTTGTCGGTGTCGTTCGGCTTCACGTCCATGCCGGCGAACCATTGCGAGGTCGCGCGGTAGATGATCGGCGTCTTGTGGCGCCAGCAGTGCATGTAGCTGTGCGTGTACCTCTCGGTGCGCAGCAGCGAGCCGGCTGCTTGCAGGGCTTCGACGATCTGCGGATTGGCCGCCCAGATCGACAGACCGCCGAACAGCGCGAGCGATTCGATATAACGGCCGTCGCCCATCACCGGGTTGATGATGTCCGAATCGGCCATGCCGTGCGACTTGCAGGACACAAAGTCTTCCACGCCATACGCCGGCGACGAGTGCACCACACCCGTACCCGTTTCGGTCGTCACATAGTCGCCGAGATAAACCGGCGCCGTGCGCTTGTAGGCCGGATGCGCGGAGGCGAGCGGATGATTGAAGCGCAGGTTGACGAGCTTCGCGCCCGGCGTGGTCGCGATGACCGTGCCTTCCACTCCGTACAGTTTCAGGCAAGCTTCAACGCGCTCTTCGGCCAGGATCAGCAAACCGCGCGGTGTATCGACCAGCGCGTAGACGATTTCCGGATGCAGGTTCAGCGCCTGGTTGGCGGGGATGGTCCACGGCGTGGTGGTCCAGATCACGATGCCGCCTTCGTTGCGCGGCAGCGCATTCAGGCCGAACGCCTGCGCGGTCTTCTCCGGCTCGGCGAAGCTGAACAGCACGTCGATGGTCGGATCCGTCTTGTCCTTGTACTCGACTTCCGCTTCGGCCAACGCCGAGCCGCAGTCGAAACACCAGTTGACCGGCTTTAGGCCGCGGAAGACGTAACCCTTTTCCATGATCTTCGCGAGCGCGCGGATTTCGCCGGCTTCATTCGTGAAGTTCATGGTCTTGTACGGGTTGTCCCAGTCGCCGAGCACGCCCAGACGGCGGAAGCCGACCTTCTGCTTCTCGATCTGTTCGGTCGCGTAGGCGCGCGCCTTCTGCATCACTTCGGCGGCCGGCAGCGACTTGCCGAACTGCTTTTCGATCTGGATTTCGATCGGCATGCCGTGGCAATCCCAGCCCGGCACGTAGACCGCGTCGAAGCCCGCCAGATTGCGTGCCTTGACGATCATGTCCTTGAGGATCTTGTTGACCGCGTGGCCGAGGTGGATGTCGCCGTTCGCATACGGCGGGCCGTCGTGCAGGATGAACTTCTTACGGCCTTTGCTGGCCGCGCGGATCGTCTCGTAGACCTTGCGTTCCTGCCATTCCTTGACCCATTGCGGCTCGCGCTTGGGCAGGTCGCCACGCATCGGGAACGGCGTGTCGAGCAGGTTGACCGGGTAGCGTGACTGCGGTTTCGAATCGGCTTTCTTGTTGCTCATGATGAGGTCGCGGTGAATTCTTTCTAAGCGCAGCGAGGCTGCGGTATGCGCAAGATGCGCAGGGCGTTGGGCGCGCCCGGCAGGCATGTCGCGTGATCCACGGACGCCCTTCGATGCGCGCAGCAGTGGGTACATGCAGCGCTTCAGCGCGCTCGCATGTACCGCGGCGGCTATCTAATTCGGTCGGTGGCCGAGGTGGCGAAACCGGTGGAACGGCTGCCCGGCGTGCCGGCGCCGACGGCCGCGAACCACGCGCGCGCATTGGCGACGTCGCGCGCGATGGCGGCGGTCAGCGTTTCGAGGTCGACGTACTTTTCCTCGTCACGCAGCTTTTTCAGGAATTCGACGCGCACGAGTTTGCCATACGCATCGCCGTGCCAGTCGAGCAGGTGTACTTCGAGCAGCACGCGGCCGGAATCGTCGACGGTGGGGCGCAGGCCGAGGCTGGCGACGCCCGGCAACGGCTCGTCCGCCACGCCATGCACGCGCACCACGAAAATGCCGGCCAGTGCCGGGCGCTTGTGCGCGATCGGCAGATTGAGCGTGGGGAAACCGAGGTCGCGGCCGAGCTTCATGCCATGCACGACGTGGCCGCTGATCAGGTAATCGCGGCCCAGCGCGGCACGCGCCGAATCGAGATCGCCCGCTACCAGCGCCGTGCGCACGCCCGAGCTGGAAATGCGCGCGCCGGACGGATCGGCCACCGTTGCCATCTGCTCGACTTCGAAACCGTGCTGTTGACCCGCGGCCTTTAGCGAGGCGAAATCGCCCGCGCGCTTGGCGCCATAGCGGAAGTCGTCGCCGATCATCACCCAGCGAGCATGCAGCCCGTTGACGATGATCCGTTCGACAAACGTATCCGGCGACTGGCTCGCGAAGGTGTGATTGAAATGCTCGACCACGACCCGGTCGACGCCGTTGGTGCGCAGCGCTTCAAGCTTGTCGCGCAGCATGGCGATTCGCGGCGGCGCGCCAGCGGGGTTGAAGAACTCGCGCGGGTGCGGCTCGAAGGTCATCACGCAGACGGGCAGGCCGCGTGCATCGGCGGCGGCCCGGACGTGGGCGAGCAAAGCCTGATGGCCGCGGTGGACACCGTCGAAGTTGCCGATGGTCAGTGCGCAGGGCGCACGGCTTTCGGCATTGGGAAGACCGCGGAAGACTCTCACGATAGCGGGTTTGAGGTAGGGCGGCCGAGATGCCGCAAAACAAACGATTATAAACGCTCAGCGCACGAGACGGCGGCGCGTCGCCGTTTCAGTGTCCCCCGAATGATAAAATCCGCGGATGAAAAAACTCGTCATCCTGATTTCCGGACGGGGAAGCAACATGGAAGCTATCATTCGCGCCTGCGCGGACGAAGGCTGGGCGGCGCAAGTCGCCGCTGTGATTGCCAACCGTCCTGACGCCGCGGGCCTTGCGTTCGCTGCGTCGCACGGCATTGCCACGGCGGTGGTCGACCACCGCCAGTTTCCCGATCGCGACAGCTTCGACGCCGCGCTGGCGCAAGAAATCGACAGCTTCGCACCTGATCTCGTCGTGCTCGCCGGCTTCATGCGGGTGCTCACGGCCAGTTTCGTCGACCATTACGCCGGGCGCATGCTGAACGTGCATCCGTCGCTGCTGCCAAGCTTTCCGGGCCTGAAAACCCATCAACAGGCACTTGACGCCGGCGTGCGGCTGCATGGCGCGTCGGTGCATTTTGTCACGTCGCAGCTGGATCACGGGCCGATCGTCGCGCAGGCGGCCGTCCCCGTTGAGGCCGGCGACACCCCCGCCACGCTCGCCGAACGCGTGCTGGCAACTGAACACATTATCTATCCACGCGCGGTGCGCTGGTTCGTCGAAGGGCGTCTTGCTCTCGATGGCTTGCGTGTCACGCTTACGCCGCCGGAGCCGCAATGGCTCTTTGCCGGTCACACCGCCGGAGAGGGCGCATGAGATTACATGGTTTTTTGATTGGACAAACCGAGACTTTGCTGGCTGAAGTCCTGAAGCTGAACGGTCCGGCCGACGCCACGACGAGCCGCTTTTTCCGCGCGCATCCGAAGCTCGGGCACGGCGAGCGCGGCGTGATCGCCGAGGCGGTCTTCGCCGTGCTGCGCCGCCGGATGGAATTCGCCCATCTGGCCGAAGGCGGCGCGGGCAGCCCGGCGCGCCGCATGGCCTTGCTGGGACTGATGCAAACGGCCGGCCGCACGGCCCTCAAGCCGTTCTTGTCGGACACCGAATCGCACTGGCTCGAACACGTCGCGAAGATCGACCCTGAAAGCCTGCCGCTGCGGATTCGCCTGAATCTGCCCGACTGGATCTATCAGGCGCTCGCGAAGCGCTTCGAACCTGCGGAACTTGCGCAACTGGCCGCCGCGCTGAATTATCCGGCGCCGCTGGACCTGCGCGCGAACCCGATCAAGGCAAGCCGCGACGACGTGCTGAACGCGCTGTCGAAGGCCGGCATCGAAGGTGGTGCGACGCCTTTCGCACCGTTCGGCGTGCGGGTGGTCGGTAAGCCGCCGTTGACCAAGCTCGACGCGTTCCAGCACGGCTGGGTCGAAGTTCAGGACGAGGGCAGCCAGTTACTGTGTTCGCTGGTCGCCCCCAAGCGCGGCGAAATGATCGTGGACTTCTGCGCGGGCGCCGGCGGCAAGACGCTCGCACTGGGCGCGGCGATGCGTTCCACCGGGCGTCTGTACGCCTTCGACGTCTCCGAGCGGCGTTTGGCCAAGCTCAAGCCGCGCCTCGCGCGCAGCGGGCTGTCGAACGTGAATCCGGTGCTGATCGACAGTGAACACGACGCCAAGATCAAGCGTCTGGCCGGCAAGATCGACCGCGTGCTGGTCGACGCGCCGTGCAGCGGCCTCGGTACGCTGCGTCGTAACCCGGACCTGAAGTGGCGCCAGTCGCCGGAATCGGTCGCCGAACTGGCGCCGAAGCAGGCGTCGATTCTGGCCAGTGCCTCGCGTCTGGTGAAGAAGGGCGGCCGTCTCGTCTACGCAACCTGCTCGATTCTGGAAGCGGAAAACGAAGCCGTCGTGCAGCAGTTCCTCGCCGACCATCCGGACTTCGCATTGGTGCCGGCGCGCGACGTGCTCGCCGAGCAGCGCATCGACCTGGAAATGGGCGATTACCTGTCGCTGTGGCCGCACCGCCACGCTACCGACGGCTTCTTCGCAGCCGTGCTGGAACGCCAGAGCTAAACGCAACCGGCTGTCTGCCGGCGCAAACGGGTTTCTTTTCTGAACTGAACCCCGCTGCTCCGGCGATTTCGGCGACATCATGCAAAACCGCATTTTCCCTCATATGTTCGGCGACCTCGCGCGCGACTTCGGCCAGCCGGTGATGCTGTGGCAGGTCGGCGTCCTGCTCGTGACGCTCGGCATTGCCTGGCTGCTCGCGCGCCTGTTGCGCCGCACCCTCGATCTGCGGCGCCAGACGCGTTACCAGACCTTGCGTTTCGGCGCGGAAAGCCTGAACCGCGCGTTCTTTCCGCTGATTGGTGCGGCGTTCGTGTGGCTTGCGCAGGCGATCACCGGCCCGTTCATGCACACCGCGCTGCTCGATCTGGCGCTGGTGCCGCTGTTCGGTATCGGTCTGATTTACATCGTGTTTTTCTTCGCGCGGCGGGTTTTCAGTCAGGACGGCTCGAACCATCCGTGGCTGTTCCTCGTCGAGAAAATCGTTTCGCTGGTCGTCTGGATCGGCATGGTGCTCACCGTGATGGGCATCCAGGACGACGTGATCACCTGGATGGGCAGTGTGCGCTTCCGGGTCGCGAATGCGCACATGACGCTGCTTTCGCTTACCACGGGGCTTCTGTGGGTGTGCGTGACGATGATCGTTGCGATGTGGCTCGGCGCCACGTTCGAAGACCGTCTGATGCGCTCCAAGACGCTCGACGCCAACCTCAAGGTGGTGGTGGCGCGAGTCGGGCGTGCTGCGTTCGTGCTGGCGGCGGTGTTGATCAGCCTGTCGCTGGTTGGAATCGACATCACGGTGCTGGGCGTGTTCGGCGGCGCGCTGGGTGTCGGGCTCGGGTTCGGCTTGCAGAAGATCGCCAGCAACTACGTCTCGGGCTTCATCATCCTGATCGACCGCTCGCTGCGCATCGGCGACACCATCAATGTCAGCGGCTTGCAGGGCATGGTCACGCAGATCCGCACGCGTTATACGGTGGTGCGCGGCCTCGACGGCATCGAAACGCTGATTCCGAACGAAAAGCTGATTACGGACGTGGTGCAGAACCAGTCGTCCTATTTGACGCGCGGCTACGCCAAGGCGGCCGTGCAGGTCGCCTACTCCACCGACGTCGAGCAGGCGATGGCGTTGCTCGCCGAGGCCGCACAGGGCGTCGCGCGGGTGCTGCAGGAACCGGCGCCTACGCCTTATCTGGTTGGTTTCGGCCCCGACGGCATCAACCTCGAACTGGGTTTCTGGATCGAAGACGCGGCAACAGGCACGTCAGGCGTGCGCTCGGCCGTCAATCGCAACATCTGGCGTCTGTTCTCCGAACACGACATCGCAATTCCTTTCTCGCAACGCGAAGTGCGAATCGTCGGCAACGTCAGCGACGCCATGCCGCAAGCGGTAACAATGACTGCTCCCGTGGCCAATCAGGCCGACAGCGCCCACTGACGGGCACTTCGAACCCGCCGGCGGGTCCAAAAAAGACCGCCGGCGCGTTCCATCTGGTTGATACCGCACAAAAAATCCCTATTTGTTACAAACACTTGGAACGCTTCAAGTAGAATATCGTCCAATCCCGCTGTATGCTTTCACTTTCTTGACACGCGCATTTCGCGTGTGTCTGGCGTCTCTTGTTCCACAGGTAAATTGCCTTGTTGAATTCCTTGCTCGATTTCCTTGCTCACGGTTTGCTGCACTTCTCGTGGTGGCAACTTGTGCTGTACACGCTGGTCGCGACGCACATCACGATCATTGGCGTAACGGTCTATCTGCATCGCTGCCAGGCGCACCGTGCGCTGGAGCTGCATCCGATCGTCAGTCATTTTTTCCGTTTCTGGTTGTGGATGACCACCGGTATGCTGACCGGCCAATGGGCCGCGATTCACCGTAAGCACCACGCCAAGTGCGAGACCGAAGAAGATCCGCACAGCCCGCAAACGCGCGGCATCTGGAAGGTGCTGCTCGAAGGCGCGGAACTGTACCGTTCCGAAGCCAAGAATGAAGAAACGATGCGCAAGTTCAGTCACGGCACGCCGAATGACTGGATGGAACGCAACGTCTACACCAAGTACCCGATCCTCGGCGTGAGCCTAATGATGGTGCTGAACGTCGCGCTGTTCGGCGTCGTCGGCCTGACGATCTGGGCCGTGCAGATGGTGTGGATCCCGTTCTGGGCAGCAGGCGTGGTGAACGGCCTCGCGCACTGGTGGGGCTACCGCAACTTCAACTCGTCGGATGCCAGCACCAACATCTTCCCGTGGGGCATCATCATTGGCGGTGAAGAGCTGCATAACAACCACCACACGTATGCGACGTCGGCCAAGCTGTCGAACAAGTGGTACGAGTTCGACATCGGCTGGATGTACATCCGCATCATGTCGGCGTTCCGTCTGGCCAAGGTGAAGAAGATCGCGCCTACGCCGCGTCTGACCACTGGCAAGCTGGTGCTCGATCAGGACACGTTGCAAGCCGTGCTGGCAAACCGCTACGAAGTGATGGCGCGTTACGGCAAGGCGCTCAAGCGCGCATATCGCCAGGAACTGGCGCATCTGAAGGAAGTGGGCGCGCGCGAGAAGTATCAGGTGATGCGCGGTGCGCGTAGCTGGTTCCACAAGGAAGAAGCGGGTCTCGATGAACCGCAGAAGCGCCAGTTGCCGCAGATCTTCGCGAACAGCCAGAAGCTCAAGACCTACATCGACATGCGCAATGAACTGGCGGCGATGTGGGAGCGCTCGAATGCGTCGCGTGATCAACTGCTGATTCAGTTGCAAGACTGGTGTCATCGGGCGGAACAGAGCGGTATCAAAGCACTGCAAGACTTTGCGATGCGCCTGCGCCGTTATGCCTGATCGTATGCCTGAGCGCGAAATCTATTAAAATTTCGTTACGTCACAAAACCCCGCGTTGGCGGGGTTTTGCTTTTTGGGCCGCGGCAATTTCAACGACACGCGATTGACAGTCCGCGGCGGCAGAGCGAAGGCAGAGGAGATCATGGATCAGCAGACGATCAGGACCGTCGAATACGACCGGCCACAGGCGCAGGGCACGACCTGCGGGATCGGGCAGGCCTGGGCGAAGGTGCCCGACGTGCCGTCGGCGGAACAGAAGGTGGAGTTGAAGGAACGCATCCGCGCATTGCTTAAGCGCGAGAAAGCCGTGCTCGTTGCGCACTACTACGTCGACGCGGAACTGCAGGAACTCGCCGACGAAACCGGCGGTTGCGTGGCCGACTCACTGGAAATGGCGCGCTTCGGCCGCGATCACGAGGCGCAAACGCTGGTGGTGGCGGGCGTGCGCTTCATGGGTGAGACCGCGAAAATCCTGAGTCCGGACAAGCGCATTCTGATGCCGGATCTCGACGCGACCTGTTCGCTCGACCTCGGCTGTCCGGTCGATGAATTCTCGGCGTTCTGCGACGCGCACCCGGATCGCACGGTGGTCGTGTACGCGAACACCAGTGCGGCCGTCAAGGCTCGGGCGGACTGGATGGTGACGTCGTCGATCGGGCTGGAAATCGTTGCCGATCTGCACGCACGCGGCGAAAAGATCATCTGGGCGCCAGATCGGCATCTCGGTAGCTATATCCAGAGCAAGACGGGCGCGGACATGCTGCTGTGGCAGGGCTCGTGTCTCGTGCACGACGAATTCAAGGGCATTGAACTCGATCTGCTGCGCGCCGAGTATCCGGACGCGAAAGTTTTGGTGCATCCGGAGTCGCCGGCTAACGTGGTCGCGCAAGCGGACGTGGTCGGCTCGACCACGCAGTTGATCGACGCCGCGCAAAAACTTGACGCGACGCATTTCATCGTGGCGACCGATCTCGGCATTCTGCACAAGATGCAGCTCGCCGCGCCGGGCAAGACGTTGATCGCAGCGCCGACGGCCGGCAACAGCGCGACCTGCAAGAGTTGCGCGCATTGCCCGTGGATGGCGATGAACGGCCTCGCCAATCTGGCCGAGGTGCTCGAACGCGGCCACAACGAAATCTTCGTCGATCGAGCGATCGGCGAACGGGCGCGTCTGCCGATCGACCGGATGCTCGACTTCGCGGCGCGTCACAAGAAACGCGTGCAAGCCAGCGGCGATCTCGCACGCGACGCGCAACTGTATTCGAACGTGGGAGCGGCGTAATGGGGGCGGTTGAAGGGGCAGTTGAGCGCAATCAGGTCGAGGCGGTGTCGCCGCTGTTCGCGGAGATTCATGCGCAGTATGGCGCTGCATTCGATGCTGCGCTGGCGCGCAACGTCGCCGACGCGCTGGCCGAAGATGTTGGCGCAGGCGATCAGACCGGCCGCCTTGTCCCTGCAGACGACGTGCGTGATGCGCGCATCATCGTGCGCGAAGATGCCGTGCTGTGCGGCGTGCTCTGGTTCAACGCGGTGATGCGCCAGGTCGATCCGCGTATCGATGTGCAGTGGCGTTATCGCGAGGGCGATCGGATGACGGCGGATATGCCGATCTGCGAGCTGCGTGGCCCTGTCCGTGCGCTGTTGACTGCTGAACGCAATGCGTTGAATTTCCTGCAACTGCTGTCGGGCGTGGCGAGCGCAACGCGCCGCTATGTCGACGCAATTGCCCACACCCAAACGCGCATTCTCGATACACGTAAGACCTTGCCGGGCTTGCGGCTCGCACAGAAATACGCGGTGCGCGTGGGCGGCGGGGCGAATCAGCGGCTCGCTTTGTACGACGGCATTCTTATCAAGGAAAACCACATCGCCGCGGCGGGCGGCGTCGATGCCGCAATGGATGCGGCGCTCGCGCTGAATGCGGGCGTGCCGATCCAGATCGAAGTCGAAACGCTGGCGCAGTTGGAAACCGCGTTGGCGCATCGCGCCCAATCCATTCTGCTGGACAACTTTTCGTTCGACGCGATGCGTGAAGCAGTGCGTATCACGGCAGGGCGGGCGGTGCTGGAGGTGTCTGGCGGTGTGAACTTCGAGACGGTGCGTACCATCGCGGAAACGGGTGTCGACCGCGTGTCGATCGGTGCGCTGACCAAAGATGTGCGTGCAACGGATTACTCGATGCGAATCGTCTGAGCCGCGCACGCTTAAGCGTTCGCAATCAATGAAAAAGCCATCGCTGGGAAACCGGCGATGGCTTTTTCACTTCAGCTTCAGAAATCACACGTTGCGGTTACGCACATGCTCCGGCGACAGCACCGTCGGCAGCGCTTTAGGCAACGTGGCCGGCCAATCACGGCTGAAATGCAAGCCACGGCTTTCACGCCGTGAGCGAGCACCTTCGACAATCAACGACGCTACGTCGACCAGATTGCGCAATTCAAGCAAATCGCGGCTCACCTTGAAGTTCGCGTAATACTCGTGAATCTCGTCACGAAGCAAGGCAAGCCGATGCTTGGCCCGGGCGAGCCGCTTGTCCGTCCGCACGATGCCGACGTAGTTCCACATCAAACGGCGCAGTTCATCCCAGTTGTGCGCGACCACCACTTCTTCGTCCGGATCGGACACACGGCTTTCGTCCCAGTCAGGCAGCGGCGCGTGGACGGCGGCGCTGAAGCCTTCTTCCTCGATGGCTTGCGCGGCGGAGCGTCCGATCACGAGACACTCGAGCAAGGAATTGCTGGCAAGCCGGTTCGCACCGTGCAGGCCTGTGCATGACGTTTCACCGACCGCATAGAGGCCCGCGAGATCAGTCCTGCCGGCCAGGTCAGTCACGACACCGCCGCACGTGTAGTGCGCGGCGGGCACAACCGGAATCGGCTCTTTGGTGATGTCGATGCCGAATTCCAGGCAGCGGGCCAGAATCGTCGGGAAGTGCTCGCGCAGGAATTCGGGCGGCTGATGGCTGATGTCGAGATAGACGCAATCGATGCCGCGTTTCTTGATCTCGAAGTCGATCGCACGCGCGACGATGTCGCGCGGCGCGAGTTCGGCGCGTTCGTCGTGGTTCGGCATGAAGCGCGTGCCATCCGGCAGCTTCAAAATGCCGCCCTCGCCGCGCACGGCCTCTGAGATCAGGAACGACTTCGCATAAGGATGGAACAGGCAGGTGGGATGGAACTGGATGAATTCCATGTTCGACACGCGGCAGCCGGCGCGCCAGGCCATTGCGATGCCGTCGCCGGTCGCGGTGTCGGGGTTGGTGGTGTACAGATAGACCTTGCCGGCGCCGCCGGTGGCGAGCACGGTATGCGGCGCTTCGATTGTGACGGTGCGGCCGCTTTGCAGATCGAGTGCATACAAACCGTGGCAGCGACGCCCCGGCAGACCCAGACGGTCGGACGTGATCAGGTCGATCGCGTAGTGGTCCTCGAGCAGGGTGATGTTCGGATGGCGGCGTACACGTTCGCTGAGCGTGGTGACCACTGCATGGCCCGTTGCATCCGCAGCATGAATGATCCGGCGATGGCTGTGGCCGCCTTCGCGTGTCAGATGAAAGCCGAGTTCGGCGGCGTCGTCTTTGGTGAACGGCACGCCTTGCTCGATTAGCCATTCGATCGCAGCGCGCCCATGCTCGACGATAAAACGCGTCGCCGTCTCGTCGCACAGGCCGCCACCGGCGATCAGCGTGTCGCGCACGTGGTTTTCGACGCTGTCTGCCGAATCCAGAACGGCGGCGATCCCGCCTTGCGCCCAATCGCTCGCGCCTTCGGTCATCGATCGCTTGGCGACCACCGCAACCCGCCGGGTCTCCGCGAGGTTGAGCGCGACGCTCAAGCCCGCCAGACCGCTACCGACAATCGCTACATCGAATTCCATCGCCTGCATCTCCGTCTTTCGTTTTGCCGTGACGCCATGCTGTGTGCATGCCGCTAAAACGAGAAAGGATACGCGTCGCGACGAATGAGGGAAAGCTAGCCGAACGGGATAAGACTGTCCTGGCAGCGAAAGGACAGCTAAAGGGCAGCTAATCAGCGCGATATTGGGACGTTGAAAACAAAAAAGCCCCGCACGAATGCGAGGCTTTTTTGCAAATCTTTTTGCCTTCGTCAGGCAGGAGCCAAGATTTATTTAATCTTGGTTTCCTTGTAGTCAACGTGCTTACGGACGACCGGATCAAATTTCTTGATCAGCATCTTTTCCGGCATGTTGCGTTTGTTCTTCGTCGTCGTATAGAAGTGACCCGTGCCTGCGGTCGATTCCAACTTGATCTTGTCGCGTGCGCCTTTCGCCATGATTTACTCCTTAGGCTTCACCGCGTGCGCGCAGATCTGCGAGCACAGCGTCGATACCGTTCTTGTCGATCAGGCGCAGGCCGGCGTTCGAAACGCGCAGACGCACCCAACGGTTTTCGCTTTCCACCCAAATACGGCGGTTTTGCAGGTTCGGCAGGAACCGGCGCTTGGTTTTGTTGTTCGCGTGGGAAACGTTGTTGCCGCTCATCGGCGCTTTCCCAGTTACTTGGCATACGCGTGCCATGAGAGCACTCCTAATACGCTAATTCTGAGTTCGAACGCCGTGAAAGTTTCCCGAAAAGAGCCGCGCTGAGAGTTTATTGAAACTCGAGGCACGTTTCCTTTCCGGAACGCCTTGGTGGCTTCGGAACAGGGGGTTGGAAATAGGCAAACCGGAATTCTAGCAGAAAAAAAGCCGCAAAATCAAACCTTATTTGCGATGCCGAACTCGGCACGACGTTGCCGCGACCCTGGTTCGCACCGTGTCACGGCCAGCCGGCGCGGGCAAAGGAGTATGTGCGATCCGCGCCGATCACCAGATGATCGATCAATTGGACGTCGATCAGCGCAAGGGCTTCGCGCAGTGTATGCGTCAGCCGGCAGTCGCTCGCGCTCGGCTGGACGGCGCCGGAAGGGTGATTATGCGCGACGATCAGGCTGGCCGCATTCAGGCTCAACGCCCGCCGCACGATTTCGCGCGGATAGACGGCCATGCGCGTGAGCGTGCCCCGGGCGCTCTCCTCGCAGCGGATCAGCCGGTGGCGGGCGTCGAGAAAGTGCGACACGAAGACTTCGTGGGGACTTCCGCCGATGCGCAGGCGCAGATAGTCTTGCACGGCTTCGGGCGAGTTCATCAGCGAGCGGTCACGCATTTTATCGACCAGCGAACGCCGCGCCATTTCCATGATGGCAATCAACTGGGCCTTTTTCGCCGGCCCGATGCCGCGCAAGCCGTCGAAGTCCGAGTAAGTTGCGTCGAGCATGGCGCGTAGCGAGCCGAAGCGGTCGAGCAGTGTGCGCGCCACGTCGAACACGTCGTGGCCGGGCAATCCTGCGCCAAGCACCAGTACGATCATTTCGGTGTCGGACAGGACGCCCGGCCCTTCCTCGATCAGCCGCTCGCGCGGCATGTCGTTTTTGTGCCATTTGCCGCGTACAAGCGAGCGGGCAGGGTGGGCGCCGCCGTTCGCGGTGGCGTCCGCGGAGCTGACGCCGGCTGCGGCCGCGGTATGACCCGTTGTGGCGCCAGCGCGTGGCGACGCCGGGGCGGGTGCAGCGGGTGCGGCGATGGCGGGCGCGACGACGGGCGCGATGGGCTCCGGCAAGGCCGTTTCAAGTGCGGCTTCGTCTATCGTGCAGGCATAGTCGGCCATATAGATATGCATCCTCCAGTTGGGGTTTGTGGCGGCGCGCGGTGCGCGGCCGAGCCGCGATGCGCGCGACGGAGCCAAGCCGCCGCCCGCTATGTGGCTTACAATAGACGCTTTGCGCACGGCACCCCGAGGGTTTGCCACGCGCGTCAACTGCGGCGCCAACTGCGCCCGCGGCGCACGCGTGCAGCGCGCTTCGACTGAGCGAGCATTGCATGAGCATCATCGACATTTCCGAAGTGAAGCCCGGTTCACACGTCACGCTTCATTACCGGCTTTCCCTTGCCGATGGCGCCGAAGTCATCAATACGTTTACCGACAAGCCGGCCACGCTGTTGCTCGGCGCGGGTCAACTGGCGCCGCCGCTGGAAGATATTTTGCTGGGTTTGAAGGTGGGCCACCATTCGACCTTTCAGCTAACGCCGGGTCAGGCGTTCGGTCCGCGCAATCCGGAGCTGATCCAGCGGGTTTCGCTGGCCACGCTGCGCGAAAACAGCATGATCGGCGAGGATTTTTCGCCGGGTGACCTGGTCGAATTCAACGCGCCGGGTGGCGGCCGCTACGCGGGCGTCCTCAAGGAAGTTGGCGAGACGTCGGCGTTGTTCGATTTCAACCATCCGCTTGCCGGCCAGGCGCTGGCGTTTGAAGTGAAAATCATCGGGATTCTGTAAACATGAGCATCACGGATACGACTCTTGCCGAAACCGAGATCCTGCTGGCGCAGCCGCGTGGGTTCTGTGCCGGCGTCGATCGGGCCATTGAAATCGTAGAGCGGGCCATCAAGCTGCACGGCTCGCCGATTTACGTGCGCCACGAAATCGTCCATAACGCCTATGTCGTCGAGGATTTGCGCAAGAAGGGCGCAATCTTCATTGAGCAACTGGAAGAAGTGCCGGCTGGCAATACGGTCATCTTCAGCGCGCATGGCGTGTCGAAAGCGGTGCGTTCGGAGGCCGAGTCGCGTGGCCTGCGGGTGTACGACGCCACCTGTCCGCTCGTGACAAAGGTGCATATCGAAGTCGCGAAGATGCGCCAGGACGGCTTCGACATCGTGATGATCGGCCACAAGGGCCACCCTGAAGTCGAGGGCACGATGGGGCAGGCGGGCGAAGGCATGCATCTGGTGGAAGACATCAAAGACGTGCTGGCCTTGCAGTTGGCCGATCCCGAGCGGATCGCGTTCGTGACGCAAACCACCCTGTCGGTCGACGACGCAGCCGAGATCATCGGCGCCCTGAAGGCGAAATATCCCGCGATCCGCGAGCCGAAGAAGCAGGACATCTGCTACGCCACGCAAAACCGCCAGGACGCGGTCAAGTTCATGGCGCCGCAATGCGACGTCGTGATCGTGGTTGGCAGCCCGAATAGTTCGAATTCGAACCGGTTGCGCGAGCTGGCCGAAAAGCTTGGCGTGCCTTCTTATATGGTGGACTCGCCGGACCAGATCGATCCGGTGTGGGTTGAAGGCAAGCGCCGGATCGGCGTGACGGCGGGCGCCTCGGCGCCGGAAGCGCTGGCGCAAGCGGTGATCGGCCGGTTGCGTGAGCTCGGCGTGCGCAACGTGCGTGCGCTCGAAGGCATCGAGGAAAACATCGCGTTTCCGTTGCCGCGCGGGCTGGGTCTGCCTGCCTGACAATCAGCCGACGTTTCTGAAAGGAAAGCGCGCCCGAGGGCGCGCTTTTTTTACGCCCGCAAAATCGTGAGCCCGCAGAAAATAAAGTGCCAGATCAGTGTATCGAGCCGTTTTAAGTGTCCTCCCACACAAATTCCTTTGAATTGTGATTTGGCTTTTAATCAATTTTTCGATGATGTGGCCCCGTTTAAATCGTATCAAACGCGTTGCCCCGATTTTTGGCGCACTAAAATAGTGCGCGCGTCCTGATATCAATGGAAACGTAATACTTAACGCGAACCACGGTGCAATCAGGGATCGGGCCAGATCGCTGCAACACTTGATGCCATTGGGCGCAGCGATGGTGCAACTGATGCACGAAAAACAGTCGCAACCCGGTTGCGCCTTTTGCGGAATTCCTCTCTCAAAATAAGGTTGCAATGCAGGAAAACCCCACCGTTTCAACAATATTGCCCGTCGCATAATTGGAGTTACAATGCGCGCGTTCTCAAGGCCTCCGGGTCCCGAACAATAGATTTTGCAAGGCGCAGGAGACCTACTTAATGCGAGTCAAGTTTGCTTACGCCGTGTCCATCGTGACCGCGGTTGCGATGTTGACCGCGTGCGGCAAGAAGCAGGATAGCGAGGCGGGAGCAGGTGCATCGGCTGCCACGGCGGCAGCGGCACCGGCGAGTGAAACGACTGTTGTGAAAATCGGTCATGCGGCCCCACTAACGGGGGGTATTGCGCATCTTGGCAGGGACAATGAAAACGGCGCGCGTCTGGCGGTCGAGGAAATCAATAAGCAAGGCTTGACCATCGACGGTCACAAGATCCAGTTGGAACTCGACGCACAAGATGATGGCGCGGACCCGAAAACGGGTACGGCGGTCGCTGAAAAATTTGTCGACGATCATGTTGTCGCCGTGGTCGGCCACCTGAATTCAGGCGTCTCGATTCCCGCGTCGAAGATCTATAGCGATGCCGGGATCGTGCAGATCTCACCGTCGTCGACAAATCCGGGGTACACGCAGCAAGGTTTCAAGACGACTTATCGGGTGGTCGCGACCGATGCCCAGCAGGGCCCGGCGCTTGCCAACTACGCGACGAAAGTGCTCGGCGCGAAACGCATCGCGATCGTCGACGACTCGACCGTATACGGCAAGGGACTGGCCGACGAGTTCGCGAAGACAGTACAGGCGAGCGGGGCGAAGATCGTCGCGCGTGAAGCTACGAATGACAGGGCTACGGAGTTTCAGGCCGTCCTTAGAAAGATCAAGAGTGTTCAGCCGGACGTGATCATGTTCGGCGGCATGGACGCAACGGGCGGGCCGTTTACCAAACAGGCGGCGGCGCTCGGTATCAGGGCAAAAATCCTTGGCGGCGACGGTGTGTGTACCGACAAGGTGGGTGAGCTGGCGGGAACCGCCGTGCAAAACCTGGTCTGTTCGGAGGCGGGACTCGCGCTTTCGAAAATGGACAAGGGAGCGGACTTCGAAAAGAAGTACGTGGACCGCTTCCACACGCCGGTGCAGATTTACGCACCGTTCACGTATGACGCTGTGTACGTGATTGTCGATGCAATGAAGCGCGCTAATTCGATCGAGGCGCCCAAGGTGCTGGCTGCGATGCCGTCCACCGATTACAACGGGGTAATCGGCCACATCGCGTTCGACGACAAGGGTGATTTGAAAGAGGGCGCCATTACGCTTTACGACTTCAAGGACGGCAAGAAAGCGGTTCTCGACGTCGTGAAGATGTGATGACGGGACGTACAGCCTGACGGCACCGAAACCACCCAACGGTGCCGTTTTTGCATCCGCCATCGGTTCGTCCCCGACTGCATCCCAGTCGTAAGACGAACCGGATAGCGGATAACCCTTACCGGTCTTTTACATCAGTACCCGCAGTGCCGTTGAGATTGGCGTACCGCATCACCGCCCACCGGCTGATGAAGAACGCGAATCCAGTCGCACGGGCTAAGGAGCATTAAATGGATATCTTCATCCAGCAGGTCCTCAACGGGCTGGTGCTTGGCAGCGTTTACGCCATCATCGCACTGGGCTATACGATGGTTTACGGCATCCTGGGCATCATCAACTTCGCGCACGGCGATGTGTTGATGGTGGGCGCGATGGTTGCGCTCTCAGCCGTAGGTGTGCTTCAGAACCATTTCCCCGGCCTCGGCAATGTGCCGACGCTCATCATCGCGTTGATCATCGCGGCAGTGGTTTGCTCGCTGGTCGGCTACACGATCGAGCGCGTGGCCTACCGGCCGTTGCGTAAAGCACCGCGTCTCGCCCCGCTGATCACCGCGATCGGCGTGTCGATCCTGCTGCAAACCCTCGCGATGATGATCTGGTCGCGCAACCCGCTGCCGTTCCCGCAGCTGTTGCCTACTGACCCGATCAACGTGATCAAGG
>NZ_VOSW01000086.1 GCF_009690905.1 Paraburkholderia madseniana
CCGCTTAGCAGGAGTGGTTTGAGCTGCTTTCTCTTGCCTACTTCTCTTTGCAGCCGGCAAAGAGAAGTAGGTGCCGCCCCGCACAGGGGCAACGCTAATAGACCACTAACAATGCAAGGAAAGGCACCAAGGCCAGAACAAGGAAAAGCCAACACCCCAGGCAAACAGAAAAACAAGCGCCGAGCAGGCAAAGAAACGTTACTTCACCCGCCGACGCCCCAACCCCCGCACCGCGAGCAAACACAAAACCATAACCGTGAGCGACAAGACCGTGGTCATCGTCCCAAGCGCATAAATCACAGGCGTCGTCACCGACGTGGTAAGACCCTGCAATTCGAGCGGCAAGGTATTCTGATCTCCAATCGCCTGCGAGGTACGCGCAATCTCATCCCATGAAAGTGTGAAACCAAACATTGCGACGCCGACAACCGAAGGTCCGATGATAGGCAAAACAACGTGCCGGAAGCTCTGCCACGGCGTGGCGCCAAGATCCCGCGAAGCCTCTTCATAAGCAGGATTGAAGCGGTTGAACACAGCAAACATCACGAGCAAACCGAACGGCAGCGTCCACGTCAAATGCGCACCCAGCGCCGACGTGAACAAGCCCATCGACGTCGTATAGGTATCGGCAAACGACTGATACCCCCACGCGGAAGCGAGATACTTCACACCGTTATCGAGCAACCGGAACGTCAGCCCGATCCCAAGCGAAACGATAATGGACGGCATGATCAGACTGGCGACCGAGACGTAAAAGACCGCCGTATCCCCGCGAAACCGCCGGCGAAAAGCCAATCCGGCTGCCACCGAGAACAGCACCGTCAACACTGTCACAGCCAGCGCGAGCCGCACTGATCGCCCAAATGCACCCCAGATGTCGACATCGCCGACGCCGTCACGCAGCGCGGCAAACCAGTGCAACGACACGCCACGCATCGGAAACGTCAGCCCGCCCTCGGGTCCCTGAAACGAAAGAATGAAAATCGTAATGACCGGTCCATAGAGGAACAGGACGAACAAGCCGAACAGCAACGCGAGCCAGTAAAAGCTGGCCGGCCGACGCTCCCGATGTTTGAGGCGAATGGCCTGCATCTTCACAGCTCCTTGCGGATATCGACCACCCGCGTCAGACCCCACACGATCATCAACACGACAGCCAGCAGAATGATCGCGTTGGCTGCCGCGGCGGGAAATTGCAGGTAGCCGGTCTGGACCTGAATGATCTTGCCGACCGATGCGATCTGCTGGCCGCCCATCACGCCGACGGTCAGGAAATCGCCCATTACGATCGTGATCACGAAGATCGAGCCGATCACAATGCCGGTCTTCGATAGCGGCAACACCACGTCGCGAATCACTTGCCAGCCGCTCGCCCCCGCATCGCGTGCCGCTTCGAGCAAGGAGCGGTCGATCCGCATCATCGCGTTGAAAATCGGCACGATCATGAAGAACGTATAGAGGTGCACGAACGCCAGCACGACCGAGAAGTTCGAATACAGCAGCCATTCGAGCGGCTGGTCGATCAGATGCGCGCCCAGCAGTGCCTGATTGACGAGCCCGTTACGGCCGAGCAACGGCATCCAGGAAATCATGCGGATCACGTTCGACGTCCAGAAGGGAATCGTGCAGACGAGGAACAGGATTGTCTGCATGCTCGTCGTGCGCACGTGGAACGCGAGGAAGTAAGCGATCGAAAAACCCAGCAGCAAGGTCACGGCCCATACGATCGCGCAGAACTTGAGCGTCGACCAGTACGTTTTCAAGGTCACACAGACGTCCGTCATCGACGAACAGCCGTTGAAAATCGCCGCGTAGTTTTTCAACGTGAACGCCGGGATGATCTGGTATTCGTTGAAGTCCCAGAAACTGACGATCAACGTGATGGCCAACGGCACGATGAAAAACAGCAGGAACGTGAGCGAAAGCGGCGTCGCCTGCAACCATGCCGGCGCGCGCCGGTGTTTGACGGGCTCATCCTGCGCGTGAGAGGGAAGGTCGATCGTTGCCATGGGCGGATATCAGTGGAAGCACTTTTGCGGCATGACCGCGTCATCGAAGAACTGCCGGCATGTCATGCACCGGCAGTCCGGCATGCGATTCAGTCGCTCAAGCCACGCTCAAGCTGCGATGAACTCGTTCCACTTCTGAACCATGTAGATGTTCTCGTCCATCACCGCATTCCAGCAGGCAATCGCCCCCATGCGCTGGTTGTACGAGCCACCGTCGCGCACCGTGCCGGTTTTTTCGAGCAACTGGCCGTCAGGTGCCTTGATATCCTGCGCGGCAGCTTTGCCTTCGATCCAGTAGTCCCATTCGTAAGGCTGCATGTGCGTTTTCGCCGTCTCGAGCACGCCGGAGTAATAGCCTTGACGCATCAGGTAGGCGCCTGCCCACCCGTCCTGGAACCAGTTGACGAACTCGTACGCAGCGTCGAGTTTCTTGCCTTGCAGCGAGCGCGGAAAGCCGAAACCTGACGCCCACGAACGATAGCCTTCCTTGAGCGGCTGGAACTTGCACGCGACGCCCATGGTGCGTACTTTGGTTACGGCCGGCGACCACATCGACTGGATCACCACCTCGCCCGACGCCATCAGGTTCACGCTTTCGTTGAAATCCTTCCAGAACGCGCGGAACTGGCCGGCGCGCTTCGCTTCGATCAGGATCTTGATGGTCTGGTCGATTTCGGCCTTGGTCATGTTGCCTTTGTCGCCGTACTTCACGTGACCCATCGCCTCGATCGCCATTGCCGAATCCATGATGCCGATCGCGGGAATGTTCAACAGCGCCGCCTTGCCCTTGAATTGCGGATTGAGCAGTTCGGCCCAACTGTCGATCGGCCGCTTGATGAGGTCGGGACGGATGCCGAGCGTGTCCGCGTTGTATGTGGTCGGGATCAGCGTCATCCATTCGGTCGGCGTTGCGGAGAATTCCGTGGAGCGCGGGCCGGTCAGGAACATCACCTTTTTCGGCGCGGTGCCCTGATCGCCGATCTTCTTGCCGTTCACTTCACCGCGTGTCAACACCGGCGTGATCTTGTCGGCGAGCTTGATACGTTTCGCGTCCATGCCCGCGAGCGTGCCGGCCGGGATCAGTTTCTTGAGCGCGAAATATTCGGTGTCGACAATGTCGAACGAGTTAGGCTGCGTGATGATGCGCTTGGCCACGTCGTCAGTCGTCACCGGCACGTATTGAATGTCGATGCCTGTGTCTTCCTTGAATTTCTTCGCGATGTCGGCGCTCTGGTTCACCGCCGTGCCGAGGTAGCGCAACGTGATCTTCTCCTGCGCATGCACGTACGGAAAACCGGCAATGCCGGCCGCCGCCACAGCGCCCTTGATGAACGTGCGGC
Source organism: Paraburkholderia madseniana (assembly GCF_009690905.1). GTDB lineage: Bacteria > Pseudomonadota > Gammaproteobacteria > Burkholderiales > Burkholderiaceae > Paraburkholderia > Paraburkholderia madseniana. The sequence continues at coordinate 3,350 of NZ_VOSW01000086.1, forward strand.
GTGACAGGCCCTTTTCCTTCAGATCGGATGCGGCCGCTGCCGGGCTCTCGTTCGCTTCACTCATTGCCTTCTCCTCAGTTGACGTTCGTTTGATGCGCGCTTGATGTTCGATCAGCGCCTGTTTGTCGTTCAGTTGAAGCTCGGTTCACGCTACTCGTTCAGAGACGTTCTTTGCGCCGCCATGTCGCGCAAGGCAGAACACAACCGCGCACCTGCTCAGGCCGCCAGCGGATGCGCGTCCTGCTCGTTCCACCAGACCACCACACGCGCGTCGGGGCCGAGCCGCGCAGGGTCATAGTCGCCGTCGCTCACGAGCGAAATCAGTTCAGACGAGCCGTCGAGCGGATCGAGCGTCATGCGTAAATGGGTGCCTTGGTACTCCGCTTCGCGTACCTTGCAGGGCACGCCGCCAATCCGCGTCAGGCCGCTCTCACCGGTTGCGGTCTGGACGGGCGTGACGCCGTGCGGCACCACCCGCAAATGATCGGCGCGTACGGTAAACGAGCGGCCGTTCGTGTTGAATACGTTGTGACCACCGAGAAAACGCGCGACGAATTCAGTCCGCGGGCGATTGAAGACTTCGTGCGGCGAGCCACTTTGTTCGATGTGCCCGTGACTCATCACGACCACCAGATCGGCAAGCGCCATCGCTTCTTCCTGCGAATGTGTGACGTGCACGAACGTGATGCCGAGTTCTTTCTGCCAGCGCTTGAGTTCCGCACGCATCTGCACGCGCAGGAACGGATCGAGCGCTGATAACGGCTCGTCGAGCAATAGACAACCCGGTTGATTCAGCAACGCACGAGCGAGCGCCACACGTTGCTGCTGGCCACCCGACAGTTGCGCCGGTTTGCGTTCGGCATACGCGGACATCGCGACCAGTTCCAGCAGCTCACCGGCACGCTTGCGGCGCACATCCTTCGCGATGCCGCGCATTTTCAGGCTGAACGCGACGTTATCGAGCGCGCTCAGATGCGGGAACAGCGCGTAGTTCTGAAAGACCATTGCCGTGCCGCGGGCAGCGGGTTCTTCCCGCGTGACATTGCGTCCCGCGATCAGAATGTCACCCTCGGTGACCGATTCATGCCCGGCGATCATGCGCAGGGTCGAGGTCTTGCCACATCCCGAGGGCCCGAGCAGGCAGCAGTACTGGCCGCCGGCAATGCGCAGATCGATGGCGTCGACGGCAAGCGAGTCGCCGTATTGCTTCGACACGTGCACCAGTTCGATATCGGCGGCTGTAGTTTCGAGCACCGTTGAAGCAGGCTGAATCATGGAGTGGGTGTCCTCGTGAACGGCGAAGTGCTGACGCACGCAAAACCACACGCGATGCCTCGGCGAAGCCATCCAAATGCAAGACATGTGCCATCCGTCGCTTCGTAGTGGTCGCGGATTGCAAACGCGCCGGTGTGCTTAACGTCGACGAGTTGGCTCACATATTGCAAACGATCCGCAGCGTCGATCGTCAGCGATCAAAGCGTTTCTTTTGCGCAATCGCGGTGCGTCTTCGGTCCGTCCCGGGGCATGATCCGGCCAACTCGGTTCATGCAGGGCGCCACGCGTCGCTTTTAGTCACTCACGGCTTCTTTACATGAACGACACACGGAACATGCCCGCAGCAGAGAATCGCGCCCGTCAATCGATCGCCACCCATGGCCGCTTTTCCTATCGCCCGATCACGGACAGCGATGCGTTCCGCTGGCCCGGCGATAGCGGACTCGCGGTCTACCTCGGCTTCAATATCGAGCACTTTGCGTTCGGCGAGGGACTCGGCGCCGCGCTCGGCCCGATTTCGCCGCAACCGGATGTGCTGAACCATAGCTGGCGCGAGTACGGCAACCGCGTGGGCGCGTGGCGCTGCATCGAACTGTTCGACCAACTGGCAATGCCAGCAGGCACGCTCATCAATACCGCGCTCTACGACCATTGCCCGGAACTGATTGCGGCCTGCGTGGCGCGTGGCGACGAACTGATCGGTCACGGTCACACCAATGCACACCGGCAAAGCGACCTCGACGAAAACGGCGAACGCGAACTGCTTCTGCATTGCCGCGAACGTATCGCCGAAGCGTCCGGCACGCCACCGCAGGGCTGGCTCTCACCGTGGATCTCCGAATCGCACCTGACGCCTGACCTTCTGGCCGAGACCGGTTATCGCTATACGCTGAACTGGTGTCACGACGATCGTCCGGTACGCATGGCTACACGCAGTGGGCCGTTATGGTCGATTCCGTACCCGCAGGAACTCAACGATCTGCCGATGATGGTGGGCCGCCATATGGACGGCCGCGCGTTCGCCGACATGATCGTCGATCAGTTCGACGAGATGCTTGAACAGGCTAATCGCGGCACGCAGCCGCAGGCGCTCGTGATGGGTATCGCGCTCCATCCTTATCTGGTGGGGCAGCCATATCGACTACGGCATCTGCGCCGCGCACTCGACCATATCGCCGCGGCACGAGCGAAAGGCGATGTGTGGATCACGACGCCGGGCGCAATCGCGCATCACATGGACGAACTGGAGCGGGACGGCGTGTTGCGCCCGGAGGTCGCATGAGCACGAGCACCAACCCGAAAGCTGGCGCGGTCACCGCCAGAAAAACACCGAAGGAAGAAGCGGACGTCGACGAGCGCATCTATCAATCGATCTTCGACGGCGTGCTGAACCACCGTTTGACGCCCGGCACGAAGCTGCCGGAGCCCGAGTTGTGCCAACTGTTCGGCGTGGGCCGCGCGGTCGTGCGGCGCGTGCTGGAAAAGCTCGCCTACGACGGCATCGTCGTGCTGCGGCCGAACAAGGGCGCAGTGATCGCCGAGCCGACGCCGGAGGAAACGCGCGAGATCTTCGAAGCGCGGCGCTCCGTTGAACGCATGCTGGTCGAGCTGGCCGTACAGCGCGCGAGCGCCCAGGACATCAAGGCCTTGCGCCAGCAACTGGCGAGCGAACACGAGGCGATGCATCGCTTCGACCAGCCTTCGTGGGCCACGCTCGCGAGCGGTTTTCATATGCGCATCGCTGCGCTCGCGGGCAACTCGATCCTGCAAAACTATCTGAAGGAACTGGTTTCGCGCTGCTCGCTCATTGTCGGCGTATATGAACCGCCGGGGCACGCGCCGTGCGAGCACGCTGAACATGCGACGATTGTCGATTGCATCGAGGCACGCGATGCAGCGGGCGCTATGGCCCATATGGAAGCGCACCTTCGCGATATCCAGGAGCGGATCGAAACCTCGCGGATGCGCGGCGAGAAGAGCCTGGGCCAGTTGCTCGGCATCACTGGCTACGCCAATGCGTCAGCGCGGGAAACTACGTGAGTGGCGACACGCGACCGCTTGATGCCCGGCTGACTCAAACCCCAAGCGCACGGCCGTCGCTACGTGGATCGTGCGCGCCTGATGCTGCACCGTCCGACTCGATGCGGATCACGCCTGGATGGCCCGCCAACGGACTCTGCGCCGGAATAGCGCTCACCTCATGTCCACGTGCAGCGAGTTCGGCGAACACGTTGGCGCCGGCGTCTTCTTCGAGCTTCAACGCATCGCGTGTATCGGAGAAAGTCTTGCCAAGCAGGAAGCGAGGACGGGCGAGGGCAGTGAGCGGGTCCATCCCGTAGTCGATCAGCCGCGTCAGGATCGCGGCCAGCGTTTGCGGCTGACCGTCGGCGCCTTGCGTGCCGAACAGCAGATGTGGCCGGCCATTCTTCAGATACATGCCGGGGTTGAGCGTATGGAACGGCCGCTTGCCCGGTTGCACCGTGTTGTGATGCCGGGGATTCGTGCTGAATGACGCGCCGCGGTTGTGCCACAGAATCCCCGTATCGCCCGCCACCACGCCGCTACCCCAGTCGAAGTAAACCGTTTGCAGAACACTGACGCTGCGGCCTTCGCTATCCGTCGCGCCGATAAACACCGTGTCGCCCGGGCGGAACACATGGGGCCATGCGCGCGCTTCACGCAGATCGATCGAGCGTGCATGCGCATCGAGCGCGGCGGGCGACAGCATGTCGTCGACCGGCACGGAGTTGAACTCAGGATCGGACACGAAGCGGTCGCGGTCCACGAACGCGACCTTCACCGCTTCCACCAGCAGGTGGTAGTACTCGGCGCTGCCCTCGGCAATCTGCGCAATGTCGAAACGATCGAGCATGCCCATGATCTGCAGGGTCGTCACACCTTGAGTCGGCGGCCGCATGCTGACCAGTTCGCCGCCACGGTAGGCCACGCGCAATGGCGCCTCATCGCGTGCTTGCGTTCGCGCCAGATCGCTCAACGTCAGCGGCGAGCCGGCTTCGCGCAAACCGAGTGCGATCCGCTCCGCAAGCTCGCCCTCATAGAATTCGCGTGCGCCGAAGCGGGCAATCCGCTCGATGCTCTTCGCCAGCGCGGGTTGCACGAAACGTTCGGCGATGGCAGGAATATGGCCGTGCGGCGCGAAAGTTGCCGCGAAGCCGGGCAGGGCATGCAATTCGTCCGCCCGCATGCTTTGCCAGAAATGCTGCGAGGGCGTGACCGGGAAGCCATCGGTTGCATATTCCAGCGCACGGTCGAACAGCGACGACCACGATTGCGCGCCGTCCCATGCGTCTTTGCTGATCTCGTACGCCTGACGCCATGTGTCGACGGTCGCGGCCGTGGTGAGTGCCGAGGCAGCACCGCGCAGTGGAATGGCGCCTGTGAACGCGGGCAGTTGCTGCGCGGCCTGACCGATGCCCGACACCGTGCGCAACATCCCTTGCCGGTCGCCGATCACCCAGAAAGCGTCACCGCCGAGCCCGGTGAAATGCGGATACGTCACGCAGAGCGCCGCGCCGATGGCGATCGCGGCTTCGATCGCGTTGCCGCCGGCACGCAATACGTCGCGACCCGCCTCGCTCGCCAACGCATGAGGGCTGGTGATCATGCCGGCAGTCGAACTGGCGAGTCGGGTGTCGTGCATCGATGCTCCGCTACGGGGGATGAGCAGTGAGTGAGGTCGTCGGAGTAGCGAGTATAAGTTCGCGCACGGCGCCGAAAAAAATCGGCACGTAGCGGTAACGTGCGATCGCGGCGCGCCGCTGCGCGCCAGGCTCGAATGCAGGGCGCAGGAGCCCCGAGTTGGGGAGCGCTGCACCATGACGCTTTGATCGAAAGGCGGCAGCGCGGCCCGTCCTCGCCGCCGGTAAATCGTCGCAAAACCAAACCTGGCAAGGTTGACAGCGCGTTCGGGCGAACTTGAAAGTCACCTGGCATAGCTCCTGCTAATTTGAGTCCAAACTTGTATTCAAGATTGAACTCAAGGAAAAACCAGTGCCAATTTCGTCGCCCCTGAAGGTCCGTAGCCTCCTCTCGGCTTATGCCGCCAAACGTCTTACGCCGACTGAGGCCGTGGCGTCGGCGCTTGCCCGTATCGCCGAAATCGACCGGCCGGAAGTCTGGATCCTGCGTGTGCCCGCTGCGGACGTAGAGGCCCGCGCCCACGCGCTCGAAGCGCTTTACGAAGAGCAGGGCAGTGCCGTGTTCGAACGGATGCCGCTGTTCGGCGTGCCGTTCGCGGTCAAAGACAATATCGACGTTGCCGGCTTGCCGACCACCGCCGCGTGCGAGCCGTTCAGCTATACGCCGGACACCTCGGCATTCGCCGTGCAGCGCCTCATCGACGCCGGCGCGATCCTGATCGGCAAGACCAATCTCGACCAGTTCGCGACCGGTCTCGTCGGCACGCGTTCGCCTTACGGCGCGGTGCGGAACACCGAGTATCCAGAGCGCGTGTCGGGCGGGTCGAGTTCAGGCTCGGCGGTTGCTGTGGCCGCGGGTTGCGTGGCCTTTTCGCTCGGCACCGACACGGCCGGGTCCGGGCGCGTGCCGGCTGGGTTCAACGGGCTTGTCGGCCTGAAGCCGTCGCTTGGACTCGTCAGCAAGCGCGGCGTGGTGCCGGCGTGCCGCAGCCTCGACACGATCTCGGTGTTCGCGCACGACGTTGACGATGCATGGCGCGTGTTCAATGAAATCGCGTGCTTCGATCCGCTCGACGGTTACTCGCGCAAGGTACCGGGTCTCGGTCTCCTGCGTAGCGCGCCGCGGATCGGCGTGCCGGATCATCTCGAGTTCTACGGGGACGCAGCGGCGAATCAGGCCTTCTCAGCCGCACTCGATACGCTCTCTACCCATCTGCATCTCGCGCCCACGCCGATCGACTTCCAGCCGCTCAAACAGGTCTCCGCGCTGCTCTACGACGGCCCCTGGGTGGCGGAAAGGCGCGCCGCGCTCGGTTCATTCTTCGAGACGCATCACGAAGCGGTCCATCCGGTCGTCGCAACGGTGATCGGCAAAGCGGATCGCTACAGTGCCGCTGACGCGTTCAATGGCCAGTACGCGCTCGCCGATCTGAAGCGGCACGCCGAACAGCTCTTCGAGACGATCGACATCCTGATCGTCCCGACCACGCCGACGCATCCGTTGATCGCCGATGTGCAGGCCAATCCTGTGGAGTTGAACAGCCAGCTTGGCTACTACACGAACTTCGTCAACCTGCTCGATCTGTGCGCGTTGGCCGTGCCGTGCCGGCGTCGCCAGGACGGTTTGCCGGCCGGCGTCACGCTGATCGCGCCGAGCGGCGCAGACCGGCGTCTCGCGGAATTGGGCGCGCGGATCCAGGCGCTGTTCGTGACCGAAGCCCGGAGCGCGAGCGAGGCTTCGGCCACGACCGTGACCGAAAAGAAAACCGCGCCCGCGGCAAACGCGATCGCGCCATTGCCATTTCAGGAGCAGACCATCGCGCTTGCCGTGGTCGGTGCGCATCTGCGCGGCCAGCCGCTGAACTGGCAGCTTCAGGAAGCCGGCGCGCGTTTTGTCATGGCGACGCAAACCGCCGCCGATTACACGCTTTACGCGCTTGCCAACACGCAGCCGCCCAAGCCAGGCTTGGTGCGCGTCACCGATCAGCAAGGCGCACCCATCGCCGTGGAAGTCTGGGAAATGCCGCTGCGCAGCTTCGGCAAATTTGTCGCCGACGTGCCCGCACCGCTCGGCATCGGCTCTGTGCAACTCGCCAACGGCCTCACGGTGAAGGGCTTCATCTGCGAACCGTCGGCGGTTAACGACAGCAGCGGTGCAGCGGACATCACCTCGTTTGGCGGCTGGCTGGCCTATCTCGACAGCCTGAATGTCAACTGAAGGCCAACGCTCTTCACCTCTCCACAAGGAATTGGACACCATGACCAGTCGCCGCAATTTCATCAAGAGCGCCAGCCTGTTGACGCTCGGCAATATCCTGCCGATCCAATCGGTGTTTGCCGCGCCGAAGACGACGGTCGGCGTGATCTACGTCGGCGCGCGCAGCGACTACGGGTACAACCAAGCCCAGGCGACCGCTGCCGCCGTCATCAAGAAAATGCCTGACGTGAAGGTGGTGGAAGAGGAGAACGTGCCCGAAACCATCGCCGTGCAGAAAACCATGGAAGCGATGATCGAACAGGACGGCGCGACGCTTATTTTCGCGACCTCGTTCGGTTACTTCGATCCGCATGTGCTGAAGATGGCGGCCAAATATCCGAAGGTGCGTTTTGCGCATTGCGGCGGTTTGTGGAAGCAGGGCAACCCGTCGAACATCACCAGCTACTTCGGTTATATCGACGAATGCCAGTACCTGAACGGCGTGGTCGCGGGTCACATGACGAAGAGCAAGAAGCTCGGCTTCGTCGCCGCCAAACCGATTCCGCAGGTGCTGCGCAACATCAACTCGTTCACGCTTGGCGCGCAGTCCGTCGATCCGTCGATCACCACGCAGGTGATTTTCACGGGTGATTGGTCGATGCCGGTGAAGGAAGCGGAAGCCACCAACAGTCTCATCGATCAGGGTTGCGATGTGCTGACCTGTCACGTCGACGGTCCGAAGGTCGTCGTCGAAACGGCGGAAAAGCGCGGCGCGATGAGTTGCGGTTATCACGCGAGCCAGGCGGCGCTCGCGCCGAAAGGCTATCTGACCGGCGCGGAATGGGACTGGGCGACGCCGTACAAGCAACTGGTCACGGGCGCACAGGCCGGCACGCCGCAACCGAACGTGTTGCGCGGCGGCTTGAAAGAAGGCTTCGTGAAGATGTCGCCGTACGGCGCGAAAGTCACCGCGCCGGCGAAGCAGAACGCCGACTCGATCAAAGGCAGCATGGTGGCCGGCAATTTCGTGATCTTCAAAGGACCGATGAAGGACAACAAGGGCGGCACGGCGATCGCCTCCGGCGCGAGCCACATACAGACCGACTACACGCTCGAAAGCATGAACTATCTGGTGGCAGGCGTCGTCGGTCAGATCTGATCCTGGCCTGCGTGATTGTGTGAGTGTGCGTGACTTTGCATGAGCGAAGGAGCCGTGATGCGCCCCAATGCCCCTACCGCGAGAGTGATGCTGTCGCTCTTGCCCGCGTTGCCGACCGCGTTGGCGGTGCTCGGCACGCTGCTGCTGTTTTCGTTGTTCCTGCTGGTGCAGGGGCAGCCGGCGCTCGATGCGATCGGGCTGATCTTTGAGGGCGCTTTCGGCTCGTCGTTCGCGTGGCAGAGCACCTTGCTGCGTGCGTCGCCGTTGATGTTGACCGCGTTGTGCGTCGCGCTGCCCGCCCAGGTTGGACTGATCGTGATCGGCGGCGAGGGCGCGCTCGCACTCGGCGGCATGTGCGCGGCGATCGTCCCGCAGATGCTGCCGCACGGCACGCCGTGGCTGATCGCCACGCCGTTGATGGCGGTGGCCGGCATGCTGGCCGGCGGTATCTGGATCGGCGCGGTCGGCGCGTTGCGGCAGTGGCGTGGCGTCAACGAGACGATCAGCAGCCTGTTGATGTCGTATATCGCGATCGCGCTCTTCAAACATCTGGTGGAAGGGCCGCTGCGCGACCCCGCAAGCCTGAACAAACCGTCCACCTATCCGGTGCCCGACGCGATGATGATCGGCTCGATCCCCGGACTCGACACGCACTGGGGACTGTTCTGGGGCGTCGTCGCGTGCATCGCGGCGTGGGTGTTCGTGAAGTTCAGCACCAAGGGCTTTGCGATGCGCGTGGTGGGCGGCAGTCATCGCGCGGCGCGTCTGGTCGGCTTGCCGGTCAATCTGCTGGCTCTTGCCGCGTGCGTATTGGGCGGTGCTGCGGCGGGACTCGGCGGTATGTTCGAAGTGGCGGCGGTGCAGGGCAGCGCAAATGCATCATTGCTCGCGGGCTATGGCTATGCGGGCATCCTCGTTGCGTTCGCCGCACGGCAGAATCCGCTCGCGATCATCGCGTGCGCGCTGATGATCGGCGGCATCGAGGCGAGCGGTTCGCTGCTGCAACGTCGGCTCGATCTCCCCGACGCCACCACGCTCGTCTTGCAAGGTCTGCTGTTCGCCAACCTGCTCGCGTGGGAAGCACTTGGCGGGCGCATCGCCGCATGGCGCGTCAAATTGCAGGCCGCCGCGCAGACCGATCTTCCCGTGCAACTGGAGCAGACCCATGCCTGATATGCACTCGCCCATCGTGATCCTGTTGCTGTCGCTGTTCGCCGGGGCGATCCGTGTCAGCACGCCTTATCTGTTCGTTAGTCTCGGTGAGTGTCTGACCGAGAAGGGCGGGCGCGTGAATCTCGGCCTCGAAGGCATCCTAGTGTCAGGCGCGATGAGCGGCTATGCCGGTGCTTTTCTGACCGGCTCGCCGTGGGCCGGCGTGCTTACGGCCGGTTTCGTCGGCTTGCTGCTCGGCTGCCTGCATGGTCTCGTGTGCTCGTTGCCGCGCGTGTCGGACATTGCGTTCGGCATCGCGTTGATGCTGCTCGGCACCGGGCTCGCGTTCTATCTCGGCAAACCCTTCATCGAACCGCAGGCGCCGATGCTGCCGTTTATCGATCTTGGCACGTGGACCTCGTCGCCTCAATTGCATAACGCGCTACATATCAACCTGCTGTTCGTGATCGGCGTGGTGCTGGCCTTCGTTCAGCAATGGGGCTTGCGCAATACCCGTTGGGGGATGGTGCTGCGGCTCGTCGGCGATCACGCCGAGACGGCGCGTGCCATGGGCTATCCGTTGACGCGCGTGCGCATCGCCGCGACGGCGGTGGGCGGTGTGTTCGCGGGCATCGGTGGCGCGTATCTGTCGCTGGTTTATCCAGGCAGTTGGAATGAAGGGCTCTCCAGCGGACAAGGACTGATGGCGGTGGCGCTGGTGATCTTCGCGCGCTGGCAGCCCTTGCGTTGCCTGTGGGCCGCGTTGCTGTTCGGCGCGGCCGGCGCGCTCGGGCCGGCGTTGCAGGCGATCGGCGTGACGAGCGGCTACTACCTCTACAACGCGGCGCCGTATGTGCTGACGCTCGCGATCATGATCGTCAACTGCCGTCCGGATCGCACGCTGGCTGGCGCGCCGGGCGAGTTGAGCCTGACTCGCTGAGCTTGCCCTACCGTGCGTGCCTTCAAAGACCCCGCCAGGACCTAACAAGGATCTCACCGCCATGAACCGATTCATCGAAGCGAAACCCTACCCGTGGCCCTACGATGGCGACCTGCGGCCGGACAACACGGCACTCGTGATCATCGACATGCAGACGGATTTCTGCGGCCACGGCGGCTATGTCGACAAAATGGGCTATGACCTGTCGCTGACGCGCGCGCCGATCGAGCCGATCAAAAGCGTGCTGAAGCCGATGCGCGAACTGGGCTTCACGATCATTCACACGCGTGAAGGGCATCGCCCGGACCTCTCCGACCTGCCCGCGAACAAACGCTGGCGCAGCCGCCGCGCGGGCACCGACGGCGTAGGCATCGGCGACGACGGCCCATGCGGCAAGATCCTCGTGCGCGGCGAACCGGGCTGGGAAATCATCGACGAACTGAAGCCGCTGCCAGGTGAGATCATCATCGACAAACCCGGCAAGGGTTCTTTCTGCGCGACGGATCTCGAACTGATCCTGCGTACGCGCGGCATCGTCAATCTGGTGCTGACCGGCATCACCACCGACGTCTGCGTCCACACGACCATGCGCGAGGCCAACGATCGCGGCTTCGAATGCACGGTGCTGGCCGATTGCTGCGGCGCGACCGACAAGGGCAATCACGACGCCGCGCTGCACATGATCACCATGCAAGGCGGCGTGTTCGGCACGGTGTCGGATTCGCACGCGCTGCTGGCTACGCTATTGGCCACGACGGCGGCGCCGGCAGCGGCGCTGGCCACTTCAGGCAGATAAACCATGACCACGGCGCCGAAGGCATTGGGCGTGGAAGTGCTGAACGCAAGCAAATCGTTCGGCGCGTTTCGCGCATTGGATAGCGTCTCGATCAAGGTCAAAGCCGGCACGATTCACGCGCTGCTTGGCGAGAACGGGGCGGGCAAGAGCACGCTCGTGAAGGGACTGGTCGGCTACGGCGTGCTCGACGACGGACAGATCGCCGCCGACGATCGTGAGGTCCACATCGCATCGCCGCGCGATGCACAGGCGCTCGGCATTGGCATGGTGTATCAGCATTTCACGCTGGCGTCAGGCCTATCGGTCGAAGAAAACCTGTTGCTCGCGCGCGGACGGATGCCGTGGAAAATCGACTGGAAGGGCGAGCGCGTCGCGCTTGCCGCGTTCATGCAGCGCATGCCGTTCCGCTTGCCGCTCGACGCGCCGGTGGCCATGCTCGCCGCCGGTGAAAAACAGAAACTCGAGATACTGAAACAGCTTTATTTGCAGCAACGCTTCCTGATTCTCGACGAACCCACCTCGGTACTGACACCACAAGAAGCGGACGAAGTGCTCGGCCTGATGCGTGATCTGACCTCGCGCGGCGAGCTGACGGTGCTGATGATCACGCACAAGTTCCGCGAAGTGATGGCTTATGCCGACGACGTCACCGTGTTGCGCAAGGGCCGGCAAGTCGGCACGAGCGCGGTTGCCAACACCAGCCGCGACGAACTCGCAGCGTGGATGATGGGCACCGTCGCTACCCATGCGCCGAACGAAGTCCCTTTGAAGGACGAAGCGCCGGTGATGGCTGCGGTGACCGTGGAACGCCTGCCACGCAAACCAGTCGACGACACGGCGCAAGTGCGTCTCGCGTTGCGCGACGTTTCAGTCGAAGACGATCGCGGCCACACGGCAGTCAAGCACGCGACGCTGTCCGTGCGTGCGGGCGAAATCCTCGGACTTGCGGGCGTTTCAGGGAACGGACAGAAGGAACTGGTGGAAGCGCTGGTCGGGCAGCGTCGTGTGAAAGCCGGCGACATGGAGGTAGCGGGCAAGGCCTATCACGCAACGCGCGAAGAGATGACCCAAAGGCGCGTGTTCGCGATTCCCGAGGAGCCGCTGAAAAACGCCTGCGTCGCTGCGATGAGCGTGGCGCAGAACCTCGCGCTGCGCGACTTCGATCGCGAGCCGTTGCGGCGCGGCGGCTGGTGGCTCGACCGGCGTGCAGTGCGTGAGCGCGCCGCGCAGTTGATCGCCGAGTTCAATGTGCGTCCACCGCTACCCGAACGAACCATCGGCACGCTGTCGGGCGGCAACGTGCAGCGCGCAGTGCTGGCGCGCGAACTCGGACAGCCGGTGGATGTGCTGATCGTCGCGAACCCTGTGTTCGGTCTGGATTTCGCGTCCGTCGCCGATATCCATGCCCGTCTGATGGCTGCACGCGATGCAGGCGCGGCAGTGCTGCTGGTCAGCGAAGACCTTGACGAACTGCTCGAACTGGCGGACCGCATCGTGGTGATCGCGGAGGGCAAACTGGTGTTCGAGACGCCGGCGGCACGTGCGGATCGGACCGTGCTCGGTCAGCATATGGCAGGGCACGGCGACACGCCGGCGCATCGCGCCGTACCCGCAGAAAGAATGAAGGAAGCCATCGGATGACACAGCAAACCCCGCTGACGATCGACGCCCAACCGGGTCCCTTCACGTTGGACCCCACGAAAACCGCGCTGGTCTTGATCGACATGCAACGCGATTTCATCGAACCGGGCGGCTTCGGCGAATCGCTTGGTAACGACGTGTCGCTGCTGGCTGAGATCGTGCCGACCGTCGCCGCGCTGCTGGCCTTCGCGCGCAAGCATCAATGGCTCGTGGTGCACACGCGTGAATCGCACGCGGCGGATCTGTCCGACTGCCCGCCGGCGAAACGGCTCAGAGGCGCGCCCAATGCCCGCATCGGCGATGCAGGACCCATGGGGCGCATCCTGATTCGCGGCGAGCCCGGTAATGCAATCATCGAGCCGCTCGCGCCGCTTGCCGGTGAACTCGTGATCGACAAACCCGGCAAGGGCGCGTTCTACGCCACCCGGCTCGGCGAAGAGCTCGCGACGCGCGGCATCACGCATCTCGTGTTCGCGGGCGTGACCACCGAAGTGTGCGTGCAGACCTCGATGCGCGAAGCCAACGACCGTGGCTACGACAGTCTGCTGATCGAAGACGCAACCGCCAGCTATTTCCCCGCGTTCAAACAGGCGACGCTCGAGATGGTGCGCTCGCAAGGCGGCATTGTCGGCTGGACCGCGCCGCTTGCTTCATTGACGAAACTCGACGAGACGATCCCGGCATGGAGATAAATCAGCCCGAAGTGGTAGCGCAAGTGCAGGCAGCCTTTGTCGAATACGAGCGGGCGCTGGTCGACAACGACGTCGCGGCAATGAACGCGCTTTTCTGGCACACGCCGGAGACGGTCCGCTATGGAATCGCCGAAATCCAGCATGGCGGCGAAGCGATCCGTGCATGGCGCGAGAGCTGCGAGCCGGTGCCGAAGTCGCGCAAGCTGCATCGCACCGTGGTAACAACGTTCGGCACAGACTTCGCCACCGTCAGCACTGAGTTCACCAGTGATGCGACGCCTTTGATCGGCCGTCAGATGCAGACGTGGGCGAGGCTCGGTCCCGCCGACGGCTGGAAGATCGTCGCGGCGCACGTCAGCCTTATCGCCATGCCATGAAACGCCGATAATAAGAAAAAAGGGGATGTGGCATCAATGAACGACGATACGACAAATCTGCTCGAGACCCCCGCGGAGCCTGACACGCCTGCCGTGCCGGGCGCCGCCAATCCGCTCGCCGAGCAGGTGTACCAGCAGTTGAAGAACGATATCTTCAGCTTTCGCCTGTTTCCCGGCGACCGTTTTTCCGAAAACGGCATCGCGCAGCACTACGGCGTGTCGCGCACGCCGATGCGCGACGGCCTGTTTCGTTTGCAACGCGAGGGTTATCTGGAAGTCGGCTTCCGGCGTGGCTGGAAAGTCTCGCCGATCAATTTCGACCAGCTCGATCAGCTCTACGATTTGCGCATCGTGCTGGAGGTAGCGGCCGTCGAACGCGTGGGGGCGGGCGGCGACGTCGCGCATGCGGCCGTCGAAGCGCTGAAGGCGATATGGTGCGTCGAGCCCGAATTGCGCGAGAGCGACCCGGTCAAGATGTTCGGCATGGATGAGAACTTCCACCGTCAACTGGTCGCGGCGACCGGCAACGCGGAGATGCTGCGCGTGCATAACGAAGTGACCGAGCGCATCCGCATCGTGCGTCGATTGGACTTCCTCAAACCGCACCGCACGAGCGCCACCTACGACGAGCACGCCACCATGCTGAACCTGATCGAACGCAACCGGGTGACGGAAGCGATCATCCTGCTGCGCGCGCATATCACGCAGAGCAAGCTGGAAGTGCGCAAGATCACGCTTTCCATGCTGGCCGCTGCGCGCGATAGCAAGTTGCCGTTTGTGTCCTGAGTGACCACCCTCACTCGTACGAAAACGCCCCGCCGAACTTATCCATCCGCTCCAGCGCCATCCCCGAGCCACGCACCACACAGGTCAACGGCGCTTCGGCGACGAACACCGGCAGGCCGGTTTCTTCCGCGAGCAGGCGGTCGAGATCGCGCAGCAACGCACCGCCGCCCGCGAGCATGATGCCGCGCTCGGCGATGTCGGCGCCCAGTTCCGGCGGCGTCTGTTCCAGCGCGATCTTCACCGCCGAAACGATCTGGTTCAGCGGATCGGTGAGCGCTTCGAGAATCTCGTTGCTGGACACCGTGAAGCTGCGCGGAATGCCTTCGGACATATTGCGGCCCTTGACTTCCATCTCCTTGACTTCGGAGCCCGGAAACGCGGAGCCGATTTCCTTCTTGATGGCCTCGGCAGTCTGCTCGCCGATCAGCATGCCGTAGTTGCGGCGAATATAGTTGACGATCGCATCGTCGAACTTGTCGCCGCCCACGCGCACCGAACCTTTATAGACGACACCACCGAGCGAGATCACGCCCACTTCGGTCGTGCCGCCGCCGATATCGACCACCATCGAGCCGGTCGCTTCCGACACCGGCAGGCCGGCGCCGGTCGCTGCGGCCATCGGCTCTTCGATCAGATAGACCTGCGAGGCGCCCGCACTATGCGCGGCTTCCTTGATCGCGCGGCGCTCGACCTGAGTCGACCCGCATGGTACGCAGATGATGATGCGCGGCGACGGCGCGAACATCCGCGACTCGTGCGCCATCTGGATGAAGCGCTTGATCATCTGCTGGGTGATGTTGAAGTCGGCGATCACGCCGTCCTTCATCGGGCGGATCGCCTCGATATTGCCCGGCACCTTGCCGAGCATCTGTTTCGCTTCCTTGCCGACGGCCAGAATGATCTTCTTACCGTTCGGGCCGCCTTCCTGACGAATCGAGACCACCGAGGGTTCGTCCAGCACGATGCCCTTGCCACGCATATAGATCAGCGTGTTCGACGTGCCGAGGTCGATTGCCAGGTCGTTGGAAAAATAGCCACGCAAAAAACCGAACATGCAAATTCCTGTCTCGCTGATGCCGGGCGCGTGAGCGCGCCGCTTGGGATGCCGCCCGGAGGCGGCAGGCGACCAGGTGATGGCCGGAGAGAGGGAAGAATAACAGTTTCGGGCGCCGGGCTACTTCGGCGGGCGTGCTCGCAGCAAGTTGTCGCCCTGCCATTTGATGCGGTCGCAGTTGCTTTTGACCCGCACTGCGAATTCCGACGGGGAGTTGAGTTGCAGCGCGCGCATCTGGATCGCATCGCTATCCCCGCGCTGCCAGCCCGCCTGCCAGCGCGTATCGAACTGGCTGGCTTCGGTCAGGACCTTTCTGAGTTTCTCCTTGTACTCGACCACGTCCTGCTCGGAGCCTCCGCAGAATTCTTTGGCAAAGCGGGCGCGCTGGCCCGCGGCTTCCGCGCTGCCGTTGGCGCTGTCTTCGCTGGCTAACACGGATCGCGGCTGGGTCAGCAGCAGAAGCGACAAAAGCAGCGCCAGTACGGGTGCCAGCGCAACCAGGGCGTGATAGCGAGACCGGTTTTTATACACGATTGCCTCCTTGTGGCCGTCCTCCGGCGCCGCAATGAATCGCATGTGTGCAGCGACGGAGCGTGCTGCCCCCATATTACCGTGTATAGCTATAGACGCCCGGCCAGCGCTACTTACGGCGCGTTGGTCAGCGCCGGATCGAGATAGGCGCTCACGTTCTGCGATTGCTTGTAGACGGCGTTGCGTACGTTGAACTTGTCCGCGTTCACGCTCGAACCGTACACCGAGTCCAGCCCGTCACCTTTGACGAAGGCCTTCCTCGCCGCCGTCGCGTCGAGCAGGTGCGTGCCTTTCAGCAACGGAAGATATTGGGCCGGCGTCAGGCCGACGCGCGCGGACATGATCTTGACGGCATCCGGTTGCGTCTTCGGATCGTTGATGTAGGCCACGCAGCGATACCAGACCTTGATCACCTTGGCCCAGTCGGCCTTGCGCGACTGCAGACTGACCGGATTGACCGTGATCGCGTCATAGATCAGGCCCGGCGCGTCGGCCGAGGTGAAGATGGGACGTGAGCCCGGCACGCGCTTGAGTGCTTCGCCCGCGTTCGGTTGCCATGCGCCGACCGCTGCGACGTCGCCGGACGACGCCAGCACTTGCGGCAACTCATTCGTCTTCGCGTTGACGAGCGTGATGTCCGATTCCTTGAGCGCATGCTTTTCGAGCGCCGTGTCCAGCAGCAGGTGATCGACCAGACCCATTTCGACCCCAACTTTCTTGCCCTTGAGTCCGGCCACGGTGCGAATGGGCGGCTTGGCCACGATCATGTCGTTGCCGCTCGAGTAGTCGGTCAGGAGAATCATCACGTTTTTGGCGCCGCTTGCGCCGGTGACCAGCGCATCGCCGTTGGTTGCGCCGACCGCGTCGAGTTTGCCGGCGGAGAACGCGTCGAGTGAGGCCGAGTAGTCGAACCACTGGAAATTGACATCCACGCCGGCTTCCTTGAACCAGCCTTTGTCGATGGCAACCTGGAACGCGACGAAGCCGGGCCAGTCGCTATAGCCGATGGCGAGCGGCGTGGTCGCTTGTGCAGGTGCGGCGGCAAAGGCGATAGAGACCGCGGCGGCAGCACCGGCGATCGCGCCACGCATGCGGCGCGACGAGGCAAGGCTGCTCAGTAAGGTAAGGGACGTACGGGCGGATTCGAAGCGTTTCATCGTTTTCTCCAGGAGACCGGTCAATTGCGATTGTTGAGTTGGATCGCGCGGCGACTGCGCGATAAAACAACATGACCGGTTCCCGCGAGAATCCGATTGGTGCGGACACTGTGCGAAAACTGCGGGAGACAAACGCCGGCCACGGAGAGGCACGATAGGCATCGCTATCGCCAATCTCCCGGGCTTTTGTCCCGCCGTGTAGTGCGGCCAGCTCGTTCCCGGATCAAGTCCGAATCGAACGAACAGGTGCACCGGGCTGCTCTCGGACCAGACATTCTCGCGAACCGGAACCCTAGCATCCCTAAGATGCGACGCTGCCGCACCTCTCGGCGATTAATCTAGCGAGAAATATGCCAGCCGGATTGCGCGATGCCTCGAGATGCTTGTTATGCGAATGCTTCAACGCGGACATGGCGTCAAAGGCTCAATCCAAGGTGGCGAAACGCTGATGCACGTAGGCGAGAAACTGCTCGAGGCGTTCCTCGATCGAGGCCGCGAGACTGACCCGTTTGATGCGGCGATCCGCTTCGGAACTCGTCTCCAGCAGCCAGCCGGCGTCGATCAGCTCCTGCACGTAGCGCACCGCGGTGCGGCGGCTCACGCCAGGCATGAACTCGTAGAGCGCCGTCTTGGCGAAATCATCTTCCGGTTCGACCCACATCCGGCAAAACAGATCGCTGTAGTTAAGGTCGTTCAGCCCCAGGTCGCCGAAATGCGAGGACCACTGCCAGTCCATGTCGAGAATGGCGCGCGCGACGGCTTGCCCCTTGTGACGCGCAAGTTTCTTCTTCATCGATTCACCACGAGGAGGAGGGGTGCACAGTTTAAGTGCTAATCGCGCCGGAAATTGGGCGCGCCAGAATTATGCATGGCGAGGCCGGGATATTTTATTGGCGAAGGAATTTCGTGTGTACTATTGCATGCAATTGTGCATGTAATTGGAGAGGCGATGAAATTCGAATTGTTCAAGACGTTCTGGGGATTCGATGGTGGTCCGCATGATGCGGCGCCAATGGTACGTGCCGCCGGGTTCGACGGTATCGAAGCGCCGGTTCCGACGGGTGGGGTTGAGCGTGAAGCGTTTGCGCAGGCAATCGCGGATGAACGTCTCGAGTTCATTGCGGAAATTACGACGGCGGGCAGTTATGTGCCGGAACGGTCCGCCACACCCGCGGACCACCTGCGCGACTTCGAAGAAAAGATCGTTTGGGGCAAGCCGCTCAAGCCACGCTTTTTCAATGTGATGGCGGGCTGCGACGCATGGCCGGCCGCCACACAGGTGGATTTCTTCACGCGCGCGGTGGAAATCGCCGCGAAGCACGAGGTGATCTGCAGCTTCGAGACGCATCGCGGCCGCTCGTTCTACAACCCATGGATTACCCGCGACGTCGCGCGTGCCGTGCCGGACCTCAAGCTGACTTGCGACTTCAGCCATTGGGTATCGGTGTGCGAGCGTCTTCTCGACAGCGAGTGGGACACGATCCTCGAGCTTGCGCCGCATGCGCATCATCTGCACGGGCGTGTTGGCTATCCGCAAGGTCCGCAGGTGCCGCATCCGGCTGCACCTGAGTACGCGGACTGCCTCGCCTCGCATCAGCGGATCTGGGAGGCGCTGTGGAGCGCGCAGGTCGATAGGGGCTATACGAACACGACGATGACACCCGAGTTCGGCCCCGACGGTTATCTGCACACTTTGCCGTTCACGAATGCTCCGGTGGCCGATCTATGGGAGATCAACACGTGGATGGGGCGCGAAGAGCGACGTCACATCGCGGCGTTTCTTGCCGGACGTGAGGCGCGTGGCGGCCAGCAAACCGAATCGCAAGCGAACCTGTCCGCGCAAATGCATTCGCCGACTCAATCGCCCACCGAACCGCAGCCCGTATAAGCCAAGCTCATGAGCCAATCCCACACGCGTTTCGACCGTCTGCCCATCGTCGACGTCAGCGGCCTTTTTAGCGATGATCCCGACCAGCGTCTTGCAGCCGCCCGCGAACTCGACCGCGCGGCGCGTGACGCGGGTTTTTTCTACGTCACTGGTCATCAGGTCTCGCGTGCACAGCAAGCTGCGCTCATAGAACAGGCCAAGCAGTTCTTCGCCGCCCCCGACGACTGGAAGATGCGCTATTACATTGGCAAATCGACTGCGCATCGTGGCTATGTACCCGAAGGCGAAGAGGTTTTCGCAGGCGGCAAGCGCGACAGGAAGGAAGGTTTCGACACGGGCCGGGAACTGCCGCCTGACGACCCGGATGTCCGGGCCGGCACGCCGATGCTCGGGCCGAATTTGTGGCCCGAGCAGCCAGGCTTTCGTGAAGCGATCGGCGGCTATTACGAGGCGGCGTTCGCGCTCGGCCGCGCGTTGTTCCGTGGCTTCTCGCTTGCACTCGGCTTGCCGGAGACGCATTTCGACAGCTATTTGCAGAAGCCCCCGAGCCAACTGCGCCTGCTTCACTATCCCTTCGACCCGTCCGCGGAAGACCGGCCGGGCATCGGTGCGCATACTGACTATGAGTGCTTCACGATCCTGCTGCCGACGGCCCCTGGCCTCGAAGTGATGAACGGCGAGGGTGAGTGGATCGACGCGCCGCCGGTCGACAACGCGTTTGTCGTGAACATCGGCGACATGCTGGAGGTATGGACGGGCGGCACGTATGTGGCGACGTCACATCGCGTGCGCAAGGTGAGGGAAGAGCGCTACTCGTTTCCGCTCTTCTTTGCCTGCGATTACCACACCGTGGTCCTACCACTGCCGCAGTTTGCAACACCCGAGGCGCTGGCGAAATACCCGCCGGTTTCGGCGGGAGATCATCTGTTCGCGCAGACGGCGCAGAGCTTTACCTATTTGAAGCAGCGTCTCGAACGCGGTGAGTTGGTGTTGCCGGAGGGGTCGAAGGGGTTGGCGAGCTTTGGGCAGCAGGCTCGTTATGCGGGTACTGAGCAGGATGTTGCCTGACTGATGGCACTCATTGAGGCCGTGTGTGTGGCCGCCCCGGAAGCGCGTTTAGTGCTGGTTATCTGGCCGGAACGTGCTTGCAAGACACAGGTTCTCAACCAACGCGCAGCCTAGTCTACGAGCGGCGCCGTTGCTTTTGCAGTTCGATGAAACGAGCCGACATGAGCGTGTAGAGCGTGCGGCGAAGCGTGGCAAGCGTGAGCATGGTCGGATGAGGGCGGTGAAGTGTGTGACGCCTTATCACGCACACACCGTGCCATCGTGCAGAGCCCCTACACCCCGTGATAAACGTAATCGCGCGGCCCAATCATGGTGCTTCGCGCATTCAACTGGTGCCGGTTTGCCCTCAGCCGTGGTGCGTGCGCCATCAAGCCAATGAACCTCTGCTTGCCGCATTGTGCCGCCGATACCATTCAATCCCTTGCCACAATGCGCCTGCGGCCTCAGCAACATCACGCTGGCACGCAACTCGCTTAGCTACGCAGCGAGAGGTGCGAAGTAATTTGCATCATCTTCAGGATCGCTAGGGTTCCGGTCGTACCGCTTTAAAGGCTTCCAGAAGGCTTCAAAGCGCGCACACGATGTCTGGTCCGAGAGCAATCCGGTCTTGCCGTTCACCTTCTTTCAAGGCGCCGGCGAGGCTCCACGGAGGGATAAAAGCCCGGGAGGTCGCGATGTCGGTCAATCGCCCTCTCATGCTTTTTCCCAACCGATACCTGGAGCCTCCATGTCGACGCAAACCTCAGTCGATCTCGCACCGATCCCGCATGTGTTGTGGGAAACAGTGATTCCTGCCGGCACGCATTGGTCCGGCGTGCTGCGCCGTGGCATGGCGCTGCGCATCGTCGATCCCGAGGGCGGCGCCAATCTGGCCGCCGTGTTCTACCGGCACGACGAACCGCTCGAACGCTACAACATGGCCGATACCTTGAAGGCACAACACACCGCGCATCTGACACGCGGTCACGTGCTCTATTCGGATATGGGCCGCGTCATGGCGTCGATCACCGCCGATACGCTCGGCTGGCACGATCCGCTAGGCGGCCTAGGCGACGCCGAACTGTTCGCCGACAAATACGGCACAGCCCGCTATCAGCAACATCGCAATGCGATGGTCCGCAACGGCCGCGACAGCCTGTTGCTTGAGCTGGCGAAACACGGTCTGGGTACGCGCGATCTCGTCGCCAATATCAACTTTTTCAGCAAGCTCGCGATCGGTGAGGATGGCTCGCTCGACTTCGTCGCGGGACATTCCCCTGTCGGCGCGGCCTTCGATCTGCGTTTCGAAATGGACACGCTCGCCGCGTTTTCGAGCGCACCGCATCCGCTGAACCCTTCCTCCGAATACGAACCGAGGCCCGTCAAGCTGATCGCGTACCGCGCGTATGCCGCCGATGCCTCCGTACCGGCCGACGATCCTTGCCGCGCCGCGTGCCCTGAGAACGGGCGCGGCTTCGTCAACACCGATCGTCTGTTCGTTTAAGGAGACCCGCGATGCCTATCATCGAAAGCAAACTCGACATCCGTAACGCGGTCTACGATCTCACACTGCCGTCCGGCCAGCCGTGGCTGCATGAAATCAAACGCGGCCAGTTGTTCCGCATTCTCGACCTGGAAGGCAATCAGGCCGTCGACACGCTGTTCTACAACAGCGCCGATCCGCTCGAACGCTACAGCGCGCAGGACACGATTCGCGCGCAACGCAATCTCTATCTGTCCGCAGGCAGCGTGCTGATGTCGAACTTAGGCAAGCCGATGCTGACCATCGTCGCGGACACCTGCGGGCGCCACGACACGCTCGGCGGAGCCTGCGCCGCCGAGAGCAACACAGTGCGTTACGCGCTCGACAAGCGCTATATGCATAGCTGCCGGGACAGTTTCCTGCATGCCATTACGCATTGCACCTGCGGCGTTGGCACGCAGCTCACCAAACGCGACATCGTCAGCAATATCAACTTTTTCATGAATGTGCCGGTGACACCACTCGGCAAACTGACCTTCGAAGACGGCATCTCCGCCCCGGGTAAATACGTCGAAATGCGCGCCGAGATGGACGTGACGGTACTGATCTCGAACTGTCCGCAGTTGAACAATCCGTGCAACGGCTATAACCCGACGCCCGTGCGGCTGACCATCTGGGACAGCCAATGACATTCGACAAAGTCCTGATTGCCAATCGCGGCGAAATTGCCTGCCGTGTGATTCGCACGCTCAAACGCCTCGGCATTGCGTCGGTTGCGGTCTATTCAGAGGCCGATCGCCACGCCATGCACGTGATGCTCGCTGACGAATCGATCTGCATCGGCCCGGCGGTGGCGGCCGCCAGCTATCTGAATAGCGCAGCAATTCTCGAGGCGGCGCGTGCGACCGGCGCGAATGCCGTGCATCCCGGCTACGGTTTTCTCTCGGAGAACGCGGCTTTCGCGCAGGCATGCGAAGACGCGGGCATCCGTTTCATCGGGCCGCGCCCCGCGCAGATGCGTGAATTCGGCCTGAAGCACACGGCACGCGAGCTGGCACGAGCAAACGACGTGGCGCTACTACCCGGCACCGGCCTACTGCCTGATGTAACTGCCGCGCTAAGCGAGGCCGAATCGATCGGCTATCCCGTGATGCTGAAAAGCACCGCGGGCGGCGGCGGCATCGGCATGTCGCTGTGCCGCGATGCGGCACAACTGGAGAGCGTGTTCGCATCGGTCGCCCGGCTTGGCGAGGCCAACTTCGCGAACGCGGGTGTCTACATCGAGAAATTCGTCGAGAACGCGCGCCATATCGAAGTGCAGATTTTTGGCGACGGCCGGGGCGGCGTGATCGCGCTCGGCGAACGCGACTGCTCGGTGCAGCGGCGCAATCAGAAGGTGATCGAGGAAACGCCCGCACCCGGTCTGACACAAGCGGAACGCGCGGCGTTGCATGCGAGTGCCGTGCGCCTCGCGCAGGCTGTGAAGTATGAATCAGCCGGCACGGTCGAGTTCGTATTCGACGCCGACACGCGGCGCTTCTATTTCCTCGAGGTGAACACGCGGCTGCAGGTCGAGCATTGCGTTACGGAGGAGGTGACGGGTGTCGACCTGGTCGAGTGGATGATTCGTCAGGCAGGGGGCGCACTTGCGCCGCTCGACACGCTGGTTGCGACGCCCAGCGGGGCGAGCATCCAGGTCCGCTTGTACGCTGAAGATCCGCACAAGCAGTTTCAGCCGAGCGCGGGCGTGCTGACCCACGTCGCTTTCTCCGCCGATGCGCGGGTCGACACCTGGGTCGATGCAGGCACCGAAGTCAGCGCGTTTTACGACCCGCTGCTCGCGAAGATCATCGTCAAGGGCGCAACACGCGATGCCGCGCTCGCCGCCATGCGCGCCGCGTTGGCGCAAACCCAGTTGTACGGCATCGAGACGAACCTCGACTATCTGCGCGCCATCGCCGGTTCGGCGACCTTCGCGCGCGGCGAGCAAACCACCGCCTTCCTCACGCGCTTCGTGTTCGCGCCGCACACTATCGACGTGCTCGACGGCGGCGTGCAGACCACCGTGCAGCAGACGCCGGGACGGGTTGGCTACTGGGACATCGGCGTGCCACCGTCGGGCCCCATGGACGATCTGTCGTTCCGCCTTGCCAACGAACTGCTCGGCAATCCGGCCGACGCGGCGGGACTCGAATGCGCGATGGTCGGCGCGACACTGCGCTTCAACACCGCGACGCTGTTCGTGCTGGGCGGCGCGCCGCTCGCCGCCACACTCGACGGCCAACCGGTCACGCTCTGGCAGGTCACGCGGGCACCGGCGGGTTCGGTGCTCAAGCTCGGCGGCGTGACCGGCGCGGGCATGCGTGCCTGTCTCGCGCTCAAGGGCGGCTTGCAGGTGCCGGATTATCTCGGCAGCAAGGCCACCTTCACGCTGGGCCAATTCGGCGGCCACGCGGGGCGCGCCTTGCGCAAGGGCGACGTGCTGCATCTTGCCGCCGACGCAGGTCGCGGCGAAGCGGGCGCGCAACTCGATCCGGCGCGCGTGCCGGCGCTGACGCACGACTGGACCCTCGGCGTGCTCGACGGTCCCCACGGTGCACCGGACTTCTTCACGCCCGACGACATCGCGATGCTGTACGGCACGCGCTGGACGGTTCACTACAACTCAAGCCGCACAGGCGTCCGGCTGATCGGCCCGAAGCCGCAATGGGCGCGCACGGACGGCGGCGAGGCCGGGCTGCATCCGTCGAATATTCACGACAACGCGTATGCGGTCGGCGCGGTCGATTTCACCGGCGACATGCCGGTGATTCTCGGCCCGGACGGTCCGAGCCTCGGCGGTTTCGTCTGTCCAGTAACCGTGGTGGGCGACGAGCTATGGAAGCTCGGGCAACTGCGGCCGGGGGATGCGGTGCGGTTCGAACCGGTACGCGCGCAAGCGCTGTCGATGGCGTCTGCGGCACCTACAGCAACCGCAGCAACGACAAACCTCAACGCTCACGATTGCATTCTCTACAGCGATCCATCGGCCGGTGAGGGCACGGGCGTGGTCTACCGCCGCTCCGGCGATCAGAACGTGCTGGTCGAATACGGCCCGCTTATGCTGGACCTGAACTTGCGCTTTCGCGTGCATGCGTTGATGAACTGGCTCGATGCACACCGGCTGCCCGGCATCGTCGATCTCACGCCGGGCATCCGTTCGCTGCAGGTGCATTTCGACCCGCGCACGCTGTCGCACGACACCTTGCTCGCGCATCTTCAGCAGGCCGAGCGCGAACTGCCCGCCGTCGACGAGATGCGCGTGCCGAACCGCATCGTGCATCTGCCGCTGTCATGGGACGACCCGTCGACGCGGATCGCGATCGAACGCTACATGCAGTCGGTGCGGCCCGATGCGCCGTGGTGCCCGAGCAATATCGAGTTCATTCGCCGCATCAACGGTCTGGATAGCATCGACGACGTGAAGCGCATCGTCTTCGACGCGCGTTACCTGGTGATGGGTCTCGGCGACGTCTATCTCGGCGCGCCGGTGGCGACGCCGCTCGATCCGCGCCACCGGCTCGTCACGACCAAATACAACCCGGCGCGCACCTGGACGCCGGAGAATGCGGTGGGAATCGGCGGCGCCTATCTGTGCGTGTATGGCATGGAAGGGCCGGGCGGCTATCAGTTTGTCGGCCGCACCGTGCAGATGTGGAACCGCTATCGCACCACGCGCGAATTCGAAGCCGGCAAGCCGTGGCTGCTGCGGTTTTTCGACGAGATCCGCTTCTACGAAGTCAGCGAGGCCGAGTTGGCCGAGCTGCGCGCCGACTTCATCGCAGGTCGCGCGAGTCTGGAGATCGAGGAATCGGTGTTCGACCTCGGCGCGTACAACCGCTTCTTGAAGGATGAAGCCGAATCGATCTCCGCCTTCAAACGCCTGCAACAGGCGGCGTTCGACGAAGAGCGCGAACGCTGGAACGCAGCGGGGCACGCCGAGTATGTCGGCGAGCAGGGCAGCGACGCGGGTTCGGCTACCGGCAACGGGGCGGACGACGCATTGGCGGCCGGTCAGCAGAGCATCGTCGCCGATGTCTCGGGCAGCGTCTGGAAACTGCTCGTCAGCGAAGGCGAACGCGTGAGCGAAGGGCAGGTAGTGGCAATCGTCGAATCGATGAAGATGGAAGTGTCCGTTGCCGTCACCGAAGACGGTGTGATCGAAACGATCGATTGTGCGGCCGGCGTGGCAGTTGTTGCGGGTCAGCGCTTGATGGTGCTGCGTGCCGACGTGGCGGCCGGGACCACCGAGGAGGCAACGTGCAAATGAAGCAAGCCGACGAACTGTTCAAATCGATGTTGCTTGTGGCGCTGCAGTCGCGCTGCAAGTCAGGCGGATCGAGTTCCGACACCGAACGCTGCCCCGGAGAATCCCATGACCGTAATTAACAGAAGCGACTGGTTCGCGGTGCGCCGCGAACTCTCCGCACGCGGCAAGTGGCTATTGGGCTTCGGCTCGTTTTTGTTGCCGGTTCTCGTATGGTGCATCGTCAGCTACGTGCCGTTCGTCTGGCATCCGCAGGTGCTGGTCGAGAGCCCGGGCAGCGTCGACTATTTCCAGCCCGGCATGCGCGTCGACAAGGACGTGTTCGCCGACGAACTGAGCCATGCGCAAGCCGGCCACACGGCATTGCCGACGGGCGAGCCGGTCAACCCGGTCTACCTGCCCGCGCCCCACGAAGTGCTGCGTGCGTTCTACACCGCGTTCACGACGCCCCCTGCGTCGCGCGACGGCGTATGGCTGCATCAAAGCCTGTGGCACAGCATTCAGGTGATCTTCTGGGGCTTTCTGCTGTCGTCGGTGATCGGCGTGCCAATCGGCATCGTCTGCGGGACTTACAGCGCGATTGCGCGGCTGCAGGAGCCGTTTTTCGAGTTCTTCCGCTACTTGCCGGCGCCCGCGTTCGGTGCGCTGATGGTGGCGATCCTCGGCATTTACGACGGTCCGAAGATTGCCATCATCGTGATCGGCACGCTGTTCCAGCAGGTGCTGATTGTGGCGAACACCACGCGCAAGCTGGAGTACGGCCTGTTCGAAGCGGCGATGACGCTCGGTACGAAGAAACTCAAGCTGCTCACGCATGTGGTGATTCCCGGCATCCTGCCTGACCTGTACCGGGATCAGCGCATTCTGCTCGGCTGGGCGTGGACGTATCTGATCGTGGCGGAACTGGTCGGCACCAGCTCCGGTATCACGTGGTACATCACGCAACAGGCGCGCTATGAGCATTTCGACAACGTCTACGCGGCCATCATGATGATCGGGATTATCGGACTCGGCACCGATCTCGTGCTGGCCTATGTCGGCCGCAAGCTGTTTCCGTGGGACCGCACGCTCAAGGCGTAGCAGGACCGATCGAGCCACGGCCTGGTGTCATACATCGCAGCGCACAGCACCTCATTGCACCGCATTCAAGGATTCAATCATGTTAAATCCGCAACCGATTCCGTCATACCTTATCCAGTCCGAAGCGGTGCGTGAGCGTTTCGACCGTCTGAAGTCGCGCGAGGTGATCCTCGAAGTTCGCGATCTCGACAAGCGCTTCGAGAGCGCGCAGGGCGAGTGCACCGCATTGAACGGCATCAGCTTCAAAACGCACCGGCGCGAGTTCGTCTGCGTGATCGGGCCGTCGGGCTGCGGCAAGTCGACCCTGATCCGCATTCTTGCGGGCCTCGAGCGGCAGACGAGCGGCAGCGTGCTGCTCGACGGCAAGCCGGTGGAGGGGCCCGGCGCCGATCGCGGCATGGTGTTTCAGGGCTACACGCTGTTTCCGTGGCTGACAGTCAAGAAGAACGTCATGTTCGGTTTGAAGATGAACGGCCACAGCAGCATGCACGCCGAGCGCGATGCGCTGCAATGGCTCGATCTGGTCGGTCTGACAAAGTTCGCCAACGCGTATCCGCATCAATTGTCCGGCGGGATGAAGCAGCGCGTGGCGATTGCTCGCGCGCTCGCGAACCGGCCGCGGATTCTGCTGATGGACGAACCGTTCGGCGCGCTCGATGCGCAGACTCGCGCGAAGATGCAGACGCATTTGCTCGATATCTGGCGCAACATCGACGTGACCGTGCTGTTCATCACGCACGATCTGGACGAAGCGATTTTTCTCGCCGACCGCATCCTGGTGCTGAAGGCAAATCCCGGCGAGGTGCAGGAATTGATCGAAGTGCCGGTGCCACGTCCGCGCGACTATTCGCAGGCCACGTCGCCAGAGTTTCTTGCTACGAAGGCGCGGCTCGAAGCGCTGATTCATCCGCCCACGGCGGCGGGCGAGGAAGACGATGTCGTCAAGCCGCATATGGTCCGGATGACGGATGTGACGGATAACGTCGAGTAGGAACGTAGCGCGCTTGAGCCGGGAGTGGCCATTTGCCGTTGTGCGAACGGGTATGGCCGGCTGCCGTCCCCGGCCAACATTACCGAATCGTAATCACCAGACGCTCCGCTTGCCGGTATGATTTAGGGTCAAGCACAGCGGAGCACTCCCATGCGAATCCTGGTGATCGAGGACGAGCTCAAAACAGCGGCTTATCTGAAGAAAGGCCTGGAAGAATCCGGCTACGCGGTCGATGTCGCGAACGATGGCCCACAAGGGCTGCTCCTCGCGCAGGAAGAAGAGTACGACGTGATCGTGCTCGACGTGATGCTGCCCGGCATGGACGGCTGGACCGTCGTCAAGACCTTGCGCACCACGCGTACC
The DNA here is from genome assembly GCF_009690905.1 of Paraburkholderia madseniana. Classification (GTDB taxonomy): domain Bacteria; phylum Pseudomonadota; class Gammaproteobacteria; order Burkholderiales; family Burkholderiaceae; genus Paraburkholderia; species Paraburkholderia madseniana. Next base: position 31,924 of record NZ_VOSW01000086.1, read on the forward strand.
ACGCCGGTGCTGTTTCTCACCGCCCGTGACGACGTCGACGACCGCGTGCGCGGCCTCGAACTCGGCGCAGACGATTACCTCGTCAAGCCCTTCGCCTTCGTCGAATTGCTGGCCCGGGTGCGCACGCTGGCGCGCCGGGGGCCGCCGCGCGAAAGCGAACTGATCAAGGTGGGCGATCTGGAAATGGACGTCAATCGCCGGCGCGTGAAACGCGGCGGCGTGCGTATCGACCTCACGCCGCGCGAGTTTTCGCTGCTGCAGTTGCTTGCGCGCCGCCAGGGCGAAGTGCTGAGCCGCACGCAGATCGCGTCCTATGTGTGGGACATGAATTTCGACAGCGACACGAATGTCGTCGAAGTCGCGATCCGCCGGCTGCGCACCAAGATCGACGATAACTTTCCCGTCAAGCTGATTCACACGGTACGCGGCGTCGGCTATGTGCTCGAATTGAAGGACGCCGCTTGATGCGCCGCCGCTCGCTCGCCGCGACGCTTACACTTGCCTTCGGTGTCACCACGCTCGCGGTTTTCGTGCTCGCCGGGAGTTTTCTGTACCTTGCGCTGGGGAAGCAGATCCAGGCGCAGGACGACCTCGACATCGTGCTGGCGGCGCGCCACGCACGGCGGCTCGCCGAGGAGCTCGCTACGCCGAAAGGGATTCGCGAGCACGGTGACCGGTTGATCAGCATCGTGCTGGGCAATGAAGCGATGTCGATGGAGGTGTTCGGTCCCGATGGGCGTATGTCGATCGAACACAACGCCGGGGAGACGTTTGCGCCGCAGGGTGACGCGGCGACCGGGGCTGCCTCGGCAGTTTCAAATGCGCCTGATGCTTCCGTTGCACCCAATGCGGCAAGCGAAACGGGCGAAGGAGGCGCGGCAAGCGATATCCACGACCCCGGCGAGACCGCTGAAGCTGGCGGCGTCGAGACGATCGCCGCGCTGCCGCCGCTCACGCGCATTCCCGCTGCGGCGCGCATCACCGACGTGGATATCGGCAACTGGACCGGCCGCAACGGTGCACCGATCCGCGGCATCCTCGCGGACGCGCGGCTGCACGACGGCGACACCGCGACCGTGTTGATTGCGCGCAACATGAGCGACCGCTGGCGGCTACTCGACCGCTATCGCGACAAGCTCAACCTGGCAGGCGCAGCCGGCGTGATTCTGACGATGCTGCTGAGCTATCTGCTGATTCGTGCCGCCTTGCGGCCCTTGCGCGATATCGCGGCGAGTGCGGGCCTCGTTACGGTCAATCGCCTGAACACGCGGGTCACGGTGGCGCGCGTGCCGAGCGAACTTGAAGCACTGGTAAGCGCGCTCAATGCCATGCTCGAACGCGTCGATCACGGCTTTCAGCGCCTGTCGCGTTTCACGGCCGACCTCGCACACGATATGCGCACACCGATTAGCAACATGCGCGGCGCCGCCGAAGTCGCACTTGCCCGGCCACGCTCCACCGACGAATATGAATCCCTGCTCGCATCGAATCTGGAAGAGTGCGACCGGCTCTCCCGAATGATCGAAAACGTGCTGTTTCTTGCACGCGCCGAGCATCCGCAGTTCGTCAAACATATGCGCGCGTTCGAGGCGGGGCAGGAACTGACGCGGATCGCCGAATACTTCGAGGGCATCGCTGACGATGCGAATGTCAGGGTGCAGGTCACCGGTGCGGCGACGCTGACGGCGGATCTCGAACTGTTTCGTCGCGCCGTCAGCAATCTGCTCGCCAACGCGATTCGCTACACGCCACGCGGCGGCGAGATCGCGCTCGATGTTCGCGCATCGGCCGATTCGGTGCGTATCACCGTGTCGAACCAGGGGCAGCCGATCGCCGCCGAGCACCTCGAACGGATTTTCGACCGTTTCTATCGCGTCGATCCGTCGCGCAGCGCCTTGCCGTCGTCCGGTGTGTCGCAGGGGTCCACGGGTTCGACGGGGCTCGGGCTTGCCATCGTCCGCACAATCATGGAGTTGCACGGCGGCACGGTGCATGCGGAGAGCGACGCGCAGAGCACGCGGTTCGTGCTTACGTTCCGGCGGGTTTAGGGCCATCCCACGTCCCACCCAGCGCCTTTAACAACAGTACGCTCGATTCCAACTGCCGCGCCGCAATCTGATCCGCGGTGCGCTCGTTCGTCAGCGCGATAGTCTGCGCGGTCACCACGTCGAGATAACTGACGGCACCCGCGTTGAAGCGGTTTGTCGTGAGCCGCAGCGACAGATCCGCGGCCGTGGTCGCGCGCTGCTGGCTGGCGGCTTCGTCGGCGAGCGAATGCAAGGCGGACAGATTGTCCTCGACCTGCTGGAACGCAACCAGCACCGTTTGCCGGTAGTCGGCGACCGTACCGTCGTATTGCGCCGTCGCGCCATGCAGAGTGGCCGTGCGCCGGCCGCCGTCGAACAGCGTGCCGGCGAGTTGCGATCCGAGCGACCAGAACAGACTCGGTGCGCTCAGCCATGGCGCGAAGAAGGTGCTTTCCAACCCAGCGCTTGCCGACAGCACCAGATCGGGGAAGAAGGCCGCGTGCGCCTCGCCGATCTGTGCATTCGCCGACGCCACGCGCCGTTCGGCTGCGGCAATATCGGGGCGTCGTTCGAGCAGTTGCGACGGCACGCCTATGGGAATGGCCGGCGGCGTCGCAGCCGATCCGTTCGGTGGCAACGTGAAGGTGGAGGCGGGCTCGCCGATCAGCGTGGCAATCGCATGCTGCATCTGCGCGCGCGTCACATCGATGTCGGTGTCCTGCGTGCGCGTTGCTTCGAGTTGGGTGGTGGCCTGAGCGACCGCTGAGGCATCGATCGCGCCGTCTTTCAGTTGCTGCTGCAGCAGCTTCAAGGCGGCGGCGTAGGCGGTCACACTGTCGTCGAGCAGCTTCTTTTGCGTGTCGAGCGAGCGCAGAGAGAAATAGTCGACGGCGAGATCGGCGCTCATCGACAGACGCACGGCTTCGAGATCCGCTTCGCTCGCCTCAGCATCGGCCTTCGCGCTGGTCACGCTATCGCGCACGCGGCCGAACAGATCCGGCTCCCAGCTCGCCGATACGCCGGCCGAATAGTCGGGAATGGTCTTGCCCGCCAGCGCACGGTCCACGAGATTCTGCGAGGTTCTCGAACGATTCTGGGCGACACCGGCAGTGACGGTCGGGAAGAAACCGGCACGCTGGTAATCCACCATCGAGCGCGCTTGCTGCACCTGCGCGACCGCCTTGCGCACGGTCTGATTCGACACGTCGACGCGCGCTTCGAGCTGGTTCAGCACCGGATCGTTGAAGATCGTCCACCAGGGGCCCCGCGGTGCGGCGTCGGCAGGTGCGGCCTGGGTCCAGCCAGGCGCCGCGCCGGCGTACTGTGCGGGGATATCTGCGGTGGGGCGCTGGTACGGCGGCAAAGTCGAGCAGGCGCTCAGCAGTGCGCCGATCAGCGTGGCCACGATCGAACGGCGGAACAACGGGCGTGGAAGAGATATGGGAGACATTCGGCTCGTCCTTTCGATGACTGGCGCTCAGCTATGCGTGGCCGGCGCGATCTGCACGAGCTGGCCGGTACTCAGCGAATCGCCTGGGTTATCGATCACGCGGTCGGTCGCCGCGAGGCCTGTGGTGATTTCCACTTGCGTGCCGAAGTCGCGGCCGATGTGCACCGTCTTGAGCGCCGCACGGCCATTGCCGTCGACCACGGCGACCGTCACGCCGTCGGGGCGGAAGAGCAGGGCGCTCACCGGCAGATCGAGCGCCGGTGTGGTCGACTGCAACTGCAGATGCACCTGCACATAAGCACCTGGCATCACCGCGCCATCCTTGTTATCGACGTCGACCTCGACGCGCAGCGTGCGGCTCGACGGATCGATCGAGCCGGTTGTGCGCGCAACCTTTGCGGCGATGTGCCGTCCGGGATATTGCTGCGCGGTCAGATAAACGCCGGTCTCGGGCGTGACGTAGGGCGCGTCGTTCTGTGGTACGTCGACGAACACGCGTAGCACGCCGGTTTGCTGGATGTGAAACAGTTCGCCCGACATACCTGCCGTGCCAGGCGTGCCACCCGCCGTCACGAGTGCGCCGACATCGACGTTGCGCGCGGTGATCGTGCCGTCGAACGGTGCGGTGATCTTCTCGTACGACACCAGCTCGGCGAGATGCGCGACATTGGCCTGCGCCGACGCCAGCATCGCGCGACGCGCTTCCATGTCGCTGACTTTCGTATCGGCGTCCTGCTGCGCGACCGATTGCGTTTTCAGCATCTCCTGCCAGCGCTGCGCCGTGGTCTTCGCGAAGTCGAAGTTGGCCTGCGCGGTGGCTTCGTCGGCACGGGCCTGGCGCAGTTGTGCGTCGAGATCGGGCGCGTCGATCGTGGCGAGCGTCTGGCCGCTTTTCACCTGGGCACCGATGTCGGTGTTCCAGTGCCCGAGATAGCCGCTCGTGCGCGCATAGATCGATGCTTCGGCGAATGGTGTTACCGCGCCGGGCAGCAGCAACTCGTTGACGGCCGGCGCGGGGCGTGGCGCGACCACGGACACGCTGAGGACGCTTTGCGCTTGCGTCTGTTGTGTCAGCGCTGCGCTTGCGTGCAGACGCGGCACGATACCGACGATCAGCAACGCCGCTGCGAGGCCAGCCAATGCGAACGGCCACACGCGACGGCCCGGCTTCGGGCTTGAGGCCATGTTGGCGGCTCGATCAGCCTCAACAGCCGGTTCAGACCTGTCGCCGAGGTCCGGCGGAAGTGATGGATTGTTCATGAGCTAGTTCTCGTCGGAGTCAAAGTGTGCGGGCGGGAACGCGGGATTCTTCTGCGGCAGTGCGAGCCGCGCGGCGTTTGTCGAGCCACGCATGCACCATCCCGTAGACGACCGGAACAAACAGCAAGGTGGACACCGTGCCAAGCGCAAGGCCACCAATCACCGCGCGGCCGAGCGGCGCGTTCTGTTCGCCACCGTCGCCGAGGCCGAGGGCCATTGGCAGCATGCCGATCAGCATCGCGAGCGCGGTCATCAGCACCGGACGGAAGCGGCTGAAGCCTGCCTCGAGCGCGGCCTGCAGCGGCGGCTTGCCGCCGTGGTGGAATTCACGTGCGGTGTTGATTACAAGAATGCTGTTGGCCGTGGCAATGCCGATACACAGAATGGTGCCGGTCAGCGCCGGCACGCTAACGGTCGTGCCCGTGCTGAACAGCATCCATGCAATCCCCGCGAGCGAGCCCGGCAAACCGCTGATGGTGATGAACGGATCGAGCCACGACTGAAAATTGACGACCATCAGCAGATAGACGAGGGCGATCGCGAACACGAGACCGCTTGCGAGGCCGCTGAACGAGTCGTGCATCGCCTGCACCTGGCCGCGCACCACGATCGACGCGCCCGGCGGCAATTGCGGCCGGATCTGGTCGACGAGGCGGTTCACGTCGGTCGCCACGCCGCCGAGGTCGCGCCCTTGCGCCGACGCGAAAATATCGAGCACCGGCTGCACGTTGTAGTGCGAGACGACGGCTTGCTGGGAGGCGCGTGTCAGCGTGCTTATCGCGCCGAGCAGGTTCTGCGGAGCGGGGCCGTTGCCGTTTGCCGCAGCGGACGCCGTCGCCACGCCCGCACCTGCGCCACCGTTCTGCGCGACCGGAATATTGGCCAGCGCCTGCAGCGAGTTGATGTCGTACTGCGGCATCATCGCCATGAGCGGATAGCTGACGCCGTTGCGCGGATCGAGCCAGAAATTCGGCGTGGTCTGGGAACTGCCTGAGAGCGCGATCAGCAGGTTTTGCGATACGTCCCGTTGCAACAGGCCGGCCTGAATCGCTCGCGTACGGTCGACATTCACATTGATCGCGGGTTCGTCGCCCGGTTGCTGGATGCGCGCATCGACGAGGCCGCGCACGCCGCGCAGTTGTGCGAGCAAGCGGTTCGCCACGACGCGATTGGCGTCGAGCTTGTTGCCGACGATCTGGATATCGATCGGCGCAGGCAAACCGAAGTTGAGAATCTGGCTGACAATATCGGCGGGCAGGAAGGCAAACGTGACGCCGGGGAAGTCTTTGGAGAGCGTCGTGCGCAGCGTCGCCACATAGGCAGCGGTGGGTTTGTGTCCGGCTGCTAGCGTGATCATCACGTCAGCGTCTTCCGGGCCGATCGGGTCGGATGAATCGTAGGTCAGGTTGATGCCGCTCACCGGCACGCCGATGTTGTCGAGCATGGCTGCGAGTTCCTGCTTCGGGATCATGCTGCGCACACGGGCTTCGACTTCATCGGTAATGCGCGCGGTGTCCTCGATACGCGTACCGGTCGGTGCACGCAGATGCAGGCGGATTTCGCCGGTATCGACAGCGGGGAAGAAATCCCGGCCGGAAAATGGCACCAGCGCGAGCGAGCCGATACACAGCAGCAGAAAGATCGCGATGAAACGGCGCGGGCTAGCAATAGCCGAACCGAGCACGCCGCGATAGCGTTCGCGCAACCTTTCGAAGCGATGTTCGAAGGCGGCCTGGAAGCGGATCAGGCGCGCAATCGGGCCGTTGCCCGTGACTGGCGCGTTGCTGCGCGCACGCATCAGATACATCGCGAGGGTCGGCACCAGCGTGCGCGAGAAGAAATACGACGCGATCATCGCGAACACCACCGCTTCGGCGAGCGGCACGAATAGATAGCGGGCAACGCCGGAGAGCAGAAACATCGGCACGAACACGATGCAGATCGACAGTGTCGAGACGAAAGTCGGCACGGCAATTTCGCCCGAGCCGTTCAGAATCGCGTCGTGCAGCGGCTCGCCGTTCTCCAGATGGTGCGTGATGTTTTCGATCGCGACGGTGGCATCGTCGACGAGAATACCCACCGCGAGCGCGAGCCCGCCGAGCGTCATGATGTTGATGGTCTGGCCGAGCGCGGAAAGCGCGATCAGTGAGGTCAGTACGGCAAGCGGAATCGACACCGCGATGATCAGCGTGGCGCGCCAGCTGCCGAGAAACAGCAGGATCATCAATGCGGTCAGGGCTGCGGCGATCACTGCCTCACGCGCCACGCCCATCACGGCCGACTTCACGAACACCGATTGATCGGACAGTGCGGTGATATGCAGCGCGCTCGGCAAACCGGCCGCGATATGCGGCAGCATCGCCTTGACCTGCTGGATGATGGTCAAGGTGGACGTGCTGCCGGATTTCTCGACGGTGAGCAATGCGGCGCGTTTGCCGTTGCTGCGCACGATATTGGTTTGCGGCGCATAGCCGTCACGCACATGGGCAACGTCGCGCACATACACCACACCGCCGGCCACCGTCTTGATGGGCAGGTCGTTCAGCGCAGCCACCGTGTCGGTGCTGCCGTTCATCTGCACGTTGTATTCCTTCGTGCCGATCTTGGCGGTGCCGCCCGGGAGAATCAGGTTCTGCGCATTGACGGCGTTGACCACGTCGAGCGGGGAAAGGCCTTTGGCCTGCAGCGCGCGCGGGTCGATATCGACCATGATCTGCCGCACCTTGCCACCGAACGGCAGCGGCACCGCCGCGCCTTGCACCGTCGCCAGTTGCGTGCGGATCTGGCTGTTGCCGAGGTCGTAGAGCTGCTGTTCGGACAGCGTGTCGCTGGAGAGTCCGAGCTGCAGGATCGGCACCGTCGACGCGTTGTACGTGATGATGTTCGGCGGCAGCGTGCCAGGCGGCAGCACGCGCAGGATCGACGCGGAATTGGAGGCCGCTTCGGCAATCGCGCGATTGATGTCCGCGCCGGGGTGGAAAAAGATCTTCACCACCGAGACGCCGTTCAGCGATTGCGACTCGATATGCTCGATATCGTCGACGTCGGAGGTCAGCGCGCGCTCGTAGTTCGAGGTGATGCGGTTGGCCATATCCTGGGCGGAAAAGCCGTTATACGTCCAGACGATGCTGACCACCGGGATGTCGATGTTCGGAAAGATATCGGTCGGCGTGCGCAGTATCGCAAGAGGGCCGACGATAAAGATCAACACCGCGAGGACCACGAATGTATATGGGCGGCGCAGCGCGAGCTTGACGATCCACATGGCGGTTTCCTGAAAAGAGGCAGAGGGAGGCGCGCGGGTTTTGATGCGCGTGGTGGCGCGGGGCGCGGGCTTCTTCGTATGTCAGGAGTGTGGGGGTAGGGCGCTTACCGCTGATGGTCCGCTAGATTACCGTTCTGTTATCTGGGGTTTGGGTTTTTTGTTCTGATTTACGCGCGGTGCGTAGATAACAAAACGGTAATCCGAAGGTCAGTGCTCCGACAGATGAAATGGCAACAATGGGAAGCGTGGTTCAAGCCACTCATTTTTTGCACTTCATCGGAGAGACATCATGAAATTGCTTACCGCTATTGCTGTTGCTGCTCTTAGTCTGCCGTTTGGGGCTACTGCCTTTGCTCAATCTAATCCGTCGGGATTGACCCGCGCTGAGGTCATTGCTCAGCTGAAGCAGGCTCAGGCTGAAGGGCTCGTGCCGGTGCGCAATAATGACTATCCGCCTTCGGCGACGGAGATTGCGCGGAATCGGGAGATTTATGCTATTCAGCATGGAGGGAATGGCGCTGACGCTACCAAGACGGCAGGTGTGCCAGCGGCTCAAACAGAGTCGGCGTCGAATTGATGCTGTGTCTGGACTCCCGCGGTGTTGGCCTTTCCTTGAATTGTTAGTGGTCTATTAGCGTTGCCCCTGTGCGGGGCGGCACCTACTTCTCTTTGCCGGCTGTGTATAGACCGGAGACATAGCTGACAGGTGTGCGGGGACATGGTTGAGAGATATGCTCGGATCTGGTGTACGGGGGAGTTGAGGCGGGAGATTGAAGGCGGTGGAGGTTTTAGCTGAGAATCTGATTGTCGAAGTCGGAAACCAGCAAACAACAAACCATCCACCATGAACAA
>NZ_VOSW01000087.1 GCF_009690905.1 Paraburkholderia madseniana
TACCGGTGCCTGCTGCTCGAAACGCTTCATCACCTCGTCAAACATCCCTTCGTACCCGTCGTCCTTGAACAGGTCGCCAGGTTACCAGGTTTGCCGCGCAAAGACCTTGAAAGGGCTGGCCCTAAGAGCACTGACAAACAAGCGCCGCAAAAGGCAGAAAACCTCAAGCAGCCACCAACATCCCATCCGCGGAGCGAACCACCTGCTGCCGAGCAGCAAAAGCCTCCCCAATCATCAGAAGACTAGGCTGCGAAGCATCAAGCCACTGCTGAGCCTCACCGCACGCGAGCCCCGAAAGCGTAAGAGTAAGCATCCGCTCACGAGGCGTACTACAAGCCTCGACAATCGCCACCGGAGTCGCCCCATCGCGCCCAGCATCAATCAACTCCTGTGCTATCTCAGGCCCACTATCCCGCCCCATGTAAAACACGAGCGAATCAGCATTCACCTGCTCACGAATCGCCGCAGTATCCGCCGCCCGGCTATGCGTAGCCAACGCAACGCTACGAGACACGCCGCGAAGCGTCAACGAACGCTTCAAAGAAGCCGCACTAGCCAGCGCAGCCGTAATCCCAGGCACCACCTCATACTCGATACCAGCCGCCTCAAGCGCCCGCATCTCCTCATCCGCGCGCCCAAACAACATCGGATCGCCGCCCTTCAAACGCACCACCACATCGTGCTCAAGCGCAGCATCCACAATCTGCTTGTTGATGAACTGCTGCGCCGTCGACAGCTGCCCGCACCGCTTGCCAACCGCAATCCGCCGCGCGTGGGAAGGTGCGTAGTCGAGCATTGCCGGCTCGACAAGCGCGTCATGCAACACGACATCCGCCGCGCCGAGCAGCCGCGCGCCGCGCACCGTGATGAGATCCGCGGCCCCTGGCCCTGCACCGATCAGATACACCTTACCCATTCGCCTTAACCCCATTCGTCCAGTTCGTGCGAAACCCAAAGCCGCGAGCGCCCGTTAGTTACCCAGTCGGTGACTCAAGCCGAAAACGACCGGATCATCCCAGCCGCGACGGTGTGATGCGTCGCTTCGTCGATCAGCACGAATGCGCCCGTGCCCTGATGCGAGTCGTACACGTCGCACACCAGCGGCTTTTGCAACGTCAGCGACACACGGCCGATGTCGTTCATCGTCAGGTCCTTGCGATCGGTTGCCTGCGACAACGTATGCACGTCGAGCACTTCCTTGATCACGCCAATCCGAGCGAACACCGTGTTGGTGGTCTGCTTCAGCAAGTACTTGCGTTGCGTCGACAGCGGCGTGTCGTCGAACCAGCACAAGTCGGCTTCCAGCTTCTTGGCCGGTTCCGGCGCCGCTTCGCGCAGCACGAAGGTGTCGCCGCGCGATACGTCGACGTCTTCCGCCAGGCGAATCGTCACGGTTTGGCCGGCAAACGCGCGGTCCACCGCTGCCGTTCCGCCCGTCACCGGTGCGATGATCTCGGCAACCGTCGCTTCACGGTTCGCCGGCAGCACGACGATGGTATCGCCGACCTTCACCTCGCCCGCTTCGACACGGCCCATGTAGCCGCGGAAATCGTCGGCCTGGCTGCCGTCCTGACGCGCGACCCATTGCACCGGGAAACGCAGCGCCTGGCCCGTCGGAACTTCCACCGGCAACGCTTCGAGCAAATCGAGCAGCGGCTCGCCCGCGTACCACGGCATGCTTTCGCTAGCCGTCACGATGTTGTCGCCCTTCAGCGCCGACACCGGCACGAAGCGCACATCGTTCAGACCGAGTTGACGCGCGAGTTCGACATACGCATCGCGAATCTCGTTGAAGCGCGTTTCGCTGTAGTCGACGAGGTCCATCTTGTTGATCGCGACGATCGCATGCTGCAAGCCCAGCAACTTCACCAGCGCGCTGTGGCGCTTGGTTTGCGGCAGCAGTTGCGCAACGCCGTCGATGAACGTTACACGCGTTGCGTCGACCAGGATGATCGCTGCATGCGCGGTCGATGCACCCGTCACCATATTGCGCGTGTACTGTTCGTGGCCCGGCGTGTCGGCGATGATGAACTTGCGCTTGGCCGTTGCGAAGTAACGGTAGGCAACGTCGATCGTGATGCCCTGCTCACGTTCGGCTTCGAGGCCGTCCGTCAGCAGCGACAAATCGATTTCGTCGCCAACGGTACGCTTATTTTTTGCGCGCGACAGTGCCGAGAGCTGGTCGCTCAGCACGGCCTTGCTGTCGTACAGCAGGCGGCCGATCAACGTGCTCTTGCCATCGTCGACGCTACCCGCAGTAATGAAACGCAGCACGCCGAGGTCTTCTGGTTGGTGAATACCGCTCATGATTGTCTTACCCTCTGTCGATCGGAGTTAGCGCTTTAGCGCTTACTCCGATCCCATGCAACTTGTTGCGGTCGATCGGAGTTAGGGCGAAGCACTAACTCCAGTCCCATATTAGAAATAACCTTGCTTCTTACGCTGTTCCATCGCGGCTTCGGAGACTTGATCGTCCATCCGCGTCGCGCCGCGTTCCGTGATTTCGGTCACGGCCGTTTCGGCGATGATTTTCTCGAGATCGTCCGCATCGCTTTCCACCGGGCACGTGCAGCTGATATCGCCCACGGTGCGAAAACGGACCAGCGCGGTTTCGCTGGTCTCGCCTTCACGCATCGGCGTAAGCGGCGTAACCGGCACGAGCAGGCCGTTGCGGCGCACGATCTCGCGTTGATGCGCGTAATAGATCGACGGCAGTTCGAGCTGTTCGCGGGCGATGTACTGCCACACGTCGAGTTCGGTCCAATTCGAAATCGGGAACACGCGCAGGTGTTCACCGTTATGCAGACGCGCGTTATACAGGCTCCACAGTTCCGGGCGCTGCGCCTTCGGATCCCATTGGCCGAATTCGTCGCGGAACGAGAAGATGCGTTCTTTTGCACGGGCCTTTTCTTCGTCGCGGCGCGCACCGCCGATCAGCGCGGTGTACTCGTGTTCAGCGATCGTTTCGAGCAGCGTCACGGCTTGCGCGGCATTGCGCGAATCCAGTTCGCGGCGCAGACGCACCGTGCCGCGCTTGATCGAATCTTCGACGTGACCCACCACCAGTTCAGCGCCGATTTCTTTCGCGCGGCGATCGCGGAAGTCGATCACTTCGTCGTAGTTGTGACCGGTGTCGATATGCACGAGCGGGAACGGCAGTACAGTCTTGCGATTCGCGCCGATGCCGAAGGCTTTCAGCGCGAGATGCAGCACCACGACCGAATCCTTGCCGCCCGAAAACAGCAACGCAGGCTTGCTGCATTCGGCGACCAGTTCGCGCAGGATGTGGATCGACTCGGCTTCGAGCCAATCGAGGTGGTCCATCCGGTTCGCCGTGTTGGTAAGCGGTGCATTCACAGTGGAATCGAGCGTGGTGCTCATGTTTGGGTCCTTCGTTGATTCGCGTCGCAAGCGGTTGCCTGCGTCGCGGAAGTATTCAAATCGGTATGTGCGGCGTTCAGGTCAAAAACCAAGGCCTGAACGGCCTGAATGCTTTATGCCGAAGCGTTCTCGCTGCTGACTGGGATCGGCGTAATCGTCGTGATGTGCAGTCCGCATTCCTTCGTATCGCGCGACTCCCACCACCAGCGCCCTGCCCGGCTGTCTTCACCGGGACGGATCGCGCGGGTACAAGGCTCGCAGCCAATGCTCGGATAACCGCGCGCATGCAGCGGATTGACCGGCACGTCCAACGCTTTGAGGTAGTCCCACACCTCAGCTTCGGTCCAGTCCGTCAGCGGATTGAACTTGGCGATGTTGCGAGCGGCGTCGTGTTCTTCCTCGTGCAGTTCAGCACGCGTCACCGACTGCTCGCGGCGTTGGCCCGTCACCCATGCGCTGACATCCGACAGCGCGCGGTTCAACGGCTCGACCTTGCGGATTTCGCAGCAGCGCTTGCGCAGATCGACGCTTTCATAAAACGCGTTCAGGCCATGCGAGCCGACATACTCTTCAACCGCGGCGGCTTGCGGGTGAAACTGCTCGATATCGTAGCCGTAGCGCTCTTTCACGCGATCGAGCATGCCGAGCGTTTCAGCATGCAGACGGCCCGTGTTCAGCGAGAAGATGCCGATCTTCACGCCGCGCGACAGAATCGCGTGCGTGAGCAGCATGTCTTCCGCTGCGAGGCTGCTGGCGAGCTTCACATTCGCGTGACGCGCGGCGATCGAGTCGAGCAGCGCATTAAGGCGCTCGACCTTCGCGGCGAGTTCCGGCGTGAGCAGTTGTGCGCCGCTCATGCCGAGACCTTTGCCAGTTCGCCCGCTTCGCGGCGGCGGAACAGCGGCGACGAGTTCACCGCACCCTGATAGTTAAAGCTGAATTCGTCGAACGCCTTGAGCGCGTCGTCGAAGTCTTTGTCTTCACGCAATGCGTAAGCGTCGAAGCCGCAGCGGAACATGAACGTCAACTGATCGCGCAGCACGTCGCCGATCGCGCGCAGTTCGCCCTTGTAGCCATAGCGCTCACGCAGCAGGCGGCCGATGCTGTAGCCGCGGCCGTCGCGGAACACCGGGAAGTCCACGCCGATCAGCGCGATCGTGTCGAAGTCGCCGACGATATCCGCCGGTTCGCTTTCCGGCGCGAGCCACACGCCGATTTCAGCGGTGCTGCGCGAAGCGATCAGCGCGTCGCGCGAAGCCTGCCACAACGCGAGCGGCACCAGCACCTTGCCGGCCGGCAAGGCGTCGACTGCGGGCAGCGTGCCGTCTTCAGCGGCGCGCACCACCGTCCAGTCGTCGTTGACGATCGCGCGATTCTTGATAATAGAAGCCATCTGTTCAGTATCCTTTTCGCGGTTACGCGTGAGCCGGTTGACGCGAGGCGTACACACGTTCCTTGAACGGGGCCATGCCGATGCGGTTGTACGTTTCGATGAAGCGCTCGCCTTCGTGGCGATTCTCCACGAACGTGTCGATCACTTTGCTCATCACGTCCGGCATTTCTTCCGCCGAGAACGACGGGCCGATCACGCGGCCGAGATGCGCGCCGGTTGCACCCGTGCCCTGCTCGCCACCGAGCGTCACCTGGTACCACTCCGAGCCGTCCTTATCGACGCCCAGAATGCCGATGTTGCCGACGTGGTGGTGACCGCAGGCATTGATACAGCCCGAGATGTTCAGCGATACGTCGCCGAGGTCATACACGTAGTCGAGATCGTTGAAGCGTTCCTGAATCGCCAGCGCAATCGGAATCGACTTGGCATTCGCGAGCGAGCAGAAATCGCCGCCCGGGCACGCGATGATGTCGGTCAGCAAGCCGATGTTCGGCGTCGCGAAACCTTGCGCCTTGGCCTTTTCCCACAGCGCGAACAGGTCGCGCTTCTTCACGTTCGCGAGAATCAGGTTCTGTTCGTGCGACACGCGGATTTCGCCGAGCGAGTATTCGTCGGCCCAATCGGCGACCGCTTCCATCTGCACGTCGGTTGCATCGCCCGGCGCGATCGTCGTCGGCTTCAGCGACAACGTGACGGACGAATAACCCTCGACCTTGTGCGGACGCACGTTACGTTCGACCCAACGGGCGAACGCACGGTTTTCCAGCAGATGGTTCTCGAACGAAGCATCCGTATCCGGCAGCTTTTCGTACACCGGCGGCTGGAAGTATTGCGACACGCGGTCGACTTCAGCCTGCGTCAGCGTCGAAGGACCGTCCTTCAGGTGTTGCCATTCTTCTTCGACCTGCGCCGAGAATTTCTCCGGGCTCAGTGCCTTCACGAGAATCTTGATGCGCGCCTTGTACATGTTGTCGCGGCGGCCATAGCGGTTGTACACGCGCAGCACGGCTTCGCAGTATGTCAACAGGTGTTGCCACGGCAGATCGGTACGTATGATTGCGCCGATGATCGGCGTACGGCCCATGCCGCCGCCGGCCAGGATGTCGGCCACCAGCTCGCCCTGCTCGTTCTTCCTCAGATACACGCCCATGTCGTGAATCTGCACGGCAGCACGGTCTTCCTTCGAACCCGACACGGCGATCTTGAACTTACGCGGCAGCCAGGCGAATTCCGGGTGGAACGTCGACCATTGGCGCAGGATTTCTGCCCACGGACGCGGATCGACCACTTCGTCCGGCGCTACGCCGGCAAACTGGTCGGCCGTGATGTTGCGGATACAGTTGCCCGAGGTCTGGATGCCGTGCATCTGGACGGCCGCGAGCTTGCGCAGGATTTCCGGCGTTTCTTCGAGCTTGATCCAGTTGTACTGGATGTTCGAGCGCGTCGAAAAGTGACCGTAGCCGCGGTCGTGCTCGCGCGCGATCTGGGCCAGCACGCGCATCTGGTCGCTGCGCAGGTTGCCGTACGGAATCGCGATGCGGTGCATGTACGCGTGACGTTGCATGTACAGGCCGTTCTGCAGGCGCAGCGGACGGAACTCCTCTTCGCTCAATTCGCCCGACAAGCGGCGGCGAACCTGATCGGCGTATTGCGCGACCCGCTCATCGACGATGGTCTGGTCGTACTGATCGTATTGGTACATTCGGGGACCCCAATTTTTTGCGTGACACACGGCAGTCCGGTTCTGCCGCGCCCTAGATATCTCTATTTGTCAGTCCAGCCGAGTCAGGGTTTAGACCCATCTCTCATTTGCTTATGACAAATACAGATATCCATATTGAAAAAGATGGACAGATCGTAATAAACTCGCCTTATATTTCAAACGACTAAAAAATTCTTTTGATATGCGGAGAGGTTATATATGAACCTGCATCAATTCCGCTTCGTCCGCGAGGCTGTGCGGCAGAATTTCAACCTGACCGAAGCGGCCAAAGCACTGTTTACAAGCCAGCCGGGCGTCTCCAAGGCGATCATCGAGCTGGAAGACGAGCTGGGCGTCGAAATCTTCACACGACACGGCAAGCGCGTGCGCTCGCTGACCGAGCCGGGGCGCATCATTCTTCAGTCGGTTGAGAAGATTCTGCAGGAAGTGGAGAGCCTCAAGCGGGTCGGTAAAGATTACGCGGCCCAGGATCAGGGCAACCTGGTGATAGCCGCCACCCACACGCAGGCGCGCTACTCACTTCCGGCCGCAATCGCCGAATTCAAGAAGCGCTTCCCGAAAGTTCACCTTTCAATTCTGCAAGGAAGCCCGACCCAGGTAGCCGAAATGGTGATCCACGACCAGGCCGACCTCTGCATCGCCACCGAAGCGATCGCTAACTATAAGGAGCTGGTTTCGCTGCCCTGCTTCCAGTGGCATCACGTCGCCGTGATGCAACCGGATCATCCGCTGCTCGACCGCAAACTTTTGTCGCTGGATGATCTGACCCAATATCCGCTGATTACGTACGACAACGCGTTCGCCGGCCGCACCAAGATCAACGAGGCATTCCGCCTGCGCGGGCTGCATCCGGACATCGTGCTGGAAGCGATCGACGCCGACGTGATCAAGACCTACGTCGAACTGGGTCTGGGCGTCGGCATCATGGCGGATATCGCGTTCAACTCTGAGCGCGACCGCCATCTGCGCGCCATGCCGGTCGGCCACCTGTTCGGCAGCAATGTGACGCGGGTCGCGCTGAAACAGGGCGCCTATCTGCGCAGCTATGTGTATACGCTCGTCGAACTGCTGTCGCCGAGCATGAACCGCAAGCTGATCGAACAGGCGCTCAAAGGCGAACACGAAACCTACGAACTTTGAACTGACCACGCTTCCCGCTACGGAGACCCTTGATGACGTCGCATAAGAACAAACTTCGCGGCCTGGCCGCTCTCGGCGCGCTCTTGCTCGCTACCGCAGCACAGGCCGACATCAAGGTCGGCATCGACCTGTCGAGCACCGGCCCCGCAGCCGTAATCGGCATCACGAGCAAGAACGCGATGCTGATGTGGCCGGCCACGATCGCAGGCCAGAAAGCTGACTACATCTTCCTCGACGACGGCTCCGACCCGGGCAACGCGGTGCGCAACATCCGCAAGCTGATCAATGAGGACCATGTCGACGTGATCGTCGGCCCGAATATCACGCCTGCGGCAATGGCCGCGCTCGATCCGGTCGCGGAAAGCCAGACACCGATGATTACGCTCGTCGGCTCGGCAAGCGTGGTCGAGCCGCAGGAAGGCAAGAAGGTGTGGGCCTACAAGATGGCGCAGACCGACAGCGCGATGGCCGACGTGATGACACGCTACATGTCGAACCACAACGTGAAGACGGTGGGCTTCATCGGTTTCGCGGACGGCTACGGCGAAAGCTGGCTCAACGAGTTCAGCAAGTTCGCGGCCTTGCGGCATATTCAACTGGTGGCCACCGAGCGCTATAACCGCACCGACGCGAGCGTCACCGGCCAGATCCTTAAGCTGATGGCCGCGAAGCCCGACGCGATCCTGATCGCCGGCGCCGGCACGCCGACCGTGCTACCGCAGCGCACGCTGATCGAACGCGGCTTCAAGGGCCCGATCTATCAGACGCACGGTATCGCCACGCCCGAGTTCATCAAGCTGGGCGGCAAGGACGTGGAAGGCACGCTGTTCCCGACGCAGCCGGTCGTGGTGGCGCGCACGTTGCCGGCCGATTATCCGGCGAAGAAGGCGGCGCTCGCCTTCACCAACGAATATGAAGCGAAGTACGGCCCGGGCAGCGTGACCCAATTTGCGGGTGATGCGGCGGGCGTGTACCCGCGTTTGCAGGATGCCGTCGCGCGTGCGTTGAAGACGGCGCAGCCGGGCACGCCGGCTTTCCGCACTGCACTGCGTGACGAACTGGAACATGCACATGAACTGGTCGTGCCGAACGGCGTGGTCAATACGAGCCCGAAGGATCACGTTGGGCTGGATCAGCGCGCGAGCGTGATGGGCATCATCAGGAACGGTAAGTTCGTTTATTTGAGTCAGTGAACATGGCATGTGCGCGCGGAGAGTTCCGTCACGGTTCAGCCGCGTGTCCCACTACGCATAGCCGCCATCTGCCGGTCTGAATTTGTCACTTTTAGTCAATATGCGCGCCTGCCGCCCGAACACCCCGTTCGAGCGGCGCGCGCCATGCAAGCTCCGTGTACCATGCTGACGGCCAGCTTGCAGTGAGCGCAAGCTGAGGCAATTTCGCCGACTCCGTGCGAGCGTGCGGCGCCTTGAGACCACAAGGCCGCCGCCTCTCGCCAGCCCGTGAAGTCCGTCAGACCGCGCATGCTAAAAACCAGAAAACGCATCATCATCGCCGCCGTTGTAGCTGTTGTGATCCTCGCCATCGCGATCGGCCACGCCATCAGGAAGCGCAACGGCGCCGTTGCCGCCGGCGTCGAGGCCCCTTCTTCCGTCGTCGAATTCGCACCTGACGACCTCACCACCGTCAGCCGCCGCACCCTCTCCGAAACGCTGCCGCTGACCGGCTCGCTGCGCGCCGTCACGCAAGCCGCGGTCAAATCGAAAGTGGCCGGCTCGGCGCTCAACGTCATGGTGCGCGAAGGCGATCCGGTCAAAACCGGCCAGATCCTCGCTAAGATCGACGCCCGCGACTACGTCGCCCGTGCCGAACAGACGCGCGGCCAGATGGCAGCCATGGCCGGCCAGCTCGACATCGCCAAACAAACGCTCGACAACAACCGCGTGCTGGTCGAAAAGGGCTTCATTTCGAAAAACGCCTTCGACACCGCGCAAAGCCAGTATCAAATCGCCCGCGCGAATCTCGATGCGGCAAAGGCGGCGCTGGCGTCATCGAATCTGTCTTTGGACGATACCGTCGTGCGCTCGCCGCTCGACGGACAGATCGCCTCGCGCTCGGTCGAACCGGGCGAGAAGGTGGCCGTCGATACCAAACTGTTCGACGTGGTTGATCTGCGCACGCTCGAACTGGAAGCGCCGGTACCGGTCGGCGAGATCGGCCGCGTTCGGATCGGCCAGCCGATCCAGATCGCTTTCGACGGTATCGACACACCGATCCACGGCGCGATCACGCGCATCAACCCGGCCGCGCAAGCCGGCTCGCGGTCGATTATGGTGTATGTGCAGGTCACCAACCCGTCGGGCACGCTGCGGGTCGGCATGTTCGGCACCGGCACGATCTCGGTCGGCAGCCGGCAGAACGTGCTGGTCGTCCCCGCCACCGCCATCCGTACGGACGGCACGCGTCACAGCGTCTATGCGCTCGTCGACGGCAAGCTGGTCGAGCAGCTGGTGCAGACCGGCGCGACAGGTAATGCCGACGGCGATACGTGGACCGAAATCGTCGGCGGCCCGTTGGCGCTCGGTCAACAGATCGTGAAGAACAATCTCGGCTCATTGCGGATCGGCAGCACCGTGCACGTGGTGCAGCCCGCTCAGCCTGCCCCGCAAGCGGCCAGCGCGCCGGGCGCAAGCAGCGCACGCTGACCGGAGCCCTCGCCTATGTGGTTCACCCGCATCAGCATCGGCAACCCGGTGCTCGCCACGATGATGATGATGGCACTGCTCGTCATCGGTCTGTTCTCTTATCAGCGGCTCAAGGTCGATCAGTTCCCGGACATCGCGTTCCCAGTCGTGGTCGTGCAGACCGCGTATCCGGGGGCGTCGCCGGAATCGGTCGAATCCGACGTCACGCGCAAGATCGAGGAAGCGGTCAACACGATCAGCGGCATCGACGAAATCACTTCGCGTTCGTACGATGCGCAGTCGATCGTGATCGTGCAGTTCGATCTCTCGGTGGACCCAGTGCAGGCCGCCCAGGACGTGCGCGACAAGATCGCGTTGATCCGCCCTGATCTGCGCGACGGCGTGAAGGACCCGCGCGTGCTGCGCTATGACCCGGCGGATATGCCGATCATCACGGTCGCCATCTCGAACGCGCCGGGCGCCTCGCTGTCCACGCGCGATCTCACCACCGTCGCCGATCAGATCGTGCGCAAGCGGCTCGAAACCGTGCGCGGCGTCGGCTCGGTGTCGCTGGTGGGCGGCGTGAAGCGGCAAGTGCAGATCGACGTGAATCCGGAGAAGCTGCAGGCGCTTTCGATCGGCGTCGATCAGGTGATCCGCGCGGTACAGAACGAGAATCAGGAGATTCCGGCGGGGCCGCTCACATCGAGCAATGTCGAGCAGACTGTGCAGGTCAAAGGCCGTTTCGAGAAACCAGACGACTTCAAACGCATCATCGTCGCGCGGCGCGGCGCGCAGTCGGCGATTCCTACTGCTTCGTCGGCGACGCAACCGGTCACGCTCGACCAGGTCGCCGAGGTAGTGGACGGTCAGCAGGAACCGGACAGCATGGCCTTGCTGAACGGACAGCGCGCGCTGTTCTTGTCGATCATCAAGGCGCAGGGCGAGAACACTGTGGACGTCGCGCACGGCGTGCGTGACGCAGTCGCTCTTCTGCAGCCGCAACTGCCGCCGGGCGTCAAACTCGATATCACCGACGATTCCTCGATCAACATCGAAGAAAGCGTCAACGAAGTGAAGCGCACCCTGCTCGAAGGCGCGCTGCTGACGGTGCTGATCGTGTTCCTGTTCCTCGGCTCGTGGCGCAGCACGGTGATCACCGGCCTCACCCTACCGATCGCACTGATTGGCACCTTCGCGGTGATGTACGCGTGCGGCTTCACGATCAACGTGATCACGCTGATGGCGCTCTCCTTATGCGTCGGCTTGCTGATCGACGATGCGATTGTGGTGCGCGAGAACATCGTGCGGCACGTGCAGCTCGGCGCGGACCATCGCACGGCCGCGCTCGACGGCACCAAGGAAATCGCGCTCGCCGTGCTGGCGACCACCTTCTCGATCGTCGCCGTGTTTCTGCCGGTGGGCTTCATGGGCGGCATCATTGGCCGCTTTTTCCACCAGTTCGGTATCACGGTCGCCGCTGCCGTGCTGATCTCAATGTTCGTGTCGTTCACGCTCGATCCGATGCTGTCCTCCATCTGGCCGGACCCCGATCTGCATGACGCGGACACGGGCCGCAAAGGCTATCGCTATGGGCGCATCATCGAACGTTCACTGCATCTGTTCGACAAGCAGATCGACCAGCTCACCGCGTTCTACCAGCGCCTGCTCGGCTGGTCGCTAAAGCATCGCGCGATCACGCTGGTCGTGGCTGCGGCCACGTTTTTTGGCAGCCTGTTTCTGGTGCCGTTCGTCGGCACCGAGTTCGTGCCGAATGCGGACTTCTCCGAGACGCAGATCGGATTGAACACGCCGGTGGGCACCTCGCTCGACGCCACCTCCGAAAAAGTGAAACAGGTGCAGGCGATTCTCGCCACCTACCCCGAAGTGCGCTTCAGTTTCGCGACGGTCAACTCGGGCAACACGCAAGGCAAAAACACCGCGCTGATCACCGTGCGCCTGAAAGACCGGCGCGACCGCACGCGCGGCATGGTCGAATTGAACCAGGTGTTTCGCGCGCGGCTCGCCACGGTGGCGGGTGTGTCGATCACCGAAATCGGCGTGCCCGACGGCGCCGGCAGCACGAAAGCGATCCAGTTGAGCTTGCAGGGCGACAACATCGACGAACTGGGCCGGCTTTCGGATGCGGCTCAGGCACGGATGGCAAAGATCCCGGGCCTCGTCGATCTCGATTCGAGTCTCAAGGCGGATAAACCGATTGTCGCGATCAATGTGAAGCGCGAACTGGCGTCCGACCTCGGCGTAGGTGTGGCCGATATCGGCACTGCATTGCGGCCGCTGCTCTCCGGCGACGCCATCAGCACATGGCGCGCGCCCGACGACCAGGACTATGACGTCAGCGTGCGTTTGCCGCGCTCACAGCGCGAGGACGTCGACGATCTGGCGAAGGTCATGATCGCCACCAGCCGCACCGACGCGAACGGTGCGCCAGTGCTGGTGCCACTGCGGCAGATCGCGGATATCGTCAAGACGACCGGTCCCGACGTGTTGAACCGGCGCGACCTGCAACGCGAGGTGATGCTGTCGGCGAACGTGAATGGCCGCTCGCCTGGCGAAGTGGCTGCGGACGTCGCGAAAACGCTCGACGCGATGCGTCTGCCGGCGGGCTACCACTACCGCTTCGAAGGCTCGACCAAGAGCATGAACGAATCGTTCGTGTACGCGGTAGAAGCGTTGGCGCTCGCGGTGATCTTCATCTACATGATTCTCGCGTCTCAGTTCGCGAGCTTCGCGCAGCCGCTCGCGATCATGGCGTCGCTGCCGCTCACCTTGATCGGCGTGCTGATCGCGCTGCTGCTGTTCGGCAGCACGTTGAACATGTTTTCGATCATCGGCTTCGTGATGCTCATGGGCCTTGTGACGAAGAACGCGATTCTGCTGATCGACTTCGCGAATCAGGCACGGCGCGGCACTTTGCTCGATGCTTCCGGCAGAGGGCGCGTCATGGAGCGGCGTGAAGCGCTGCTCGAAGCGGCGCGCGTGCGTCTACGTCCGATTCTGATGACCACGCTGGCGATGATCTTCGGCATGCTGCCGCTGGCAGCCGCGCTCGGTGAAGGCGGGGAGCAACGCGGGCCGCTCGGGCAAACGGTGATCGGCGGGGTGATTACATCGTCGATTCTGACGCTGGTGGTGGTGCCGGTGGTCTATACGGTGCTGGAGGATTGGGGGGATTGGTTGCGGAATAAATTCAGCAAAGTCAGAACCGCCAAACTGGAGCAATAACCGCCCTATATGCCTAGGAACGCATTCCGGAAAGCTGATAACGTCCGGTCGGATCCATCAGCAAAGTCGTCCAGCATCTGAACGGCGGCACGTGCCAGCATGTCGCGCCTCAGCGTGTCCGTATATGGCATCGTCCGAGAGGATCGCCGAGACGGCACCGAAGGTTACCGGCAAAGCAATTTGCCGCGATTCGCGGCCGAGCAGCGCCGAAGCCGCAAGACCCACATCGAAATCATGTAGCTCGAGCAGGTCCGCACCGTCCACCCAGATGCGATCGGTATTGCCCGCGTCCCAGTAGTTTCGAAGGATCAGAAGCAGGTCCGAAGCGTCGGTATTCCTGGAAACACGCCGGTCGTGCCATGCAAGAATTTTTAGAAGCACAAGGGACGGCAGACTCACGACCGGCACCATGAGGCGTTCACCAAGATCAATCTCGACAGACGTATCGATGGCCTCCCGGAACCCAAGAACATTCATCACAACCTCGCCACGGGGCGGCCAGGCGACCGAACCTTCGGGTGCTTCGAGTTCTCCGAACGGAACCAGATCCAACGGCACCGGGCGACCGACGTCCGGATCATCGAAAACCAGGGTCTGCTGTGCGCCGGCACTCGCCCTGAACAGGCCTGTCCGCTCAAGCCCGGCAATCAGGGCGCCATACGCATCCCAACTGACGGCACAAACGGCAACGTCGACATCGCGCGTGGCGCGCTCCGCACGAATGCCGTGCACATGCCAAAGCATCAGATCCCGTGCGGTCGCGCCGGCGACAACAAACTTCACGCCAAGCCGATGCGCAGTCTCCTGGACGTGGGCAAGCAGCGCTGCGGTGACTGGGTGCACGGGCCGCTCTTCGGCAACTTTAAGGCTGGAAAATATACTGCTCATAGATTTGGGTAGCTACGGAAAGATTTCGACTGTCGCCTGAAGCGACGAGGTCCGCGTAGATGAGCAAGGGGTGGACTAGCGGCTGGCGGTCAGACTTGATCCAGGCATGCTCGAGAGACTCCGGCCAGAACGATTCAAGAATCTCGACGTCGCCACGTGGATCAGGGCGCAGCCGCGCGCTCAGCATGAACTGACTGCCAAGTGGAGCACGGCTGTAAAGCGTGACGTTCGCGGCCTTCAATTCATGTGTCAGGATGTCAGCCGCCGACTCGCCACCAAGTCGAGTGTCGAAACTTGCAAAGTCGAACACGCGCCACCAGTCAGGTGTCGTGCTTGCGAAGCGCCGCGCACCAAGTTTGAATCGCAGGCGCGTCTGATAGAGGCTAGTCCACTCGAAGACAAATTTCTGCCAGTCGGGAAAGATGCGCTCGCCGCTGCTCTTCAGCGCGACGAGCCCCCGAAACTGCAGATCGTCGATGACCTGGTTGGCCGTGCTCAATGCCACGCCAGAGGCCTGTGCGATAGTTCTATACGGTTGCGACACGAGGCCAGGCTGTGTCGCAATGGCGAACATCACTTGCAGTCCTTTGCGTGTGGTAGCACGTCCTGTCTGCGGTTTCTGCACATGCTGTGGCTTTGGCCGGCCGCTAATCATGACCATACCTTCAGGCTCGCGCAGAAAGGCGTTGCCCGCTGCGTCCAGAAACGGCACGTTCTGTTCAATCAAACGGCCGGCGAGGTCCGGGTCGACGTGAGGCGCGATCAGCATGAGCGGGCGTCGTGCCGAATGCGGTTCCGTTGCGTGGGGACGATTTTGCGCGAGAAGAATGTTCGCGATATCCACTGCACTTGCCCGTGTGGTGATGAACACGGGCATTTTGAATTTTCGGCCGGAGAGGTCGAATTCGATTGCTGCATCGCCGTACGAAATGAGCGTACGAGCCGGCTTCGCCTTGTAGACGCCGGTCGAGCGTCCGAATGCGTCGCACGCTTCTCCAAGAATCTGTGCTTCAAGGAACGAATTGGCGGGGCGAGGCATGGCTTACTCGTGTACGATTTTTATGAATGTACCATAAAATCGTACATACGCCAAAAATCGTACACGCTCTCAACTCACTACTCGTCGCCGCCCCCGTGCGTGCACCAGGTTCAAAGATGCATTCAGCCATCAGACTCAGGGAAACCACAGCGCCCGTCACCGTAGTAGCGCATGCAATGCCGGCACGGGTCATCACCCGCTTGACAGGCAGGCACCACTGCAGATTGCTGTTAAAGTGCATACCTTCAATTCGCCGTTCCCCCATCATGCGCACCACCCGAGCCATCCACGCCGTCGAGCGGCTGAAAACCCGCAGCGGCAACCCGCAGTTCGCGGCGATCAGCCTGTCCGGCGGCCTGTTTTATCTGGTCGACAAATCGAGCGGTACCGACAAGAAAGTCTCCGATCCGCTAACGCTCGACGATTTCGTCAAATTCGTCGACGGTTTCGGACCGCCGAAGCCGCGCAAGGCGAGCAAGCTCGATATTGCTTTTGAAGAGCAGATCAAGAAGAGCAAGGGCAGCTAGGCAGCGCCGCACCCCATTTGCGATCGAAGATATCCGCTCCATGACCAGGACAAGCGCCAGGTCCGTCAGCATCGCGCCGGACCACAATCGACCCACCCTGTCGAAGGGCCAGAAAGCGTTCAACACGCTGATCAAACAGATCGAAAAGCGGCGCGCGAGTTTGAGCGCGTGGGAGGAGTTCACGCCGGCTTTCCAGCAAAAGTACGTGAATGAACTGCTGCCGCTAACGCAGAAGATGCAACATTTGCGTGCGCGGATGGCGCACCTTCTTGACGAGCAGAGCAATCAAAAACGTATCACGCAGACCGAGCGGCGCACCCTTTCAGCGGTGATTGTCGATCTGGCGGCGAGGTGTCTCGGGGAAGAAGATAGCGAGGAGTTGAAAGCGCTATACAACCGCCACAGCGGGTCCGACTACGACGAGGAAAGAGCGTCCGAGTTAGACGAAATGAAATCGATGCTGGAGACGGTATTAGGTGTCGAGCTAGACGACATCGACATGAACTCGCCCGATGAAGTTCTGGATCGCCTGCAGACGCATATCGAACAGGACGACGCCGCGCAAGCAGCGGAACATCAGGCCCGCCAGGCGCAAAGCGCCCCGAAAAAGAAGACGGCGAAACAAATGGCGGCCGAAACGCGCCGCGAGGAAGAAGAAGCCCAACTGAGTCGCTCGATTCGCGAGGTGTATCGTAAGCTGGCCAGCGCGTTGCATCCCGATCGCGAAAGCGATCCAGAGGAACGCAAACGGAAAACCGCGCTGATGCAACGGGTCAACGAGGCCTACAGCAAGAACAACCTGCTGCATTTGCTCGAGTTGCAGCTTGAACTGGAACACATCGACCAGAACGCGCTCGATAACCTGAGCGAAGACCGGCTCAAGCATTACAACAAGATACTGAAGGAGCAGGTAGGCGAACTCGACGACGAAATTATGTTTGTCGAAATGGCGTTCAAGGAACGCTACGGGCTCGACCCGATGGCTCCCATCACGCCGAAGAAGATAATGCACGGGCTGACAGCGGACGTTTTTATGCTGCAGGAACAGATCGAGTCGCTCGAGTACGATCTGGTGGAGTTCCAGGACCTCGGCACGCTCAAGGCCTGGTTGAAAATCAGGCGGCGTTGGAATTGAAAGGCTCCCTTCGCTGCCCGACGTGCGCGTCACGTATCCAAGGTCAAGCGGGTTTTATCTCTTGCCACTGACCGTCCGCCGCGCTGCTTGCCAGCACTGCATCGATAAAACGCAGGCCCGCCACCCCGTCATCCACCGTGGTGAGCAACAGGCTTTCAGCGGGCAACGGTTGACCTGCATTCAACGCTTCGATCTGTAACGCCGCATCCTTGTACAACTGCGCGAACGCTTCCAGATAACCCTCAGGATGCCCCTGTGGCACACGCGTCGCGTGCGCCGCGATCGCACTTTTCACGCGTCCGCGCGTCAGTCGCTCAGCCGACCCACCGAGCGGCGTGAACCACAATTCGTTCGGATTCTCCTGATCGAAGGCGAGACTCGCTTTCGTCCCATACACCCGCAGACGCAGCGCATTCTCCGCGCCGCTCGCCACCTGGCTCGCCCACAGCATGCCGCGCGCGCCGTTCGGATAGCGCAGCATCGCCTGCACGTGGTCGTCGATACGGCGTCCCGGCACGAAGGTGTGCAACTCGGCCGATAGCTCCAAAGGCAACATCCCCGTAACGAACGCGGCCAAGTGGTACGCATGCGTGCCGATGTCACCCAGACAACCGGCAGGACCCGCCAACAATGGATTCGTGCGCCAGCCTGCCTGCTTGTTCGTCCCGCTCGTTTCTATCGGTTCAGCCAGCCAGTCCTGCGCGTATTCGACTTGCACTACGCGTATTTCGCCGAGCTCGCCTTGTTCGACGAGCTCGCGAGCATGGCGCACCATCGGATAACCGGAATAGGTATGCGTCAGCGCGAACAACCTGTTCCTCTCGCGCGCGAGCTTCGCGAGCGCCTCGCCTTCCGCCAGCGAAATCGCCAGCGGTTTGTCGCACACCACATGAATGCCCGCTTCGAGAAAAGCCGTCGCCACCGGCGCATGCAGATGATTCGGCGTGACGATCGCGACTGCGTCAATACCGTCGTCGCGAGCGGCTTCGGCTCGCGCCATCTCGCGCCAGTCGGTATAGCTACGCGCGATGCCGGCCTCAACGGCGCTCGCTTGCGCGCGCTGCGGATCTGACGACAACGCGCCCGCTACCAGTTCGAACCGGTCGTCGAGCCGCGCGGCGATTCGATGCACTGCGCCGATAAATGCGCCCTGGCCGCCGCCGACCATGCCGAGCCTGAGTCTTCTTTGTGCCATCGCACTCACTCCTTTGCGATCTTCTTCATTCGCTTCACGGTTAGCTCGTCTGCAGATCGCTGTCAAATACCAAGCACGCGTTTTAGCTGCGCTGCATCCACGCCACTGCCCGCGAAATCATCGAACGCATGATCGGCCACGCGAATGATGTGGCGGCGAATAAACTCCGCGCCTTCACGCGCGCCGTCCTGGGGATGCTTCAGCGCGCACTCCCATTCCAGCACCGCCCAGCCGGGAAAATCGTATTGCGCCATCTTCGAGAAGATCGCACCGAAATCGATCTGCCCGTCGCCAAGCGATCGGAAACGCCCCGCGCGTTCGACCCAGCCGCTATAGCCGCCATACACACCTTGCTTGCCGTTCGGACGAAACTCCGCATCCTTCACGTGGAACGCCTTGATGCGCTCGTGATAGATGTCGATAAACGCAAGGTAGTCGAGTTGCTGCAAAACGAAATGGCTCGGATCGTAGAGGATGTTCGCGCGTGGGTGTTGCTTCACTGCGTGCAGAAAGCGCTCGAAGGTCACGCCGTCGTGCAGGTCCTCGCCCGGATGCAATTCGTAGCACACGTTCACACCGGCTTCGTCGAACGCATCGAGAATCGGCGTCCAGCGGCGCGCGAGTTCCTCGAACGCCGCTTCTATCAAACCTGCTGGACGCTGCGGCCATGGGTACAGATACGGCCACGCCAGTGCGCCGGAAAACGACACGTGGGCATCGAGACCTAAGCGCTGCGAAGCCTTCGCTGCGAGCTTCATCTGCTCGACTGCCCACTGCGTACGCGCAGCAGGATCGCCGCGCACATGCTGCGCGGCAAAGCCGTCGAACAACACGTCATAGGCCGGATGCACGGCCACCAGCTGCCCTTGCAGATGCGTCGACAGTTCAGTGATCGTCACGCCCGCATCTTCCGCGACCTCGCGCAGCTCGTCGCAATACGCCTGACTCGCCGCCGCCTGCTCAAGGTCGATCAGACGCGTATCGCACGGCACCTGGATCCCCTTGAAGCCGAGACTCGCGGCCCAGCCCGCCAGATGCGCGAAGTTGTCGAACGGCACCTCGTCGCCCATGAATTGAGCGAGAAAGATCGCCGGCCCTTTGATGGTTTTCATCGTACGGTTCCTCAAACTATGGCGCGCCTGTCACCCTTCTACGACAGAGACATGGCAAGCGCGCGCCGGATACCCAGGATCAGAACGGCGAGTCAGGAAAATAAAACTGCTGCGCGTTCTCCTTCGTGATCAACACCGACGGGATGATCGTGGTTGGCGGCAGTTTTTCGCCCTTCAGACGCGCTTCGGCCGTGAGCTTGATGGCGTCGTAGATGAATTTCGGCGAGTACGACACGTCCGCCTTGATCATCGGTGCGCCGTCCATCACGTTCTTCACCATGCCCTTCGAACCCGCACCGCCGAACACGATCTTGATGTCGGTACGCTTGGCCTGCTCGATCGCCTTGAGGACGCCCACGGCCATGTCGTCGTCGGCGGCCCAGACCGCGTCGATGTGCTTGAAGCGCGTGAGGTAGTCCTGCATCACCTTGAAGGCGTCGTCGCGATTCCAGTTCGCGTATTTGCCGTCGAGGATCTTGATGTTCGGATACGCCTTCAGCACGCCCGTAAACGCGGTCCATCGTTCGTTGTCGAGCGTCGTCGGAATGCCACGCAGCGCGACGATGTCGCCCTTGCCGTCGAGCGCTTTCGCCAAATACTCGGCGGGAATCTTGCCGAACGCGGTGTTGTCACCCGCAACATACGCATCCTGTGCGCTGGTGTCCGTCAGGCCGCGATCGACTACCGTTACGTACACGCCCTTCTTCTTCACCTGAGCCACCGGTTGCGTGAGCGAGGCCGATTCGAACGGGAAAATCACCAGTGCGTTGATCTTGTTCACCGTCACCAGATCCTGCAACTGGTTCGCCTGTTCGGGCGCACCGGCCGCTGTCTTCACGATCACCTTCAGATCAGGATGCGCTTTCTCCAGGTCGGCTTTCGCCTTGTTTGCCCACCAGACGATGCCGCCCGTAAAGCCGTGATCGGCTGTCGGAATCGCGACGCCCAGCGTGACTTTCTCATCGGCACGCGCGACGCCTGCCGTGCCCAGCATCCCCAACGCCAGCATGCCGGCGCCGACCGCTCGAATGATTTGCTTCATGGTTGTGTCTCCAATTATGAGGCGTTCATGCGCCCCGATTCTCGAACTTGCCGTTGTATCCCTTGAAGCTCAACGCCCACCACCTACCGCCGTCCGCGCTGCACAAACGCGACGAAGATAATCACGACGCCCTGCACCGCCGCGTTCAGATACACGCTGATGATGCTGGTCAGATTCAGAATATTGGCGATCACCGAAAGCAGGATCGCGCCGATCACGGTGCCGACCACGCGCCCTTCGCCGCCCTTTAACGCAGTGCCGCCCACCACCACTGACGCAATCGCTTCGAGTTCCCAAAGCAGACCGGTGGTCGGTGTAGCCGAGCCGAGCCGCGGCACATACAGCACGGTCGCAACGCCGACGCAGATACCGAGCAGCACGTACGTCACGATCTTCACGGTATCAACGCGAATCGCCGCGTAGCGCGCAACCTGTTCGTTCGAGCCGATCGCCTGCACGTGGTGGCCAAACGCCGTGCGATTGAGGATCAATGCGCCGCCCGCCGCAACGACCAGGAACACCCAGATCGGGACGGGCACACCAAAGAGGCTCGCGTAGTAAACCGGTCCGTATAGATCGGACAACGAGTTATCCAACGTCAGCGCGCCGCCATCCGCGAGCCACGTCAGCACCGCGCGAAAAATGCCCAACGTCCCCAACGTAACGATGAACGGCTCGATGCGTCCTTTGGTGATCAGCAGGCCGTGCGCGCAGCCGAACAAACTACCGAGCACCAGCGCGAGCACAATGCCGAGCGTCACAATCAGCAAAGGCGCGAACGCATGACCGCCGACACCCGCAGCAAGTCCGTTCATCAGCCAGATCATACTGCCCGCGATCAGCGCCGCCATCGACCCGACCGACAGATCGATGCCGCCCGAAATGATCACGAAGGTCATGCCGACCGCGATGATGCCGATGAACGAGGTGCGTGTGAGCACGTTCATCATGTTGTCGAGCGTCGCGAAATCGCGGTTGAGCAGCGTGCCGACGATGCACAGCAGGATCAGCCCAACGAGCGGCCCGAGCGCATACAGACGATGCGCGAAGCGCAACGCGCGGCCGGATTGGACGGCTTCAGTGGGTGCCGGTCGCATGGGCGATCAACTCCTCTTCGGTCAGATGTTCGAGCGTGAGCGTGGTTTGCAGGCGTCCCGCACGCATCACCGCTACGCGATGGCACAAACCAATCAGCTCGATCAGTTCGGATGAAATGACGATTACCGCGCGGCCCTGCGCGGCGAGACGATGGATCAGGAAATAGATGTCGCGTTTCGCGCCGACATCGACGCCGCGAGTCGGCTCGTCGAGCACGATTACGTTAGGATCGGGTTGCAGGAACTTGGCGAGCGCGAGCTTCTGCTGATTGCCGCCGGAGAGCATACGCGCGCGGCTCGACAGATCGCCCGTGCGAATCCCGAAGTCGTGCACGGCCTGGGTCAAGGCGGCGCGCCCCGCTTTCATGTCGAGCAAGGGATGCGCGTAGCGTTCGAGCGTCATCAGCGTGACGTTGTCCTGCAGGCTTAAATTCACATGCAGGCCTTTGCCTTTGCGGTCTTCGCTCAGATACGTAATGCCGTGGCGCATGGCGTCGCGCGGGCTCTTCAGATCGGCGCGGCGGCCGGCGATCTCGATGCGGCCCGCCGTGCGTTTGCGCAGGCCGATGAGCGCTTCGAATGCTTCGGTGCGGCCTGCTCCGACCAGGCCGGCGAAACCCAGCACTTCGCCGGCGCGCACGTCGAAGCTCAGGTCTTCGACCCAGTCCGGTACAGCAAGGCCCTCTACCTTTAACGCAATCGGCGCGTCGGCAGGCACGGTGATCTTGTCGGGGAACATATCGGACACGTCGCGCCCGACCATCAGATTCGCCATCTGCTGCCGCGCGAGCCCAGAGGTTTCGCTACGTGCGACGAAGCGGCCATCGCGCATCACGATCACTTCGTCGGTGATGCGCTCGACTTCATCAAGCTTGTGCGAGATGTAGACGATGGTCACGCCGTCGGCTTTCAGCTTCGCCATCAGCGTGAAGAGGCGCTCGGTTTCGGCCGGCGTGAGCGTGGCAGTCGGTTCGTCCATGATGAGCAAACGCGCGCGACGTGACAGCGCTTTTGCGATCTCCACCATCTGCTTTTCCGCGACGATCAACTCGCGCACTTTCGTATCCGGCGCTTTCTCCAGCCCCACCTGCGCGAGAAAACGCGCGGCCTCGGTGCGCATTGCAGCGTCGTCGACGAACCAGCCGCGCTTTTTTTCATGGCCGAGATACATGTTCTGCGCGATCGTCAGATGCTCGGCGAGATTGAACTCCTGGTGAATCAGCACGATGCCGGCCGCTTCCGCGTCCCGCGAACCGATGAACTGCTGCACGTGGCCGTCGACCAGCAAGGTGCCCGAGGTCGCCGTTTCGTAGCCGGCGAGGATCTTCATCAGCGTCGATTTACCCGCGCCGTTCTCGCCGAGCAAACCGTAGATGCGCCCCGGTGCCAACTCGAAGCTCACCCCGTGCAGCACACGCACCGGCCCGAAATCTTTGCGAATATCGTCGAAGCGAACGGCGAGGCTCATGGCTTAAGCGCTCCCGCGGATCACGAGCCGATGCGGCAGCAGCACGCCCGGCACATTCGCTAACGGATTCGCAAGCCGCTGCAGCAGGAGGCGCGCGGCGGTCTCGCCGAGTTCGCGCATCGGCTGGGCGATTGTGGTCAGCGGCGGATCGACTTGTGCGGCGAGCGAGATATCGTCGAAGCCGACCACCGCGACATCGTCCGGCACGCGCTTGCCGACGCTGCGCAAGCCGTGGATCACGCCGATCGCCAGCGTGTCGGAGACGGCGAAGATCGCGCTCGGCGCGTCAGGCTGCTGCATCAGCAAGGCCGCCGCCGATGCACCCGCCTCGTAGTCGAGACTGTTCAGGTTCATGCGCCAACGCTCGTCGGGCGCGATGCCCGCTTCGGTCAACGCGTCCAGATAGCCTTGCTGACGCTGCCGCGCGTACAGATAGTCGACATCCGAATTGATGAGGCCGATGCGCCGGTGGCCACGCGCGAGCAGATGCCGCACTGCGTCGCCCGCCGCCCGGTAGTTGTCGATGCCGACGTACGGCACGCCCATGGCCGGATCGAACTCGCAGCACGCGACCCACGGCAGCGCGCTGGATGCCTCACCGAGCGCCTGCTGGATAGTGGCTGGATCGAGGCAGATCGCGCCGTCCGCGCGGCGGCGGCGCAGCAGATCGAAATAGCTGCGCTCGCGCCCCGGATCGGCTCCCGTATCGCATAGCAGCATGAAATAGCCGTGCTGGCGCGCGACGCTGTCGATGCCGCGCACGATCTCCGCGTAGAAGGGGTTGCCGACGTCGGGCACCATCGTCAGCAGCAGGCGGCTTTCGGCGGTGCGCAGGTTGCGTGCGAGTTCGTTGACGCGGTAGCCGCTGGCGTCGACCGCCGCCAATACCTTGTCGCGCGTGGCGGGCCGCACGTTCTCGTGGCCGTTCAGCACGCGCGACACCGTCGCCACCGAGACCCCCGCCTGCTCCGCCACCTGAGCAATCGAAAGGCCCTCGGCCGGACGCGGCGGCTGAGCCTCAGGCTGCGGGCGCGCCTTCGACGACGCCGACGGCGTCGCGGGGGCCACTTTGGACACCGGCTTGGACAAGTGGATCCGCCTCGAAAATGTAATCGATTACATTTTTGGGCGATGGAGGCTGGAATCGCAAGGACGGATCGCTAGGGATTAACACGGGGTCGAGCAGGCATGGCGAGAGCCCGCCCAGGGTTCGGCCCGGCGGCGCACTGCCCGCGACGGCGTGGATCCGCGCCGCCATTTGGTACAATCCCGCAGTTACCCTGCCGTGGCCTGCTTTGTACCGAGTTGTACCCCGGAGTCGCATCCCGAGGCCGCCGGTCAGTGGCAAAGAATCGCAAACTCGCCAAACCACACTGCCGAATCCACCATGAACATCGAGCAAGCGCGTTTCAACATGATCGAACAGCAGATCCGCCCCTGGGAAGTGCTCGACCAGGACGTGCTGAATCTGCTCTCGATCGTCAAGCGTGAAAACTTCGTCCCCACCGTCTACCGCGATCTGGCCTTCGTCGACTTCGAAGTGCCGCTGCCGGCCGGCCAGCACATGCTGGCGCCGCGCGTCGAAGCGCGCGTGCTGCAGGAACTGGCGGTGAAGAAACACGAAAGCGTGCTCGAAATCGGCGCCGGCTCGGGTTACATGGCCGCCCTGCTCGCGCATCGCGCGCAGCACGTCCTGACGGTCGACATCGAACCGGAACTGGCTGAACTGGCGAAGAACAACCTCATCGCCAACGGCGTGCTGAACGCCGAAGTCGTCACGGGCGACGCCTCGCGCGGCTGGGCCAACGCCGCGCCGTACGACGTGATCTGTGTATCGGGCGGCCTGCCGGTGCTGCCGCAGGACATCCTCGAACACCTGAAGGTCGGTGGCCGCCTGGCGGCGTTCGTCGGCACCGCGCCGGTCATGAAGGCGCAAATCATCACGCGTATCGACGAGAAGCAGTACCGCATTGCCGACGTGTTCGAAACCTATGTCGAACCGCTGATCAACGCCGTGCAGCCGCCGCGCTTCAAGTTTTAATTCGCACGTTTTTCCGGACGGCCGGCACGCCGCCGTCCTCTGAACTGGATGTCCTGCTGATGCAAAATCTGACCGCTCCCGCGCTCGCTGAATGGCTCGCCGATCAATCGCGCCCTGCGCCCGTGCTGCTCGACGTGCGCGAACCGTGGGAAATCCAGACGGCGTCGATCGCCGGCGCCGTGTCGATCCCGATGCGTGAGATTCCCGCACGCAGCGAAGAGCTCGACGACGACGTGCAAATCGTCTGCGTATGCCATCACGGCGCGCGCAGCGCCCAGGTCGCGATGTTCCTCGAATCGCGCGGTCATACCAACGTCTTCAATCTGCAAGGCGGGATCGACGCGTGGTCACGTCAGGTCGATCCGACCGTTCCCACCTATTGATCGCACGGTCGCGATGATCCGTCGGCGGGTGCCGGTCCACGCCGCCGCTCTGGCGCTTCATTGCGCGGTTCTCGCGTTTCTTCCGATCCCGGCACACGCCGTCGGCTTCTCCCGGCTTTACGACGAAGCACTCTCGAGCGACGCGCAGTTGCAAAGCGCGCGTGCGGCGCTTGCCACCAATAGCGAAGAGTTGCCACTGGCCCGCGCCAAACTCCTGCCGCAAGTCTCCGCGTCGCTCACTGCGAATCGCCAGAACACCGATTTCGGCGGCGGCTTTCCTGCCTCGTATGGCAATAGCAACGGTTACACGATTTCGCTCACGCAGCCGCTGATTCACGTCGATAGCTGGTACGGCTAAGCGCAGGGCAAGCTCGCGGTGGATTCGGCGCAGGCCTCGTTTGCACAGGCGCGGCAGGATCTGATCGTGCGGCATGGTCAGGCTTATTTCGACTCGCTCGCCTCACAGGACAGCCTCGCCATTGTGCGTTCGCAGAAGGCGTCGATCGCCCAGCAGCTCGAATCGGCCAAGCATTCATTCGAAGTCGGTAACACGACGATCACCGATACCAACGAAGCCCAGGCTAAATACGATCAGGCGATTTCGCAGGAAATTGCCGCGCAGAACGATCTCGCGGTGAAGCTCGCCACGTTGCAGCAGATTGTCGGGCATCCGGTCGAGCGCGTGGATGGTCTCGCCGTCGGCGCGCCGCTGCCGCCGCCGGTGCCCGCCGATATCAATCTGTGGGTCGACGCGGCCACCGACGCGAACTACCAGGTCGTGCTGGAGCAGATCGCGCTGGATAGCGCACAGCGCGAAACATCGAAGGCCAAGGCCGGCCATCTGCCGACCGTGGACCTGGTGGCGAGCCGATCGCGCAGCAGTCTCGGTGCGGCTGGTGCGGGTAACTTTGGCGGCAATTTCGGTGGTGGCTTTGGAAGCGGTGCGAATACGCCCTCGCCCGGTACGCCGGCGCTCGCCGCGGAACTGGGCAACCCGGGGTCCACTTACACGAACAGCACGATCGGCGTGCAGCTCACGATTCCGATCTTTACGGGGGGCGCGACGCAAAGCCGTGTGCGTCAGACGCGCGCGCTCGAAGACCAGGCTGCTGCCGATCTCGATACGACTCGGCGCAATGCGGCGCTATCGGCGCGGCAAGCGTTTCTCGGTGTGGTGAGCGGGCTCGCACAAGTGCGCGCGCTGCAACCGCTCCCATCGGAGCGGCCGCATTGTTGGTGTCCTTGGCCATCGTCAGCAGATCCGGCGTCACACCGAAATACTGCGCAGCGAACGGCGTACCCAAACGCCCCCAGCCGGTAATCACTTCATCGAAGATCAGCAGGATCCCGTGCTTGTCGCAAATCTCACGCAACCGTTGCAAATACCCTTGCGGCGGAATCAGCACCCCGGTCGACCCAGCCACTGGCTCAACAGTCACCGCAGCAATCGTCGACGCATCGTGCAACGTAACGAGCCGCTCCAGTTCATCGGCAAGATGCGCACGCCACACCGGTTGTCCTTTCGAAAACGCCGCCTCCTTGATATTCAGCGTATGCGGCAAATGATCGACAGCAGGCAACAGGCCGCCCGAAAACGCCTTGCAGTTCGGCGCAATCCCCCCACCGAAATCCCGCCGAATCCCACGCCGTGATACCCACTAAACCGGGTGCGCTACCCTTCTCCACGCGACCGGTGATAAGCCAACGCAATCTTCAGCGCAGTATCCAGCGCCTCCGAACCCGAGTTCACAAAGAAGATGTGCTTCAGATCCCCAGGCGTATGCCGCGCGATTTTTGTCGCGGCTTCAAAAGCCTTCGGATGCCTCATCTGAAACGTCGGAGCGAAATCCATCTCCGCCGCCTGCGCCTGCACTGCCGCCACGATCTCGTCCCGGCAGTGCCCCGCATTGACGCACCACAGCCCGGCGGTGCCGTCGAGAATGCGCCGGCCATCGATTGACGTGTAGTACATCCCCTTCGCGCTCTCCAGCAGACGCGACGCGCTTTTGAACTGCCGGTTCGTCGTAAAGGGCATCCAGAACGCAGACATATCGGGCGTATTGACGCTGGCGCGCTCATTCATGTCGTGTCTCCTCGCGTGGCTGGTCTTTCAGTCCAGGCAGAGCGCGGCGCAAGCACAAAGGGGCAGCGACCGTGCACCGCCGACGCCCGCTGGCCGACGGCTACGCTTCGTTGCGGCGCGGCACGCACCTGAACGAGGCGCACGCCCTGCTCCTGCACCAATTTTGCGCCGCGTTGCGCATAACTTAGGCGGCGAACCACCGAGTCGCAGCACGCGATCCGTGGACTTCAAGTCGAAATTACTGCATGGCATGTGCCTTGCAGTACACAAGCGGCAAGTCATGCGGGATAAGCCCTGCTGGCTGAAATCGACGCCCATAAACATTCACCATCAATGGCAAGGGGAAATACATGAAACGTCGTAGTCTGTTGAAGTTCGGCTCCATGTCGGGCGCATTGGCGCTTGCAGGTCAGGTTCCGTTTGCTCAGGCGCAATCGGGCAGCGGTCCGATTAAAGTAGGCGTTCTACATTCCCTCTCCGGCACGATGGCGATCTCGGAAACATCGCTCAAAGACACCGCGCTGATGACCATCGCGGACATCAACAAGAATGGCGGCGTCATGGGCCGCCAACTGCAACCAGTGGTTGTGGACCCGGCATCGAACTGGCCGCTGTTTGCCGAAAAAGCGCGTCAGCTGATCACCCAGGAAAAGTGCGCCGTCGTGTTCGGCTGCTGGACGTCGGTGTCGCGCAAGTCGGTGCTGCCGGTGTTCGAAGAACTGAACGGGCTGCTGTTCTACCCGGTGCAGTACGAAGGCGAAGAGATGTCGCGCAACGTGTTCTACACGGGCGCCGCGCCGAATCAGCAAGCAATTCCGGCAACCGAATACCTGATGAGCACGGAAGGCGGCGGCGCCAAGCGCTTCTTCCTGCTGGGCACCGACTATGTGTACCCCCGCACGACCAACAAGATCCTGCGCGCGTTCCTCAAGTCGAAAGGCGTGCAGGAAGCCGATATCCAGGAGGTCTACACGCCGTTCGGCCACAGCGACTATCAGACCATCGTCGCGAACATCAAGACGTTCTCGCAGGGCGGCAAGACCGCGGTGATCTCGACCGTCAACGGCGACTCGAACGTGCCGTTCTACAAGGAACTCGGCAACCAGGGACTAAAGGCGTCTGACGTGCCGGTGGTCGCATTCTCGGTCGGCGAAGAAGAACTGCGCGGCATCGATACGAAGCCGCTGGTCGGCAATCTCGCGGCATGGAACTACTTCATGTCGCTGCGCAATCCGGCCAACGAGAAGTTCAAGAAGCAATGGGCTGCCTGGGTCAAGGACAACAACCTGCCGGGCGGCACCAAGCGCGTGACCAATGACCCGATGGAAGCGACTTTCGTCGGCATCCATATGTGGAAGCAGGCCGTCGAAAAAGCGAAGAGCACGGACGTGGACAAGGTGCGTGTGGCGATGGTCGGCCAGACGTTTGCGGCGCCGTCGGGCTTCACGCTCGAAATGGACGGCAATCACCATCTGCACAAGCCGGTGATGATCGGCGAAGTGCGTGCCGACGGCCAGTTCAACGTGGTGTGGCGTACCAAGACCGCGGTTCGCGCGCAGCCGTGGAGCCCGTTCATCGCCGGCAATTCGAGCAAGCCGGATGTGGTCAGTTCGATTCCCGCATTCCTGAAGCGCTCGCGGGTCGCCTGAGCCTGAACCTGGGCAGAGCCGGGGCTGAACTGCTGCTCTGCCCGACAGGACGCTGCAAGACGCATGACAACGGCGTGGCACCGGTGCATCACCTCGATGCCGCGCCGCCTCGCCGGTTTTTCTTCAAAGGCCATCATGGCGTTTTCATTTCCGAAATTCGCACGACGCAGCATCGGCGGCCTCGCGCTCGCGCTTATCGTTAGCGCGCCGCTTGCCGCCTTCGCGCTCACTCCGGCCGATGTCGCGCCGCTCGCCGGTGACGACTTCGATGCAAAATCCGCGGCAATCGACAAACTGATTGCCAACCACGACAAAGAATCACTCGCGGTGCTTAAAGCCCTCTCCGAGGACAGCGCACTCGCCACCGATTCCGGCGCGGTGCTGCTGCAAGACGGCGACACGGCACGCGATGCTATCACCGGTAAAACGGTCGCCGCGGGCGACGCGCAACCGGTCACCCTGAACAACTTACTGCGCTCGAAAGTGGCGGGCGCACTCTCGGGTCTGCAACTCGATTCACCCGATGCCGCCACGCGCGACGCCGCCATCACCGAATTGCTGCAAAACCCAGACCCGTCGATCAAACCGCTGGTTGATGCGGCGCGTGCAAAAGAAACCGACCCGGCACTGAAGAAGCGTCTCGACACGTTGTGGGCGATGACCGCGTTGCACGACGCCGACCCGGCCAAGCGGCTCGAAGCCGTGCAACTGGTCGCCGCGCGGCACGATCTCGACATGAACGAACTGCTGCGCCCGCTCGTCGCGAAGAAACCGGACGGCACCTTCAACGAAGCGGACGATCGCGTGCGCTCCGCCGCGCAAAGCGGCATCGATGAACTCGATTCGATCCAGCGCCGCAGCCAGATCGCCGGCACACTGTTCGCGGGCTTGTCGCTTGGCAGCGTGCTGCTGCTCGCTGCATTGGGCCTCGCGATCACGTATGGCTTGATTGGCGTCATCAACATGGCGCACGGCGAATTCCTGATGATCGGCGCGTACGCGACCTACGTCGTGCAGAACCTGTTCCAGCGCTTTGCGCCCGGTGCGTTCGACTGGTATCCGCTGCTGGCCGTGCCGGCGTCATTCGCCGCAGCCGGACTGGTCGGCATCGTGCTCGAACGGCTGGTGTTGAAGCATCTGTACGGCCGTCCGCTCGAGACCCTGCTGACCACCTTTGGCGTCAGCCTGATTCTGATTCAGGCGACACGTATGGTGTTCGGCGCGCAGAACGTCCAGGTGATCAACCCCGCATGGATGAGCGGCGGCGTAACCGTGCTGCCCAATCTGATTCTGCCGTACAACCGGCTGGCGATTCTGGCGTTTTCGCTGATCGTCGTCGGGATTGCATGGGCTGTCCTGACTAAAACCCGGCTGGGTCTGTTCGTGCGAGCCGTCACACAAAACCGGCGAATGGCAGCATGCGTCGGCGTAAAAACCGCGCGTGTCGATTCGTATGCGTTCGCGTTTGGCGCAGGCATTGCCGGCTTGGGTGGCTGTGCGCTGTCGCAGATCGGCAATGTGGGCCCGGATCTCGGCCAGAGCTACATCATCGATTCGTTCATGGCCGTGGTGCTTGGCGGTGTCGGCCAACTCGCCGGCACGGTGATCGGCGGCTTCGGTCTCGGGTTGATCAGCAAGGCGATCGAGCCGTTCTGGGGCGCGGTTCTCGCCAAGATCGCGGTGCTCGTGCTGATCGTGCTGTTCATCCAGAAGCGTCCGCAGGGTATGTTCGCCCTCAAGGGCCGTAGCGCGGAGGCATGAGATGACATCGGCTACCTCTTCGGCTCACGTCGGCTCAGCGAGCAGTGGCGCTTCTGCCGGACGCGAGGCGCAGTCCGGCTTCGCGCTCGGCTTGCCGCCGCGTCCTGCATTGCTGTCACGCCGCGCGTGGCTCGCGCTGATCGCACTGATCATCGTGTTCGGTCTCGGCGTGCCGTTCGCGACGCTGGTGGTCCCGGAAACGAGCGCGTTCCATCTGTCCGCGTACGCGATGACGATCACCGGCAAGTTCATGTGCTACGCGATCGCCGCGCTGGCACTCGATCTCGTGTGGGGCTACTGCGGCATTCTGAGTCTCGGACACGCGCTGTTCTTTGCGTTGGGCGGTTACGCGATTGGCATGTACCTGATGCGTTCGATCGGCCACGAAGGCAAATACGGCAGCGACCTGCCCGACTTCATGGTGTTTCTCGACTGGCACCAACTGCCGTGGTACTGGCAAGGCACGCAGCATCTCGGCTACGCGCTGCTGCTGGTTGTGCTGGTGCCGGCGGTGGTCGCGTGGGTGTTCGGCTTCTTCACGTTCCGTTCGCGGGTGAAAGGCGTGTACCTGTCGATCATCACGCAGGCGATGACGTTTGCCGCCATGCTGCTGTTCTACCGCAACGAAACGGGATTCGGCGGCAACAACGGCTTTACCGACTTCAAGCGTATCGGTGGTTTTCCGATTACGCATCCGGGCACGCGCACTGCCCTCCTGCTGATCACGTTTGCGGTGTTGATCCTGGCCTTCATCGGCGCGCGGGCAATCGTCACGTCGAAGCTCGGCCGCGTGGTCACTGCGGTGCGCGATGGCGAAACGCGTTTGATGTTCCTCGGCTACAGCCCGCTCGCGTACAAGTTGTTCGTCTGGACCGTCTCCGCCATTTTGTGCGGGGTTGCTGGCGCATTGTATGTGCCGCAGGTCGGCATCATCAACCCGGGCGAGATGTCGCCGGGCAACTCGATCGAGATGGCGATCTGGGTTGCGGTGGGTGGACGCGGCACCTTGATCGGACCGATCATCGGCGCGTTCGCGGTGAACGGCGCGAAGAGCTTTTTTACGGCGAACTTCCCTGAATACTGGCTGTTCTTTCTTGGGCTGATTTTCGTGCTGGTCCCGCTGTTGTTGCCCAACGGCATCATGGGGTTGATCGAAATGGTGACGCGCAAGAGGGATCGCGTATGAACGAAAACCCGATGGTCCCTGATCTTGCATTACCTGAAGAGCCTGCTGAACGGTCGTTAAGCGGTGTCATGAGCATGGGGCACGCGGTGGTGCCGGGCGAGATCGATATTTCACACGGAACGATTCTTTACCTTGAAGACGTGACCGTGAGTTTCGATGGGTTTCGCGCATTGAATGCGCTGACTTTATCGATCAACGCGGGAGAGTTGCGTTGCATCATCGGACCGAATGGCGCCGGCAAGACGACGATGATGGATGTCATCACCGGGAAGACCGAACCGGATTCTGGCAAGGTTTTTCTGGGGCAGTCGATTGATCTGACGCGGATGAATGAGCCTTCTATTGCGCGCGCCGGGATTGGGCGCAAGTTTCAGAAACCTACTGTTTTTGAACAGCATCCTGTGTGGGAAAACCTTGAGTTGGCTATGAAGGCTGACAAGGGATGGTGGGCTTCGTTGCGTGCGCGACTGGATCGTGAGGCGCAAGCGCGGATTGAAGAGACGTTGTCTTTGATTGGCTTGGAGAGCGAAGCGCGGCGGCTTGCCGGTGAGTTGTCGCATGGACAGAAACAGCGGCTCGAGATCGGGATGTTGCTGATGCAGCAACCGGCGCTTCTGTTGCTCGACGAGCCTGCCGCGGGCATGACCGATGACGAGACCATGCAATTGGCCGAGCTGCTCAATCACTTGCGTGGGAGTTGCTCGATGATGGTTGTCGAACACGACATGGAGTTTGTCGCGGCGCTATCGGGTGAGAAGGGGAAGGTCACGGTGATGGCCGAAGGGCGAGTGCTCGCCCACGGCACGCTTGATGAGGTGAAGAGAGATGAGACGGTGATCGAGTCTTATCTCGGGCGGTAATGGCCGCAATCAAACCACGGCCGCAACAAGCCACCAGAATTCAAGGATCGACCGACATGCTAGAAGTGGAAAACCTCAACCAGTACTACGGCGGCAGCCACATTCTTCGTGATGTGAAACTCACCGTGCCCGACGGCAAGCTCACTGTCCTACTGGGTCGCAACGGCGTGGGCAAGACAACCTTGCTTCGATGCCTGATGGGTGTCGTCCAGACCAAGAGCGGCTCGATCGCCTGGCGCGGCGCACCGATCACCAAGCTGCCGACTTACTCGCGTGTAGAAAAAGGCCTCGCCTACGTCCCGCAAGGCCGCGACATCTTCCCGAGGCTGACCGTCGAAGAAAATCTGCTGGTCGGCGCTGCCAGCAAAAAAGCCCCGAAGAAAATCCCGGACCGTATCTACGAACTCTTCCCCGTCCTGAAGGACATGCGCAGCCGCCGCGGTGGCGACCTCTCCGGCGGTCAACAGCAACAGCTCGCGATCGGCCGAGCGTTGATGTGCGATCCGCAATTGCTGATCCTCGATGAACCCACCGAAGGTATCCAGCCCTCGATCATTCAGGACATTGGCCGCACGCTGCGTCAACTGGTCGAAGAAATGGGCATGACCGTGCTGCTCGTCGAACAGTATTACGACTTCGCCAAGGAAATCGCTGATCGGTATTGGGTGATGAGCCGCGGGGAAATCGTCGCGGGCGGTGAAGGCGCGAACATGGATACCGATGGCGTACGTGCACTGATCGCCGTCTGAGCGGCACAAGCAGCGCAAACCGCACAATCAGCACGGCGTGCTATTCTCGCCGCATCCTGTGGCAACGCGGCTCGTCGTTGCCTAACGCGTGCGGGCACGCTGCGCATTGACGCGTCTGTTGCCGCGTCTGTTGCCGCGTCCGTTACTGTGCCCAATACGCGCCCAGCCGCTCATTCATTCGCAAGTCCGCTCGCATGTCGCTTCACGAAAACCACACTGCACTCGCCACCGCGCAACTCAGTGCGCACTCACAATGGCGCGCGCGCCTCGAACTCGGCTTCGTCAAAGACGGCGAACGGACCACCCTCAAGCATCGGCTGCATGATGGGCCGTTACGCGTGCAACGGCCGCTCTATCCGGAAGGCCATGCGATCTGCCACGCAGTAATCGTGCATCCGCCGGGCGGGATCGCGGGCGGCGATCAACTCGATATCGACGTGGATGTCGGCGACAGCGCCCATGCCGTCATCACCACGCCCGGCGCAACCAAGTGGTACAAGTCCAACGGCCGTGCGGCACGGCAGAATATTGCGGTGCGCGTCGGCCCGCAGGCGAAGCTCGACTGGCTGCCGCAGAACAATATCGTTTTCGATCACGCCAACGCAATGCTGGATTTTTCGCTGACGCTTGGCGAAGGCGCTACCGCAATTGGGTGGGATGCGACTCAGCTTGGCCGGCAAGCGGCTGGTGAGCGGTGGTCAAACGGGCAGTTGCGAGCCGTATCGCGGATCGCTGGCGCGAACGGTGAGGCGCTTTGGCTCGAGCGTGCGAGCCTCAGCGCGGAAGATTCATTGCGGGATGCCGCGCAAGGCCTTGCGGGGTTTCCTGCGTATGGAACGCTATGGGCTGTCGGGGCGGCCTGCGATGATGCACTCGCTGAAGCGCTCACTGCCCAGTTGCCATTTGATGACTCGTTGCGGGCAGCGGCTTCCTGTGTCACTGAAGGGGTTTTACTCGTGCGGGCGGTGTCGCGGTCAATGGAGACGCTGCAGCGTGCTTTGACTCAATGCTGGCTTCAGTTGCGCCCGGTCGTGCATGGTGTCGACGCTGTGCCACTTCGAATCTGGTCGACCTGATTCGCTGAGCATTGGCGCCTAGCAGCGCAGCGCGCCTTTCACCTTCGTAAGACGTCGAGAGCACCAATCTGGCGCGCCCGCCTGCTCCAAATCGGTGCTCTCGACGTCTTTCGTCCCGCCAAGCCATGCTGCACCGCCATGGCACATACCTTGCGTCGAAATCCCCCACGATGCTGCCGCGTCCTGACGGCAGCCGACCACCCGCTACCACCGCTCGCCTAACATGACCCGATCGACCCTTCGCCCTGCGCGCCGCGCCTGGCTCGCCGCACTGCTGCTCTCGCCCGTTCTCGCCATCAATGCGCCCGCCGCCCACGCGGATACGCTCGACAACATCGCCAAAGCCG
Source organism: Paraburkholderia madseniana (assembly GCF_009690905.1). Taxonomy (GTDB): domain Bacteria; phylum Pseudomonadota; class Gammaproteobacteria; order Burkholderiales; family Burkholderiaceae; genus Paraburkholderia; species Paraburkholderia madseniana. The sequence continues at coordinate 35,164 of NZ_VOSW01000087.1, forward strand.
GCGTGCTGAAGGTCGCAGTTCCCGAAGACTATCCGCCCTTTGGCTCGGTCGGCGCGGATATGAAGCCGCAAGGCTATGACATCGATACCGCCGCGATGCTCGCTAAGTCGATGAACGTGAAGCTCGAACTCGTCCCGGTCAATAGCGCGAACCGCATTCCGTATCTGCAAACGGGTAAGGTCGATCTGGTGATTTCGTCGCTCGGCAAAACGCCTGAGCGCGACAAGGTCATCGATTTCTCGGCGGCCTACGCGCCGTATTACCAGGGCGTGTTCGGTCCCGCCGACATCAAGGTCACCGGTCCCGCCGATCTCACCGGCAAGACGGTCGGCGCCACGCGCGGCGCGCTCGAAGAAATCGGCCTCACGCAAATGGCGCCGAACGCCACCATCAAGCGCTTCGAAGATAACAACGCGACCATCGCTGCGTTTCTCTCAGGTCAGGTGCAGTTGATCGCTGCCGGCAATATCGTCGCCGCCGCGATTAATGCGAAGAATCCGCCGCGCCGTCCGGAACCTAAGTTCGTTATAAAGGATTCACCATGTTTCGTCGGCATGAACAAGAATGAAAGCCGGCTCCAGGCGAAGGTCAACGCCGCTATCGCCCAAGCGAAGGCGGACGGCACGCTCAACACGATGTCGAAGAAGTGGTTCGGCGCGCCCTTGCCGACCAACCTGTAAGCGGGTCGTTAATTCAGCTTGATATCTTTGTAAGCTGATCTGGCAGTAAGCTTGTCGCGGTTTGTTTCGCGTCGCATTTCGAGCGACCGCGATGGCGCACAACGAAGCGCGACCCCGAACGCATCCAACGCCTGTCCTGGCTGGGACAGGCGTAACCCAACCTGACATCCGATGAAGCTGACACCTCGCGAGAAGGACAAGCTGCTGATCTTCACCGCCGCGCTGCTCGCCGAACGGCGCCGCGCTCGCGGCCTCAAACTGAATTACCCGGAAGCCGTCGCTTTCATCACCGCTGCGCTGATGGAAGCGGCCCGTGACGGCAAGACCGTCGCCGAGGTCATGCACTACGGCACCACGCTGCTGACGCGCGCCGATGTGATGGAAGGCGTGCCGGAAATGATCCCCGACATCCAGGTCGAAGCCACGTTCCCCGACGGCACCAAGCTCGTCACCGTTCATCACCCGATCCCCTAATCACGCAAGGCAGCCCCATGATTCCCGGCGAACTCCTCATCGACGACGGCGAACACGAACTCAACGCGGGCCGCGCCACCGTCACGGTGGTCGTGTCGAATACCGGCGATCGTCCGGTGCAAATCGGCTCGCACTATCACTTCTATGAAGTGAACGAGTCGCTCTCCTTCGATCGTGAAGCGGCGCGCGGCTTCCGGCTCAACATCGCGGCAGGCACCGCCGTACGCTTCGAGCCCGGGCAGGAACGCACCGTCGAACTGGTCGAACTGGCGGGCGACCGCGTCGTCTACGGCTTCAACGGCAAGGTGATGGGCAAGCTCTGATGCGCGACCCGCGCACGCTTGCTCTGACCACCCTGCTCATTTCCGGACCCTCACTATGACATTACGCATCGGCCGCCGCGCATACGCGGAAATGTTCGGCCCCACCACTGGCGACCGCGTGCGCCTCGCCGATACCGAGTTGCTGATCGAAGTCGAGCGCGACTTCACGACTTACGGCGAAGAAGTGAAATTCGGCGGCGGCAAAGTTATTCGCGACGGCATGGGCCAGTCGCAACGCGTGCATGCCGACGTGGTCGATACCGTCGTGACGAACGCGCTGATTCTCGATCACTGGGGCATCGTCAAGGCCGACATCGGCATCAAGAACGGCCGCATCGCTGCGATCGGCAAAGCAGGTAATCCCGACATTCAGCCGAACGTGACGATCGCGATCGGCGCGTCCACTGAAGTGATCGCGGGTGAAGGTCTGATCGTGACGGCGGGTGGCATCGATACGCACATCCACTTCATCAGCCCGCAGCAGATCGAAGAAGCACTCGCGAGCGGCGTGACGACAATGCTTGGCGGCGGCACGGGTCCGGCAACGGGCACGAACGCGACGACTTGCACGCCGGGTCCGTGGCATCTCGAACGCATGCTGCAAGCGGCCGATGGTTATCCGATGAATCTCGGCTTTCTCGGCAAGGGCAATGTGAGCCAGCCGCAACCGGCGCTTGAACAGATCGCCGCGGGTGCGATCGGTTTGAAGCTGCACGAAGACTGGGGCACGACGCCGGCTGCAATCGACAACTGTCTTTCCGTCGCCGACGACACCGACACGCAGGTCGCGATCCACACGGATACGCTGAACGAAGCCGGTTTCGTTGAAGCGACCGTGGCTGCGTTCAAGGGCCGCACGATCCACACCTATCACACGGAAGGCGCGGGCGGCGGCCACGCTCCGGACATCATCAAGGTGTGCGGCGAAGCGAACGTGCTGCCCTCGTCGACCAATCCGACGCGCCCGTACACCGTCAACACGCTCGAAGAGCATCTCGACATGCTGATGGTGTGCCACCACCTGGACCCGTCGATTGCGGAAGATATCGCCTTTGCCGAATCGCGCATTCGTCGCGAGACGATTGCTGCCGAAGACATTCTGCACGACCTCGGCGCGTTGTCGATGCTGTCGTCGGATTCGCAGGCGATGGGACGTGTGGGCGAAGTGATCATCCGCACGTGGCAGACCGCGCACAAGATGAAGGTGCAACGCGGGGCGCTGCCTGAAGATAACGCACGGCACGACAATTTCCGCGCGAAGCGTTACGTTGCCAAGTACACGATCAACCCGGCCATCACGCACGGTATCTCGCATGAAGTCGGCTCGATCGAGCCGGGCAAATGGGCCGATCTGGTGTTCTGGGAACCGGCGTTTTTCGGCATCAAACCGTCGCTGATCCTGAAGGGCGGCATGATCGCGATGGCGCAGATGGGTGATCCGAACGCGTCGATCCCGACGCCGCAGCCGGTCCACTATCGCGAGATGTTCGCGACGCGTGGCGGTGCGTTGGGACGTACTTCCCTGACCTTCGTTTCGCAGATGGCTGCCGATGCGGGCGTCGGTGAACGTTATGGCCTGAATAAGCGTATCGTTGCTGTGAAGAACTGCCGCAAGATCACGAAGGCGGACATGATTCACAACGCGTGGCGTCCGGCGATCAGCGTCGATCCTGAGACGTATCAGGTCATCGCCGACGGGCAGTTGCTGACTTGCGAGCCGGCAACCGTGCTGCCGATGGCGCAGCGTTACTTTTTGTTCTAAGCCATGCGCACTATCGACAAACTGATTGCACCGCATCTGAAGCTGGCACCTGTTCTGGTGAAGCGCGCGCCGACTTTGACGCTTGCTTTTGATGACCGTCGCAAGAGTCGTCTCGCGGCAACGCTCGATAACGGTGAGGAAGTTGCGCTTCTGTTGCCGCGCGGTACGGTGCTGCGCGATGGGGATGTTCTGGTCGCTGATGATGGTGGTTTGGTGCGCGTGGTCGCTGCTCCTGAAACCGTGCTGGTTGTCCGCGCGAAAGATGCCCTGACTTTGACGCGCGCCGCTTATCACCTCGGCAATCGTCACACGCCGGTGGAAGTCGGCGTGGATTATCTGAAGCTTGAATACGATCCGGTGCTGGCCGATATGCTCAAGCGCATCGGCGCAAGCGTCGATCAGGTGTCGATGCCGTTCCAGCCGGAATCCGGCGCGTATGGCGGTGGTCACAAGCATGGTCACGATGAGACCTTTGCTGAAGACTATGCGTTAGCTCAGCAGGTGTTCGGCGAGCATCATGGGCATGAGCATTCGAACGATCATGAGCATGGCCACGACCACTCGCACGAGCATGATCACTCGGATCATGAACACGGTCACAGTCACAGCCACGCGCACGGTCACTCGCAAGAACATGACCACGGCCACAACCATTCGCACGATTCCAAAGACGACGATCACATCCACGACGAATCGTGCGGCCACGGGCACCGTCATCACCATGCGCATCGCTGAACTCACAGCGCTACTGCATCTCGCGTCGCCGGCATTGCCGATCGGCGCGTTCAGCTACTCGCAGGGTCTCGAAGCCGCGATCGAAGCGCAACTCATCACCGACGCCGATTCCGCACGCGATTGGATCGCGAGCGGTCTAACCGACGTGCTTGCGCGAGGCGAGTTGCCGTTTCTTGCGCATCAGATGGAGCGCTGGCGAGCGCACGATGCAGATGGTCTGAAGGAAGCAAACAGCGAATTCCTTGCAAGCCGTGAGTCCGCTGAACTCAAGCGCGAGACGGAACAGATGGGCTGGTCACTACGACAGTTGTGCGTCTCGCTCGAATGGGGCGACGCAGAACGGCGTACAACGCTGGCATCGCTCAAGCCCTTGGCCCAACCCACGGCTTTCGCCTTCGCCGCTTTCGCCCACGATACAGCGCCTGACGCCGCGCTCGCCGCCTACGCATTCAGCTGGGTGGAAAACCAGGCCGCCGCCGCATTGAAGGCCGTGCCACTCGGCCAGCTCGCCGGCCAGCGCATCATCGTCGCGATGCGTGAGCCGATCGACGCAGCCGTCACACGAGCCTTGGCCACGCCACCCGACAACATCAACACCTTCGCGCCGCAATTAGGCATTCTGTCGGCGCGTCACGAGTCGCAGTATTCGCGGCTCTTTCGCTCTTAAAACGACCCATCATGAACGCACCTCATCACCCCGCTCACCCGCCTGTCCGCACGAAGAAACTGCCGCCGCTGCGCGTGGGCGTCGGCGGCCCGGTCGGCTCGGGCAAGACCACGTTGCTCGAAATGCTCTGCAAGGCGATGCGCGAGCAGTACGACCTCGTCGCGATCACCAACGACATCTATACGAAGGAAGACCAGCGTCTGTTGACCGTAGCAGGCGCGCTGCCGGCCGAGCGGATCATGGGCGTGGAAACGGGCGGCTGCCCGCACACGGCGATTCGTGAAGACGCGTCGATCAACCTCGAAGCCGTCGACCGCATGCTGACGCGTTTTCCCGATGCAGACATCGTGTTCATCGAATCGGGCGGCGACAACCTCGCGGCGACCTTCAGTCCAGAACTGTCAGACCTGACGATCTACGTAATCGACGTAGCTGGCGGCGAAAAGATTCCGCGCAAAGGCGGCCCAGGCATTACGAAATCGGATCTGCTGGTGATCAACAAGACCGATCTCGCACCGATGGTCGGCGCGAATCTGGAGGTAATGGCTTCAGACGCGAAGAAGATGCGCGGCGAGCGCCCGTTCGTGATGTGCAATCTGAAGGCGCTCGACGGACTGGATGTGGTGGTGAAGTTTATCGAAAAGAAGGGGTTGTTGAAGGCCTAGAGCGTGTTAGGCACTTTGTGTGAGACCTGGTATCCTGGTGGGATGAAAAGAGCAGACCGCAAAGGGTATCCGAGCGATGTATCCGACGAAGAATGGAGCTTCGCGGCACCGTATCTGACGCTGA
>NZ_VOSW01000088.1 GCF_009690905.1 Paraburkholderia madseniana
CGTCGCCTCGCACGTGATTACGAGCGACTACCCGAAACGCTTGCCGGGCTTCATTTCGTGGTCTTCGCAATACTTATGCTCGTTCACGCGGTGCCAGTACTTCAAAGTGCCTAACACGCTCTAAGCGAGTCAACCCATGAATTGATCGTGCCAGGATTCCTCGAGACTCACGACGGGACCAGCGATGTCCATCAACGCCATTGATGGAGTTCGCGTTGACTTCGTTACTAGCCGAGTGACGCTTGTGCGCAGGGCGCTGGCGGATGCGCAAAAGATCATGTGGTTGGCCGACCCGAACATCGCACCTGTGATCCACCGGACCTTCGCTTCGATAACCGTTCCATACTGGGATGATTCACGCTGAGGAGGCTTTACTGGTCGCTATCGTTCGATCGTTGCCACCGGACATAAGGAGCAAGGTCGCCGATGACTTCCATGAGCACGTCGAAATCGCCGAGACGTCGCACTTGATCGACAGCCGATCGCGAAACGCGCGACGCGTTCAAGGCTCATGTCAGAAGGCTGCAGATCGTGCTTGCCTCACTGTCTTAACGAAAAATCGACGAAACCGGGGTGCCACATGCTGGGTGTCGCCAAGACGTCAATAAAGTCCCGCGCCGCAGGGTTCGCGAGGCTCGCATTTCTAGCGCTCATATCGGCTGCAATGATTGTCGCGCCGGGGCATGCTGAGGACGCGCCGACACCGGCGAGCCATCCAGCGCCGGCAGATCAGTCACCCGTCGCGATCGCGCAGGTGGCGAGTCTGCCTGTCGAGCGCCAGGTCGCCTGGCTAAGCCGCGCCGCGCAAAGCGGTGAGCTCGAGAGATTGGACGACGCGCAACTGATCGAACTCTTTCAAGCGCTCGCGCCCGACACTGTGCCTCGCTACGTGCAGACGGGCATCACGCGCTACCGGGAGTGCGAGTTCCAGACGTTCAGCCAACAACGCGTGAAAGGCAAGTGGCAGACGAAGCCGGCTCACATGCTGGTCCGCTATCGTCAGGAGCCACGGCAAGTCTATGTCAAGTGGCTGGCTGACGGCAGGAATGCCGGGCAGGAAATGATTTATGACGAGAAGAAGGATCCAGACCAGCTTTACGCGCATCCGGGTGGGATCCTCAACCTCGTGTCGTTGTGGGTACCAATCGATGGCGCTCGCGTCAAGGCGCAGTCGAACCATACCGTGCGTGAACTGGGCATAGACTATTTCACGGATCTGTTTCTGGCTGAGCTGAAGAAGTATCGCGCGGCAGGCGTCGAGAAGTCCTCCAAGATCGAGGTGCTAAACGATCATGGTGCGCGCGTAGTGGCGTTCACGTGGGAAACACCTACCGGGCGGCCCGACTTCTATGCAAAGAAGGAGCGGCTCGGCCTCGACTTGCGGCAACCTTTTTTTCGCACGAGCGAAGCGTGGGACAACGACAAGGAACTCTTGGAGAAGTTTTCGTTCACGGAGGTGACGCCGAAACATTTCGACGACTCGGTATTCGATCCAAAGAATCCGGAGTACAAGTTCTGATCAGCTGATGTGTGATGCGGGAGCCAGACACCCGCGCGGCTATTCAATTCGGGCAGGCACGACAGCCTCTGGTCGACCATAACGAGACAGTCGGCGTTGCTGAAAGCGGACCTGGCCGACCCCGCAGAACTCGCGCTACAGCGAGTACTGCAAAGCCAGGTCGAAACCGATGACGACTAGCGAACAGCCGAGGCCTGCGAGGAAATTCGCGACCCGATGTTCGAAATCGTGATCCCGGCTCATCCACGCATATCCCCTCCCGCGTCGGCGTTTGGTGCTCAAAAGAACTCTTTGTTCAATTACGCGCCAACGGATCCCGCTGATCCGCATTTGTATCACGTGACCGGCCGCCCATCGCGACGCGCAACCGAACTGCTAACTTTCCGCCTCCGGGATCGTTCTGACGATCATCGAGAATAATTTGCCGAGATCGTCTTCAAGTTTTACCCCGTCGAACGGATCGCGATTTGCTCCAAAAGCGGCGTCGACTTCCGCCCAGTCTTCGTTTGTCAGCAGACGTCTGGCGGCCGGCAAGATCAACGTCTCTTCCATGCACCGGTGGTCTGCATAGAACTCGGCATACGCATCCACCAAGGCTCGCAACTCCCGAAGTGCGGGAGCGCCCTTCAATTCATACCGGGTCAGCGCGTGCTCGATATCCCTCAACCTCACGTCACCTCGAGCGTGCTGGGACTCCAGTTCCGTAAGGACGTGGTCAAATTCATCAGTCCGATCCCGCAGCGGCGTGAACAGGTAACGATCCTCTTTGGGATGGTGCACCTGCTGAGGGTACTCGCGGATGTAGTAAAGCATCGCCCGAAGCACCATGAGGCCCGGAGCCGGCGTACCTGCTGCCAGCAGGCCCACAAAGCGCCGCATGCCCTCTACCACGGCCGACATCTGCTCGTGTTCATGAAGGATGACGGTTATGGCAGAGCGCGGTCCCAGAGACTGCATATCAAACTCCGAAGCAGAATATGAAAAGCATTGGCGAATCGATTTGCCGCTTCACACCAGCGGCATGAGAAGGAAGCTGCGCCGGTACCTTAATGCTAGTCATCCGCCGCTCGACATCAAAGCGCGCCGCGCCACTGCTTTGATGGAGATCAACGGCTGTGCGGGCAGGGTGGCGCATAGGGTCAGCGCCCGTCGACCGCATAATTTGGCAACTGCTTATCTGGATTGCAGAAAGGTCGCAACCGCCTTGGCCTGGTCGGCGCTCAACGTATGCGCGACGGCGGTCATCACGGGCGCGTTGGCGCGGGTACCGTTCTGGAAGACCTGGATCTGACGCAGCAGATACTCCTGATGCTGCCCTGCGAGGCGCGGAAACGTACCGACCCCCTGGGCCTGCGCGCCGTGGCATGAAGCGCAGGCCGGCACGCCCTTGTCCGGCACGCCGTGTTCGAAGATTTCCTGGCCCTTGGCCATCAGGGTGGGGTCGCCCGCCGCGCCCCGGGTTGCGGCCTGATGCGAGTAGTAATCCGCCAGCGATTTGACGGCTGCCTCGTCCAGCAGTGCGGCCATGCCCCACATGTAATCGCGGGCAGCGGTTTCGCCACGCGCGTGTTCGTGGAATCCCTTGAGCTGGGCTTCGATGTATTCAGGTGTCTGGGCGTTGAGCTTCGGAAACATCGGCGATTCGCTGCGCCCGTGTACGCCGTGGCAGCCGGAGCAAATCTGCCCGGCAATGCGGGCGCCATCCTCGGCTTGTGTGAGGGCTGGTATCAAGGCGATGCCAGTGGCGGCAAGTAGCGCGACCGCGGACATCCGGGGAGCAAGTATCTTTTTCATGGACGTTCTCGTCAGGCTGAGCGGATTGAAAATATCAGTGGCCGGGCCATCTGGTCAGCATATGAGCTATCCAGGCTCGGCGCGCAGAGAAAGTTGAAGGCAGGCGTGCGGTTTCACACATACGAAACGGCGCGGGTAATGTTCCCCATCAAACTGGAGGGCAACGAGGGGCGCGCAATACGTCAAGCGAATCGACTGCCGCAAACAGTTGCGAGGTTTCGAACGTCGATTCCGCCGCTTGCAGAGCAGCAGCATCGATCGTGCCAGGTGTATTGATTGCGGAAATGGAACGCCTGTCTCTGGCATTCATGGCGCGGTGCCGATCATTCACGACAGCGCGCAGGCCTTTTTGGCGCTGGCATCCACTTTTTCCAGCCGGTGCCAACCTGGGGACGAAGGCTCGTCACTGATTGGTCGTCGCTTTAGTGACGCGCATCGCCGAGAGGCAGAGCCGGTCCTAGCCAGCGAGCGCGACCGAAAGGGTTCATTTTCGTACTGCCTTGCTGTACAAAAAAGGTCGCTCATCAAGGGGTTGATGCGGCCTGAACGCACGTCTCGAGAGCCGCTGTCGGCCTGAAAACAATCATACTGGGAGGGCACCAAATCTGCCTGTACGATTGTGGGCGCGTTCATCGGCCAGACTTAAGCGCCACCTCAATCCCCCCCGCAATAGACGACCGCGGCATATTGCCCGTGGCACAAGTTGGCGCACCAGTCTCTCGCGGCGTCACTCCTTCGCGGCGGCGCCCGACATCCGCTTAGCGTGCGGTGCAGTGAGTCTATCGAGGCAGTTCAGAGTTACGACGATGAGAAGCAGGGCTAATACGACAAGCTGGCCAACCAGAAAAACCGGCACGGCCAATATAGCCCACAGCGCCAACCTGAGCATCTCGCCTCCCTGGATTTTTCGATCGGTCGGCGGAAACTGGCGGCGACCTTAGCGGCTCGTTGCGAAGGCTTGCAGCGAGCCCTCGAAAGCATCATATCGCAACCCGTTAAATCAGTTTGTACGGTAGTGGACGCAGGCCGTCGACAGGCTGGGAGCCGCGCCAAGCGCAGCGCTGACGCCCAGAGAGCGACCAATGAGGCCCGCAAAGCCGTTGCAAGTCTGGAGGGTCAATCGCGAAGTGATGTCAGGCCGAAGCAGGAGAGAAACGCCAAAGAATGGATGACGAGGCGTGAGGGCGTGCGCAATCGGGCGACGGAACATATGCTCCTGGATTCCGATTCGGGTGGGGAGCGAGCAGCCGCAATATATAGCCTCATCGGTTTGTGCAAATTCGCCGACAAACGGCCCTATCGCGCGAAACATGAAGGCCACAACTGCGTGGTTGCTGCGTAGGCGTTGCCTGCTGGTCGACGCGTGGACTGTGTTCTGAGTTAGAAATCCGCGGACCAAGTTGGGCGATGCCAGCCCTCATCGCGTCGTCGGACTGCCTTCAGCAGCAGTTGTTAAAACCAAAGGACTACATATTTAATATATTGGGTATTGACGGATACATTGGTTAGACGCCGGATGGGAGAGGATCGAGCCAATAGACTTGTTAGTGCGGGTCAATGTCGACGTTAATGACAGTTGCATGCTGGCCGCTGCGGACAATTAGCCCCCGTGAAACGAACATTTGCGGCGAGCCCAATGTTGCCGATCAGTGCATCGGCGCGAGCGTCTGAGCTTCGGCCATTACGGCCGCTCGTGGCAGAACGCAGCGTCGGCGGGTGTTCCTACGCGCGGATAGTGCGTCAGTGCTCGCTGCAGAAGATGGCCGTGAGCAGGAGGGGGACGACTTGGCGAACGACAGCGTCGCTGCCAGCCTCGCGTGCGCGGGCTTCTACTGCCTCGGCGGGGCCAAGGACTACAGCGCCATATGCTGACGGCGTAATGGGCTGGCCACTTCCCTGTTTGAATATTGTGTCGTCGCGCTCATACCCGAGAACGGCGTAGACACGGAACCCGAAAGCCGTCAGGTTGCTGTCGTGCGTCGGTCGAAATGCGTTGACCGAGTTCACTTCGACACGCATCGGTTTCGGATCGATATATTGAGCGTTCAATAGCGGGGCGATGAACGCATGCGCGTTCGATTTGCAGTCGAGTTGCGCATCGAGAGGGTAGGCGCAGCACGTCACTGGAATGAGCCCCGCGCCTATTGCAGTGAGCACGGTTAGCGTGTTGAGAGCGACCTTGGTCATGATGGGGGGCATCCGGTTCTATCCTGCGCCAGCGTCTCACGTCCGTCGGAAGATGTCTGTACGGTGGCAGGCCGATGACCTGCAGTCAAACCCCTACCGCAACCACCGAGGTGCGGCCCCGAATCAATCATGTGGCCTGTTCCTGGAAGCAGGCCGGCGAGCGGGTCGCCGGAAAATAGGTGTCAGAAACGGCGGCAGGTTCGGTGATCCATCGCTGCAGGCAGTCGGGACGCCGACGCGGGCCCGCCCATCCCCCTTGATGGGCTCGATGCGGTTGTTTTTACTGATCTGAACGTCACCGTGCAGACATACCATATCCTCCGTGAGACCGTGCTATTTCAACCTGCGCGTACCAGTGATCTTCGGGTCGCTCTCGCGATGCAGGCATTGGCGAACCACCGGGTATTGGCGCATCGCGACCCGAAGGGCGCGATATGGGGATCAACATGTCAGCTCATCCAGTATCTTTCCGGTGGTCTGTTGGCACGCCCGACACGCACCACGCGGACGTGACAGATAAAATGATGGAACGCCCGCTGCAAGGGGCGTCGATCGCTTTTTCCAGTCATTCTCCGCCGGCCGCCCCTCTCACCGCAGCCGCACTGGCGGCAGCCCAACGCGGCCAGGCGCTCACCGTGCAGATTGCCGACAGGGCACTACGCATTGAAGGCGATCCTGTGCGTCTTGCACAGGCCGTCAACAACCTCCTGCATAACGCAGTGAAATACACGCCGGAGAAAGGTTGCATCACCGTGAACGTGCTCGCAGACGGGAAGGACCTTGTGGTGTCCGTCAAGGATAATGGTCTGGGCATATCGGCGGCGCTCCTGCCACATATCTTCGAGCTCTTCGCTCAATCCAGCAGAACGATTGCGGCGAGTGCCGGCGGTTTGGGGGTCGGTTTTGCCGTGGTGAAAGCGGTCGCCGAATCGCATGGCGGAACGGTGTCGGCGACCAGTGCCGGCCCCGATACGGGCAGCGAATTCACGCTCCGGCTGCCGATCGTGCTGGAACGGCGCATGGCTGGTGAGCCGGCGTGACGGCGGGCTATTCAGCCACACATTCAGTCTGCTGCTGAGCCAGCCAGCGGACGACACATTTCTCGCAGTTGACAGACCTGTCCGCGCAGACCCGTTAAGGCATGGCCGGTGGCGCGTCGCAGCGCGCCGCAACGTACCACCAGGCGCACGCGAACTATAATTTAAACGCGGTTTAGTCAGGTTCGACATCCTCGCCGATTCGTCTGGCGCATTCATGCAACTGCCGCTGATGCCTGATACTGTTAAGAACAATTCTGCGAAAACGGTGCACTTTCTGGAGAATGTCGGGGAGCGGGGCATGGAAAACGAGCAACATTCCAGAGAGAATCACCTGCTTTCGGTTCTACCGGAAGCAGAGCGGGCGCGCGTGGCGCCGCATCTCGTACCGGTCGAAATGCCCCTGGGGCAGGTCGTGTACGAGTCTGGCGATCGCCTTGATCACGTCTATTTTCCGACAACGTCCATCGTATCGCTGCTCTATGTGATGGAGGACGGCGCGTCCGCCGAGATCGCAATCGTGGGCAACGAAGGGATCATCGGCATTGCGCTCTTCATGGGCGGTGAAACAACGCCAAACCGGGCAGTCGTGCAAAGCGCAGGACGGGCGTATCGACTCGATGCGCGCATCCTGAAAGACGAATTTCATCGCGCCGGCCCGGTTCAGCGGTTATTGCTGCGCTATACCCAGGCATTGATCACCCAGATGGCCCAGACCGCCGTTTGCAACCGGCATCATTCGATCGACCAGCAGTTGTGCCGCTGGCTGCTGCTCAGCATGGACCGCCTGCCGTCAAACGAGCTGAAGATGACTCAGGAACTGATCGCCAACATGCTTGGCGTGCGCAGATCCGGCGTGACGGAAGCGGCGCTGAAACTCCAGGACGCGGGGCTGATCCGCTACGGTCATGGCCACATCGAGGTCCTGGATCGACCGGGACTCGAAAAGCGTGTGTGCGAGTGCTATGGCGTGGTGAAACGGGAGTTCGACCGGCTGTTGCCTGATCTGAAGGCGATTTAAACGCGCACTATTCCTGCGCGGGCGGGCAGCGCCGAGCTACGGGCGTGTCCCCTGCAGCACTCCCGTGGAATGCCGCTGGTGCTCTTTATCAAGGGGGCACGCAATTGAACCCTGTACCCCGGCACACGGCAGTCGCGAACCCCGGGCGAAAAAAAAAAGAAATCCCGATGTCCACCACCGTACCGACTGCGCGGCAAATCAATGCCAGCCTCACGCTACAGGGCGGGTCTTTTCCGGGTTGTGCGGAAGCCGGTCAGTATCACTTTTAATTTTGCGAAGATACCTCGCGAAGGGCCTGAAGATTCAGGCACGTGACGAGAGAGCGGCGACGGGATCGTCGTAACACGGAGTCGGAAAGGAGTCCTTTCATGTTGAGCATACTATTGATAGTCGTGCTGGCGTTCCTGTTGATGGGAGCGATGCCGACCTGGCCGCACAGCCGTTCGTGGGGCTATATGCCAAGCGGGATGCTGGGTGTGCTGCTGGTCGTCGTTCTCATATTGCTGCTTCTGGGCAGAATATAAGAGCGCAAAATTCCTGTCTGGATGATCCGTTCACGGGCAGCCGTTGTCGTACCGTGCCATCAGAAAACGAGTGACCTGCACGCGTCGAGAAGTTCGGTCATCCGTCATTTTCAAGGAGCAATGTCATGAACAAGGATCAGGTGAAAGGTCGCGTCGAGGAAGCAAGGGGAAAGGTCAAGGAAGCTGTCGGCAAAGCCACGGGGAGCGAAACGACCCAGGTGAAGGGTAAGGTCGAACAGGTCGTTGGCAAGACACGGGCCGCGTACGGCGATGCAAAGGAGCAACTGAAGAAGCAGCCGTAGGCTGTTTTCGCGCCGACAGGTTTTGAGGCGTCACGTAGTGGGGCAAAGTGCTCGCGTGACGCCTTTGCTGTTGATTTGCACGAAATCGACAAGGCTGTACCGGCTGAACTCGACGCGCACAGCATCGTGGACAACTACGACCGAAGTAAGTCCCTGTGGGATGGCAGTCACAAGCATCCCAAGGGCAACTACGCCATTGGCTGAACCCGGAACAGGTTTGAGCATATCCACTGCAGGCAGCGCAATGGGTTCGGCGTGCAATTGCGAGCTACACCGCATGCTGGTTCAGCCAGAGCCGGCCCGCAGCGGTCATATTGATGGCGCCATAGCTGTGCGACTCGTATGCAAGCCCTAGCGTCAATAGCTCCACCGCCACGGGGCACAGTCTCTGCGCCTGTGGATCTGGAATTCGGTCAAGCGATTTGAGAGTCTGGATGGCCTCGGGTGAAAGTTGGATGTACATGGTGGCCTCCTGTTATTGAGATCATCTTGATCCGGACGACATTCTTTCGTCTGTACGGTAGCGTCTACTCGACTCCCTCTTTTGAGAATCACTTGTGCAAACCTCACAAAGACATACTGCGGAAGCTGTTTCGACGGAAATGTTACTGGTTTGCACAGCTGCCTGAACGGCGGAATCAATCCATATCACGGCATGTCAGCCAGTTTGCCAAAACCCGCCGTTACTTATTGATATAGATACCTGTGTATTTGCCAATTGGGCTGCATCGGTGCAGGTCGACCATGCTGCTCCGGAACCAGTACGGCACCGTACCGACTACGGTTCGTGTTGCGCGTACCGTGTACGTGAGTGTCGTGGACTTCCCATGACACGCCGCACACAGAACGGCAATCTTCGATCGTTTGCAATGGCCGCTGCTGCCATTACGGCGAAAAATTCAAAGACAGCTGATTTGGGTTCTGCGGATGCGATGCATCAAGGCAATGCCGGCAATGGTGAACACCATACTCGTTAAAAGTTGAAGCACAGCGCAATGCGCGCATTCAATCTGATGTCGCGATGATCACACTACCCGAGGCATGAGCAGGCCGATGCGCCGCGGGATGGATGTGTTCATTGGAGTCTGACATGAAAAAGCGCAACGTCTTGCAATGGGTAGTGATTCTAGGTGTGGCTTTTGGCGTGAATATCGCTTTTGCGGCGGAGACGGACCTTCCGGCGATACAGCATGCAGGGGACGTGACATATCTATCGGGGGGGATCGGGAGCGACCAGGCACGAGCGATCAAAGACGTCATGCACAGCTACCCCATGGTGCTGACGTTCGTCGGCAAGACGAGCAACCAGAATCAATATCTTTCGGATGTCCCCGTCACGATCACGGATGGCAAAGGGAACACTGTTCTGGAGACGAGTTCGGATGGCCCGTTCATGCTGGTTTCTCTCCCCAGTGGACATTACACGGTCAGCGTTAGCTATAAGGGGCAAGCGGAACATCGTACGATGAATATTTCAAATGCCGCTCACGCGCGCCAGACGTTTGTCTGGGCAATGTAGTTGCCGCGCTTAAAGAGATGTCGCCGGCCGTCTGTCGAGATTAAAGCGATTTTTCCCGTAGATTTTGATTGCGTTGGGATTCGACTAAACCGTATTCGGACGCGCCTGCGATTTATTTTTAGCGGCTTCCTCTACCACCGTACATCTCAAGGATGGGGGTCGGCCGCACATGTACGCTGCCGGACCGACGGGAACCGGCAATTCGGGTAACAAGAAAGTGTCTACTGGCGGACGAGTGAAACCTGTATCGGTGGCCCTTGGTGGCAGACGCATCGGATCGCGTCATTTACGTATATAGGTGGTATCAAAATGAACAGCACTCGCTTATTTTCAATAGGTACGCTAACGCTCTTTGTCGCGATTGAAGGCTTGGGTTGCTCCGGCATGTCCCAGCGAGGTGTCGACACGGCTGCTGGTGCCGGGATAGGCGCCGTCGGGGGAGCGGTGCTTACAGGCGGTAGCGCGGTAGGCACAGTTGGCGGCGCGGTCGTAGGCGGCGTGGTCGGCAACCAGATCGGTAAATAGCCCGGCGCGCCCGGACGGAGTCAGATCATCCGTGGATATCTCCCCGGGTGGGGTGACACCACGGTGGGAATGAAAGATGGTGACCGTTCAGGGTGACGTCGAGTGCTGGTTTCGCAGTGGCGAGGAGATTTTCGACATGTGCTGCGCGTCGATAGCGGCGTGTGTGGGTCCTGGGCTCGGCGTTCAAGAGATTTTACGGCTGCAAATTCGGGGACTCATTGTATCTATCGGCATCCGTCCGCCGAAACTGCGCGCAATGGTTGGCAGGGATCAATACACAGTAGCCGGCACTTGCGCTGAAAAAGTACACCTTATCGGGGGCAAAAATGCGTTACCTGATTATTGCGTTGTCGATATTGTTGTGCCCGGCAATCTCAGTCCGCGGCCAGATCAGCGTCGACGTCGAAGTGCCTGGCGTCAACATTGGTATCAACATGCAGTCGTATCCCGAACTCGTTCCGGTGCCGGGCTATCCCGTGTACTACGCGCCTCGAGCGAATTCGAATTACTTCTTCTACGACGGCCTGTACTGGGTGTACCAGCAGGACAACTGGTATTCGAGCAACTGGTACAACGGTCCGTGGCAGTCGGTGGGGCCAATGGATGTGCCACCGTTTGTGCTGCGCATTCCCGTGGGTTACTACCGCGAGCCTCCTGCGTATTTTCGTGGTTGGAGTGCCAACGCTCCGCCACACTGGAGTGAGCACTGGGGCCGCAACTGGGAGGCTCGTCGAAGCGGATGGGACCAATGGGACCGGCGCGCCGCCCCACGTGCAGCCCCGCCGCCAGACTACCAGCGACAGTACTCAGGGGACCGGTATCCACGTACGGGAGAACAACAATATGCGATTCGATCCGCGAACTACGGCTATCAGCCACGTGATGCCGTAACGCGGCGGGATTATCAACAGCAGGACAACCCGGGCAGCTCGCGCGCCGGGCCTCAGCAGCAAGCGCCTATGCAACGATCGTCGACTCAGGAACTGCATTCGCAGCCGAATCAACAACAGCTACAGCAGCGGCAACAACAGCAACAGCAACAACGACAACCAGAGCACGTCGTGCAGCAGACGCCACCCTCACAGCCGATGCATCAGGCGCAATCAATGCAGCCTTCGTCGCAGATGCAACGCGCTCAAGCGGTGCCTCAAGAGAGCGGGCGAGAAAACAAGGCTGGAGAGCCGGACAAGCGTGGCGAGAACCAGGACGGGGGCCACATTCAGAACCGCCAGTAGTTGGACATCTTCGCAATAACGGCTCCTTTGGACATTGGCAAGTCACTTTTCGTGAATCAAGTCGTACAGAAAGCAAATCGGAGAAGCATCATGAGCAGTACCTATTTTTGCAGAACCGCGGTTCTCAACGTGTTGATTGCCGTCGGTCTGGTTACTGGGGTTAGCATCGGCACGGCTGGCGCAGCATCGGGGGATGACACCATCCCGCAGCCCCACAGCGACAGCGTAAGCGCGACGCTCACCGATACCGTCATCACGACCAGGGTGAAGGCTAAACTTATGGGTAGTGACAGCCTCAAAAAATCTGATATCAGCGTGACCACCACTAACGGCGTGGTCACGCTTGACGGCTCGGCAAGCAACTCAAACGCAAAGACCGTGGCTGAGGCTGCGACAAAGTCAGTCGATGGCGTCAAGAGCGTCGACAACAACCTGAAAACACCCGCGAGCAGCAAGGCATCGGCCCGGACGCACGAGGCCGTCACAAAGACAGAGCGGGCCGCATCGGATAGCTGGATTACAACCAAGGTAAAGTCAGGGATCCTTGCGGACAGCGTCAGCAGGGGTTTCGATGTGAGCGTGGAGACGATTCATGGCGTGGTGGTTCTGAAGGGAGCTCTGTCGAACCAGGACGCCGTCGATCATGTGAAGGACATCGCTGAGAAAGTGAAAGGCGTGAAGAGCGTTGACACGTCCGCCCTCATCGTCGCAGGCGGATAGCCGGTTGAGAATGGGTTGCCGCGGGCGACTGCACCCCTAAGGGAGGCTGGGTGGCACTAAAGACTCGGCGTCGCAATAGGCTGGCGCGTTCTGCCCGTCCGGAATGGCTTCTCGATAGGGCATCCTCTTTGCTTAACTAAGCTGCTTATCGCAACAGCGATATGCAGGCTGGCGATAAGCCCGCCACGTGAGGGCATCTGCCCGGTCGACCAGCGGGCGATGAGCTATGCAAGAAAGAAATTACAAGGTACGTGCTGCAATTCTTGCCACGGTGATTTCGCTGTCGACAGCATGCGGCACTTTCAGGCTAATGGCTTCGCCGTGTCAAACACCAGCCAGGCCTGCGACCCCACGAAAACGCCGGATGACACAGCATTGCTTTGCTCACCGGCGACCTACGTGACGCCCAATGCCGATCAGACGTACATCTTCGCCGACGACCTTCATCCGACGACGCGTCTGCATGCACTGTTCGCCCAGTTCATAGAGCAGCAGATCGCCAGGAGCGGTCTTGGTCACTAAGCCCGGCAAATGATGACTCGCCAACAGACTCGTCGGGTTCTCAGACGTTCGGTCCGACCTCGTCTTGCTATCGCGTCGAGCAGCGGGTGATTTTTAGCTGATTTTCAGGACAGATAGCCCAAAGTCGAATGTATGCATACGGCGTTGTAGAAACCGACGAAGTGCTTGTTGCGCCGCGCGGCGAGCCCTATCTGCGTGGCGAGCAGTTGATCAGCGAGGCGCTGAACTCGATATCCTGCTGCAAAAGCGTCGCGACAAGGCCGCAGCCAAGCGGCTCCACGGCGCGCATGTGCGACCGGCCTTATTTCAGGTTGCTGAGCTTCGCGAGCGCAAGCGTTTCGACCGAATGCCAGGCCGTGTCTTCACAATCGAAAAAAGTGTCGAGCGTAGTAGCGGGTTCGTTACCTTTCGGGGCGCCCCTGGCAACGATCCAGAGCGTCGCCACCCAGCCGTCGGCAATGTGATCCTTGACGGTCATATGGGCGTCGTGCGTGTCACTTGAGATGATTTTGTCTGCCATAACGCAGTGCTCCTGGTTGAACGACGGCCACACCTGGTCCGATCGCTGCCGGATACAGTAGCTTTTCATCAATGAACGGCGGGGCCGCTACATTCCGAACTTGTGTTCCGAAATGTATCTGTCGCCGTATGCAAGCGCCGCCGCATGGCCTTCCTCGCTGGTTGCGAAAATGCCGACGGCATAGTGCTGGTCGGCCGAAGGAAGGCAGCCTTCCACCGCATGGCGAAGATGGAAATCAAATTTGCCATCTTGCAGTTCCAGACACTCCGGTGTGAATGTATGGATTCGGGCTTGATACAGTTTCTGAATATTTTGTCTCATGATCTACTCCTGCCTGCAGTGCCTTTCCATGCATTCGTTTTCCGTTGTCTCAACGAAGCGATCGCGGCATCGCGCAAGATCGTCTAACTGCGCTGAGAACGGTCATCGATCCCGGGGTGTGCGGATTGGGCGAGAAGGGCGACCTGCGCGAGACATCACTCCGCGGCAACACGCTCGTCCGCATCGGTATCCGACCAATACCCGTGCCTACCGTAGAACCGGTGCAGCACGACTTCGTAATGCCGGTCGATCGGTATCGAGTCGTCATATGCGGGGCTGTTCTGGATCACGTCGCGAGTGAGTGTCGTCGACACTGCAGACTCGAACCAGTCGACTCCGTCTATCCAGTGAATCGCGATCAGCACGGCTTTTCCGCCGGGCCACCAGTTGTGTGTGTCGACCACCAGATAACGAATTGCCCAGTCGGTGTCGTCGTAGATGAAGTCCGACACATGGCCGATGCCGCCGTCGGCTGTCTTGAGGTGGTAGCCCTTGACCTCGTCGGTACTGCGCAGATGAATGTCAGGAGGCGGCTGGTCCACGTGCAACGTCGGCCGTGACGGCGTATCGGGCAGCGCGTCCGGCGGGACGCCGGTCGGATCGTAGGCGGGGTA
Source organism: Paraburkholderia madseniana (assembly GCF_009690905.1). Classification (GTDB taxonomy): domain Bacteria; phylum Pseudomonadota; class Gammaproteobacteria; order Burkholderiales; family Burkholderiaceae; genus Paraburkholderia; species Paraburkholderia madseniana. Next base: position 14,361 of record NZ_VOSW01000088.1, read on the forward strand.
GGCGCCCATGCCCCACAGGTTCGGGCCGCCCCAATACGTCGGATAGCTGTAGTAACGCAGGTATTCGATCTCGTGCTGCCGCGATACGGGCTTGTGCGTGTCGAGAACCGGGCTGTCCCTGACTTGCTGCCGGGAAAGTCTGACGTGCACGACACTCGACCCAGGGTCCGTGTGCTTGACCGAATACGGCGACACCAGCACTTGCCGGTCGTTGAGCCAGTTGCCCGTTTCGACCACAAGATAGCGGACGCCCCAGGATTCGTCATCGAAATAGACCTGGCTGACCGAGCCTATGTCGCCGTCGGATGCGTGGACGGTGCTGCCGCGCAAGTCTCTTATGCTTCGCAACATGATTTCTCCGCAACATGAAAAGTCTGGGGCTCGCGTCAAGCGGCGAGCCCCAGAGTCCATCTTTTTAAAGCGACGTGAGCCGGGTAACTTTCGTGCCTTCCAGCGACGCGCCGGCCATCAAGCCACTATTGGTCAGAACGAACGCGTCGACCTGTCCGCTAGCGGTGCTGGTGTCGAGATTGCCGTTCGCGCCCACTTTCAGCACGGCTACTGACGCGTCGCCGCCAGCCGACCAGCCGTCTCTGCTGCGGAAGCGGTTGAGCGACTCGTCGGTCATGAACAGGAACACGATCGCGCGCGATTGCGCGCCTATCTGCCAGCCGATCGAACCGGTCGCCGTGCTGTAGTAACCCATCGTGCGTCCGCCGACACGCAGGGACCCTTCGCCATACTGACCGCCGACCACGAAGCCGGCGTCGATCACCGAAGGGAACGTCAGCACCCCGTGTGCCTTGCCGATCAGTTCGCGCGAGCCGGGCGCCATGCCGTAAAGACGCGTTAGCGTCGAATCGACGCCAGCATCGATGCTGTGCGCTTGTCCATTTGCTGAACACGGCTCGCGTCGGAAGAGCCGGTCATGGTGCAACCCGAAACCACCGCGCCGAGTGCCAGAATGGACCCGGACGTGCTCCAGATAAATGTTCGTCTAAGCATGATTTGCTCCCCGCTGGTTGACGATAGAGGTCACGCTACACTGAAGCGCACGAGAATGCGGTACGACAACGTACAAACGCGTCTCTATGTACGACCGCACACTCGATGCCGATCGTCGGTGAGTGGTATGTCATCCTGAAGACTTCGAGGACACTGCGCCACATCGAGGTGCTGGACAGAGTGCGGCTCATCGGTGCACCGGGCCGCGGCGAGGTATCGAACATGCAACAGCCGGCGGCCGAAGTCGGTACGCTGCCGTACCGGCATCGGGGCGAAGAGGCGGGCAGTGATAGAACCCGGCACGGTTCGGGTGCATCATGGCGATGCGCGCCCTCTACCGCACCTGCATCCAACTGACACTCATCCGCCATCATGCCGATAAACTATCTTCGAGGATTCGCCAGCCCGCATCGGACCGACGTGACCAATCGGCGTCTCGGGCGCTGGCTCGCGTTCGTTGCCGGCGCGGCCAACGCGGGCGGCTTTCTGGCAGTCGGACAGTACACGTCGCACATGACCGGTATCGTGTCGTCGCTGGCCGACAATCTCGCGCTTGGCGATATCGGCCTTGTCGTGGCGGGGCTCAGTTCACTCATTGCATTTCTCACCGGCGCCGCCACGTCGGCGATCCTGATCAACTGGGGACGGCGCCGGCACGCGCAAAGCGTGTATGCGACGCCGTTGTTGCTGGAGGCAACGTTGCTGCTGGGCTTCGGGTTGCTCGGCTCAAATCTGGAACATCACCGGCTCCTGTTCGTTTCCGCCACGGTAGGCGTGCTTTGCTTCGTGATGGGTCTTCAGAACGCGATCATCACCAAGATTTCGAAAGCCGAAATCCGTACGACCCATGTGACAGGCCTGGTTACTGACATCGGTATCGAACTGGGAAAGCTGGTCTACTGGAACGCGCCAGGTTTACGAGCGCCACGCGTGCGCGCCGATCGCCAGAGACTTGCGCTGCTGGCGTCACTGCTTGGGATGTTCTTCGTGGGCGGCGTGACGGGCGCGTTGGGATTCAAGCACATGGGTTTCATCGCAACGCTGCCGCTCGCCGCCGTGCTTCTCACACTCGCCTTCGTGCCGTTGCTGGACGGGATGCGCGGTGTCAGTCATGTTGATAAATGATGCGATATGGTTGTTTTTACTGGTCTGAACGTTACCGTACAGACTTACCGTATTGCACATGAGACCGTGGCAGCAGCGCGGCTTCCTGACAGACTGCGAGGAAAGTGAAACATGCAGCACGAACATCATCGAAACGGGAATCATCTGCTCGCGGTGTTCCCCGACGCGGAGTGGGCGCGGATAGCCCCGCATCTGGTGTCGGTGGACATGCCGCTGGGACAGGTCGTGTATGAGTCCGGAGATCGCCTCACGCACGTCTATTTCCCGACGACCTCCATCGTCTCGCTGCTGTACGTGATGGAAGACGGTTCATCGGCCGAAATCGCGATCGTCGGCAACGAAGGGCTCATCGGCATTGCGCTCTTCATGGGCGGCGAAACGACCCCGAGCAGAGCGGTCGTGCAGAGCGCAGGGCTGGCATACCGGCTGGATGCTCGCCTGCTGAAGGAGGAATTCCGCCGCGCCGGTCCGGTTCAGCGGCTGCTGCTGCGCTATACGCAAGCACTGATCACGCAGATGGCGCAGACCGCCGTGTGCAACCGGCATCATTCAATCGATCAGCAGCTATGCCGCTGGCTGCTTCTCAGCCTGGACCGCCTGCCGTCGAACGAGCTGAAGATGACGCAGGAGTTGATCGCCAACATGCTCGGCGTCAGGAGACCTGGGGTCACGGAAGCGGCGATGAAGTTGCAGGATGCCGAATTGATCCGCTACAGCTATGGGAATATCGAGGTGCTGGACCGGCCCGGCCTCGAAAAGCGAGTGTGCGAGTGCTATGGCGTGGTGAAGCGGGAATTCGACCGTCTGCTGCCTGATTTGAAGGCGCTGTAAAAAAAGTCCGCTTGCCGCACGTACCGACGATCTGCAATGACGCGGCGGACACGCCAATCACTACTACAACAGGATACCGCGATGAACGTCAGTCCTCTTGCTGGCAAGCTCGCATCACACGGGATGCTGGTCAACGTTCCCCGGCTTGTCACGGCGTACTACACCGATATTCCGGACCCTTCGATCCCCGCGCAGCGGGTCGCTTTCGGCACCTCGGGGCATCGCGGGTCCGCGTTCGAGCGCAGCTTCAACGAATGGCATGTGCTGGCCATCACCCAGGCCATTTGCCGCTATCGGAAGAAGCAGGGTATCGATGGTCCGCTGTTTCTCGGCATCGACACGCATGCGCTCTCCGAACCCGCGTACGCGACCGCGCTCGAAGTACTGGCGGCTAACGGCGTCGAGCTCATGATCGCGCAAAACGGCGAATATACCCCTACGCCGGCGGTGTCGCACGCGATCGTCGCGTATAACCGCGGCCGCACCGCGGGACTGGCGGACGGCATCGTGATAACGCCCTCGCATAACCCGCCGGATAGCGGCGGGTTCAAATACAACCCGCCGAACGGTGGCCCGGCCGATGAAACCGTGACCCGCTGGATCGAGGAAACAGCGAACGGGCTGCTCGAAAGCAGGCTCGACGGCCTGTTGCGTGTATCGCTGTCCAAGGCGTTGCGCGCCACGACGACGCACTGGCATGATTTCCTCAACGCCTATATCGGCGACCTCGATAGCGTTATCGACATGGACGTGCTTCGCGGCGCACCGATCCGCCTCGGCGTCGATCCGCTCGGCGGTGCGGGCGTGCACTACTGGGGGCCGATTGCCGAACGCTACGGTTTGAACCTGAGCTTGATCAATGACGAAGTCGATCCGACCTTCCGCTTCATGAGCGTCGATTGGGATGGGCGTATCCGAATGGACCCATCGTCGCCGTATGCGATGCAACCGCTGATTGACCAGAAGGACCACTTCGACGTGGCCGTTGCATGCGACAGCGATCACGACAGGCATGGCGTTGTCACCCGGCACGCCGGGCTGCTGCCGCCGAATCACTACCTTGCGGTCATGATCGACTACCTGTATGCGCATCGTCCGCAGTGGGGCGCTCACGCAGCGGTTGGCAAGACCGTCGTAAGCAGTCAGATGATCGACCGCGTAACGGCAAAGCGCGGCCGTACGCTTTACGAAGCGCCGGTCGGATTCAAATGGTTTGTCGGCGGCTTGCTCGATGGCTCGCTGGGCTTCGCGGGCGAAGAGAGCGCGGGCGCCAGCTGTCTGCGACGCGACGGCACCGCGTGGACTACCGACAAGGATGGCATCGTGCCCGCTTTGCTCTCGGCGGAAATCACCACGCGCACCGGTCGCGATCCCGCAGAAATCTACCGGGATCTGACTCAGCGGCTGGGCGAGCCGGTCGAACGACGCGTGCAGGCCAAGGCGAGCGTGCGGGAGCGCGCGCTGCTGGCGCGACTGTCGCCTGCGCAATTTCCTCACACCGAACTGGCCGGCGAAAAGATCGAGCGTGTGCTCGACCGTGCGCCGGGCAATGATGCGGCGATCGGCGGTATCAAGGTGATCACGAAGAACGGCTGGTTTGCCGCGCGCCCGTCGGGAACCGAGGACATCTACAAGATCTATGCGGAGAGCTTTCTTGGCGACGGGCATCTGACACGTATCGTCGACGAAGCTCGGGCGATGGTCGACGGGGTGTTTGACGCGAATGCGGCTACGCTTTATGCCGCTCAACCGTAACGCACGCAGTCGGCATGCGCGGCGACGGCGCTAACGACGCAACCGCGCTGCGCCAGGCGCAAATCGGCATTGCGGTGTCGACCGCGACCGACGTCGCCAAATCCGCTGCCGGTATGGTGCTGATCGAACCCGGGCTGAGTGGCATCGTGGCTGCGGTGAAGGAGGGGCGCGTCACGTTTCAACGCATTCTGACCTATACGCTGAACGCGATCACCCTGGCGATTGGCGGGATCGCGATGACACCGTTGCCCGTCGCGGTGGTGACGGGTGTGCTGGCTGGGGCGGCGGCTTTCGCGGTCGTGCTGGACGCGGCGAAGATTCCGCTATTCGCACATCTGAGGATCACGTAGAAAGCCAACCTGTTCGCGGCACTAGCGCGCGAACTTCGGCGCGGGCCGCTACCTCGCTCGGCTGATCTCGCGCCGGGCCAGCCAGATGCCGGGCAGCATCGGCAACCAGAAGGTCAGGCCGCGCAACAGCAGTGTTCCGGCCCGTGCCGCCTCGACCGACACGCCGAGCAGACTCAGCATGGCCACGGATGCCGCTTCGAAGGTTCCCAGACCGACCGGGATCGGACCGATCGTCGCGACTATCGACGCAATGGCGACGCTGACGAACGCGACCCACAGCCGGCAAACGCGAATGCAAACGTCTAGCGCTTGCGCGTGGCCTTGTGTTTGGGAGACTGCGTGTTGGCATTCGCATCATTCTGGGTGCGTTTCTGATATGCGTCGCCGCCGCGCCGGTCAGTATCGGTCAGGCCGCGCGAAAGGTCCTGATGTGCCTGCCGTCCGACAGCGCGCGTGCCCTCTTCATGTTGCGATTCCGCTGACTGATCGGTCTCGTGCGGCAGCGGCGCAACGTTCTCCTGATCCTCATCCGCCCGGGTGGCGGTGCGCCGGCTCGCCGGATCAACAGGGGCGGTGTCGGCGGGTGTCTGCGTGGCGAGTTTCATCACGGGCTCCTCTCAGTAAGCTGGATCAGGATTGTCGGACCGGATGTCATGCATGGTCGGCGCGCGCCATCGCGGCCGGGACGTATCATCATCCCAGCGGTGAGTCGTAGTCGCGTCGTCACATAGCGGCCGTTCATGCATGACAGGCCCACTGGCCATGTTCTCTACCTGCGGCGAAGGTCTATCTCAATCCGACATAGCCGAGCACGAACAGAACGATGACCACGGCTCCCACAAGCCAGACGATGTTGTACATGACGCTCTCCTTAGATTCGACACCCCTTCAACAGCCGCGCGACACTTCGATCGCGACCAGCTGGCGAAACGTGCGGTGGCATCAGGCGTTCTGTCACAACAAGGACGTGCTGCGTTGCGCCGTTCACCGGCTGTCCGCGAATGCATGCCTCACGGGAGCGACCGGGAATCGTTGATGCGCGCGAGTGTACCGCTACGTTCTCACGTACGACCGGCTACGTCTGTACGGTAGCGGTCAACGCCCTTGACTCGATGCGTCAAACCCGTGTTCCTGTTCCATCGGGTGGGCGACTCATACGGGTTCCTTCTACGCGCGACAGCACTGATGCAAGCAGACGGTCGCAATCGTCACTGCCGAATTCGAACAGGTTGCGCTCGGCCAGATCGACATCACGCGCGAGCGATTCGCGCAACAGGCTCTTCGCTCAGAAATGTCGGCTGCGCACGGTTGCCTCGGGAATGTCGAGGCACTAAGCGGTTTCCTCTGCGAGCGGCGGTAAGAAAGCGCAATTAGACGGCGGCGTCATTGTTCATATCAACCGTCGGGCACTGCCGCGATTGTCCACATCAAAGGCGACACGCTTGCCGCCTGCATCAATGCCGGTGGCGGCAGATTCCTGGTCGGAGGCTGGCCCATCCGGACAACTATCATGTGTCGGGCTCGCTTCCTACAGAAAGCAGAACATCCCGACAACGGCAGCAGCCATCACGACCGTTTCAGATTTGACGCGCCTTGAGACGGCGCATGCTTGAGTGCGCGCCGCCCGTGTCGTGTCCGCAACTCCTCCACCTCCTGCGAGGCTTGCCAGAAAAACAGGTAGGGACTGATTGTCGTGCCGAACACCGCGACGACGGTTGTGACGTAGCCACCGTTCCACGACAGATGCGGAAACACGGTCCGGATCGCGACGGTCATCCATGGAATCTGGACGGCGAACACGACGCCGACGTAGGCAAACAGGACAAGCGTCAGCCATTTGAGAACGCGGACATAGTTTCGATACGGAACAAAAACCTGCAACACCAGCGAAAACAGCGCGAGGCCGACCGTGTAAACATGCGTCGGTCCACCGATGATCAGATTGACGGCAGCGCCCATGGCCGAGAGGTCGGCCGCAATATTGATCGTGTTCGCCACGAGCAGGAGAATAACCGTGCCATAGAGCAGCCATGCGGGATAGTGGCGTCGAATATTGGTCGCCAGTCCGTGGCCGCTGACCCGACCAATCCTGGCGCTGATGACCTGGATGGCGACAATCAGCGGATAGGTCAGCAGGATCGTCCACAGAATGTTGTAACCAAACGCTGCGCCCGCCTGCGAGTATGTTGCGATGCCGCTCGGGTCGTCGTCGGCCGCTCCGGTAATCAGACCGGGCCCTAACTTCTCGATCCACGAATTGACGTTGCTGTGCGGCGTTGACGACGGATCAATATCGGATTCCATACCGGCTCGATTGCATGGGTATTTGAAGCGACGTTCGTTCTTCGCTGCCGCGTCGTGGTTGACCTCACGTCACTATAAAAGCTCCTCTGATCGTAGCGCGCATATTCATAAACTCGCGACCATGCGCAGGGCAAAACCAGATCAAACGTCGAATCGCAGACCAGATGAGGCTGCCCGAACATCAGCCGTCAGATTTTCCACGATTCGAACGATTATCCCTATCCGCACTGCACCTTGTGCGGGTGTTGGGCACTCAACTCCCTGAACTGTATTTGCATCATGTGTGCGACCACCTTGTGCAGATGGGTGGGTGTCCGGGTTTCGTGCTCGCGCAACGCCGCGGTGTCCACCGTAACGGTTTCAGTCGCGTCTTCGCCGGCGTGAAGAACATTTCTGGAGCGTGCTTCTGCGGAAGCCCGCGCCTGTAGCCTGTCTCTCGTAGCTCCTTCGGCAACTGCTGGTGACAGGAAAAGGCCGACCTTGCGGCCGGCATTTCGAATAAGTTGGGAAGTTGTCCCGTTGGCTCGACCACAATAGACACGCTCGTCACCGGTTTTAGCGACTTAAAGATCGAGTGACCGGCCTTCGACTGCGCCGCGAGTGGCCAGCCAGTAGGGCCGCTGGTTGTAGTACTCGTGCAGCGACGAACCCCACTGCGGGTCCGACATCGCGGGCCAATGATCCTTGTCGAAGCCGGGCGCGTTCTTGATGCGCTCGGCGGTGACGCCGAGCCGGAAGCACTTCTCGTCGGCGTCCAGGACAAGCGCGCTCCACGGGATTGCGTAAAGGGTGTTGCCCATGCCCAGGAACCCACCGCTCGACAGGACGGCGTACGCGATCCGGCCGCCGCGCACGTCGAGCATGATGTCGGAGATTTTGCCGATATCTTCGCCATCCGAAGTGATGACCTTGTCACCGTCGAGCGTGGCTGCCGCCATCACATCCGGGCCGGGGCCTTCGCCAGTTCTGCCGCCGACAATCTTCGCGCCGCTGCCACCAGTTGCAGGTTGGGTGCTGGGGTCAAGTGTGGTCATGATGTTCTCCTCGTGAAAAGACCAGACCTTCTATCCCGCAACCGTCATGCCATGGGCGAGTGCCGACACGGATTGGTGCGCGACGGCTAACGTTACCTTCGTTCGAGCCCACGGCAGGGCTGCCCATACTCAAAATGAGTTAATGCAGCTGTTTTTTCAGATCGGAAAGTTCGGCATGAACCGAGGTGACGGCACTTTTTACTTTCGCATTTACATTGGTTGCACGTTGACACGCCTGCTCTGCACGGTCGCCGACCTGCTCAAGGTCGTCTATCCATTGACGCATGCGCTTTTCGTCTTTCGATTCAATTATTTTTTTTGCGCCTCCGGATTTTTTATCGAGTTGATCAACGCAGTCCATAAGCTCCTTAGGCACTGTGGCGTCGGCGTGACAGGCTTGCGAGGCTTTCTCAATGGTTTGCTCCAGATGGGTGAAACGCTTCTGGATTTCACTGGCTTGCAGCATGATGAACCTCCTCCTCGAAGGTTGTTCCGCAGTAAGTTTGGGCGCCGTTTTCCTGGATCCCAACGCGGTACCGTCAGCCTCGTCTGCCTGAGCCAACCGGCATATTGCTGCGCCGCGGTTCTCAGCCAATCGACGGGTGGCGGCCTGTTTACTATAGAACTCTCCACTGCAATCAGACAGGTCCCGTTCCTTCCGCGTGGCGCAAGCGGGCTGGCTGAGCCCGCCCGTTTCCCGGACTGTTGAGGAAGTGCGCCATCGTGGCGTTCTTCCCGAATCGTGCAGGCTGCAGCGTTGTGCGCTGCATCAATTGACCGACCCGGGACTTTTGGGATCTGAGCGATCTGGTGATGATGGCGCATTGAGGTCGGAGGTGTCATGGGGTGATCTCGGGACACACATTTCCTTGTGTGCGCGCGCCAGTCTGCGCGTGTATCGAACGTGCCGCGTTGCAAAAACCGGTTGCTCCATAGCTGCTCGATGCACTCGTTGCAGGGACGAACGGCAGGATCGATCGCCCGATGGAACAGGAACAGCGACTTGACGCATCGTGTAAAGAGTGTTGACCGCTGCCGTACAGACTGCGGTGTCGGCGGTGAGAACGTATTACGAGGTGTTGTGTGTCCTCCGAGGCTGCGGAACAGGCCGAAGAACTGAGCGCATGGGCGTCGCTCTGGCCTGTCGAATGCACCGGGGCCGGGCTCTTCCTGCTGCTGCCGTATCAAGCCAACGGTGAACGGGTTGGGCGTGCGCAGTGCCTGTATGACGCCAGGCTAGACCCGGCAGAGGCGGCGCACAGTAGGGTCGGTGTGCAGCACTGATCTTCACTCGACGCCGTCACGTGCGGGTCGGTTGCACAGGAACACACCCTGGCGGCGTCAGGCTAAGCACGTAGATAACTCAATTGTCGTCTGACCTGCGCGGTAGGTGCTCGTGCGGGACCGGCTCCGCCCCTGCGGCATCAGGATCGTCACCCGGAGTGCCTGGCGCAGGTTCAGGCGCCGGCGCCCTGGTGCCTGGCGTAACGCCGTGGATGGGGTGATCCGGAAGTCCTGGCCGGTGAATCGGTCGTGTGGTCGGGTTTGAGGGCATGATTTCCTCCTACGCTGACGAGACCCGCAACGACCATCATACCCCCATCGGAGACGCAGAACGTACCGGCTCCAGGCCCAGTTTTTGACTACCTTCAGCGAAACCGCAGACTGCTGACGCGGCTCGCCGGGCGCGGCCGAGCAATAGCGCGCGTTGTGCCCGCTACGCACACGGACGGCAAGATCAATCCGGTGAAAAACAGGAAAACGGTATGGCCCGGTCGATTGGCGGGGGCGTTGAACGCTACCGTACAGACGTATGTTCTCGCAGGTGAGAGGTTCACCACATGTCACAGACCTGACGCAGCGCAATCGCGCAGACGCCAGCGTTCGAGACTATCGCTGGTCATTCGGGAATAGTTTGAAGCCACAGCACGTGCTCCAGAGAGAACGGCCAATGCGAATCGCACAGATTGCCCCGTTGCACGAGGCTGTTCCTCCGAAATTCTATGGCGGCACCGAGCGTGTAGTGTCCTACCTTACCGAGGCGCTCGTCGACCTGGGGCACGACGTGACGCTGTTCGCGAGCGGCGACTCGCGCACGAAGGCGACGCTCGATGCAGCGTGGCCGCGCGCATTGCGCCTCGACCCGTCTACCCGCGACGTGCTCGCCCCGCACATGCTGATGCTCGAACAGGTGCGCCGTGTTGCCCACGAATTCGACGTGTTGCACTTCCACCTCGACTATCTGCCGTTCTCGCTGTTTTCGCGGCTCGACACGCCGTTCGTGACGACACTGCACGGCCGCCTCGACCTGCCGGAACTGCAAGCCGTGTTCAATACGTTTCCGAAGGCGCCGGTCGTGTCGATCTCCAATTCGCAACGTTTGCCGCTACCGCAGGCAAATTGGCTCGACACCATTCATCACGGTCTACCCGAAGAGTTGCTCACGCCGCAAACGCAGAAGGAGCCGCAATATCTCGCTTTCCTCGGTCGTATGTGTCCGGAGAAACGTCCCGATCTCGCTATCGAGATCGCTGCAAAAAGCGGCCTGCCGTTGAAGATCGCCGCCAAGGTGGACAAAGCTGACCAGGAATACTTCAGGACCGCGATTGAGCCGCTGCTGTCGCAGGCGCACGTTCAATTCCTCGGCGAAATCAACGAGCAGCAGAAGCCCGGGTTCCTCTCGGGTGCAAAGGCGCTGCTGTTCCCGATCGACTGGTCCGAGCCGTTCGGCCTTGTCATGATTGAGGCGATGGCGTGCGGGACTCCAGTGATTGCATTCAATCGCGGCTCGGTACCGGAGGTAATCGAGCAAGGTGTCACCGGCTATATCTGCGAAGACGTGCAGGGTGCCGTCGGTGCACTGCAACGTCTTGATGACCTGTCACGTACAGAGATCCGAACTCAGTTCGAACGCCGCTTCAGCGCCAGGACGATGGCGAGGAATTACGTCGACAGCTATACGTCACTCCTCCAGGCATCAAGGCGCCCGGTGTTGCGACGTGCCGCCGCGGGTTGATCGGCGCCTGGACAGTCTTCCAGGACGAAGCGATGACGCCGCAATCATGTTTCCACATGAAAAGCTGGACCTGTTCAGAAAAGCGCAGTGGATCAGGCTATTGGGTATCTGGATCAAGCCGACAGACATACTGACTGGACTGCTGGAAAAACCAACCGCTGCGCCGATGCGCCAAAGCGACTGGAAAGTGATGCGCGGGTTGCGAGTCAAATCCGGCTTATTCATCGAGACCTGTTTCGCGTTTTTGTACGCTTTCGTACCGCATTCGCGTTCGCCTGCGCGTAGCGTCAGGGACATCCAGGAACAACTTGGGGAAAATCATGCTGCGACGGACATTCATATGGAGTACGCCGGGATCGATCCTCGCTATTGGCCTCGCGGTCTCGGGGTGCACGACGACCGGAACATCCGACGCCAGTGGCCACCAGGCCGACAAGCGCCACACCATCGACACGGGCGTCGATTCGACCCTCGCACGTCTGTACACGACCGCCAACGGCTCACGTGAACTGGTCGGCAAGGCGCGTGGCGTATTAGTGTTCCCGTCGGTCATCGCCGCCGGCTTCTGGGTCGGCGGCCAGTATGGTGAAGGCTCGCTGCGAGTCGGTGGCAACACGGTCGGGTACTACAGCACTACGACCGGTTCGATCGGGCTTCAGGTCGGCGCGCAATCGAAAGCCATCATTTTCCTGTTCATGACCGAGGATGCTCTCGCCCGATTCCGTAATAGCGAAGGCTGGTCGGCTGGCGGTGACGCGTCAGTGGCGGTACTGAAAGTCGGCGCGAACGGCAACATTGATACCACCACCGCGACGGCGCCAGTGGAAGCGTTTGTGCTCACAAACAGCGGGCTGATGGCCGGCGTAACGCTCGAAGGCACGAAGGTCACCAGGCTCAAATCACTATAGCGAGCGACGCAGGCGGTGCAGGTTTGTGTCTATTTGCCGTTTTCAATCTTACGGAGGAGGCATGCACATTCTCACGAACGCGGGTCCGCTGGTTTCGCTGATCGCCGGCATTCTGATTCTCGTGGTGCCTCGCCTGTTGAATTACATCGTTGCGATCTACCTGATCGTCATTGGACTGCTCGGTCTGTTCGGAGGACATCTCCATTGAACCGAAATCACCCGGTAAAAGAGCATGTTGCGAACATCGGTCCTTTTTAACGGAGATCTCGGGGCATCGGGGCGTCGACAGCCGGAAGCAGAGAAGGAGTATCGAACATGTTGCGAAGCATAAAGAGTCTTCATGGATGCACCGTCGCGGCGCGTGACGGCGACATCGGAAGTGTCGATGATGTTTATTTCGACGACGAAGCCTGGGGCGTGCGCTATCTCGTGGTCGACACGGGAAACTGGATGCGTGAGCGGCAGGTACTGATCTCACCGTATTCGGCCAAACACATGGACCGGGAATCAGGCACCGTCCACGTGCATCTCGCACGGCAACAGGTGCGGGACAGTCCGAACATCGATACGCATAAGCCGGTGTCGCGTCAGCACGAAACCGAGTACCTCCTTTACTACGGCTACCCGACGTACTGGGGTGGTTTAAACCTGTGGGGGATGGGCTCCTCCCCCGCATTCGACATAAAGGACGTGCCGCCAGACCCGGCATCGGAGGCACTCCCGCGCCCCGACCCGGACCCACATCAGGCGCCCGTGGATGTCCATCTGCACAGCACAAATGCCGTAGAGGGCTATCACATCGAGGTGGCCGATGGCAGCATAGGCCACGTCTCCGGTTTCATCTTCGACGATGTTGCGTGGGCCATTCGTTATCTGACCGTCGATACGCGAAACTGGTGGCCCGGTGGCAAGGAGGTGCTGGTGGCAACGCGGTGGATCGACCTGATCGACTGGGTTGGCTCGACTGTTTCTACCAGACTCAGTCGCGACGCAATCAGGAGCAGTCCTGAGTACGACGACTCCGTTCCGCTCACCCGCGATTACGAAAAGAGGCTCCACGAGTTTCACGGCAGGGACGGATATTGGTAAGGATAGCGCGACATCTCGGCCTGTTCGCGCCGTGGGCGCAGCCGCCAGGATCAGTGTGATCCTGGCGTGCTTCGACTGTGCAATGTTCGCCGCGTCATCAGCGAATGGGTTTTCGGATGAGAAGTTTCCGGGCAGTCCTGCGTTCTACCGGAACTGGAGCGGTATAAACAGGCTTATGCCTGGTGCCGACTCCGGGGCGTAGACCACGGGTTGGGGGCGCATACACATAGTCCTGGTTACCGTAATAGTCGCCGCCACGGTGGTCATTGTCGGCATGTTGATAAGCCTGCCGGTTGTCCTGATCCGACTGATGCCCCTGGTTATACCGAGAGCCGTTATCCATGCCATGTTGCTGTGAATGCCCCTGGTTATGCTGATAGTTGTTATTCGCGCCATGCTGCTGTTGGCCCTCGTGGTTGCCGTTGCCGTCGTTGCCATTGCCTTCCCAAAGGCCGGCGCCATGGACATGCCGCCAACGGCCAATGCCAGGCCAACTGGAGTCATGATTCTGGTCCTCATCGAGCCAATGCACGCGGCTCGCACTCCTTGGGTTTTCATGATGTTCTCCTGTCTGCGATCCGGGACCTTATTGAGGTGCCAGTCCGCTTCCCGTTGCGGGTGTCTCGAGATCACCCTTTCTTTGCAGAGTGGTGATGGTCAGTCTGGAAAATCAGATCGGCATTCTCCTTCTGAACGTCGGACATGCTGTCGTACAGTGCCTGAAACGCGGGAGTGAGCTTTCTGATGCCTTCCGCATGGGCATCGGCGATCTGGCCATAGGACTTGAGATCGTCGACAGCGCTCATGCTGCTGGCGTTACTGGTCCGCGCCTGTCTGAGCGAGTCCATCGTGCCCGCATTGTCACGCATGACCTGCGCGACCTTTTGCCAAAGTTCTTCCTGCGCCGCGGTGATCTGAAGCCTCGTGCGAAGTCCACTGATGCGCGTATCGACCTGGTCACGGGTCGCAACGGTCATCACGCGTGCGCGCGGTTGAGTCTGGGTGGGCGAGGCAGCGCACGCAGGATTGGCGAACGCCGTTATCGCGAGAAAAAACGCTATCGCGAGCGCCGGTGCAGCTCGCGGTTGGGATGGAGGTGCAATGAGTCTCATGATCGGCCTCCAAAGGAGTTCGATGGACTCGCGAACGGATGAACGTCAGTGCGGCGAATTCGATCGAACAGATCATCTTTGCGCCGACTTCCGACCGGCGTCTATCCGGTGCCGGACGCTTGCGCGCTGGAGCGCACTTGCTGAATCGCGGGAGCTGGTCAGCGCAGAAGCGAGCACGTTGTCCGGCTGCCTCACGGGCACGCCAGAGTTTCTCTTTCTTCAGGCGAACAGCGTTCCGTCTATTCCGTCTTGAGTACTACCAAACCACCTCTATCGGGATTGCGCGCCACGACAACCATGCTGACGCATTCGGGGTAGCGCCGATATAGCGAGAGGGAGCCGATGCAGGTTCACCCGTTGGCCAACGGCAGGGGCCGCCAGCTCGAGGCAGGAGGAACAGGGTAGGGCCGGCGGGTTCATGGGCGTTATCCGACATGAAAAAGTCGGCCATCGTTCCGAGCAGTCCAGGATGACCATTCTGAGTGTGGCCGTATCGAATGCGTTGAAACAGAAGTTTCAACGCGCACGCAAGTACGCTGCTCGTAACCTGGATTGAAGTCGGTACGGTGCCGTATCCGGTTTCGGACAATCATTCTTGCGTCAGCGCAGCGTCGGCCGGACCTGCTACGACACCATGCTGCGCCAAAGGCATGATCATGTTCAGCACGTGCTGGTGACGCGCTGTTGCAGAGGGAACCCGAGTTCGACTCCTCGCTGGTCGACTTCTCACCAGGCCGTGGATGGTGCGACCGGACAGCGTGACGATCGCTGCGGGCGAGATCTGCGCTTTGGACATGATGCTCGGGTTCCGTATCCGATTTTTCTACAGGACAGCGGATTTCTGATCGTTCGAACCCATCTCTTTCCTCATAGTGGGGACATCTCAAGATGGGGAGATTGCGCGCGTTGAACCGAGATGACAGTGATCTCGGTGCCGTTGTTCGAGTTACTTTTCTGTCACCGTAACATCGTTTCGTAAGGCACGCTGACAACATGTACGGTAGCGTACCGACAGGCGTTCCGCGCGTGGGGATAATTGCGCGGCGTATGGCTGATGCCGACGTGTGTGATTCCGATGGCCGTGGCAGTCGCTGCGGCTTCTTTTTGTGCGGATACAAAAAAACAGCAGGTGGCACGGGAATTTCGGGAGGGGGCTGGTCTCGCGCACAGCCTTTTACGCAAACTCGCGTTGCATGCGTGCGAAGCGGGAGCTTTCAACGGAGTTCTGCCGCGCGGCAGCCGTTGCTGTTGCACAGACTGTTGGATTACCTTGAAGCCGCCGGCGCTTTAAAAGTGCAGATGGTCGAATTGTTCGACTCTTGGGTCAATTTTATGGATGAGGGTGCACCCCTTTGTCCAGCCTGCTATATCGAAGTGTCGAGACAGTCGCTGACTCTGTTAATGGGTAGACAGCGCACCTCGCCGAGAGTCTGCTTCGCCTGCGGCTCTCAACTCGGGGCGCCGCTTGAAAGTTAGCTTTTTTGCAAACGGCCTTCACAAACTTCGTAGATGCCACGCGTGATCGGCGACCTGCAGTCAAAGGACCAGCTCCCCGTGAACAACGTCGCGAGTGCGACGGAATTTGTAAAGCCGGGTATGGTTGAAAATTACGGGGCAAGCTCCTCCGAAAGCCGACCCAGTTCAATCCGCCTAGGCCAATCGCAATGCGCTCCATTGCCGGTGAGCCAGATGCCCATCAGATCGGCCATGTGATCTGTTCTCAATCATTCACTGCTGCGCGCGTGCGCAGCAAGCTGCCCGATAACCAGGTAGGAGAGCCGTTCCGCGTGGCCTTGATCGTCAGGGTTATTGAGGTAAGAATTTCTAAGCATGTTCGGTTTGAGTCTCCGCGACCTCGAAAGCGTTTTCTTCAATCCGGTGGACCGGCCATTCGTTCGAAAAGGCGATGGCGTCAGCTTCAGTCCCAAAATCCGGAAGGTTGATCGCAGCGCAAATTTCGATCTCGTCGCGCGTATGGGTTTCGATCCGATAGATTCGCGCCTGTGCGAAAAACGGCCAACGGAGAACACGGGGATGCTGTCTACACTGAAGTTGCGGGATATGACTCGCGTAGTAGGCTCTGATCGAGAGCGCCACCGCACTGAAAATAGTGCTGAAGTACCTGAAGTATGTCGTCTCAAGGCAGCGCCGGCAGGCTATTTGTGAACCTTGGTTAGCTTGCTGCCGCGGCGCTGATCGGGCTCGACATGTCGGGTTTAGTGACTTCATATGCGCGCGATAACTTGATTTCCCCGCGTTCGCCGAAAGACGTACCCGAATGCGAAGAGCGCGTAATATGGTACGTGCGGTAATTGTTACTCGAAAGAGATCTCGGTCACACTTTGTCAGCGCAAAGGGAATTTGCTCCATAGCAGCAGTTTTTTGCGATCTACGAAGTCGGCCATGGTGTTCTAGTGGGGGTGTCGTGTCATTGGGCTTCGACATCGCCGATCGATGCGCCAGTGGGCAAATACCGCGTCGCCGTGAGTAACGTCCGGCCGTGCCGCTGGCGCCACGCATAGAAAGACGAAACCAACATCCAGGGGCGCATCATGATGCACGTTTTTCTGGCAAACAACCGCAATGAACTGATAGAACGCTGCCGGGCGAAGGTGGCACAGAGGCCCGCGCGCGAAGCAACCGCGCAGCAACTTCAGAATGGGGTGCCGCTGTTCCTGGATCAGCTCATCAGGACGCTTCGAACGGAACAGACATCGGAGCCCCTGGACAGCCGCAAAATTTCAGGTCCCTCAGGCGGGGGGGCGTCCTTATCCGAAATCGGCGAGTCAGCGGCGCAGCACGGACGGGAGTTGTTGAAGCTCGGGTTCTCGGTTGACCAGGTCGTCCACGACTATGGGGACCTGTGCCAGGCAATTACTGATCTCGCGTACGAGCGCGATGCACCGTTTCTGATAGACGAGTTTCGAACCCTTAACCGCTGTCTGGACAACGCGATTGCCGATGCGGTCACCGAGTTCAGCTATCAGCGCGATTTTGCGCTTGCGGATCGGCAAGCTGTTGAAATGCATGAGCGGCTGGGGTTTTTCGCGCACGAACTGCGTAACTTTCTTCAGACTGCAACGCTCGCGTTTACCGCAGCAAAAACCGGAAATCTAAGTCTGTCTGGAGCCACAGGGTCGGTTCTGGAGCGGAGCTTGGACGGATTGCGTGATGTGATAGCTCACTCTCTGGACGAGGTTCGTACGGCCGCAGGAATTTCTCTGCAATCGAGGATGTTTTCTGTTGCCGACTTCATCGCTGAAGTGAAATATGCCGCTGACCTTGCGGCCCAGATTCGCGGATGCGTATTGACGGTTTCCACTGTAGATCCGCGGCTTGCCATCAGCGGGGATCGCGACCAGCTTTATTCGGCGGTTGGAAACCTGCTGCAAAACGCCTTCAAATTCACGCACTATCACACCGAAGTGACGTTGGACGCGTACGCGTCGTCGGACCGCGTCCTGATCGATGTGAAGGATCATTGCGGCGGTCTTCCGTCCGGTAACGCAGAAAGAATGTTCCTGCCGTTTACCCAGAACGGCACGGATAAGACCGGACTGGGGCTAGGTCTTTCAATCGCCAGGCGCAGCGTCGAGGCAAATAACGGTGTTCTCAGCGTCCGCGATGTGCCCGGCACCGGTTGTGTCTTCACAATCGCCTTGCCTCGATATGCAGTCTCCGCAAGATGAGCGTTACCGCTGCCGGGTCATCTACGCACGCTACGCGGGTCGCGGCACACCGCTGAACCGACCCGTGTGGGGCCTTCACGGTGAAACGTAGCGATATTTCTCCAGTCTCCATGCGGGCAAAATTTCTCACTGGTTACCCAGGTCCTGAAATTGCTGCAACTGCAAAGCAACCTGGGGAATCGAAATGTTTACTACCGGAGTCACGCGCCTGCTCATCGGGGACGACGATCCAGATTTATTGGCCGCGTACGTACTGTTCTTTTGTGTTTGCGGTTTCGACATCCGGACCGCCAGGAACGGTGCAGACGCGCTCGCCGAATACGGCGCGTGGCATCCCGCTGCAGTGTTGCTCGATATCGAAATGCCGCGTCTCGACGGGCGCGCGGTGGCGAGAGAGATCCGCCGCGTCCGGGCGACACCTGCGCCACTGCTGGTGGCCATTACGGGTCTAACCGCGCTCTCTGAACGGGCGGAATCGATGCACAGCGGATTCGATCACCATTTCGTTAAGCCGGTTCTGATGCCGCTAGTCCTGGCTGCTATCACCCTGGGGCTTGCTGCGCGTTGAACAGTGAACCTGTGCAACGCAGCAACCGCGATTTTTCAAGGGCGGAAGTTGAACGCGTCTTCGGCCCGGCAAGCACTGTCCGCGAATGTCTGTTTTTTTTGCACCGAGGGGCCGTTGAAGGGGCGCCAGCAGTCTCCCGGTTCAACCCACGCGGGGAGCACAGCCACATGGTGAGACGCGATGCGGCCGAAATCATCCAGGGCGTCGCGATCGCGGTAAAGATGGGGGCGAGCAAGGCGCAGTTCGACATGACGGTCGGCGTTCACCCGACTTCGGCCGAGGAATTCGTGACGATGAGGGGTCCGTGGGCGCCGCCCGCTTTGCCAACATGCCCGGTGTCCGGCGATCCGGGGCTACAGACGCCGCGATGAAACTGCAGGATGCCGGACCGATTCGTCACCATCGCTGCAGCCGTATCGCGGCGTTGGAGTGGCCAGGGCTCGAAAAGCGCGAGTGCGAATGCTATGCCATGGTGAGGCGCGAGTTCGACAGGCTCTTACCTGATTTAACGGCGCGATAAAAGAGCGCCGTTCGTGTGCATCGACCATAGTGAGTCGGTGAGCGAAACCCGGACGACTTCGCGACGCTAACTGCGCTTCAAAGCAGCCGCCCGGACAGTCTGTTTTCTCTTGATGACGCGCCCGTCAAACTGGTTTGACTAATTCCGCACCGTCGTTCCCAACGCGGTTGACTGACGGACTAACCGGAAACCACTCGAATTCTTCGGCGGGCACTGCCGCGCTGCGCGCGACATCTTTGACCTCCCGAGCGGATGTCGCTGGGTCCAGCCACTTGCGGGCGGCGTCAGCCGCGAATATCAGTAGACTCCTGCCATGCACATCGAACAGGCCTGATCTGGCCGCTGTTGTGATGACGATGAACCCGTCATCATCGTGTGCTTCGTTGTCTGGTTGCAGGATGGCCACCCCGGCGAGGAACAGTGGCCCCGACCTTTTCGGCAATATCGCATAGGGTGTGCCTCACACCGTCGTCTGTCCCGATCCACTCGTACCAGGAGTCCGCAGGCACAATCACACGGCCCGAGCGCCAGAGAGTTTTCAGAAACGGGCTGTATGCGACATTTTCCGCGCGTGAGGTGACGATTTTGCGGAGAAACAGGGGGGCGGACCCGGGAGGACGACAACCCCAATTGAGACTACGAATGATGCAGTCGGGGTAAATGACGAGCTGTCGAGTGCCCGGCACGGCGTTCCACGTCGGCGAATAGATGTCGAGCGGTTCGAGGGATTGGCCGATGTCGGTCGAAAGAGGGGATGCCGACAGGCCAAGCAGGCAGCACCGACAGCAAAATCGTCTAAAATTAATCTGCTCCGATCCTGATTTGAACAAGGGGAAGATAATGATTCGATTGATTGCATGGATGCTGATTGCCGGTACCGCGGTTCTCGCGGGCTGCAGCACGATGGCGGGCGCAGGCCAGGACATTTCGAAGGGCGGCCAGGCGATCAAGAATGAGGCACAAGAGCCCAAGTAAGGGAGCCAGCTGAGGGAGCGCGCCAGCGAAGTCAAGAGCCGAGGTCAACAAGCCCATTCGCTGCCAATCATCGCAGCAGACGCGGCGCCGTGATGGTGCCGCGTTTTCAATTGCGCTCGGTGATCGTCTTATTGTGCCGTGAGTTCGATTGCCGCCGTATCCGCATCGCTGCCCCGGGCAACAAGGATGTGGATGTCACCCGGTGTAATGTCGCCGATTCTGCGCTTCCTTCAACTTCAGTTCACCTGACTTCCCTCGCATTCATGGTTTGCTCCGTTTATCAGATCTGCTTTGCGACATCCAGTCCGTATGCCGTAGCATTCATTCGGGCTCTCTATTCCGCAAGTGGACGCGTCGAAACTCCACTCTGGCCCATTGATGCCAATCGGTTCTGGAGGGCCTCTACGTTCCTGTAGAACCCTGCGTCCCCAAAGGGAAGGCAGGGTCCATTTCACCTCGGTCGAACTCGGGCTTTGGTTGACGCTACAGAGGGCTGCAGTTTGCACGGCTTCGGTATAATCCAGCGGTCTTCAAGTGGCGCCAGCTTTTCGAAAACATGTCCTCCAAGCGAAACAAGTCTCTAGTTGGGCGAACCCGCAAGCCGCTGACAAAGGCACTCCTGCTGCCGATGGATCGCGCCTCGGCGCGCGAACGGTCCCTGTCCTGTCATCTTGCACTGGTGGCGTGTCGCGACGGCCATGGGAATGGCCATCTAGTCAACGAACTCATGCGTGCGGTGTACCTCGGTTGGTATTTGCAGCGCGCCGGCTACGGCCATCAGCCGGCGGAGCAGTTCAAGATTACCGAGTGCGCGGTTGAGACTACCTTGGCGTGAGCTCATGAGACGGGGGAGTGGCGACTCGCACCTGAGGCAATCAGCGACTTTGAGGCGCTGCTCGCGCTCTATGATGCTCAGCTTGAAAGCGTGCCTCTGCACAAGGTACTCGAAGCGGAAAGTCGACTCCGAGCTTTTCTCGCTGGTACTGCTAACTCCCCGTTATCGCGGCAGACCGGCCATATGAGGTTGCAGACCGTATGAGAGTGTCAACCTCACCAAATCCGTGGCGGGATCCTTTGCCACCGGGCTTTCCCGTCCTAAGTTGACACCCTCTGACCAGGAGAAAACCTGATGGTGAACTGCGTCAGCGCAAGCAGCCACAGCAAACGTCGCTCGTGCTTTGTGCTAATTGAATACATCGGTCAATTCCTTGTTTTTGTTCGACGCACGCCGCTTGCAAGGCTCGCGCAGTTCGTTGCGCGCATGCTGCGGACAGTCAGTCGTCGAGCGATTCATGTACCGCTTCGGCGCCCTGTTTCCAGTAGCTGGCCGCGCGAATGCGCGACTTGTCGACGCCACGTTCCGTGCACAGGTGGTAGCGCACTGCACGCATCGTCGCGGATTCGCCGGCGGCCCATACATAGCCTTCACCGTCTTCGGGCAAGTAGATTTCGCGTACCGCTTGCAGCAACGTCTCGCCGCGATAGTCCGATTCGCTGCGATGGCGCCAGACCATGTGCAATTCGGCCTGCGTTGCGAATTCGATCTGTGCCGACGGATCGGCCACTTCGATCACCGCCGCGACGCGTGTGCCGGCAGGCAACTCTTCCAGGCGGCGAGCAATTGCCGGCAGCGCGGTGTCGTCGCCGATCAGCAGATGCCAGTCGAAGCCTGTCGGTATCACCAGCGAGCCGCGCGGGCCGCCGATGCCGAGGTACTGGCCCACTTTGGCTTGCGCCGCCCACGTTGCAGCCGGGCCGGCCTCGTGCATGGCGAACTCGATGTCCAGTTCGCGCGCTTCAGCGTCGAAGCGGCGCGGCGTGAAATCGCGAGCAATCGGTCGCGGCTGGCCCTCGGGAAACACGGGGCCGTCAGGGCCGGCTTCCGGCAGCACGGGCTTGTCGGCGCCGGGTTCGGGGAAGAACACTTTGATGTGATCGTCGAACGAAGCGGAGACGAAGTCGTGCAGATCCTCGCCCGTGAAGGTCACGCGAATCAGATGCGGGTTCAGCGCTTGGACCTTTTTGACCTGCAACAGACGGAACTTCAGCGGATGCCGCACGCGATGGACTGCCAGATCGGCTCGGTTGTCATTTGTCAGCATAAGGGTGCCACTCCTGTCGGTTTGATTGGCGCGCGAAGGTGCGCATGGGCGCCTTCGAACGCGGGTGTCGGATAGCGCGATCTCAAGCGGTCGGTTCGCTGCCTTGGTCACCGCCTTGGTCGCTGCCGGGTTTGCCTTCGCCTTCGATTTCATTCGCCGCACGCATCAGGATCGCGGCGATGCGGCGCTGTTCGGCGGCCGGCACGTTGTCACGGCGCAGGAGCGCATGCTTTAGCGCGCGACGTGCTTCGCTCAGTTCGGGCAGCCAGCCGCCTTCGCTGATGTCGGCGGGCTCCTCGCCGGCAAACGCGCGGCGCACGGAATCCATCTTGCGGGCGATATGCGACAGTTTGGCGAGCATCAATTCGACGCGGTCGCGGTTGATGGCCAGGTACTCGCGGCCCGCTTCCGACAGTTCGTAACGCTTGCGATTGCCTTCGAGTTGCACGGTCACGTAGCCGAGTTCTTCCAGATACGTGAGCGCCGGATAGACCATGCCCGGGCTCGGACTGTAGAAGCCGTTCGAGCGCGTTTCGAGCGCCTTGATCAGCTCGTAGCCGTGGCTCGGCTGCGCGTTGATCATCGAGAGCAGCAGCAATTGCAGATCGTCGGAGCTGAATTTGCGGCCGCGCGGAAAACCGTCGCCGTCGCCGCCGAAGCCGCCCGGGCCACCGCCGCCGAAGCGTCCGCCGCGACCGCCGCCGCGGTAGTCGTCATGGCGGCCGATTGCGTGCCACAGTGCGTGAAGCGAGAAGCGGTCGTAGCCGTGATGGCCGAAGCGGTGACCGTGATCGAAGCCGTCTTGGTCGCTGTGGTCATTGCGTCCGCCGTGGCGGCCATGGCTACGCTCGTTGCCGTGGAACTCGTGCCGGTCGCCGCGGCTACGCTCTTCGCGATGAAACTCGTGCCAGTCGCCGCGGCCGCCATGACGGCGTTCGAAGTCTTCGCCGCGTTGTTCGCCGCCGCGCTCGCCGCGGAACTCGTAATGACGGGCGAAGGCATGCCAAAGCGCATGCAGCGACGGGCGGTCATGCCCTGCGAAGAAACCTTCGTCCGCGCCACGCGAACGGGAAAAACGATGGTGATGACGCATGCTGGGGGCTCCCATTTGTGTCTTAAGATGTGTCGTAAGATATATATCTAAAGATAGTTTGTCAAACTCATTTTTTGCACCGCTGTGGCTCGGATTGGGCTTTTAATGCCACTGAGTCATTAAGCAAATGACATTCATGCTCTCGTGAAATCATCGGGAAACGCCGAGAATCACGCTCAGAACGGTATTGACCGTGTTCAAGGAGCGATGAAGATGTATGCAATTACCGGTGTGACAGGGAAGGTGGGCGGCGCGGCAGCACGCGCGTTATTGGACGCGGGACACGCAGTGCGCGCTGTCTTACGCGACAAAAAGAAGGCGGCGGAGTGGGTTGAGCGGGGCGCCGAAGTGGCGATCGCGTCCTTCGAAGACGCGGATGCACTCGCCGCGGCGTTTAGCGGTACGGCGGGCGTCTTCGTGATGGTGGCGCCGAATTTCGCGCCGCAGCCGGGCTATCCGAACGCTCGCGCGGCGGTGGCGGCGCTGAAAGAGGCGCTGGTGACGGCGAGGCCGCAGCGCGTCGCGGCGCTCTCGTCGATCGGCGGGCAGCGCGAGTCGGGTCTCGGTCTCATTGCGCAGGTGCATATTCTTGAGGAAGCACTTGCGGACCTGCAGATTCCGACGGCAATTTTGCGGCCCGCGTGGTTTATGGAGAATTCGCTGTGGGATATCGCGCCGGCGCGCGAGACGGGTGTGATGTCGAGCTTCCTGCAACCGCTCGATCGTGCGTATCCGATGATTGCAACCGCGGATATCGGCCGGGTGATCGCTGAAACGCTGACTCAGTCGTGGCAGGGGCGCCGCGTGATCGAGATGGAAGGGCCGCAGCGCTATAAGCAAAACGAGATCGCCGCGATGCTGGGCGGCGTGCTTGGATGCTCGGTGATGGCTCAGGCTGTGCCGCACGATCAGTGGGAGGCGCTGTTCCAGTCGCAAGGCACGGCGTGGCCTGTGCCGCGCATCGAGATGATCGACGGCTTCAATTCAGGGTGGATCGATTTCGAAGACGGTGTGCACGAGCGGGTGATTGGCAGCACCGGTTATCTGACGGTTGAGCGGGCGGGCTAGGAGGTCGGCCGATGGGGGCGGTGGTGGCATGACGAGGATGGAGAACATCCGGTAAGCGCGCCACGCGGCAACTGCGGTGGTGACAAAGAATCAAAAAATCGACCGCCCAGTAATCGTGGTCAACAATTCCAGTGCCTTCGCGCCGGCAAGTGAGTTGCCGTTCGCGTCGAGCCCGGGCGACCACACGGAGACCGCCATCTCGCCCGGCAGTATCGCGACGATGCCACCACCCACGCCGCTCTTCGCCGGCAAGCCGACACGAAAGACGAAGTCGCCGGCAGCGTCGTAGGTGCCGCAGGTTAGCATCAGGGCCGACAAACGCTTGGTCGAACTGCTGTCGAGGATGCGTTCCCCGGTCGAAGGCACAACGCCTCCATTACTCAGAAACAACGCAGCCTTGGCCAGCTCGACACAGCTCATCGAAATCGCGCATTGCCGGCAATACGCCTCGACCACCGCGTGGACGGGCATGTCCATGTTGCCGAAGCTCGCGATGAAATGCGCCATCGCCTGGTTGCGGTCTGCATGTTGAAGCTCTGACTGCGCGACGCGCGAATCGTAGTCGATCGTGATCTCACCGGTCAGCCGCCGCATAAACTCCACCAGCGCCGTCTCGGCACGCACGAAGCGGCGGCACAGCACATCGGTGACGACCAGTGCCCCAGCGTTGATAAACGGGTTGCGCGGCTTGCCTTGCTCTGCTTCAAGCTGCACCAGCGAATTGAACGGCGTGCCCGACGGTTCGCGGCCGACGCGCTGCCACAGTTCGTCGCCGAGCAGCCGGAAAGCCATGGTGCAGGCGAACAACTTGGAGATACTCTGAATCGAAAAGCGTGTATCGGCCTGGCCGATGCGGAAGACCTCGCCGGACGGCGTGACGATCGCCATGCCAAAGCTGTTGGCCGGGACTTTTGCCAGCTCGGGAATGTAATCAGCGACCTTGCCGGTGCCCAGAAAAGGCTGGAGATCGCGATGAATATGTTCGAGGATGGATGCGTAGTTCATTGGGCTCGGACCGTTTGAAGCCGCGATTCTACTGGCAACCTGGCGCAAATTGTTCATGCGGCAAGGCGCGCCGGGTTCGAACAGCGTTTCGCGAAGGCTATGCTAGATACTATGTGGGCAGCACGAATAAAGCCTCAGGTGTAAAACGGGAGCCACAAACCCCGTTTTCCAGGAGGAGTACGCAAATGAATGCGCCTCGCACGGCCCTTCACGGGCAGGTTACAACCAT
>NZ_VOSW01000089.1 GCF_009690905.1 Paraburkholderia madseniana
CGCTGCCGCGCCAGATTTTCACTGGCCTCCGCGCGACCATCCGCCCAACCATCGCTGCGCTGGCGACGATCCTGATCCTGTTCTCGACGAGCCTGCTGCTCGCGCTTGAATGGTTGCGTGGACGTCACGCGAGAAGCGCTGTTGCCTGACATGCAACGACACGGCGACGGCCTGGTTGAGTAGCGGGCACCTCCATCGAGAAGTGCCCGACGCGCCGCTGACGCACAGGGCGCGATGCCTAACGGGCTGCGACCGCCTGAATCTCCACGAGCAGGTTGGGTTCCGCCAAGCCGGCGACGATGACCATGGTGGTAGCAGCGGCGTGACCAGCCACTCGCCGCTCGCGCTCCTTTCGATAATGAGGCACGAGGTCCGGCCGGGTGATAAAGCCGTCGACCTTGACCAGATCGGTCACGCCCATACCGGCATCGGCCAGCACCGCCAGTAGATTGTCCCAGGCCAGTTCGATCTGCTTCACGGGGTCATCTGGAACGATGCCATCAGTCGTAACGCCAACCTGGCCCGAGACATACAGCCAGCGCGCGTCAGCCGGCACCGACGCGCCATGGCTGTAGCATGAGAACGGTGGCGCGATTCCAGCTGGGTTATGCAATTGAATAGTCATGGTTAACTCCTTCTGTTCTAGAGATTTCGGTGAAGACAGCTTTTGGGCCCGCTTTGAACCCTTACGACTTGATTTCGATCGAGAGCACGGAACATGCCGAACGCATTCATAAATCAGCAGTCCATAATGCATGTCGCGAAGCGTGAGGAACCAGAAAGCAATCTGACTCCCAGGTCATACCCAAACGAAACGATTGCCAGCCGAACGCCCTTGGCGCGTCGTCAGAGACGCAGGGTGCTCGAATTTGTAGAATATATCTACTATTGAAGAAATGTCAATGATGAAGGAAACAATTCAGGCGGTCGGTTTGCCCCTTTTCCCGCTCGATCAACCCGAGCCGCCATAAGGGTTTCGCCAACCACAACGACAACTTTTTAAGTACAACCGTCGCTCGCTCTACTGGGCCGTCCGGTGGATGGTCGGCATGGGACGCTCGACGAGGGAGCGAACCACCTTCAATGAATAGCAATCCTTATTACTTGCGGGTCAAAATTCTGCAAATTTGACGAGGGTCCCGAGCACCTGCGCAATCCGTGCCTCCCAGCGTCATCGACGTAGCAACTGTCGAGTGCCTATCACACTGTTCCAGATGCCATCGCAGATACCAATAATCCCTCTGACGGCATCAAGCACCTCTGTGGAGACTGTCCGCGAATACCGTCAGAAATACCGCCAAATTGCGCTCGCGGAACCCAGAAAAGACAAGATGGAATAAAAAATCTCCAAATTTTCAACAGGTTACTAACCGACCCTGCCCAATTTAGAATTGGGCGAGCGTTATTTATCGGACATCGTAACCCGTTGATTTAAAACAGAATTACCCCTACTCCCACTCGATTGTCAATCCGACGCTGGAGCCTTGTGTGGACGGCGTTTCCGCCGCTCATGTGACGTCGATACCGTCAGTGGTACCGGATATTCCTGTCGGCACCCAACGGCTTTCAATCGACTGCATCGGACGATTGATGCCGTTTTTTCCGCAGAATCGCCATAACGAGGCATGTCAATACGATTGTTGGCCGCGATACCGTCATCGATACCGTCAGGCTCCGTCCAATGCGATCCTCGTTCGGACGATCGGCCCATGCCCAACGATTAACAGCGTTTTACCCGTCAGCGCGAGCGTTTGATATTCCGTAACCCATGGATTACAATCCGAGCATGACGAAGCTGATCATTACGGCCGAATTTGACAGTTGGTTATCGCGCGTGCGGGACCGCCAGGCGGCGATGGCGATCGTCGGTCGGCTCAGCCGGGCACGGCTAGGCAACCTTGGACATTGGCGTGCCGTAGGCGACGGCATCTCGGAAATGAAGATCGATGTGGGCAAAGGCTACCGTGTCTATTTCAAGCAGCGTGGCGATGTGCTGGTGATCATCTTATGCGGTGGCGACAAGTCCACGCAGGCCGCAGACATCAAGCGCGCCAAGGTCATCGCGAAAGATTTGGAGTTTTGACATGAAAGTCAGCGAGTTGATGGAGTTCGACGCGTCGAAGTACCTGAAAGATGAAAACGACTACCGGCTGTATCTCGCCCAAGCGTTTGAAGGCGGGGATCCGGTTGAGATTCAGGCAGCACTTGGTGACGTTGCCAAGGCACGTGGTATGACGGCACTCGCACGCGAGTCGGGTATCGCGCGTGAAGCGTTGTACCGCGCGCTCTCCAACAAAGGAAATGCCGAGTTCGCGACGATCATGAAGGTGATCGTCGCGATGGGGTTGCACCTCACGCTGGCAAAGACCAAAGCAGTGCCAAAGGCGGCCGCAAAAGCCAAAACCGCGACGAAGGCCGTAGTGGCAAAGAAAGCACGGCCAGTCGCGAAACGCGCTGGCAGCGCGAGCTCAAAAGGCCGTACTCGTCCTAGCAGTGCGGTACACGCCTGACATCGAATCCGTCAGCGGCTCACGATCCGCCGAATGGGCCTCACGGGCCTGTTTTGCTTCAGATAGACCGCGTAGAACCTATGTTCCTCGCACCCGCCACAAGCGCCAAAGCCTCGAGGTCATAGAGAGTGCCGACGCTGCAGCAAACGCTTGAGGACTTCTGATCAGCGCATGTTGCAGAAGGTGAATCTAGTTCACGCAAGGCTAGTTGCAAGACGTGGCCATGCTCAGCATACGGGCCATCTAACGCCTGTGGTTGCTCCTGCAATCGCTGGAGTAACGCCTTCAACTCATAGAAGTAGGAGGCGCCCGCGGTTGAACGGATGCAATAGCCGGAACCAGGGCTCCGTACTTGCCGCGCTGATCGGAAGTGATCAAACCGACAACCTTCCTTGCGAACACGACCGGCATGCAACAGCACCTTTAAGAAGCCGGACGCCAGTGCAAACGGTCCGTTCGGTATCGAGCGTCGCCCTTTACTGGCCAAATTTCGGATTGGGCGCCCGAGTCCGTTCGCGTCCACTTTAGCGTTGTGCCAGTCGCACAAGCGATACGCGAGCGTACGCATCCGCTCTGTCGCCGAGTACAAACAGACGCTAGCGCGCGGATCTAGCGGGTGGCCAACGAGTTGTCATTTTCAATACGCAAATCGTAGTAAATTTCCCCGAACCACTTAAACAACACAGCGCGCAATAAAAGCATGAAAGAAATCAAACCCATCGCCAGCGCAAATCCTTTCAACGTTGTTCGCTCAATCCCCACATTCCAGATCCCGCCGAATAAGATCATAGTGAGAGACGATGTTGAGAATGATCCAATTTTTACTTCGAGATATGTGGCATTTCTCAGCGGAAAGACAAACGTTCACTATACCCGCATGTCGATATCGCGCATCCGACGTGGATTTTGGCGATCAGCGAAAAGCGAATTTGAATTGATAGAAGAAACCATCAGAAATAATGATGTCGATTCGATCAAAGATCTGATTACATCAGGAATCCGTCTTTCCTTGCATATATACGAAAATCCCAACAAAAACGATGATTTTTCGTACGTATGCGCCGACGACACTCCGATTCATGTCGCATACGAGGAACTCGGAATTTCTGTTGTCCCTGTTGTGCTTATGGGCAAGCCGCGCGACCTAGAAGAATCCGCCATCACTATACGATCGATTCCACGGGGCGATAAGGACTACATTAACTTGATCGAGGGAGCAACTCCAGTTCGTCTTAACGGATTTCATAATTTTCTCAAATCTGAGGAAATTTCATTGTCAGATGCTCTTTCCAAACTAGAGATCGAGGTGGAGAAGACAAAGAATGATTTGAGGGTTTTTCACAAACCCGCAAGAGACGCGAATCACTACCATCATTCATTGCACTCTGTTTTGGTTCGCGCAAAAGAGCATGTGGAGTCTATCAGGCTGCTTGTCGATAACGGAAAACTGATGGTTGCTACAAGCTTACTACGCCCGCTTCATGAGTTGGCACTAACATTTTACATCGATTGGTTGATGCCAATGCACATGTACCAATATTTACAATTGGCGTCGGTTATGTCGTCGGATAAATGGGACGTCGAGTGTGAGAAAAGGAGAAAGCGGAACGTCTCTGAAGGGGTTCTTAAAGCTGATGCGAACAGAATCAAGATCGCGCATCTCAAGGCATTCAGATTTTGTAGTGTCGTCGCGGAAAAGGCCAGGATATTTCCACTCGGCGAAGAATATCACAAGAGTATCTATTCTTTCCTGTCTGACATGGTCCATCACGACTTCAGTATGACTGCTCGCTACATAGACACGTTGGATCATGGAGATAACATGGTATTCAACGAAAATGTGGAACACACTATACGACATGTTGCACATGCGACGATCTCGTGCATCCTCAGTCGCATTCGGTCCGACATTGGGAGCGCCGCAGGAGCTTAACGCGGACGATTAAGTGAGAAATTGATACGCCCGCTCGTGACGTATGTCAAATCGCGAGCTTCTTCGAGCCTATTCCGGGGTAGCACGCCTTGGGATGCTAGCAGAGAGCTAGCAGGACAGGCGCTTCATAGCAAACAACCCCGCGACCTCAGCCGGTCTTAACTTGGGTTCCTTTCCGCGACCGCTAGAGATAGCAGAGAACCTCTGGGAAGACTTCTGAAATCGCTCTCATCACGATGCCCATCGGTACGCCCATCTGCGCTTTGTGTCGCCACCAAGACTGCCTGCGCGAAGAGCATGAAACAATGGACCGCCCACCAGAGAAACGAATGCATCTTGTCAGCCCGTCGTTCGTTCGCTGCCATGAACCGCCGTCGCGGACGGTTAACTCTTGCAAGCCCAATAAATGACCATGTTTTACCCGTAGGGTGTCATCGGCTTTAAGTGAGTCCATTATCAGAGCGTGTTTAAATGACTGTAGTTGACGCAATGAAATTTCAAAGACTCGGCGCGAGTGATACCGCAATCATCCGGCACTGGCGCATGGCTCAACTGGACTGAACCAAGCATATCAAGGAAGCGATTTGCATCGATGAGTTCGATCGGCATAATGCCTTCCGAACTTCTCTGTGCTGCACGAACTGCGCCTCTACGAAAGCGAGAAGACGATACAAATATGCCGCTCGTGAAGTTCCCCATTATCAACGCCCCGAGGAATGCCCTAATTTGCTCCACTTCCACTGATCTTCTTTGTCTTTTTACCTGGACACCTATCCTTGCCCCAGAACCATCATGTAACACGACGTCAACTCCCCCGTCGTTTGAATAAGCCGTTGCAGCCGCTTCGTAACCAAAATCGCTGAAGACACTTGCAACGGTCAACTCAAAGAGCCGCGGATGGGTAGACGTTCTGGCTTCGAATTTGCGCATCAAATAACGCCGCACTTCTTGAAGGGGCAAGTTAATATCGTTGAGCGCCAAGTCCTGCAAAACCGACATCGAGGCCAAGGTCACTGCCCAATGCTGCCATTGCATCGCGGGTAGTACCCCTCGATCTTCGGCGATCCACCAACCGCAATAAGGGCAAATGTGCAGACATACCTTTCTCTCGACAATGTCACCGCGTAGCACTGCGTGAGGGTGGTCAGGGGGCGGACCGGGAAATTCTGGATCTCTTATGGCCTCTTCGTGAATAGACGCAAAGTCCTCAAACGATACGCTCCAATGGTCAAGGTCATAGTGATCGTCCATTACGTGGCCGCAATAAACACAACGAACCTCATCCTCGTCCTCGATGCGATACCTCCACATGGGAAGTTCGCAACGCATGAGCGACGGCGGAATGTTTGATTGAACATGTTGCCTTGCCATGCTCATAGAAATTTCCCCACAAGTTGCAGACCACTAAATGTAGGCAAAAAACTCGATCAATCGCACGACGCTGAGAGTAAGGCCGGCGGCCTGGCTTCTGGCTACATCCCCTGCGCAAGCGAGCCTGCGGCCGGATTCGCCGAAGGTGCCTCCCCACAGCCTGCCGATGCCTCGTCCATTCCATAGCCGAAAATCTAACCGCACGGCACACTCGCGCAATCGGCTACTTTTCCGCGCCGAGCTAACAAGGTCCCCTATGCCCGTAACAAGCGATCGCCACCTCCGCTCACCGCCCGTTGATTGCAACAATCATGAAGAAAAAGAATGGTGCCGAGCAGACATCGTGACATGAAACCCCGTCACGGTCGACAACCTTGGACTGGGTTGTTTCAAGCTTGAAATTGGAAGTGCAAGCTTGGTGCACAATCTATCGAATTCCCGTGGTTAGGACGATCATGCACCGTCACCAACCACGAGATCTCTCCAGATGTCCAGGATCTACTCGCAGGATAGCGTCCCAGGTTGAAATAGAACGTCGTACGAAAATCCTGTTGCCGGCGCAGTAACGAGCCCCGGCGATAAGCGGGCGACGCACCATCCGTTTAACTAACCTTTCGTGGCGCAAACTTCGATGGTGGAATTCAAATGGCTAACGCCGCATTTGAATTAAGTCTTACAAATCACGGCATATCGGGGCAATACCCGAGCGAGATGTAAGTAGTTGGATGGGAGTATTTCCCTCCTCACTCCCACTCAATCGTAGCCGGCGGCTTCCCCGAGATGTCATAAACCACCCGGTTAATCCCACGCACTTCATTAATGATGCGGTTCGACACATGCCCCAGCAACTCGTGCGGCAGATGCGCCCAATGCGCGGTCATGAAGTCCAGCGTCTGCACAGCGCGTAGCGCAACCACATACTCGTAAGTCCGCCCGTCACCCATCACGCCCACGCTCTTCACCGGCAGGAACACCGCAAAAGCCTGGCTCGTCAGGTCGTACCATGACTTGCCGGTTTCCTTGTCGATAAACGTGCGCAGCGTCTCGATGAAAATCGCGTCCGCGCGACGCAGCAGATCGGCGAAATCGCGGCGCACTTCGCCGAGAATCCGCACGCCCAGACCCGGGCCCGGGAACGGGTGGCGATACACCATCGCCGGCGGCAAACCGAGCTTCACGCCGAGTTCGCGCACTTCGTCCTTGAACAGTTCGCGCAGCGGTTCGAGCAGCTTCAGATTCAGCGTCTCGGGCAGGCCGCCCACGTTGTGGTGGCTCTTGATGGTCTGGGTCGCCTTCTTGCCCTTGCCGGCCGATTCGATCACGTCCGGATAGATCGTGCCTTGCGCGAGCCACTTTGCGTCGGTCAGCTTGTTGGCTTCGGTCTGGAACACTTCGACGAATTCCGCGCCGATGATCTTGCGCTTCGCTTCCGGATCGGTCACACCGGCCAGCTTCGACAGGAACACTTCGCTCGCGTCGACGTGGATCACCTTGACGCCGAGGTTCTCAGCGAACGTTGCCATCACCTGCTCGGCTTCGTTCAAACGCAGGAGGCCGTGATCGACGAACACGCAGGTCAGTTGATCGCCGATCGCGCGATGCAGCAGCGCCGCCGCCACCGACGAATCCACACCACCCGACAGACCCAGAATCACGTGCTCTTTGCCGACCTGCTCGCGAATCTTCGCGACGGCTTCGTCGATGTAATGGCCCATTTCCCAGTCGGGATTCGCACCGCAAATCTGCAGCACGAAACGTTCGAGCATCGCGCGGCCTTGCACGGTATGCGTCACTTCCGGGTGCCATTGCAGGCCGTAGAAATGGCGCGCTTCGTCGGCCATTGCCGCGATCGGGCACGATTCCGTCGAGGCCATCAACTGGAAGCCGGGCGGCATTTCGAGGACCTTGTCGCCGTGGCTCATCCACACCTTCAGCATGCCGTGACCTTCCGGCGTGGTGAAGTCGCTGATGCCTTCGAGCAGGCTCGTATGGTTGCGCGCGCGCACTTCGGCGTAGCCGAACTCACGCAGGTGGCCGATATCGACCTTGCCACCGAGCTGCTCGGCCATCGCCTGCATGCCATAGCAAATGCCCAGCACGGGCACGCCGAGTTCGAACACCGCTTGCGGCACGCGCGGCGTATCCGTTTCGGTGACCGAGCTCGGACCGCCGGAAAGGATCACGCCCTTCGGCGCGAAATCGCGAATGAACGACGCATCGACGTCGTACGGATGAATTTCCGAATACACGTTGGCCTCGCGAACGCGACGTGCAATCAGTTGGGTGACTTGCGAACCGAAGTCGAGGATCAGGATCTTGTCATGCATGGCAGCGGACGGAGTCAAAAGTGAACGGATACGGGATACCGCGCTTGAAGCGCGGCGTTGAATTCAAAGCAGTCCACGTGGGGACAATCGAGCATGAAGCGTGACGATAAAGCGCGGTAGACCGTTCAGCATCGCAGGCACTTGCTTGCGGCGCGTGCGAACGGAATCCGGTAGCTTCGGCAGGCGTTCTGGCGCTCGAGGCGTCAGTCATGAGTCAGCCATGAAACGGCGGCCGGGGCGCACCAGGTGCGTCGGCAGCGGCGTTACGGGCATCGTCGCGCGCGGCGCGTTCAGAGGCCGTCAGAGCCGGTTCATCGACCGCCGGATGGAGCGGCGCAGCCGAAACAGGACTCACAGGCTCTGTGACCGGCATAACGGGCTCGACTACCGGTTCGGCGCGATAGGCCGGAAAGCCCGCCGTCACACGACCAGAGTCGCGTTTGTTGGCAGCGTCTTTGGCGGCATCTTTCGCGGCCTGCTTGTCGGCGCGCTCAGCGGCTGCGGCTTCAACCAGCCGCACCTTTTCACGCCGCCGCACCGCGCCCGACAGGCGCACACCGCCCAGGCCGACCACCAGCAGCACCACACCGGTCAGCACCGCAATGATCTGCCCGAAGCCGGTCAGCGCCGGCGTATGCAGCCCGAGCAGCCAGACCAGCATCAGCACGCCGGTCAACCAGTTCACATGGCCAACGACCTTGGCGACCGTCGACGTGAGCGAACCATCGATCGACGCGTGCAATGCAAGCCACGCGAGCCCGATCAGCGCCACGCCAAACCCCTGGCCGACCAGAGCCGGCTGGGTTTGCACCAAGAGCAGCGCGTTGTACAACGAAGTCCAGGGCGTCAGCAGAAACAGCAGGCCGAACGCAAGCAGCAACAGTGCATCGAGGATGAGTACAGCGCGCAGCAATGGCTTCATTGGCGTTTAGTCCACGTGGTAGTTGGGCGCTTCCTTGGTGATCTGCACGTCATGCACATGCGACTCGCGCAAGCCCGCGCCCGTGATCTGCACGAACTCGGCCTTATCGTTCATCTCCGCGATCGTGCGGCAACCGCAGTAGCCCATGCTGGCGCGCACGCCGCCAATCAACTGGAACAGGATCGCGTTGACCGAGCCCTTGTAGGCGACGCGGCCTTCGATACCTTCCGGCACCAGCTTGTCGATGTTCGCGGAGTTGTCCTGGAAGTAGCGGTCTGCAGCGCCGTCTTTCATCGCGCCGACCGAACCCATACCACGGTATGACTTGTACTGGCGGCCCTGGAACAGGAACACGTCGCCCGGCGCTTCTTCGGTGCCGGCGAACATGCTGCCCATCATCACGGAATTCGCGCCGGCGGCCAGCGCCTTGCTGACGTCACCCGAAAAACGCACACCGCCGTCGGCGATGACCGGCACGCCCGTGCCTTTCAGCGCTTCCGACACGTTCGAGATCGCGGTGACCTGCGGCACGCCGACGCCGGCGACGATACGCGTCGTGCAGATCGAGCCCGGGCCGATACCGACCTTCACGCCGTCTGCGCCGTATTCGACGAGCGCCTTGGCTGCCGCGGCAGTAGCGATGTTGCCGCCGATCACTTCGACATGCGGGAACTTCTGTTTGACCCACTTGACGCGCTCGAGCACGCCCTTGCTGTGGCCGTGCGCCGTGTCGACGACGATCACGTCCACACCCGCCTGCACCAGCAGCTCGACGCGTTCTTCGTTGTCTTCGCCCACGCCGACCGCCGCGCCTGCGCGCAGCTTGCCGTGTTCGTCTTTACACGCGTCCGGGTGTTCGGTTTGCTTGGTGATGTCTTTTACCGTCATCAGGCCGCGCAGTTCGAATGCGTCGTTGATGACCAGCACGCGTTCGAGGCGATGGCTGTGCATCAGCGCCTTGGCTTCGGCGAGCGGCGTGCCTTCCTTGACGGTGACGAGGCGCTCGCGCGGCGTCATGATGTTGCGCACCGGCTCGTCCAGACGCTCTTCGAAGCGCAAGTCACGGTTCGTGACGATACCGATCAATTGCGAACCTTCGACGACCGGGAAGCCCGAAATGCCATGCTGGCGCGACAGCGCAATGACGTCGCGCACCTTCATTTGCGGCGGCACCGTAATCGGATCGCGCACGACGCCCGATTCGAAGCGCTTGACCTTGGCAACTTCACGCGCCTGTTCGGCCGGCGTGAGATTCTTGTGGATGATGCCCACGCCACCCATTTGCGCCATCGCGATCGCGAGACGGGCTTCGGTGACGGTGTCCATGGCGGCGGACACGAGCGGCATATTCAGGGAGATGTTGCGGGTCAGCCGGGTCTTGAGGCTGGTGTCGCGCGGCAGAACATCGGAGAAAGCCGGGACGAGGAGCACGTCATCGAACGTGAGTGCTGTTTGGATCAGACGCATGGCAAATCCTATAGGCGCAAAAGCGAATTATACGCGATACCTCCCTGGTTTTCACTGCACTAACAGCAGCTTAGCGAATTTCAGGGGATTTTTCTCGTGACTTTGCACCCTTCGATTTCGCTTCCACGTTCGCCTCGAGTTCGATCCGGTTTCGTTTGCGCGTTCGGGCGCATGGACGCCGCACCCGGTTCGGGAATGGGTATTTCGGGGCGCTTGCGCGCCGCCGGGTCAGCGCTCGGAAGTTAAAAGGCGCCTGAACACGCCGGATAAAACTGGCGGAATGCAGAATCAAACAAGACGCCCTGCCCGTCGAACGGCTATTCTGCCGACCATTCCAGTTTTCTTGCAGGGGCAGTCGATGCAGCGCGGTGTGGCATATGGAGTAATGGCCGGGGCCTTATGGGGCATGGTGTTTCTGGTGCCGCGCGTGCTGCCCGATTTCTCGCCGCTGTTGCTGAGCGCCGGACGCTACACGATGTACGGCATCGTCTCGCTGGCCGCCGCGCTGCCGATGGCGCGCCCGCTCGGCACACGCCTGACCCGCGCGGGTCTCGGCGGGCTGGGCGACCGCGGCCGTTCATATGATCGGCATCGCGCCGGCTTCGCTCATCGTCGGCGTCCTGCCGGTCACGGTGACGCTGCTCGGCCGGCGCGATCATGGCGCCGTGCCGCTCGCCCGCCTCG
The DNA here is from genome assembly GCF_009690905.1 of Paraburkholderia madseniana. Lineage (GTDB taxonomy): Bacteria > Pseudomonadota > Gammaproteobacteria > Burkholderiales > Burkholderiaceae > Paraburkholderia > Paraburkholderia madseniana. The sequence continues at coordinate 11,215 of NZ_VOSW01000089.1, forward strand.
TATGGCCGCTCTCACTGGTGGTGGCCGGCATCGCCTGCATCAATATCGACGTCTTCACGGTAGCGGACAGCACGCCCGTCAGTATCGCGACGAAGCTTCTCGGCCTCGGCTGCGCGGTCGGCGCGCTCGCCTGCTGGACCTGGTTCGCGGTCGAAAACGCCCGCTACCTGCAGCGTCAGACGCATTTCAGCGGCAACGAGTGGTCGGTGCTGTGGGGTGTGGTGACCGGCGCGCTCGGCGCGGGATTGTGGCTGGTGGTCGCCGTCATGCCGTCTGGCAGCCTGCAGGCGCCGCTCGGCGACGAGCGCTGGCACACCTTCTGGATGCTGAATCTGGGCCTCGCCGTCGGCGCGTCGTGGCTCGGCAACGGGCTGTGGAATGCCGCGTCGAAACGGCTGCCGCTCACGCTGTCCGGCCAGATGATCGTGTTCGAGACACTTTTCGCGCTGCTCTACGCGTTTATCTACGACCAGCGCCTGCCGCGCCCGCTGGAAACGGCAGCGATCCTGTTGCTGGTGGCGGGGGTGTGCTGGTCGGTGCGCCAGCATGCGGACGACGATACGTCCGGGGCGGCGTCGATTGAGGAGAAGGCGCAGCCTTCGGTGCATTGAGACGATTGAGACGATTGAGACGGAGCACCCTCGGCGCTGCCCCGCTACAGCTACAGCTACAGCTACAGCTACAGCTACGAGGCGAGCCTAGCGCGAATCCTTGTTCAGCCAGCGGCGCCCTTCGATCGAGCCCGCCTTACGGGTCTTCTCGACGCGCCGTTGGCGCGACAGCTTCGGATCCACCAGCAGCGGCCGGTAAATCTCGACACGATCGTGGTCGGCGAGCACCGTATCCAATGGCTTGAGCTTGCCGAACACACCGACCTTCTGCATGCTCAGATCGATCTGCGGATAACGCTGCAAGATGCCGCTTGCGTCTATCGCCTGCTGCAGCGTGGCGCCTTCCGGCAAGTCCACGGCAATCAGCGCCTGCTCATTGGCAAGCGCGTAGCAGACTTCAATCGACAAGCGCGCGCTCATGCCTTACCGTAGCGCTGATCGGCGCGCTTCACGAACGATTCGACGAAGGTGTTGGCAATGTGGCTGAACACTGGCCCAATGATCTTCTCGAGAATGATGTTGGTGAATTCGTAGTGCAACGCGAATTCGATCTTGCAGGCATCGGCCCGCAGCGGCGTGAAACGCCAGAAGCCGGTGAATTTGCGAAACGGACCGTCCGCGAACTCCATATCGATGCGCGTGGGCCGCTCCATGCTGTTGTGCGTGGCGAAATGCTGCTTGATGCCCTTGAAGTTGATGTCGATCTTCGCCTCCATGCCGGTTTCGTCCTGGCGGCGGATTTCGACTCCCCCGCACCAAGGCAGGAAGTTGGGGTAATCGGCGACGTCGGTGACGAGGTCGAACATCTGTTCCGCCGAATGGCGGATCAACACGGTTTTCTGGACATCTGCCATAAATTGAACAGCGCGTGGCAAGGGTGGACAAGCGCCGCGGGCTTTCCTTGCCCCGCTTTGCTAAAATCGTGATTTTAAACGAGTTGGGCACTTTCCATTCATGAGCATCATTGACAACAGAAAAGCCTTCTACGACTACTCGGTCGAAGAACGCTACGAAGCGGGGCTCGTGCTCGAAGGATGGGAGGTCAAAGCCTTGCGCGCCGGCCGTGGCCAGATCAAGGAAGGCTACGTGGTCATCAAGAATAACGAACTGTTCCTGATCGGCACGCACATCAGCCCGCTGCCCGAAGCCTCGACCCACATCAATCCGGACCCGGTGCGCACGCGCAAGCTGCTGCTGCACGCCGAAGAAATCAGCAAACTGATCGGCAAGGTCGAGCAGCGCGGTTATACGCTCGTGCCGTTGAACTTTCATTACAAGGGCGGTCGCGTCAAATGCGAGATCGGCCTCGCCAAGGGTAAGAAGCAACACGACAAGCGCGAAACCGAGAAGAAGCGCGACTGGGAACGCGAGAAGGCGCGCCTGATGCGCTCGCCGTCGTAAAACTGAGATTCACCGAAAAATGGCCCGCAAATTTGCGGGCCATTTTCATTCGGCAAGGAAGAACGTCAATCAGCGCGCCTCGGCCGCGCCCTTCACCTTGTTCACAATGGTCAGCGCCGACGCGATCATCGAACTCATATCCGCCAGGTTACCCGGCACGATCAACGTGGTGCCCTGCTTCGCCAGGTTGCCGAATGCATTCACATACTGCTCGGCCACTTTCAGGTTCACCGCTTCCATCCCGCCGTTCGACTGGATGGCCGCAGCGATCTTTTGAATCGCCTGTGAGTTAGCCTCAGCCACCGCCAGAATCGCCGCGGCCTGACCCTGCGCCTGATTGATCGCCGCCTGCCGCTCGCCTTCGGACTTCTGGATCGACGCCTCGCGCCCGCCCGAGGCGATATTGATCTGTTCCTGCTTACGCCCTTCGGACGCCGCGATCAGCGCGCGCTTCTCGCGCTCAGCAGTGATCTGCGCCTGCATGGCGTGAAGAATTTCCTTGGGCGGCGTCAGGTCCTTGATCTCGTAGCGCAGCACCTTGACGCCCCAGTTCGACGCCGCTTCATCGAGCGACGACACGATGCTGTGGTTGATGAAGTCGCGCTCTTCAAACGTCTTGTCGAGTTCGAGTTTGCCGATCACGGAACGCAGCGTGGTTTGCGACAACTGCGTAATCGCGAACACGAAGTTGCTCGACCCGTACGACGCCTTCATGGGATCGGTGACCTGGAAATACAGCACGCCATCCACCTGCAGTTGCGTGTTGTCGCGCGTAATACACACCTGGCTCGGCACTTCGAGCGGGATCTCTTTGAGAATGTGCTTGTACGCGATCCGGTCGACGAACGGAAACGCGAAGCTCAGGCCCGGCGTCAGCGTGCGGTGATAGCGGCCGAGCCGCTCCAGCACCCACGCATGCTGCTGCGGCACGATCTTGAGCGTCTGCGCCGCCAGCACGATCACGATAAGCAGAAGCACCGCCCCGACAATGGTTGAATCCATGACTGACCTCCGGTCCGTAGTTCGAATAGTTATGCATGGCGCTATGCGCGCATTGGTGCGCGCTCAGGCCACGGTTGCCTTGGTTTTCGCCGGCCGGCTCGCCACGACGACGAGGCAACTGCCACGCATCTCGGCGATCTCATAGAGCTGCGCATCTTCGGGTTCACCAGCAGCCAGTTCGACGTCCCATGCAGCCCCGCGGTAATTGACGCGCGCCCGGCGCTCGTGCCACGCCGGCACATTCAACGTCTGGCCGATGTCGAGATTGACGTCCGGGTTTTTTGACGCCTCCTTACGCGTTCTGCGGCCAAAGCGCGAGCGCCTCAGCAACAGGACTGCCGCCAGCGCTACGAAGGCCGCAATCGCAAACTGCAGGTCGGCGGCGGCGCCCGCAATACGGGCAATGGCTGCCGCTACACAACCCAACGCGATCATGAGCAAATAGAAAGTGCCGCTGATCAACTCCAGCGCGACAAGCACACCCGCCCCGATCCACCAGAACAATCCACCTGGCGCCACGTCGACCTCCACAAAGCAAAACACCCCGGATCTACCGGGGTGTTTATAGCACGAAGCGGGTGCATTTTATCGGACGGTGCCGCACGCTTTTACGTGCTTTTGACGTAGCGCACCACCCTTTATGCAAACTGCTTATCGGGCACCTGCCCCGCGCTTATTTATTTCGCTTTTTTACTTCACTTACTTCGCCGACGACTTCGCCAACTTCTGCCACGTCTCGACGATCGAGTCCGGGTTCAGCGAGATCGACTTGATGCCCTCATCGGTCAGCCATTGCGCAAAGTCCGGATGATCCGAAGGGCCCTGGCCGCAGATACCGACGTACTTGTTCAGGCGCAGGCACGTATCGATCGCGCGCTTCAACAGGAACTTGACGGCCGGATCGCGTTCGTCGAAATCGACTGCCAGCAGTTCCATGCCCGAGTCGCGGTCGAGGCCGAGCGTGAGCTGCGTCAGGTCGTTCGAACCGATCGAGAAGCCGTCGAAGAATTGCAGGAATTCTTCGGCGAGAATCGCGTTCGACGGCACTTCGCACATCATGATCAGGCGCAAGCCCTTCTCGCCGCGCTTCAGGCCGAACTTCTCCAGCAGCCCGACCACGCGTTCCGCCTGCTTCAGCGTACGCACGAACGGCACCATGATCTCGACGTTGTCGAGGCCCATCTCCTCACGCACCTTCTTCAGCGCGATGCATTCCATCTGGAACGCTTCGGCGAAGTCGTCAGCGATGTAGCGCGATGCGCCACGGAAGCCCAGCATCGGGTTTTCTTCGTCCGGCTCGTAACGCGAACCGCCGATCAGCTTCTTGTACTCGTTCGACTTGAAGTCCGACAGACGCACGATCACGGGCTTCGGATAGAACGCCGCTGCGATCGTTGCGATGCCTTCGGTCAGCTTGTCGACGTAGAACGCGCGCGGCGATGCATGGCCACGTGCCACGCTTTCCACGGCCTTCTTCAGGTCCTGATCGATGTTCGGGTACTCGAGAATCGCCTTCGGGTGAACGCCGATGTTGTTGTTGATGATGAACTCGAGCCGCGCCAGACCCACACCTGCGTTCGGCAGTTGCGAGAAGTCGAAAGCCAGTTGCGGATTGCCGACGTTCATCATGATCTTCACCGGAATCGGCGGCAGTTCGCCGCGCTGCACTTCGGTGATTTCGGTTTCGAGCAGACCGTCATAGATCTTGCCTTCATCGCCTTCCGCGCAGGACACGGTCACCAGCGCGCCGTCCTTCAGCAGGTCGGTCGGTTCGCCGCACCCGCCCACCGCCGGCACGCCCAGCTCACGCGCGATAATTGCCGCGTGGCAGGTACGGCCGCCACGGTTCGTGACGATCGCGGATGCGCGCTTCATGACCGGCTCCCAGTTCGGGTCGGTCATGTCGGCCACCAGCACGTCGCCCGGCTGCACACGGTCCATTTCCGACGGATCGTGAATCACGCGCACCGGACCCGCACCGATCTTCTGGCCGATCGCGCGGCCGGTAGTCAGCACGTTCGATTGGCCCTTCAGCTTGAAACGTTGCTCGGCCTTGCCCGCAGCCTGGCTCTTCACCGTTTCCGGGCGCGCCTGCAGGATGAAGATCTTGCCGTCGCGGCCGTCCTTGCCCCACTCGATGTCCATCGGACGCTCGTAGTGCTTTTCAATGATGACGGCGTATTTCGCGAGCTCGATCACGTCTTCGTCGGTGATCGAGAAACGGTTGCGCTGCTCGTGCGCGACGTCGACGGTCTTCACGCGGCCTTCTTCGCCCGCCTTGGTGAATTCCATCTTGATCAGCTTCGAGCCGATCGAGCGGCGGATGATCGGGTACTTGCCTTGTGCGAGCGTGGTCTTGAAGACGTAGAACTCGTCCGGATTCACGGCGCCTTGCACGACCGTTTCGCCCAGCCCGTAGCTCGACGTGATGAAGACGGCGTCCTTGAAGCCCGATTCCGTGTCCAGCGTGAACATCACGCCTGCCGCACCGACGTCCGAGCGCACCATGCGCTGCACACCAGCCGACAACGCGACTTCAGCGTGGGTGAAGCCCTTGTGGACGCGATAGGAGATTGCACGGTCGTTGTACAGCGACGCGAACACGTGCTTCATGCGATCGAGCACCTCGTCGATACCGACCACGTTGAGGTAGCTTTCCTGCTGACCCGCGAACGATGCGTCCGGCAAGTCTTCTGCCGTTGCCGACGAACGCACGGCAAACGACAACTCTTCAGGCGAGCTGTTTTGCAGGGTGTCGAAACCTGCGCGGATATCCGCTTCGAGACGCGGCTGCATCGGGGCGTCGACGATCCATTGACGGATCTCCTTGCCCGCTTCGGCGAGCGCTTTCACGTCGTCGACGTCGAGCGTTTCGAGACGTTTGGCGATGCGTTCAGTCAGGTTGTTGTGATGCAGGAAGTCACGGAAAGCCAGCGCCGTGGTGGCGAAGCCAGTCGGCACGCGCACGCCGGCTTCGGCGAGCTGACTGATCATCTCGCCAAGCGACGCATTCTTGCCGCCGACAATCTCCACATCGGTCATCCGCAACTGCTCGAACGGAACTACATACGCCTCTTCCTTTGCGACGGTAACTGCGTTAGTCATACAAGCCCCTAAGTGTGAAAGAAATTCACGGCTGTGCAAGTGGGCTTGAACGCGAGACGCCCATTGGAAGCGTGACCTCGCGTCTTGCACAACCTGTTGGAGAAGCAATCGCTGCAAATGGCCGCGAAGGCTGAAAAGCGCCGGATGCACGACGTAGAAAGCGGTTGGACGAAATTACCGATCGATCCGCCCCAATCTCTCAATTTGCCGCAAGTTACCGGCGCAAAGCGTGGCGTTGACCGACCGTTCGCGGTGAGTTAGACGCCAATCGCCTGCAATTGCTTATCCAACAGGTTGCCGCTATTCTACCGTGCCGACTCTCAAAATGTGACAGTCGGACGAGAATTGCGCCTCGAATCGCGCCCCGGACCGGCTGACGGGCTCTTGCGAGGCTCTCGCGAGGCCCCACCGCCATCCGGACGCAATTGCGGTGCCCACGGCGCGCTGACATGACGCCGCTGCAATCTCCGGTTAGCCACCGTGCAGCGACATCCATGCAGCGATGTTTCATTCGAGCGCTTTTTCCCGCTCACGTTCCCCAGCCCCACTGATGCCGCCCACCGTATTCATCGTCTCCGACGGTACCGGGATCACTGCCGAAACCTTCGCGCATTCGATCCTCTCCCAGTTCGACCAGAAATTCCGCCTGGTTCGCGTGCCCTTCGTCGACTCGACGGAAAAAGCCTACGCCACGCTAGAAAAGATCAACGAAGCGATCCAGCAGGACGGCCGCCGCCCGATCGTCTTTACGACGCTGGTGGACAGCGCCTCGAATCAGATCGTCAAAGGCTCGAATGCGCTCGTGCTGGACATGTTTCAGACCTTCGTGGAGCCGCTCGAGCAGGAACTGGAGCTCAAGTCGAGCCACGCGATGGGTCGCGGCCACCAGAACGCCGATACCGAGGAATACAAGAACCGGATCGAAGCGATCAACTTCTCGCTCGCCCACGACGACGGTCAATCGAACCGCAATCTGGCCGATGCCGATGTGATTCTGGTCGGCGTGTCGCGCAGCGGCAAGACACCGACGAGCCTGTATCTGGCCATGCAGTACGGCGTGAAAGCGGCCAACTATCCGTTGATTCCGGAAGACTTCGAGCGCGGCAAGCTGCCTACGCCGCTATTGGCGCATCGGCAGAAGATGTTTGGTTTATCGATCGATCCGCAGCGGCTGTCGGAGATCCGTAACGAGCGCCGCCCGGGCAGCAAGTACGCCGCGCCGGAAAATTGCCGCTACGAGATCAACGAGGCGGAAGCGATGATGCGGCGCGAAGGCGTCAAGTGGTTGTCGTCGACGCATAAGTCGATCGAAGAAATCGCGACGACGATCCTGCAGGAGATCAAGCTGGACCGGCCGGTTTATTGAGCGGCGCCTGTTTTGCGGGCGTGCGTGGTGCTGAGGTGATCGCGGAGGTCGCCTCAGACCAGCAGTCAGTGCAATGTCACGCGCGGCGCTGCTGGCGGCACTGTTCGAACACGCAGATAGCCGCGGCGGCGGCCACATTGAGCGATTCCATGCCGCCCGGCTGAGGAATCGTCACCCGCAACGAAACCGCATCGCGCCAGGTCTGCGATACGCCCGCCCCTTCGTTGCCGAACACCCACGCGAGCGGCCCGCTTAGATCGCAGTCGTAAATCGCCTCGGCACCGTGCGAATCCGTAATGACGATGGGCACAGCCAGGCGCTCGATCAATACCTGCGCCTCGACATCCTCGTGGATTTGCAACAGGAAATGCGCGCCCATGCCCGAGCGCAATACCTTCGACGACCACGCGTACGCGGTGCCCGGCGCGCAAAACACCTGCTGAATACCGGCGGCCGCCGCGCTCCGTAGAATCGAACCGACGTTGCCGGCATCCTGCACGCCATCGAGTACGAGGCAGGTTTCTCCGACATTCTCCGGCAGCGGCGTATCGAGCTTTTCGACCAGCAGCAGAATCCCGACACCGTGCACGACGTTCGACACCTGGCCGAACAATGCATCGGGCAGCGTGACGATACGGTGCTCGTCGATGCGCGACACGATGGCCTGCGCTTCGTCGTGGCGCAACGCGCCCTCGGTAACGATGCACATTTCCGGCTGCCCGGCGACGTCGAGATACGCGCTCGCGAGATGGAACCCTTCGAGCAACGCGTGGCCACTGCGACGCTGCTGATGCGTCGAGCCGGCCAGTGCCTTGAGGCGCTTGTAGAGCGGATTGTCCCGCGAGGTGATGGCTTTCACAGGCAGCGAAGACAGTGAGAATGAGGAAAGAATGGGCGACGCGCCGGACAACGCGCAGCGCTTACGCGCCGCTGCGTTCGCCGAAGGCGTCGTCGTCGAGCATGGCATTCGTGAGCGTTCGAGACACGACGATCACGTCGCCCGCCGGCTGCTTCAAAGCCGTGCCGAAACGCTGATGCGCTTCACGCACCGGTGCGAACGAGCGCCGATGATGCTCGCAGGGCCCATGTTCGCGCAGCGCCGCGAGATGCTGCGGCGTGCCGTAGCCGGCATGCGCGTTAAAACCGTAGACCGGATAGGCTTGATGCAGTTCGAGCAGCATCCGGTCACGCGTGACCTTGGCAAGAATCGACGCCGCCGAAATGCTTTTGACCAAGGCATCACCGCCGATCACGGCTTCGCTGCGAACGCTCAGCGTTGGGCAGCGATTGCCGTCGATTTTCACGAGCGTCGGCACGACCGAAAGGCCTTCGACCGCCCGCTTCATCGCCAGCATGGTGGCGTGCAGGATGTTCAGCGTATCGATTTCTTCGACGCTAGCGGACGCGATGCAGTACGCAAGTGCCCGGTCGACGATCTTGTCGTAGAGTTCGTCGCGCTTTTTCGCGGTGAGCGCTTTCGAATCGTCGAGGCCGCGGATCATCGGCTTCGACGGATCGAAAATCACCGCCGCAGCGACCACCGGGCCAGCCAGCGGCCCGCGCCCGGCTTCGTCGACGCCGCAGACGATGTCATCCGGCGTTTCAAAGTCCAGACCGACCTGCCGCGTTGCCGCGCCTGCAACAGCCGCGGCCTTGCGGCGTGGAGCGCGAGCGGTGGTCACGGCCGAGCCTTCCGCTTTTCGACGACGCTCGCCACGACTTCCGCTGCACGCTGCGCGGTGTTCTGCTTCAGCACGTGATGCATCTCCGTGAAGATTTCCGTCAGCGTGCGCCGGTTGGCCTCGTCGCGCAACTGTTTCAGCGTCGCTTCGGCGAGCGCCTGGGGCGTCGCGAAGTGCTGCAGAATTTCCGGCACGACGAAACGCCCCGCCAGAATGTTCGGCAAGCCAACATACGGCAGATAGCCTTGGCGTCGCATGATCTGGCCGGTCAGCCAGGGCACCTTGTACGAGATCACCATCGGCTTTTTCAGCAGCGCGGCTTCCAGCGTCACCGTGCCGCTCTTGACGAGGATCGCATCGGCCGCCGTCATCGCGATTTGCGCCTGGCCGTCGGTAATGGTCAGCGCGAGACCAGGATGCGCATCGACCAGCGGCCGTAGCATTTCGCGCAATGCGGGCGTGGCCGCCGGCATCACGAAACGCAAACTGGGCTCCTGGTGCTGCATCATTTCCATCGCGGCAAAGAACGTCGGACCGATCAGATCGATCTCCGAGCGCCGGCTGCCCGGCAGCACCGCGATGATCGGACCGCTTTCGGCAAGGCCGAGCGTGCGGCGCGCGCCAAGCGTGTCGGGTACCAGAGGAATTTCGTCGGCGAGCGGATGGCCCACGTACGAAGCCGCGATGCCGGCCTTTTCCAGCAGCGCCGTTTCGAACGGGAACACGCACAGCATGTGGTCGACCGCTTTGGCGATCTTTTTGGTGCGCCCACCTCGCCACGCCCAGATCGACGGGCAAACGAAGTGAACGGTCGGAATACCCGCGTCGCGCAACGGATGCTCGAGTCCGAAGTTGAAATCGGGCGCGTCCACGCCGACGAACACCGACGGCGGCTCGGCCAGCAGTTGGCGCTTCAGTTCGTTGCGGATGCCGAGGATTTCTGGAATATGCCGCAGTGCTTCGACATAGCCGCGCACCGTCAGCTTCTCCATTGGCCAGTGGGCGTCGAAACCCGTGGCGATCATGCGCGGGCCGCCGATCCCGTAATACTGGGTACCGGCGGGCAGACGGCTCGCGAGGCCGTCGAGCAGCGACGCCGCCAGCAGGTCGCCGGACGGCTCGCCTGCCACCATCGCGACGCGCAGGGGACTCGGGTTCAAAGCCATCGGTTAGCGGATGATGCCGCGTTGCGACGCTTCGACAAACGCGAGCAGCGTTTGTACCGGCGCATCGCCATCGCCACCCGCGGATGCGAGTTCGCGCAACTGCAGCTTCGCTTCTTCAAGCGACAGGCCGTTCTTGTACAGCAAGCGGTACGCCGAGCGCAGCGCCGAGATCGCGTCTGCGGAGAAACCACGGCGGCGCAGACCTTCGACATTGATACCGTGAGGCTCGGCCTTGTTGCCGGCAGCGATCACGAACGGCGGGATGTCCTGCACGAGCGCCGAAGCACCGCCCAGCATCGAATGCTCGCCGATGCGCACGAACTGATGCACGCCCGACATGCCGCCGATAATCGCATGGTCGCCAATCGTCACGTGGCCGGCCATCTGCGCATTGCTCGACAGAATCACGTTGTTGCCGACGTGGCAGTCGTGCCCGATGTGCACGTAGGCCATGATCCAGTTGTCGTCGCCCAGCGTAGTGACGCCCGCGTCCTGCATCGTGCCGGTGTGGATCGTGGTGAATTCACGGATCGTGTTGCGATTGCCGATCACGAGCCGGGTCGGCTCGTCTTTGTACTTCATGTCCTGCGGACGGCCGCCGACCGATGCATAGTGGCCGATGCGGTTGTCTTCGCCGATCGTGGTGTGACCTTCGATCACGCTGTGCGAACCGACCGTGCTCCGTGCGCCGATCGTCACATGTGCGCCGATGACGGCATACGGTCCGATTTCGACGGATTCGTCGACTTGTGCGCCCGGTTCGACGATCGCAGTGGGATGAATCCTGCTCATGCGTCCTCGCTTCTGATTCTGTTGCGTTGTCTGGATGGGCGTAGCCGGAGTTCGCAGCGCTCGGGAAAAGCCGCTGACCGTCGTCCGGACACCGGCTTCAAGCGTCTTTGTCCGTGTGCCGCACCGCGCACATCAGATCGGCTTCCGCCGCTACGGCTCCATCCACTTCGGCGCGCGCCTTGAACTTCCAGATGCCGCGCATATGACGCTCGAACGTGCAGTTCAGGATCAGCTGATCGCCCGGTTCCACCACGCGCTTGAAACGCGCGTTGTCGATGCCCACGAACAGATACAGCGTGTTCGACGGATCGCTCGGCTCTTCCGAAAACGTCAGCAGGGCTGCCGTTTGCGCGAGCGCTTCGAGGATCAGCACGCCGGGCATCACCGGACGGGTCGGAAAGTGACCCTGGAAATACGGCTCATTGATCGACACGTTCTTCAACGCTTTGATGCTCTTATGCGGCTCGAGTTCGAGCACCCGGTCGACCAGCAGGATCGGGTAACGATGGGGCAGCAGCGTGAGAATCTTATGAATGTCGAGATTGATTTTTTCGGTGCTCATGGTGTTTCTACTCACGCATTGACTGCGCGATGATGACTGCGGATGCTGGTGCAGGTGGGTTGGTAACGCGTGCTGCCGGCGCTTGTCGAAACCAGGCGGCCATGCCACCCGGTCACGGCAACCGACTTTGCTTCCTGATGCTTGCCCGCTATTTTACGCGGTACCGGCCGGTTGGCCCGCGGATTGTTGTGCGGGTTGACCCGCAGGTCAGCGCGATACTTCTCAGGCTTCGTCGCCCGCGGAATTGCTTGCCGCGCCGGCTGGCTTGCCTGCCGAAGCGGCATTTTCGAGCGCCTTGATACGATCGCGAAGTTTGTCGATGTTACGCAGCAAAGCGGCACTCTTGTTCCAGTCGGCATGGTTCACAGCCGGGAATGCGCTTGTGTACAGGCCAGGCTTCAGCAAGGACTTCGAGACGCCCGACTTCGCCGTGACGATCACATAGTCAGCCAGCGTGACGTGTCCGGCGATCCCAACCGCGCCGCCGATCATGCAATGACGGCCGATCGTGGTGCTGCCTGCAATGCCCGCACAGCCGGCGATCACGGTGTAAGCGCCGACCTTGCAGTTGTGGCCGATCTGCACGAGGTTGTCGATTTTCACGCACTCCTCGATGATCGTGTCGGCCATGGCGCCGCGGTCGATGGTGGTGTTCGCACCGATTTCGACGTCCGCCGCGATCGACACACCGCCGACCTGCGGAATTTTCACCCAACTGCCGGTACGCGCATCGCCTTCACCGACGAAATCCGGCGCGAAGCCAAAACCGTCCGAACCGATCACCGCGCCGGCGTGCACAATCACGCGCTCGCCGAGCTTGCAGCCGTAATACACCGCGACGTTCGGATACAGATGCGAGCCCGCACCGATTCGCGTGCCGCGGCCGATCACCACGTTGGCGTCCAGACGCACGTTTTCGCCGATCACCGCGCCCGCTTCCACCGTGACGTGCGGACCGATCACCGCGCTCGCGGCAATCTGGGCCGACGGGTCGATCGTCGCGCTCGGATGCACACCGGGCACGGCCTTGGGCGCTGCCATGTCGATGAATGTCTGCGCGACGCGCGCGAAGTAAGCGTACGGATTCGGCGTGACGATGAAGTTACGGCCTGTAAGGGAGCTGAGTTTCGAGAGGTCGTCGGCATTGATCAACACCGCGCCCGCACGGGTCGTCTCGACCTGCGACAGGTACTTCGGATTGGCGAGGAACGCCAGCTGGTCCGGGCCTGCCTGGTCGAGCGGCGCCAGACTGCCGACGCGCTGCGAACCTTCTCCGACTACTTCACCGCCGAACTGCTGGACGATGTCCTCAAGCGTAAATGCCATGCCTATCCTCTGTCTCCGATCCCATGCGAGATGATTGCTGCACAATCAGTCCAACTTGTCAGTTCTACGACCCTGCGCTGCAACCCGGCCGGTGCCCGGCGCGCGCGTTCAGTTGCCCGATGCCGCCAGTGCCTTGAGCACCTGATCGGTAATGTCGATGCGCGGGCTCACGTACACCGCTTCCTGAACGATCAGGTCGTAATGCTGTTGCTCAGCGATCTGCTTGATCACCTTGTTGGCCCGGTCGAGCACCGCCGCCAGCTCTTCGTTGCGGCGCTGGTTCAGGTCCTCGCGAAACTCGCGTTGCTTGCGCTGAAAGTCCGTATCCAACTGTGACAGATCGCGCTGCTTCTGCGCGCGATCGGCGGCCGACATCGACGCACCGTTCTTGTCGAGCGAGTCGGACATCGACTTCAGCTTCTGCGCCATATCGGCCAGGTCCTTGTCGCGCTTGGCGAACTCCGCCTCGAGCTTGACCTGTGCAGCCTTCGCGGCAGCCGATTCGCGCAGGATACGGTCCGAATTCACCGCAGCGATCCTGGCTTCCTGGGCGTGCGCGACCCCCGCTACGCCGACACCCAGCGTCATTGCCAGCGCCAGCGCGCAAGCCACACGTTTCGAAAACATACCGGTTCGCAAAGTCATCCTCTCGATACTGTAGTTTGGCCGGGCCCACCGCCGGAAGCCACCCGTAAAGGCCCGGGTCGCCCTCCGCCGGATCAGAATGCCGTCCCGATCTGGAACTGGAACTTCTGATACTGGTCGCCGGTGTGCTTAGTGAGCGGGAAGCCCAAGCTGAGCTTGAGCGGGCCAATCGGCGAGATCCACGCAAGACCGACACCGTAGCCGTAACGCAGGCCGTTCGCGCCGATGCTGTTACCTTCCGTACCCCAGACGTTACCGCCGTCGAGGAACGTGAAGACACGCAGCGTGCGGTCGTAGCCCGTACCCGGCAGCGGGAACGTCAACTCGATGTTACCCACCAGCAGCTTCGAGCCGCCGATCGGGTCGTTCGTCTTCGCATCGCGCGGACCCAGCGAACTCGGCTCGTAGCCCCGCACCGAACCGATACCGCCCGCGTAGTAGTTCTTGAAAATCGGATATGGCTTGCCGCCGAGACCGTTACCGTAACCGCCCTGGAAGTTGAAGCCCAGCACGAACCCGCGCGAGAACGAATAATAGTACTGCGCGTTGATGTCGGCCTTGTAGTACTGCGTGCCGCCGATCGGCGTGCCGTATTCGGCGTTCGCCTGCGTGAAGTAGCCGCGGCTCGGCACCAGTGCGCTGTCACGCGCGTCGCGCGACCAACCCACCGTGATCGGCACGTTATTCGACACACGGCCGAAGGCGGCTACGTAGTCCTTGTAGCTCTGCGGCGTGTTCGCGTCGACGTCCAGCTGGTTTTGCTCGAGGCCGGCGCCGAAATACACCGTATCGACTTCGGAGAACGGAATACCGAACTTCAGGTCACCACCGATCGTGACGATCTTGAAGCTCGAATCCGTCGAGTAGTACAGCGGCTGGTACGTACGGTAGTAGACGTCGGTAATCCGCTTGATGCCGTCGACCGTGAAATACGGGTCGACCTGCGTAACCGTCAAGGTACGGTACGTCTTGGCGGTATTCACGTTCACCGAGAGACTCGTACCCGAACCGAACACGTTGTCCTGCGACACGCCGGCCGAGAGCACCACCTTGTCCGTCGACGAGAAGCCCGCGCCCAACGTGATCGCGCCGGTCGGCTTTTCAGCCACCTTGACGTCCACATCGACCTGGTCCGGCGTGCCTTCCACCGGCACCGTGGTCACGTCCACGTCCGTGAAGTAGCCGAGACGGTTGATCCGGTCTTTCGACAGCGCGAGGCGGTTCGAATCGAACCACGAGCTTTCGAGCTGGCGCATTTCGCGGCGCACCACTTCGTCGCGAGTGCGCGTGTTGCCGACCACGTTGATGCGGCGCACGTACACGCGGCGGCTCGGGTCCACTTGCAGCGTCAGGTCGACCTTGTGGTGTTCCTGATCGATCTGCGGCTGCGCGTTGACAGTAGCGAACGCATAGCCATATTCGCCGAGCTTGTCGACGATCGCCTTGGTGGTGGCTTGCAGCTTTTCAGCCGAGAAACGGTCGCCTGGTTTGATCTTGATGAGCTTGTTCAGCTCCGGCTCGCGGTCGAGCAGGTTACCAGCCAGCTTGATGCTGTTGATCGTGTACGGCTCGCCTTCGTGCAGCGTGACCGTCAGATACATGTCCTTCTTGTCCGGCGAGATCGACACCTGGGTCGAGTCGATGTTGAACTCAAGGTAGCCGCGATTCAGGTAATACGAGCGGACGTTTTCGAGGTCGCCGGTGAGCTTGTCTTTCGCGTACAGGTCGTTCTTCGTGTACCACGAGAACCAGTTCGGCGTGGACAACTGCATTTCGTCGCGCAGCGTACCCGTGCTGAACGCCTTGTTGCCGATGAAGTTGATCTGGCGGATCTTCGCGCTCGGACCTTCAGCCACCGAGAACAGCACCGACACGCGGTTGCGGTCGATCGGCGTGATCGTCGTGGTGACTTCGGCGGCATAGTAGCCACGCGTCAGGTACTGGCGCTTCAGTTCCTGCTCAGCCTTGTCGACAAGTGCCTTGTCGTAGTAACGGCCTTGCGACAAACCGACCGCGCGCAGCGCCTTGGTCAGGTTTTCCTTGTCGAACTCGTGAATGCCGGCGAAGTCGATCGTGCCGATGGCCGGACGTTCCAGCACCTGGACGATGACGACACTGCCTTCCGTCGCGATCTTGACGTCATTGAAGAAGCCCGTGGCGTACAGCGCGCGAATGGCTTCGGAAGCCTTGTCGTCGCTAAAGGTGTCGCCTTGCTTGATGGGCAGGTACGCGAACACGGTACCGGGTTCGACGCGTTGCAATCCCTCGATCCGGATGTCTTGCACCACGAAGGGCGTCGTTGCGTGAGCAACCAGCCCATGCGCGGCAAACGCCGCGGCTATAACCGTCTTTGGAACAAAGCGATGAGGTTTAAACAACGTGCTTCCCCAGTGTGTATAGCTGCATCAGGTCGGGCGGTCGCCATCGTGAACGCCGCCAGACACTTTAAAAATGGATTAAACGAGCCAGATCGTTGAACAGCGCAATCGCCGACAACGCGACGATGCAGGCGAGACCCGCCCTCTGAAAAACGAGTTGCCAGCGATCGGAGACAACTTTGCCGGTTACAGCTTCAACCAAATAATATAACAGATGACCCCCGTCCAATACCGGAATTGGTAACAGGTTCAGTACGCCGAGGCTAATACTGACAAGGGCCAGGAACGACAGGAATGCAGAAGGACCTAGACGTGCGCTCTTTCCTGCGTAATCGGCGATCGTCACGGGGCCGGAAAGATTCTTGAGCGATGCCTCGCCAACAATCATCCGTCCGAACATGCGCACCGAATAAACAGCCAGATCCCACGTACGGCGTGCGCCCAGTTGCAGGCTTTCGACCGGCCCGTAACGCACGTCGATCGACGGCACCTGGGTGGCGAGCTCCGCACCGATACGGCCGATCTGCTGCCCCGTCGCGTCATCCCGCTGCGACTGCGGGACGATGCGAACGTCTTCCAGCTTGCCCGCGGCTTGCCCACCACGCTCTACCTGCAGCGTCACGGGCGTGCCGGCGTGCGATTTTACATAAGCGATGAAGGCCGTGGCATTGTCGGTAGGGATACCGTTGATCGCGCGCAGACGGTCGCCCACCGCAAGGCCTGCCTTTTGCGCCGCGCTACCCGGCTGCACCCCGGCGACCGTCAGCTTGCCACCACCCGGCTCGAAACCGAGACGCGACATGAAGTCGTCGTCGACGTCTTTCTCGGTGATACCACGCAGATCCAGCTGGAAATCCGAGGTGCCGTGCGCGTCTTTCGCGCTCAGCACGACGCGCTTGTGATCGAATGCCGCGCCCAGCAGTTTCCAGCGCAGGTCGGACCACGAACGCACTCGCTCGGATTCGCCGGCGTTCTCCGCACGAACCGCCACAATCGTTTCGCCACCGTCGAAACCGGCCAGTGCTGCCGGCGTATTCGGCGCAGGCGCCGCCACCACAGCCGCCGGTTCCGTCACGCCCGTGGCGAACACAAGGGCGAACAGCACGATGGCAAGCAGGAAATTCGCGACCGGCCCGGCGACGACAATCGCGAAGCGGCGCCACACCGACTGCCGGTTGAACGCATGCGGCAAGGCTTCAACGGGAATCGGCGCCCCGCCGGTTTCGCGCTCGTCGAGCATCTTCACGTAGCCGCCGAGCGGCAGTGCGGCAATCGTCCATTCGGTGCCCGTCTTCGGGCTCACCCATTGGAACAGCGGCTTGCCGAAGCCGATCGAGAAACGCAGCACCTTGACGCCGCACAAACGCGCCACGCTGTAATGCCCGTACTCGTGGACGACCACGAGTACGCCAATCGCGACCGCGAAGGCAAGCAGTTCGATCAGCAGGTTCATAGGCGTCTCACTGGACGGCGCGTTCCGTGCGACGGGCGCTGACCGGCAGGCGCGCGATGAAGTCGGCAGCGGCGCGGCGCGCGGCCGCATCCGCTTCGATCACGTCTTCTAGCGCGTGCGCGCTGCGGTTCGGCAACGCGTTGAGTACGGCGTCGACTACCTGAGCGATCGCCATGAAGCCGATCTGGCGCGACAGGAACGCTTCAACAGCGACTTCGTTCGCGGCATTGAGCGCCGCGCTCGCGAGGCCTCCCTCGGCCAGCGCTTTCACCGCGAGCGCGAGACACGGGAAGCGCGTGTAATCCGGTTTTTCGAACGACAGCGATGCGACCTGCAGCAGATCCAGTTGCGCCACGCCCGAATCGACGCGGTCCGGAAATGCCAGCGCATGCGCGATCGGCGTGCGCATGTCGGGATTGCCCAGTTGTGCGAGCACCGAGCCGTCGGCGTACGACACCATCGAATGGATCACGCTTTGCGGGTGAATCAGCACCTCGATGCGCTCGCCCGGCAGATCGAAGAGCCAGTGCGCCTCGATCACTTCAAGGCCTTTGTTCATCATCGTGGCCGAGTCGACCGAAATCTTGCGGCCCATGACCCAGTTCGGATGCTTGCATGCTTCGTCCGGCGTGACGTCGACCAGCGTGGCCGGTTCGCGCGTGCGGAACGGGCCGCCTGACGCGGTCAGGATGATCTTCGACACGCCGCCATGCTGTGCGGCTTCGCGCGGCAGACACTGGAAAATCGCGTTGTGTTCGCTGTCGACCGGCAGCAGCACGGCGCCGTTGTCTCGCACCGCGTCCATGAAGATCGCGCCGGACATCACCAGCGCTTCCTTGTTGGCGAGCAGGATGCGCTTGCCGGCGCGCGCGGCAGCGAGACTCGGCGCGAGGCCTGCCGCGCCGACAATCGCCGCTACAACCGTATCGCAGCCGTCACTCTTCGACACGTCGACGAGCGCTTGCGGCCCATACGTGACTTCGGTCTTGCAGCCGGCTTCGCGCAACTTCGCCGCGACATGCGCAGCGGTATCGGCGTCGCCGACTACCGCGACTTCAGGCTGAAAGCGCAGGCATTGCTCGACGAGCTTGTCGCCGTTGCGATGCGCCGTGAGCGCGTACACCGAAAAGCGCTCGGGATGACGCGCGACGACGTCGAGCGTGCTGTCTCCAATCGAGCCCGTGGAACCGAGCAATGTCAGACGTTTTTGCATATCTCTTTCTCTAGCCGAGCAGCAGCATGGCAAGCGGCAGCACCGGCAACAATGCGTCGATGCGGTCGAGTACGCCACCGTGCCCAGGCAACAGGCCGCTTGAATCTTTCACTCCGGCCTGGCGTTTCATCATGGATTCGAACAGGTCGCCCACCACGCTGAATACCACCAGCAGGGTCAGGGCGAGCAGCGTACGGACGGCGCCCCATTGCGCCAGCAGCGCAGAATACAGGGTCGGCTCGAACGCGTGCAAAAAGACCGCCGCCGCCGCGACGATCATCACCACCAGCCAGCCGCCGATCGCGCCTTCCCAAGTCTTACCCGGGCTGATGGCAGGCGCCAGCTTGTGCTTTCCGAAAGCTTTTCCAGAGAAGTATGCGCCGATATCGGCCAGCCATACCAATAGGAGCAGCGACAGCACGAAGGCCACGCCCTGCATGCGCGCGGCGACGAGAGCATGCCAGCACGCGACGAATACCACAATGCCGGCAAGAAAGAGAAACGCGCGCCAGGCGCCTTGCGCGAGAGTCGGCTTGCGCAGGAGCACATACGGCCCCGCGATCACCCAGAAAATGGCGGCCGCCTGAAAGAGCGGCCGGGGCTCCTCGACGCCGGTGCCGAACCGCGTGCTCGCGACCAGCGCCACCGCAGCAACCAGCGCGTAAATGACCGGGCCCGCGCCGCCGAGCTTCAGCAGACGCGCCCACTCCCACGCGGCGAACACGACGACGAAGGCGATCAGCGCGCCGAACGCGCCCACCGGCGCGAACAGCGTGACCGGCAGGAAGATCGCCAGCAGGATGATCGCCGTGATGACACGGGTTTTTAGCATGGAAGCGAATCGACGTTCTGCGATTGCGGCTCGAGTTGAGCACTGGTGCGGCCGAAGCGGCGCTCACGCTCCGCGTAGGATGCGATGGCGTGGCCGAGCGCGTCGGCGTCGAAATCCGGCCAGAACGTGTCGGTGAAGTAGAACTCGGTGTAAGCGAGTTGCCACAGCAGGAAGTTGCTGACGCGGCGCTCGCCGCCGGTGCGGATAAAAAGGTCCGGCTCCGGCGCATAGGCCATCGACAGGTGTTCGGCGAACGAGTCCTCGTTCACCTCGACCGCCTTGCCCGCCAGCGCCGATTGTTCGGCGAGCTTGCGGGTGGCCTGCATGATGTCCCAGCGGCCGCCGTAGTTGGCGGCAATGGTGAGCGTGAGGCGGGTATTGCGCGCGGTTTTGGTTTCCGCGCGCCGGATCAGGTCGCGGATGCGCGTATCGAATCGGGACAGATCGCCAACCACGCGCAGACGGATGCCGTTCGCGTGCAGCTTGCCGATCTCGCGCTCCAGCGCGGTGACGAACAGGCGCATCAGGAACGACACTTCGTCGTTCGGGCGGCGCCAGTTTTCCGAGCTGAAGGCAAACAGCGTCAGATATTCGACGCCCTGCCGGGCGCAGGCCTCGACGGCCGCACGCACTGCGTCGACGCCGCGCGTATGGCCGGCCACGCGCGGCAGACGGCGCTGGGTCGCCCAACGGCCGTTGCCGTCCATGATGATCGCGATATGTCGCGGCACCGCGGCGACATCAGGCACGCGCACGGTTGAGCTGGTATAGGTCATGGCCGTCGGGACAGTGACTGCAAAAAAAGAAGTGGAGATCTTAAAGGTGCTGAGCCAACCGGCCTCAGACCGTCATGATCTCGGCTTCTTTGGTCACTACAAGCTTGTCGATTTCCGTGACGAACTTGTCCGTCAGTTTCTGAACGTCGTCACCTGCACGGCGCTCGTCATCTTCAGAAATTTCTTTGTCTTTCACGAGCTTCTTCAGTTGCTCGTTTGCATCACGGCGCAGGTTACGAACAGCGACCTTGGCCGTTTCCGCCTCGCTCTTGACCACTTTGGTCAGTTCGCGGCGGCGTTCTTCGGTCAGCGCGGGCATCGGCACGCGGATCACGTCGCCTTGCGTAGCCGGGTTCAGACCGAGGTCCGACTCGCGAATCGCCTTTTCGACGACCTGGACCATCTTCTTTTCCCACGGCTGCACGCCGATCGTGCGTGCGTCGATCAGCGTCAGATTCGCGACCTGCGAAATCGGCACCGGCGAACCGTAGTAATCGCACTGGATGTGATCGAGCAGGCCCGTGTGTGCACGGCCCGTGCGGATCTTCGACAGGTCGTTCTTGAACGCGTCGATGGAACGCTGCATCTTTTGTTCAGCGCCCTTCCTGATATCAGCCACAGACATTTTTAAACCTCCGAACCTTCAAAACGGTGCGAGCCGGCCAGCGCGCGCACTATGCGGCGGCCTGGGCCCGCGTTAAAGCCCACGTTATGTGAACGAGAGTTTACACGTGGACGAGGGTGCCCTCGTCCTCGCCTAGTACGATGCGCTTGAGCGCACCCGGCTTGACGATCGAAAACACCCGGATCGGCAGCTTCTGATCGCGGCACAGCGCGAATGCCGTGGCGTCCATCACCTGCAGATTGCGGCCGATGGCTTCGTCGAAGCTGATCGTGGTGTAACGAGTCGCGCTCGGGTCTTTCTTGGGGTCGGCTGAATAAACGCCGTCCACCTTGGTGGCTTTCAGCACGACTTCCGCGCCGATTTCCGAACCTCGCAGTGCGGCGGCCGTGTCGGTCGTGAAGAACGGGTTGCCGGTGCCGGCCGCGAAAATGACGACTTTGCCTTCTTCGAGCTGGCGAATCGCACGCGGGCGGATGTAAGGCTCGACCACCTGGTCCATACGCAGCGCGGATTGCACGCGCGCTTCGATACCGGCGTGGCGCATTGCGTCCTGCAGCGCCAGCGCGTTCATCATGGTGGCCAGCATACCCATGTAGTCAGCCGTGGCGCGATCCATACCGGCCGCGCCGCCCGCGACGCCGCGGAAAATATTACCGCCGCCGATCACCACGGCCAGCTGCGTTCCGAGACGGACCACTTCGGCCACGTCCGCTACCATTCGTTCGATGGTCGCGCGATTGATGCCGAAGGCATCGTCGCCCATCAGAGCTTCACCGGAGAGTTTGAGCAGGACGCGTTTATAGGCAGTGGGCATAGAGGTATCCAGATCGCGCAGAACAGGGCAACAACAAGGGACTAATGTAGGGGTGAAATGCTGATTCGGGCAAGCGTCGCCAAATTGACGAACCCTGGGGTCCGCCAGCGGCGTGCGCCACGAGGGTCACCCGCGTGCAGCCTTGCGGCGCTGCCGACCGCGGCAGAGTCTTGCTCCGCCGCGGGTCCAACGGTACTAACTGAAGCTTAAGCGATACTTATTGTTGCTTTGCAGCAGCGACTTGAGCGGCCACTTCGGCTGCGAAGTCGTCCTGCTTCTTCTCGATGCCTTCGCCGACCACGAACAGCGCGAACTTCTGCACGCTCGCGTTGCCAGCCTTCAGCATCTGTTCGATCGTCTGCTTGTCGTTCTTAACGAACGTCTGGTTCAGCAGCGACACTTCCTTCAGGTACTTCTGCACGCTGCCGTCGACCATCTTGGCGACGATTTCAGCCGGCTTGCCCGATTCAGCAGCCTTCTGCTCAGCAATGCTACGTTCCTTCGCGATCAGATCGGCCGGGACGTCGTCCGACGACAGCGAGACCGGCTTCATGGCGGCGATGTGCATTGCCACGTCCTTGCCGACCTGCTCGTCCGCGCCGGTGTACTCGACCAGCACGCCGATACGCGTGCCGTGCAGGTATGCTGCCAGCTTGTTCGAGGTTTCGAAACGCACGAAACGGCGGATCGACAGGTTTTCACCGATCTTGCCAACCAGTGCGAGGCGCACTGCGTCGACCGTCGAGCCGTCCAACGGCAGTGCCGACAGGGCAGCGACGTCAGCCGGGTTTTGCGTAGCGACCAGTTCAGCGACCGTCTTCGAGAATGCCAGGAAGTCGTCGTTCTTCGAAACGAAGTCGGTTTCGCAGTTCAGTTCGACCAGCGAACCAGCGTTGCCGCCGATGAACGATGCGACCACGCCTTCAGCCGTCACGCGCGACGCTGCCTTGCTGGCCTTGTTGCCCAGCTTCACGCGCAGCAGCTCTTCAGCGCGCGCCATGTCGCCTTCAGCTTCCGTCAGCGCCTTCTTGCATTCCATCATCGGCGCGTCGGTCTTTGCGCGCAGTTCTGCAACCATGCTTGCGGTAATTGCCGCCATCATTTGCTCCTTGAGTTCCGTCTGTCACACGCCGCGCGGACTTCGATACCGGCGGCAAGAATTCGTTTCAACGTCGCACGTATTTTTTACGGGCTATGTTTCAGCACTACTCACAGCACACCACTACTTTGTCGCGGCTTAAAAAAAGGGGGCCTGTAGAAAGCCCCCTTTTTTGCCGGACACGGGGCAGCTTTACGCTTCCGGGTTGACCTCGACGAACTCGTCGCCATCACCACCGCGAGCAGCTTGCACCACTTCGTTAACCGCGTTAGCACGGCCTTCGACGATTGCGTCAGCCACGCCAGCCGTGTACAGAGCGACAGCCTTCGAAGCGTCGTCGTTACCCGGGATCACGTAGTCGATGCCTTCCGGCGAGTGGTTCGTATCGACCACGGCGATGACCGGAATACCGAGCTTGTTCGCTTCGGTCACGGCAATCTTGTGGTAGCCGACGTCGACCACGAAGATCGCGTCCGGAATGCCGCCCATGTCTTTCACGCCGCCGATCGACTTTTGCAGCTTGGCCATTTCGCGTTCGAACAGGAGCGCTTCCTTCTTGCTCATGCGTTCGGTTTCGCCAGCTTCCAGCGATGCTTCCATGTCCTTCAGGCGCTTGATCGAGACCTTCAGCGTCTTGAAGTTGGTCAGCATGCCGCCGAGCCAGCGTGCGTTGACGTAAGGCATGCCAGCGCGCTGTGCTTCTTCAGCGATCGTGTCGCGCGATTGACGCTTCGTGCCGACGAACAGGATCGTGCCGCGATTCGCTGCCAGTTGACGCGCGTACTTCAGCGCGTCGTTGTACATCGGCAGCGTCTTTTCGAGGTTGATGATGTGAATCTTGTTGCGATGGCCGAAAATGAAGGGGGCCATCTTCGGGTTCCAGAAGCGCGTTTGGTGACCGAAGTGGACACCGGCTTCCAGCATTTGACGCATGGTAACTGCCATGAAAATCTCCGCGAGGGTTGGGTCTTAAGCCGGCTGCCGTATCTGCCGCGCTGCCTTTTTTGGCTGAACGCGACGGACACCCTGGGTGCGCCGGCTTGCGAGTCTGCTGCCTTGGCACTGCCTGACCTGTAGCGCAGGCAACTATCGCTACGAGGCGCCTTTCCTGCCAGTTTGCGCTTATCAGAGTGACTAATAGAGCAACAAAATAAGACAGAGATCGACTTAGCCAAAGATTATAGCACGTGACTATCGGCCGACTCAACCTGCGCGGTAGCTCCCGTTTGCCGCAGGCGGGTTGCACCTGCGCTCCCACCACCTTATTGCAAAACCGTGGCAAAACCCTGCGGCAGCGGGAATATGGTGCGATAATCTTACAATAAATCGCATTTCAGGCCCGACTCATGGCTATTACGCTCAAAAACGAACACGATATCGCGCAGATGCGCGTCGCCTGCAAGCTCGCTAGCGAAGTGCTCGACTACATCACGCCGTTCGTCACGGCCGGCATCACGACCGGCGAACTCGACCGGCTGTGTCACGAATACATGCTCCAGGTGCAAGGCACGGTTCCGGCGCCGCTGAATTATCAGCCGCCCGGCTATCCGCCTTACCCGAAAGCCACCTGCATTTCCGTGAACGACGTGATCTGTCACGGTATTCCGGGCGACAAGACGCTGAAAAACGGCGACGCACTGAATATCGACGTCACGGTGATCAAGGAAGGCTATTTCGGCGACACCAGCCGGATGTTCATCGTCGGCGAAGGCTCGATCATGGCCAAGCGCCTCGTGCAGACCACCTTCGAATGCATGTGGCTCGGCATCGATCAGGTGCGCCCGGGCGCCCATCTCGGCGACATCGGCTACGCCATCCAGAAGCATGCTGAAGGGCAAGGCTACAGCGTGGTGCGCGAATATTGCGGCCACGGCATCGGCACGGTGTTTCACGAGGACCCGCAGATTTTGCACTACGGCCGTCCCGGCACCGGGCTCGAACTGCAGACCGGCATGATCTTTACGATCGAACCGATGATCAACGCCGGTCGGCGCGACATCCGCACCATGCCGGATCAGTGGACCGTCAAAACCAAGGACCGCAGCCTGTCGGCACAGTGGGAACACACCGTGCTCGTCACCGAAACCGGTTACGACGTGCTGACTATCTCGGCCGGCACGCCCGCGCGTCCGCCGGTTGTCGCGGCCACGGCCTGAACGACTTCCGCCCCCAACCCGCCCGCCTGCCAATGAGTAGTGTTCCAGCCGTCGCCCAATCCTATGCCACGTCGCTCAAGGCGGACTACAAAGTGGCCAAAGCCCAGTTGCTGGAACGCTTCAAGACCGCCTCCAACGTCGACTCGCTGATGGCCGCGCTGGCGCGCGCCACGGACGAGTCGCTGCGCGCCGCCTGGAATACCTGTGAGCTGCCGCCCGAGCTGGCGCTGCTCGCGGTCGGCGGCTACGGGCGGGGCGAACTCGCGCCGCACTCCGACATCGACATTCTGGTCCTGCTGCCCGACGCGCCGATCGCGCATCTCGAAGCGCGCATCGAACGTTTTATCAGCCTCGCGTGGGATTTGGGGCTCGAACTCGGCAGCAGCGTGCGCAGCGTGGTGCAGTGTGTCGAAGAAGCCGCCAACGACGTCACCGTGCGCACCTCGCTGCTCGAAGCGCGACGCATTACGGGCAGCACCCTGCTCTTCGACGACTTTGCGAAGCGCTACCGCGAAACGCTCGACCCGCGCGCGTTCTTCCAGGCCAAAGTACTGGAAATGCGCCAGCGGCACGCCAAGTTTCAGGACACGCCGTATGCGCTCGAGCCGAACATCAAGGAAAGCCCGGGCGGCCTGCGCGATCTGCAACTGATTCTGTGGATTACCCAGGCGGCCGGCTTCGGCAGCAGTTGGCGCGAGCTCGAAGCACGCGGCCTGATCACCGAGCGCGAAGCGCGCGAACTGCGCCGCAATGAAGGCTTCCTGAAAACGCTGCGTGCCCGCTTGCATGTGATCGCCGGCCGCCGCCAGGACATTCTGGTGTTCGACCTGCAAACGCCGGTGGCCGAAAGCTTCGGCTATAAACCGACGGCCACGAAGCGCGCCAGCGAACAACTGATGCGCCGCTATTACTGGTCCGCCAAAGCCGTTACGCAGCTCGCCACCATCCTGATCCAGAACATCGAAGCGCAGCTCTTCCCGAACACAAGCGGCATCACGCGCGTGCTGTCGGACCGTTTCGTCGAGAAGCAGGGCATGCTGGAGATCGCCAGCGATGACGTCTTCCAGCGCGAGCCGAACGCGATCCTCGAAGCCTTCCTGCTCTACGAACAGACGCCGGGCGTGAAGGGTTTGTCGGCGCGTACCCTACGCGCGATCTACAACGCCCGCGACGTGATGGACCAGCATTGGCGGCGAGATCCGGAAAACGGGCGCCTGTTCATGGACATCCTGAAGCAGCCGGCCGGCATCACGCACGCGCTGCGGCTGATGAACCAGACCAGCGTGCTCGGGCGCTATCTGCTGAACTTCCGGCGCATCGTCGGGCAGATGCAGCACGACCTGTATCACGTCTATACGGTCGATCAGCACATCCTCATGGTGCTGCGCAATCTGCGCCGCTTCGCGGTCGCCGAGCACGCGCACGAATATCCGTTCTGCAGCCAGTTGATCGCCAATTTCGACCGGCCGTGGGTGCTGTACGTGGCGGCGCTGTTTCACGACATCGCCAAGGGCCGCGGCGGCGACCATTCCACGCTCGGCATGGCCGACGCGCGGCGCTTCTGCCGCAACCATGGCATCGAAGGCGAGGATGGCGAATTGGTCGTCTGGCTGGTTCAGCAGCATCTGACCATGAGCCAGGTCGCGCAGAAGCAGGATACGAGCGACCCCGAAGTCATCAAGCGCTTTGCCGAACTGGTCGGCAACGAGCGCCGGCTCACCGCGCTTTACCTGTTGACCGTGGCCGACATTCGCGGCACCAGCCCGAAAGTCTGGAACACGTGGAAAGGCAAGCTGCTCGAGGACCTCTACCGCGCAACGTTGGCGGTGCTCGGCGGCGCACGGCCTGACGCGCATTCGGAACTGAAATCGCGCCAGGAAGAGGCGCTTGCGCTGCTGCGCCTCGAAACCGTGCCGGAAGGCTCGCAAAAGGCGCTATGGGACAAGCTGGATATCGGCTATTTCCTGCGCCACGACGCCGCGGATAT
Source organism: Paraburkholderia madseniana (assembly GCF_009690905.1). GTDB lineage: Bacteria > Pseudomonadota > Gammaproteobacteria > Burkholderiales > Burkholderiaceae > Paraburkholderia > Paraburkholderia madseniana. The sequence goes on from NZ_VOSW01000089.1 coordinate 38,206, forward strand.
CGCGTGGCAGACCCGTGTGCTGTACCGGCACGTCGAAACCGCGACGCCGATCGTGCGGGCGCGTCCTTCGCCGATCGGCGAGGCGCTTCAGGTGCTGGTGTATGTGAAAGACCAGCCCGATCTGTTCGCCGGCATTTGTGCGTATTTCGACCGCAATGGCTTGTCGGTGCTCGATGCGCGGGTCAGCACGACCCGCCACGGGTACGCGCTCGATAATTTCCTCGTCGCGCATACCGAAGAAGACGTGCATTATCGCGATATTGCCAATCTGGTCGAACAGGAACTGACCGCACGCCTGACCGGTGACGGCACCCTGCTTCCGGGACCGTCGAAAGGCCGTTTGTCACGGCTGTCGCGGACCTTCCCTGTTACGCCGCGCGTCGATCTTCGGGCCGACGAGCGCGGCCAATATTACATCCTGTCCGTGTCTGCGAACGACCGGCCAGGCCTTCTTTATTCAATCGCGCGCGTGCTGGCCGAGCACCGGGTCGGCGTTGCGTCGGCGCGGATCAATACGCTCGGCGAACGTGTCGAAGACGTGTTCCTGCTGGATGGACACGGTCTGTCGGACAACCGCCTGCAAATTCAGGTCGAGACCGAACTGCTGCGCGCGATTGCAGTGTGAGATTTCATGCGAGTCAAATTAACAGCCAAGCACCCGCGGCCGGCTTCGTCCGAACGCGCCCCTGTCCGTACCGGAAGCAATTCGGCGCGTAAGCCGACGCGCCCGACCGGGCCGAGGCCGTCTACGCCGACGGCCGGGTTTAACGGGGCGCGGGGTGAAGGCGCTGGCGCAGCGGGTGGTGGCAAGCGGCCGGCGGGTGCGGGCAAGCCGGCAGGCGCCGGGGCGCGTGCGCCACGGGCTGAAGGATCGTTTTCCCGCGAGCGGGATGCTGGCGCTGCGCGCCGGCCGCCGCGGCGTGAAGGGGCCGGTGGTGCGCCACGTCGCTTCGAAGGCAGCAGTGATCGCGCTCCGCATCGGGACGATGGTGAACGTGCGCCACGTCGGTTTGAAGGTGGTGGCGATCGTAGCGAACGTGCTCCGCGCCGCGCTGACGGCGAACGTAGTCAAGGCGCTCCACGCCGATTTGAAGGCGGCGGCGATCGTGCGCCGCGTCGGGACGAGGGCGTTCGTGCGCCCCGTAAGTTTGAAGGTGGTGCTGATCGTAGCGAACGCGCGCCGCGCCGTGCTGACGGCGAACGTAGCCAAGGCGCTCCGCGCCGGTTTGAAGGCGGCGGCGATCGTGCGCCGCGTCGGGACGAGGGCGCTCGTGCACCCCGTAAGTTTGAAGGTGGCGCTGATCGCAGCGAACGCGCTCCGCGCCGTGCTGACGGCGAACGTAGCCAAAGCGCTCCGCGTCGATTTGAGGGCAACGACCGTCCGCCGCGTCGGGACGATAGTGAGCGTGCACCTCGCAAGTTTGAAGGCGGTGGTGATCGCAGTGAACGTGCTCCGCGTCGCGCTGACGGTGAACGCAGCCAAGGCGCCCCGCGCCGGTTTGAAGGTACTGGCGATCGCGGCGAACGCGCACCCCGCCGCTTCGAAGGCAGCACAGATCGCAGCGAACGCGCTCCGCGCAGTTTCGAAGGCAACCGCGCCCCGCGCCGCGACGAAGGCGAACGCCGCTCGTTCAGCGGTCCGCGTCCGGGTGCAGGCCGTCCGTCGGAAGGTGGACCGCGTGGCGAGCGTCCGGCACGCGACGCCTTGGATCGGCCCCGCTTCGGCAGCGACCGTGGCGCCCCTCAGGAGCGCCGTACTGGCGAGCGCGGTCCGCGCAGCGACAGTGCAGCACCGCGCCGTTTTGAAGGCGAACGTGGCGCCTCCGAGCGTGGCGAGCGCACTTTCGCGAAGCCCGTCAAAGGCGGCTACCGTGACCG